>CAYQTE010000016.1:0-82724 GCA_964420285.1 uncultured Tepidisphaeraceae bacterium
GGAATTTCGTCAAGCAATACGCGGATGCGGCAGTATCGCTGGTCTCGCCGCTGCTGTGAAATGGGGAATATTCACCGCTGAGACGCGGAGTTCGCAGAGATCACGATGCGAGGAGCGGATTCGGCCCGGATCTTTGATGCGTCGGCGAAGCCACAATTTCGGTTTCTTGAATTGAATCTGCCGTCTTCTCTGCGTCCTCGGCGCCTCTGCGGTGAATATTGCATTCGCCGCGTTACGCCGCCTTGCGAAGCGGAGCGTCGAAGGCCACGAAGTGTTCCAGGAGCAGGACTCGCAGGTCGCTGCCGTTGCATTTGAACTCGACGTCGAAGGCGACGGTGGGCGCATCCCAGCGTCCGCGAAGAATGCCGACCTGGCCCTGATGAAGCTGCAACTCGCCCAGATCGCGAGTCAAGCGGACATACTGAGTCTCCTGGGCAATGGTTTGGGGCGATTTGCGTTGAGTCGAGGTGGTATTCTCTGGCGTGTTCATGGCAATGATTGTCGGCCGGATTGATGCGCGAGTTTTGTGCTCGCGTGGTTTTTCAGAGATGAAGATGCGCGAGATTGCGGCGATGGGTTTGCTGACTCGAGACGATTGCGCGCGGGGCCGGAAATTATGCCTCTGGCAGCATTGCCGCTGAATGTGCCCGGTTGCCCGCCACAAATTTATCGGCGACCGGCGGGAAGATCACGGCCTGGTGGTTGGCAGCGCGGTCGCACCATCCGGCTTCCAGTGGACGCGGTAAAGATGGCCGCCCTCGATCCGGAAATAGACCAGCGTGCCGTCGGGGTCGAAGTGGTAGGGAATCTGGCCGTTGTAGGAATGGCCGTTGTCGATGCTCAACTGGTCGGTAAGTTCGGTGTTGGCGAGCCATTTGCTGTTGACGAAATCGGCCGTCGGCAACACGAGGCTGTCCGGAAGGCGGTCGTCATCGACATTCATGGACCAGATTTTCGACGGATCGTCCGCCGTCGCGTAGGCGACGCGCCGCGAGTCGGGACTGAATAGCGGAGGTCCGACATGGTGCAGATACCCTATTCGCCGGTTGTCGATGACCAACACGCCATGGCCCGCGCACGCAAACCGCGCACCGCCGGGGCTGAGAGTAACGTCCTCAGTGACGCCACCGCCCGCGCAGTTGAGCCCGTCGATATAGACAAACTCCGTGCCATTGGTATTGAAGAGCAGGTGCAACTCGGCAATGAGCACATGCGCTCCCTCGGCACCATAGCTATATAGGATCTGCGTCGTCGGCGCGGATTTGACTGCATTCCCGTCAACAACTCGGTAGGCATCAAGCACGGGGTAACCAGACTCGTCCAGCGGCGCCCCTGGCGCCCGTTGGTAAGCGCCAAAGGTCAAGTGCTCGCCATCGGGCGAAAAGGCGGGCGGCGATGTGACCCTATAGTACGGGCCGTAAACGGTCGCGTCCCGCTGCACGGACTCGCCGGCGGCATTCGCAGCGACGAAGGCAAGCTGCTGCCCGTCACGGCTGAAGCGAATTTGCCGGACGCTGGTATACGCTTGCCCGGTTTCTTCGCCGTCGCGGACGACCCTCCAAAGGCTGTCGTTGCCCAAGCCCGCGTAAGCATAGTGAAAACCCGCGAAACTGATTGTCACCTGGGCAATCTGGCTGTAGGCCTTCTGCGGCTTGCCATCCACAACGGCCGTTTGGCTGTCCGCCGTCGCGGTCAAGTAAAACAGGTGCCGAGCATCGGGGCTAATGAGCAAATTTGATGGGGCCGATGGACCGACAGACGTTTCCTGGCTGTCGAACACGGCGTACCACGTTTTGCCCCTCCGGGCTGCATAGGCGAGGCGTACGCCGGCCGGGCTGAACACCACGTCCGAGATTTCATCAGCCGTGGCGATACTCTTGCCGTTTATGCGCAATTCAGCGTCATTGTCCGTTTTGACGACCATCGCGATGTCATGACAATCCGGCGAAATCGCCACATATGTGGTCTGGTGAGCGATCTGGCCGGTATCCGGCACGGGGCCGAGGTCGTCTTGTTGGATGTTCGGCGCGGCAGGCGCGGTGGCGCACAGGAGACAAATCGCCGCTGATGTTGCGAGGGCGAGAAGTGGAAGCCGTTTCACATTGCCTCCCTGTTGGAGATATTGCGATATTTTATACCGCCGGGCGGTGTCTGTCGTTGTTGGCGCAAATGGAAAAAGGCGCGGACCCTCACCCTGCCCTCTCCCAGAGTACCGGGAGAGGGGAAAATGGCAGAATGCGGGCGCGCGGTCGTTACTTGGCGCTGAGCTTCGTGACCTGGGTGCTGAAATTGTTCACGGACTTGATGAAGTCGTTGTAGGCGGCCGGGCCGGTGCCGCTGGTGTATTCTACGGCGAAGATGCCCTTGAAGCCTTTGTCCTTGGCGAGCTTAAGGACGCCTGAGCCGTTGACGGTACCGGTGTCGAAGGGGGCGGCTTTGCCGGCGGCGTCCACGTCGGTCAGGTGAAATTCCAGCAGGTGATCGGCCAGCGTGGTCACGGCATCCAGCGGGGTCAATCCGCTCTTCTTGTACGCGGCCAGGTCGGGGCAGACGCCAATGAGTTTGTCCCGGCCGGTCAGGGCCTTATTGAGCGTGTCGGGGTTCCAGAAATTGCCGGGCTTGACCTGGTTGAGCACGGCGACGTTGACCTTGTACTGATTGGCCAACTTGTCCAGGGCCTCGAGCGAATCCTCGGGGGCGTCGACGACCAGGTTCTTGACCTTGAGCTTGGCGGCGAAGGCGAAAATCTTGCCGTCAGTGTCGGCCTTGCCGGTCAGCGTAACCGGGCCGTAACTGACGATGTCCATCTTGACGGCCGTAAGCTTGGCGGTCAGGGCGGCAAGAGCGGGTGCGGAAATATCGGGGCCGAATTTCTGGTCCTTGAAGGCGGAGGTGACGACCTGGCCATCGGAGAACTCGAAGTGGTGCATGTCCCATTCGTGGGCGAGGTCGATCATCTCGACGCTGGTGAGGTGATTGAAGAAGGAATTGGGGCAGGCAAGCTGCCAGCCAAGGGAGACCAGTCCGGGATGATCGATCTTGGTCGCCAGTTGCATGAGCCCGCCGGGATTGATTCCCATGGGCAGGGTTTGTGCATTGGCGACGCTGGAAAGCATCACGACGGACAGGGAGAGGATCAGCCACCGATAGGACGTGTTCTTGTTGGTTCGCATGGTAAAAATGTCGCACGAATGGAGTTGAATATCAAGAGGCGAGTTGAATTGAAGCAGGCGATCTGGCAAAATGTTCTGCGGTCCTTTCTGGCAGTAATCTGAAAAGTGTTTGACAGCGCGAGGAGAACTCCGATGACTCGACGAGGATGGAAGCTGGCTCTAGCGGCGGTGGCGTTAGCGACATTTGTGGCCGGTACGCGGTCAATGGGGCAAACGCCGACGGTAACGAAACTGGACGATGCGACGGGGCATGGCTTGTCGGTGGCCGGAAGCGACGGCACGCTCCGGGTGACGCTTTTGGGCGATAATCTGGTTCACGTGGCGTTTGCGAAGGATCCGAAGTTCTTTGACGCCAAGTCGATCGTGACCTCGTTCAATCACCTGGTCGATCCGCATTGGGCGATGGCCAGCGATGCGGCCGGTGCCTCGCTGACAACCCCGCGGCTGACCGTGAAGGTGGACCCCAAGACGATGGCGGTGTCGTTCGTCGATCCGTCGGGCAAGGCGATCCTGGCGGAAACACCCGGCGGGCGCACGATGGAAGCGGCGACGGTTCAGGGCGAGCAGACCACCCACGTCCGCCAGCGCTGGCTTGCCAATGCCGATGAATCGCTGTACGGGCTGGGGCAGATGCAGGAAGGGTTTGTCGACATCAAGGGCTACGACCTTGATATGTGGCAACACAACACCAATGTCGTTGTGCCGTTCCTCGTGTCCAGCCGCGGATATGGCGTGCTGTGGCCGAATCTCTCGGAAACACTCTTTGGCGATACACGGCCTTGGGCGGCGATTCCAGCCAGTTGCCTCCGCGACTCGACCGGCGCAACCGGCGGAGTGACGATGGGCACCTTTGCCCCCGCCAATCCCGATCAACTGACCAACAGCCGGCTTTCAAACACAATCGTTCTGGGAGCGGGCGGGCGCGGCGGCGCGCGAGGCCCGGCCGGTGGGATGACTCGCTGGGTTGGCCAAATCGTGCCCGAGCAGACCGGCACGTACCAGATCAAGACGTATTCCAACGGCGGCATCAAGGTCTGGTTCGACGGCAAGCTCCGCATTGAACACTGGCGGCAAAGCTGGAACCCCGGCGATGACGTCATCAAGGTGAATCTGACGGCCGGTCAGGCGTATCCAATCCGCGTCGAATCGGGCGGCGATCAGACGTCGACAATGAACCTTACCTGGAAGACCCCCTCGCCCAGCAACGATACATCACTCTGGTCGGAAGTGGGCGACGGAATTGATTATTATTTCGTGTACGGCCCCGACCTGGACAACGTGATCGGCGGCTATCGCCAGATCACCGGGCAGGCGAGCATGATGCCGCAGTGGGCGATGGGCCTGTGGCAATCGCGCCAGAAATACGACACGCAGCAGGAGAGCGTGGACGTGGTGTCGGAATTCCGCAAGCGGCAGATTCCGTTCGACAATATCGTGCAGGACTGGCGGTATTGGTCGGACGACGCGTGGGGTTCGCAGGCGTTTGATCCGAAACGATTCCCCGATCCGGACGGATGGGTCAAGCAGATTCACGCCCTGAATGCCCATCTCATGATCTCGGTCTGGGGCAAGTTCTACACCAGCGGAGCGAATTTCGACGCCCTGCACAAGGCCGGATACCTGTATGAACGCAACATCACCGAGCAGACCAAGGATTGGGTGAACTTCCCCTATACGTTCTACGATGCGTTCAATCCGGGCGCCCGCAAGATGTTCTGGGATCAGATCAACGCCGGCATCTACAGCAAGGGCGTGGATGCCTGGTGGATGGACGCGACCGAGCCGGATATCCGGCCGTCACCGTTCTCGATCGAGGGCCAGAAGAACTACATGACCCCCACCGCGATGGGAACCGGATCGCGCGTGCTCAACGGATATCCCCTGGTCAACAGCCAGGGCGTGTATGAAGGCCAGCGCTCGGTCAATCCCAATCAGCGCGTCTTCATCCTCACGCGGTCGGGATTTGCCGGCATTCAGCGCTATGCGACGGCCACGTGGTCCGGCGATATCACCTCGACCTGGACGGCGATGGCCAAGCAGATTCCGGCCGGGCTGGGAATCAGCATCGCCGGTGATCCGTGGTGGACGATGGACTGCGGCGGCTACACAATGGACACGCGATTCGAGGGCAACACGCGGACGCACGTCCAGACACCGGCCGCGGCGGATGAATGGCGGGAACTCAACGCCCGATGGTTTGAATTCGCCACGTTCTGCCCGATTCTGCGAGTGCATGGCGAACTGCAGCCGCGCGAGATGTGGAACATCGCCGGCAATGACGACAGCGCCCCGGTCTATCAGGCCCAGGTGAAATCCGACAAGATCCGCTACGCACTGCTGCCGTACATCTATTCTCTGGCAGGTGCGGTGACTCAGGACAGCGGCACGATCATGCGGCCGCTGGTGATGGATTTCGGCTCGGACGCGACGGCTCGCGAGGTGACGGATCAGTACATGTTCGGCCCGGCGTTCATGGTGGCGCCGGTGACGACGTACAAGGCCCGCTCGCGTTCAGTCTACCTGCCGTCGTCGGCGACGTGGTATGACTTCTGGAGCGGCGCTGTCAAGGCCGGTGGAACCAGCGATGCCCCGGCGCCGTACGATCAGATGCCTCTGTTCGTGAAGGCCGGCTCGATCATTCCGCAGGGCCCGGAGGTTCAATACGCCGCCGAGAAGAAGGCTGATCCGATCACGATCTGGGTCTACGCCGGCGCCGACGGCAAGTTCAACCTGTATGAGGACGATGGCAACACCTACAACTACGAGAAGGGCGAATTCAGCCGCATCCCGATGACCTGGCACGACGCGACCAATACGCTGGAGATCGGCCAGCGCGTCGGATCGTTCACCGGTATGCTCGCCCAGCGAACCTTCCACGTGGTGGTGGTCAGCAAGGCCAACGCCCAGCCGTTCAGCCTGACGCCCCCGGCCGGCAAGTCCGTGACCTACACGGGCGCGGCGGTGCAGGTGGCGGTGCCGTGACCGGGAGATAGCGACGCGAGACATTTTCGCGGCAAGCAAAAGGGCGCCCGGTGTTCCGCACCGGGCGCCTTCTCATGCGCTCGATGCACTCAGGGTATCGGCGGGAACATCCGCTGGATCGGCGACGGCGGAAACATGATCTGCTTGAGACGGTCGTGCGTCTGCTTTGAAGTGCTGATCAAATCCTCGGGGAACCGGCGATAGAACAGCATGGCTTTGTAGATGGTGTCGGCGTCGTTGGGATTGGCGTCCAGGCTCCAGCCGGCCAGGTATTGCAGTCGCAGGTTGTCGTCGGTGTTCAGGTCGGCCGGGTGATCGCCTGTCGTGAGCCAGGATCGCAAATCACGACCGCGGCCGGCGTAGGTGAGCATGAGATCGAAGGCCGGATCACCGGCGCCGGCGCCGAACCCGGTTTCGGCCATCGAGGCTTTGACTCTCAGATACTCAGGCGTGTCCAGGCGGGCGCTGATCGCGTCGGGGTCGATGGTGTCGTCCGGGGCGGCCCGGCCCATGACGACCATGTCGTAGCCCGTCCCGCCGTTGTCGTTACCCCAGACGATGCCATCGGGGAAGACATCGAAGAACGTGCGCAATTCGCAGCGGACGGCGTCGATGTTGGATTCGTAGAGGGGCACCCATTGCGTGACGATTCCGCCGGGATTGAGGTGGTCCTTGCACAATTGGAAATATTCTCGCGTGTAGAGAATGGCCGACCCCTTGACCCACGGATGGATGGGGTCGGAGGTGATGATGTCGTATGTCCTGCTGGTGGTCAGCATGTAATGGCGGGCATCGTCGAAATTGATCGGGTTGACCCTGGGGTTGACGGGCTTACCGCCGGCGTCCATCTGCACAACGCCGTAATTCTCGGTATGAAAATATTTGTCGGCCAGCGGCGGAATGAGCGGTTCGAGTTCGCAGAGGTCAATCTGGTTGATGGTGGGATAGATGGTGAACGTGCCGGCCGTCACGCCCGCGCCGCAGCCGACGATAAGCACAGAATGGGGATCGCCCTTGTGCAGCAGCGAGGGGATATGGCCGAGCATGCGCTGCAGCCGCATGTCCGCCGCGTCGGTTGAGGCTTCGGTTTTGCCGCTGACATGGAAATAGCGATTGCTGCCGCTGCTGGAGACGGCGACGGAGGAGTTGATCCCCTCGGCGGCGTAGACAACGTTTTCGCCGCCGTGGATGGAGGAGTGAATCTGCCGGCCGAATGCGATCAGGTTTTGGGGAATGGCGGGCGTGTTGCGGGCCAGCAGCGGAAGCAGCGCGGCGACGAAAACAATGCCGACCAGTGCGGCCACGCGGGGGAAATTCATCGTCAGGTACAGACCATCATCCGAATCACCCGACGAGGCCAGAAAGGCTGCGATGAGCGACAGCACCGCCGCCGCCGTCGCCAGGCACATCATCAGGCGATGGGCCATTTGTGTTCCCAGCGGCTCGTGATTGCCGAAATGCGGCACGACCCAGATGCTGAAGAATACCGCGCCGGCAATGGCCCCCAGTGTGTTGGCGGCGTAGACCGCGCCGACGCTGCGGCCGGTGTCCTGCCCCGGCGATGCCACCGCCGCCAAGGCAAACGGGAAGCTGGCGCCCCACAAAATCGCCGCGGGCAGAATGGCCCAGAGGCAGCGCATGACGTCCAGCGGGAAAACGACCGACAATTGCGAGTTGAGCGAGAGATCGATCGGCCAGTCGGGCATGGACGAGCAGGTGGCCCAGGCCGCCCAGAAAATGGCCAGGATCAGGCCACCCTGGCAGATCGCCAATGCCGCGCGCGGATGGCGGCCGCGTTCGGTCATCGAACTGGCGGCGCTGGTGCCGATGCCCAGGCCCAGAAGGAAAACCGCCAGGATGATCGAGAAGGTGTAAACGGTGCCGCCAAGGCTGAGCGCGAGAATCCGGGTCCAGACGGCTTCGCCGCCCAGAGCCGTCATGCCGGAGAGTGCGATGGCGAACATGACCAGTATCGAGCCGCGGTTGTGAAAGAGCGAACTCGATCGGTCGCGTTTAATGGGCGGCAGTGGCGTAAAGGGCGAACTCGACGCCAACAGCATCGCGCCGGTGAACACGGCGATATTGATGATCGCGGCAACGACCGTGGCGGCCACCATGTTCCACCGCGGCAGCAGATAGAAGCCGGCCAACAGCGATCCGGCCACCGCGCCGACGATGTTGCCGCCGTAGAAATATCCCATCCACGCCACGCCCGACGGCGTGGCTCGCACCCATCGTGAAAGCGCCGGCAGGGTCGCGCCCATGAGAAACGTCGGCGGCAGGAGCACCACCGCCGCCAGCATGGCGCGAAAGGAGATTCCCGACAGCCGGCCGGCGAACTGCGTGGCGGCCAGGCGATCGGCACTCGGCAGGCCAAAGACAATCGCCAGGCCGAAGATTCCGACCAGAAGCTCCAGCACGGCATAAACGCGCAGGGGATGCCGGCGGGTGGAAACCAGCCGCGGCAGAATCAAACTGCCCAGGCACAGGCCACCCATGTAGGTCGCCAGCAGGACGCCGATGGCGATGGCATCCGAGCCGACCAGGAGCTGAAGCAACTGGAGCCAGACGACCTCGTAGATCAGGGCAGCGCACCCGCTTCCGAAAAAGAGCAGCAGCGCCAGACCCAATACAGGATCGGCGAAGGATTCGCAGCCCTGGGCAGGCCCGGGCGGGACTGCCAGAGGGATATTGGGCTCGACGGAAATGGGCGGCAGCGAAGGAACATCGGTCATAAGAGGAGCCTGCAATGAAGATCCAAACAATCTCAAGCCGATCACGCTTCCAACTGCGGCGCCCGCCTCACGGCGTCGCCGGCGCGGTCGTGGCGGCGGCTGGCTCGGCCGCCGATGGCACTGCCGGTGCCGAGGCTGGCGGCGCGGCCGGTGGTTGAAGATCGACCGGCCGGAACAGTTGGTACATGGCTTCCTTGAGCTGCGCGACGTGGTCCGGTGAGCCGGGGAATCGCTCGTCGGGGAACCGGAAATATCTCGTGTCCAGGATGCCCACGCCGTCATTGGCCTGATATCCCAGCAGAATTTCCGTTGCGGCATTGGCCGGCGAGTTGAGCCACATTCCCGCCAGGTATTGCAGGCGGAGATTCATGTCGTCGTTGATCTGGGCCCTGGGCTCGGCCTCGGACCATGCCTTGAGATCCCGGGCCTGCCCGGCGTACGTCGCCAGAAGACTGATGCCCGGCGGGTATTTCATCATGCTCATGTTGGGAGTGACGCTCAGACGATTGAAATCCGGCCGGCCGAAGCCGGCATCCTCGATCGATTTGGTCACGGCGGCGTATTCGGGACTTGCGAGCTTGGCCTCGATGGCGTCGATATCGATCGGTGTTGAATCGCTGCCGGTGGGATCGTTGATGCCGAAGAGCACGGCGTCAAAGCCCCAAAGTCCGTTGTTGTCATGGCCGTCGTTGCTGAAGAGGATGCCGTTGGGAAAGACCTTGAAGAAGGTGGAGAGGATGCTCTTGGCGCCGTCGATGTTCTCCTCGTAGAAGGGAATCCAGAGGCTCATGACGCCGCCGGGTTTCAGATGATCCTTGGCCATCTGGTAATACTCGACGGTGTTGAGTGCGGCGCATCCCTTGACCCAGGGGTCGATGGGATCGGAGGTGATGATGTCGTATTTCTGGTTGGCCGTGCGGATGAAATGCCGGCCGTCGTCGATAACGACCCTGGTGCGGGGATCCGCCTTGACACCGGTCCCGCCGACGATTCCGTAATTTTCCTTGGCGAACATGGGGGCCACGTCGCGGGGAACAATTTCCTCGATATCGCAGATTGTGATGTGCTTGACCACATCAGTGGGATAAGTGACGAATGTCCCCGCGGTCACGCCCGCTCCGCAGGCGACGACCAGAACATCATTGGGATTGCCCTGGATCAGGGCCGACAGATGGCCGAGCATGCGCTGCAGTCGCATGTCGTGCGGATCGCTCGACGCCTGCACCTTGCCGGCGCCGTGGAAATACCGCAGGCCGTTGCGGTCCATGGTGACGGCCACGGAGACGTTGGTGCCCTCGCCGACGTACGTGCAGAAACGCTGGTAGGCGTTGTCATATTTGGAATCGCCCGGTTTGGGACTGGCGTTGAGGGGAACCTGATTTTCGGGAATGATCTCCGGGTAGCACTGGCCCATCCATGTGGCGGAATTTCGGCCGAAGGCCACGGCGGTCCAGGGAACGTCCGAAACGGTCATCGCCAGAATGACGCCGACCGCGACCACGATAAACGCGCTGGTTCCGAAGATGATCAGCCGGGCGGTGAATCGCTCGGGATCATAGTCGGCGGCGGAATCCCTGTGCGGGTAGAGCGCGACCATGGCCGACACGCACGCCAGCACAATCAGCGCGCGCTCGGAATTGGTGGTGCCAAAGTGGGGGATGATCAGCAGACTGAACGCCAGGGCGCCGACGATGGCGCCAACCGTGTTGGCGGCATAAACGCGACCGACCAGACGGCCGGAATCCTGGTTCTGCCGGGCGGCGGCGGCCAGCGCCAAGGGAAAGCTGGCGCCCCAGAGAATCGCCGCGGGGAGGATGGCGTACAGGGCCCGCACCAGGTCGAGTTGGAAGACAATCCACGGCGTGCTGACCCACCGGCCGTCAACCAGTTTTTCCGCAAAGTCGAGATTGATCGGCCATGTGGGAAGCGTGGCGATGGCATAGGCGGACCAGCCGATGGCGGCGGCAAGGAGGAACTGGCAGACGCCCAGGGCGACACTCGGCCGGCGAGAGCCGCGAGCGATCACCGACCCGGCCGTGCTGCCGATGCCCAAGCCGAACAGGAATACCGCCAGGATGATCGATACGGTATAGGTGGTGATTCCGAGCATGAGCGAGAGCAGGCGGGTCCAGACGACTTCAGCGCCCAGGCCGGTCAATCCCGATAAAGCGATTGCCAGGTAGATGTTTCCGTGTCCCGGCGCCGGCGGCGCCGCGGGATCGACCTGTTCATCGCTGGAATCGTCCGCCCGGTATTCGGCATTCGCCGCAACCACCAGGGCGATGATCGAAACCAGCGCATTGAGGCCGACCGCGACGAATGTGCCGATCCGCATGTCATAGAGGCGAAGCAGATAGAACCCGGCCAGAAGCGAACCGACGACGGCGCCGACAATGTTGCCGCCGTAGAAGAAGCCGAGCCAGGAAACACCTTCGGCGGTGGATTTCACATAACGTGCGATGGCGGGGAGGGTGGCGCCCATCATGATCGTGGGCGGAAGCAGGCACATGGCGCTGACCAGAGCGCGGAAAAGAGAGCCCATGGCGGCATTTTCGGTGGCCCAGCCGGTGTAAAGGCCCTCGACATACTTCATGTAGAAGATGATGAGCAGGCCCATGGCGCCGATGCCGATTTCGAGCGCCGCGTAGACGCGCAAGGGATGCGCCCGCTTGGAAATGAGCCTGGGGAGCAGCAGACTGCCGATGCACAATCCAGCCATGTACGTGCCCAGCAGCACGCCCATGGACTTGGCCGTTGAGCCGATAATCAGTTGCAGAAGCTGCAACCAGACGATCTCGTAGATCAGCGCGGCGCAACCGCTGCCGAAAAACAAAATCAGGAGAAGTGGAAGTACGGGTGACGACGCAACCGGCGTGACCGGCTTGGGGGATGTCTTTTCGTTCATGGGACAGCGGTTGATCGGTGTTGTCCGGACATGGCCCGGCTCGAACGTCGAGCGGACGCCTCAAAGAGACCAGCAACCAGGGTCTTATATCGGCGGCGCGCTGCCGTGTTGCCGATGGCGACCCCGGCGGGCCAACTTTCGGTCGGCCCGCTGCCGCGGATGATACCACGCCGGCACAAAAACGCGAAAATCAAGGTGCTGCGTGCTTGGCGACTTCAACGGCGTAGACCTGGCTGTCGCCGGAAATGTTTGAACGGAAGACGATCCATTTATCGTCGGGGGTAAAGGAGAGATTGGGTTCCAGCGTGTAGTCGTGCTTGCTCAGGTCTACAAGCTTCTCCACGTCAAACGCGCCGACCTGCACATCTTCGCCGTTGACTTTCATGGTCTGCATCGGAACGTTCTTCGGCGTGAAGAGGTACATCCATTGTCCGTTGCCGGGCGGATTGAGGTGCTGGTTCGAGCCGGGCAGCCGATCGGCCACGCTGTTGGGTCCGCCGCCGTCGCCGGCGTAGAGCTTGCCGTTGTGCGAGGCATTGTAGTGAACGGACCACTGCACCCGCTCCAGCGGATAGCGGATGCGCTGGCCGGTGTAGACGTTGACGCCCGCCAGCCAGAACTGCCCGGATTCGGGGGTTTGCAGATCGTACATGACCATCTGGCCGTCGGGTGTGAAGAATTCGTGGCCGGCGATCTCGTTGGGCATGGTGCGCTGGTGCATGAGCTTGTTGTTGGTGCCGTCGAGATGGATGGTCCAGATGCGATCCAGCGAGGCCCAGTTTCCTTCGTGGCAATAGAGTGCCAGCATCGGATCAGTGGGCGAACACTGGGTGTGGTTGAGATTATCGTTGGAGGGGAAGAATGTCTTGACCTGGCCGGTCTTGATGTTGACCGTGAAGAACTGCTTGGATCCCCCACCGCCGCCGCCCCGCCCTGCCCGCGCGGCGCCCCGGGCAGCGGCCGGGTTGGTCGTGGGTATAGTGGTCGGCAATGAAGGCACGGCCCCAGCGCCCGCTTGCGTTGCCGGCAACGCACCGGGCGCGGCAGCGCCGCGGCCCCGGCCGCCACCGCCGCCGACGTTATAATCGCCGAACATCAGCGTTTCGTCGGCATTGACTCCGCCAAAATCAGCGTTGAAGCCCAGGTCCGCGACTTTGCGCGTGGCCTTGGTATCCAGTTGCGTGGCGTAGATGGAGGTTTGACCGTTTTCGCGCCGTTCGTAATAGACGGTGCGCGTCTTGCGACCGACCTCGATGCCGCTGCTCATGCCCCGGCTGTAGCTCACGCCCGGCGCGATCAGTTCGATCTTGCGCGTCCTGAGATTGACGGAATACAACCCTGCCTTGGTCGGGTCGGCCGCGTTGGGAGAGTAGATCACGACCAGATCGCCCTCGGTGGTGTATGCGAACTGATGAAAATAGAGGCTGAGGCTGCCCGGCGCGGTCGAGAGGCGGATGATGCGATGACCCGTGGCCGGGTCGATCCAGTCGACGCCCGGCTGGTTGGCGCAGGGGGTGTCGGACAGGGCGGTGCCGGGCGTGATGCCGGATGGCGCGGTGGTTGGGTCGGCCGCAAACGATGTCGCGGTGATCCAGCCGGCCAGCGGCAGGCATAGAGCGATCCAAAAGCTGATTCGTCGCCGCATGATGGTTCTCCTTTTTTCGATCCGTGCGCCTCGTTGGCTCCGCTAAGACCCTCACCCTAACCCTCTCCCTGTGTACAAGGAGAGGGGACAAGAGGAGGACAGGTTCGCGTCAGGGTGCGGCCTTGGCGACTTCCACTGCAAACACGTGGGTCGGCCCGAGCATGTTGGCGCGGAAGATCACGTACTTGTCATCGGGCGAGAACTGGACGTTGGGTTCAAGTCCGCCGTTGCCGGTCACGTAGTTCTGCTTGGACATATTGACCAGTTTTTCGCGGGTGAGCGTGCCATCGCCCTGGACGCGGAAGAGATTGATCCACTGGCCGTCGGGCGCGAATGCCACCTGGCCGGGATCGCCGCCGTCGCTGGCGAACATCTTGCCGTCGTTTGAGACCTGGAAGTGGATGCCCCACCAGTTCTGTTCGATGTGGTACTTGACGGTTTCGCCCGTCTGGAAATTGACGCCGGCAATCCAAAAGACCTGGCTGCGCGGAGTTTGCAGATCGAACCAGATCATCTTTCCATCGGGCCCCCACCACTCGTGACCGGCGATTTCCATCGGCATGGTGCGGGCGTGCATGAGCTTCAGGCCGGTGCCGTCGGTGTGGATGGTCCAGATGCGATCATTTTCGTGCCAGGTTCCCTCGTGGCAGAACATGAGGGCCGTCGGATCGGTCGGGGAAAACTGCAGGTGATTCAGCCATGCGTAGGCGTAGCCAAACACCTTGCGCTCGCCGGTCTTGGCGTTGATGGTGAACAGGGCCATCGGCGTGGGATTGGCCACGCGGCTGGAAAGGCCCTGCTCCTTGGTGACGGCCGACTGCTGGGCCGGCGTGAGCTGATCCATCGTCTTGCCGGGGAACATCTCGGCCAGTTGATTGGGGGCCGGGCGCGGCGCGGGACGCGTGGTGGCGCCGGTGGGATCGATGGCGGCGTTGCCGGAGATGGTCCCGGCGAAAAGCGTTTCGTCGCAGTTGACGCAGGACACCCCGCCGCTGCCGGCCGGAAGATCGACGACCTTGCGGGCGACGTGAGTGTTGATGTCGGCGGCCCAGACGGCGCCGCCGGTGGTGTAGAAGACTTCATTGGTCTTCAGGCCGGTTTCCATAAGGCCGCGCTGGCCCGGAACGACGGTCTCGACTTCGTGGGTCTTGAGGTTGACGGCACAGATTCCGGCCGGCGCGGTGAAGATGAGCTTCTGCTTGTCGAGGGAGAATTCGTTGTAATGGAAATAGGCACTTTCGCTGCCGTTTTCCGGCGAGAGCCGGAAGACACGATGGCCGGTGTCGGCGTCAATCCACTCCTTGGGAAGCGTCGAGGCATCGGGGAAGTTCGCCGCCGCACCGGCGCCCCGGCCGCGGCCGCCGCGCGCGCCGCGGGCCGGCTGCGTGGCCGGACCCGCCGCACCGGGCATCGGCGCGGCCTGTTGGGCTATAACAGCCGCGCCGCAGACCAGTGCGGCCGCCAAAGTGATCCACAACTTCGTCGAATGGGTACGTTGCATGTCTTGGAACTCCTGAAGTTTCTCAGTTGGGACGTGTCGGCTTTGTAGACGGCGCTGTTGCCGCGGACGGTTTGAGATAGCCGGCCAGCTTGCAGCCGGGCAGGGAACGAATGCCATCGACAACGCAGCCGGCGTTCTGCACGGCGCCGGCGTTGTTGAAATGCGTGTCGTCGGCGGTGGTATAGAAGGCGGCCTTGATCTGGTCGTGATTCATACCGACGTAATGCTGCGTAATCAGCTTGTTCAGATTGATGAAGTCAATGTGCTGGCTTTCGGCAACCTGCTGGGACCACACAACGAAATTGCTTTTCTCGACATCGCCGGCCTGCACAACCTCGCGCGGCACGTGCGGCACCGGCGAGCAGATGATGGGAGTCATCTTGATCGCCAGGGAATCGGTGACGTATTTGCGCATGTACCAGCCGTAGGTGTGCAGAGTCTCCGGCTTGCCCGTGCCCGGATTGGTAATCTCCTGGGTTTCCTCGCCGAGTCCCGGAAGAGAGGCCCGGCCCTTGGGATCGGTCGCCGGACCGCCGTCGTTGTGGCCCATCTGAATCAAGACGAAATCCCCGGCCTTGGCGAGTTTAAGGATGGCGTCCCAGTGGCCCTCGTATTGAAAGGACCGACTGCTGCGGCCGGCAATGGCGCGGTTTTGGATGGTGATGCGGCTGGTGTCGAAAAAAGGAGCGATGCGATCGCCCCAGCCGACCTCGGGGCTGCTGACGTGCACGGTGGAATCGCCGACGATCCAGAGCGTGGGCCGCGATGTCGGGCCCGTCGTCGGCTGCGCCGATGATCGGCCAGCTCCCAGCAGCATGATTGCCGTCGTGCAGAT
Organism: uncultured Tepidisphaeraceae bacterium; assembly: GCA_964420285.1. Taxonomy (GTDB): domain Bacteria; phylum Planctomycetota; class Phycisphaerae; order Tepidisphaerales; family Tepidisphaeraceae; genus CAYQTE01. The sequence continues at coordinate 15,777 of CAYQTE010000016.1, forward strand.
TGTCACGGCCGCCTGGGCCAGCCTGGCCGGAATTCGTCCAGATCGCATCGATTGGTCTCCTTGTCGCATTTCAAGATCGCGCAACGCAGTGAGGCCGATTCGATCAACTGCCCAGCGGAGTCTCGGCGATCGGCGGGCCGTCACGCGGGATCGTGAAGCTGGTGAACGGATCGGGCTTGGATGGATCGAACGTCTTCCAGTCCGACACGACCCAGTCCGCCAGAGGCAGCTTGGCGTCGATGATCCCCTGGATCATGCACTTGGAAATTTCGTAGCTGCCGTAATCGCTGTGATGCGTGCTTTCATTGGGGTTGGCGAAGGCCTTGGGAGCGTCGGCCCGGCCGAGCGCTTCGTAGAACTTGGCGCTCAGGCCGTTCAGATCGATCATCGCGGCGTTGTTGATTTTGGCGGCATCTTTGGCCGCGGCAACATACGAGCCGCCGTTGGCCACGAAACTGTCGGTGATCTTGCCGTCGGCGCCGAACGACTTGCGGCTGACGGGCGTGACGATGACCGGTGTCCCGTTGTGGGCGCGAACGGCGTTCACGACCTGCGTGAGATACTGCTCGTATCGGGCAGGCGGCTCGCTGGCGCTCTTCATGTCGTTGTGCCCGAATTGAACAAAGAGGTAGTCACCTTTCTTCATCGTGCTGGTCATTTTGGTTAGACGGCTGCCGACCGAACCGGGCAGCGAATCGCCGCTTTCGGCCTGGTTGGAAACGGCGATGCCCGGCCTGAACCAGTTGGTGATGGACTGACCCCAACTGTTGAACGGCTCGCCCGATTGATCGCACATGGTCGAGTCGCCCATGAGATAGACGGTCGGTCCGTCGGACGGGGCGATTTCAATGGCGGAAATGGCCGGGGCTTTGTCGTCGAACTCGAGCGTGAGCTTGTCATCCCACGCAATGGCCTCGGTGGTTGTCTCGCGCGGAGCCTTGAGGGCGACGCGCTGGTTGGTGCCGGCAATCAATGGCGTGCGGATGTTGACCGTGATCGTCTTGCGGGCAAATTCACCGGCCCCCAGGTGAAGCTGGGCGATCATCAGGCGGCGAAGTTCCGCCTTGACGGTGGTCGTCGATTCGGACTGCGAATCGCCGATCGTAAACGTCACATCGTAATTGCCCTCGGGAAGCTTGATCGAGAATGCGAACGGCGTGGCCGAAGTGGTTGTAACATAGCCGGAATGAATCACATCGCTTCCGCCGCGATCGACGAACTTCACGCCGCCAGCTTTCTCGAATCCGTAGCCGCGCTGGTCGGTGTAGGAATCGGTCGCCTTGACCTGAGTAAAGCCGGGCACGGCCGCGGGTGTGAAGCAGAACTTGGGACTTGGCCGCGTCGTCGCCGGCTTTGTGGTCTGCGCCCCGGCCGGCGAGGCCAGGCACATTCCAGCCGTCAAAGCGACGGCCGCGACGAGACGAACGATCCCCGTGTTACGCACGCTTTGCACCGTCATGATCACATCCTCCGGTTATCGCGATGTTATCGCGGAGTTGTCGCACTGGCACTGGACCGCCCGATCCCGCCCGTCTGATCGCTCGATTTGATGAACTCAACCTTACAGCGTCAGAGCAAACAGGCCGTTCCTCGCCATTCTTAATCTACAGATTTCCGGGCCCGTTGACAAGTTCATTGTCCCCCCCGACCGGCCGGCGGATTGCTCGGGGCGACGCCTTCCCATGTGGGCAGATAATCACCGGCCAGATCGAGGGTTTCGATCGCGTTCAGCGCCCAGTGGATGCTGCCGGCGCCGTGCAGTTGCCAGCCCACCGCGCCGCCCAGGAAGATCGGATCGGTTACGGGGTGCAGCATATCCGGGCCCTGATATTTCGGCGGCGTGGCCAGGGGTGTGTCCTGGCCTTTGCGGACGGCGCTGCCGATCAGGGTATCAAACGCCCGCTGGCCCATCGCGGCCTCGTGCGTCTTGCTATACACGTACGCCGCCGCTCGCGGCGCGGTCATGGCCTGGCCGCCCGTTGCGGCCGCGCGACGGCTGGCCGTCAGCCAGCCCTGCCAGAAGTCCGGGTAATCGACCATGAGCTGCATTTCATTGAGAGATTCGGGAGTGCCGAAGCCCATGTCGAAGACCGATCCGCCCGCCCCGCCGCCGCGCGTGGCGATCACGCCGGTCTTCAGGTCCATCGGGCCGCCGTCGCTCAGCGCAATCGGACTGCCGGGAACCACCAGGCTCTTCATGCCGTTGAGCAGCTTATCGTGATACGCGACATCGCGCGTGCGCTCCCATTCGGTCATCCAGTTGATGGCGAAACTCGACCAGTCGGTGCCGAACCCGACGCGGACCGGTCCGGTCGTGTTGCCGTTGTTATTGATCCACGCCCAGGCGATTTCGGCGCTGGCCACTTCGTGCAGCAGATCGCCGGTGCGCTCGTCGGTGGTCAGATAGTAACTCATCCGCTTGAGCCCGGCGTGACTCATGCGCGGCTGCTTGGCGCCGTCGCCCCAGTGATCGACGTTGTGCCTCGATCCCAACCCCGCCAGCGGCCCGATGTGATAGACATCGCCCTCGGCGGATTGCCGGTCCATGTTGACGGCCATCCAGTACATGTCCGACCGGCCGGTGCGCAGGAAGCTGTACCACAAATAGATATTGGGCATCAGCTCGGTGTTCAGCCATGCCCAGCCGCCGACGTCGTAGCGCCACTGGTGGCGGCCGAAATCGTAATTGTGCATGACATCGCCGTAATCCCAGAAGCCGTACCACGATCGCTCGTCGATCTGGCCGTGGTAATAGTCGAAAAGCTGCGTGATCGACGCCTCAACCCATCGGCGCGCGGGGGTCGAGGAACCCGGCAGGCTCCATGAGCCGAAGGCCGGCACGGAATGGTAATACTCCGGCGTGCAGGCCAGCACCGGCGGCTGCTGCGCCTCCTGCGCCATCTTCGCCAGTTGCGCATCGGCCGGCACCGATCCCATCGCCCACAGCGTCAGGTCCGTCGTGTGGGCGATGCCGTACGGTGTGGCCAGTTCAGGGCGGCGCAGGTCTTCATAGTTGATCGGCAGGCCGTGATCGACACTGTCGTAGCGACGCAGGTCCATCGCGTCACCATCGGGCGACCAGAGCCAGATCTTCATCTCGCCGGCCGCCTGCGCGCCGTTGTCGATGTCGATCGACGCCGGATACTTCTGCCAGAAATTCCGCACGGCCGCGGCCATGCCGCCGGATACGTCGCTCAGCACCGCCAATCCCAGCGAGCGATGCCCGTTGCCGGTATCGACGTGGACCCATGATGCCTTGCTCGAAGTACGCTTGTCGATGGAATAGCTGTCCGGCCCCAGTTGCGTCAGGCGGAAGTCGTTCCAGACCGGAACCGTCTGGATGGCGCCACGGGATTGGGCGCTGAGCTGCTCCATGTTCGGGACACGCTGGCCGGCGAGGTTCGCCGCGTAATCCCGCGTCACCTCGGCGCCGGCGGAAGGCCGATAGCCCGGCAGCATCATCACCGGCTGGCCCCAGATTCCCGCGCCATCGCCGGCGAAGCGGACATGGCGATTATGCGGCTGTTCGGAAAACGGCACCGTGACGCTGATGCCCAGGCCCTTGATGAAATCGGTCTGGTTATTGCCGTCGTAGACGAACGAGTGGACCATCCGCACCTGCCCCATTCCGGCGAAGAAATAGAGCCGCACGGTAAACGGCAGCAGCTTCTTTCCCGTGCGGGACGACACGTGCGTGCCCTCGATCTTGACCACCGCCCGCACCGGGCCGGATTGTTCCAGCGTCACTTTCGTCACCGATGAGACCAGCGAATCCTGCTGGATGATGCCGGCGCTGTCGAGCTTGCTGCGATCTTCCAGCGTGAGAATCAGCCGGCCGTTCTGCCCCACCGTCCGCGTGCCCACGCGCATCCACTCGAAGAGATTGCTTCCCGTGTTGAGAATCCGGCAGCTCATGGCGCCGGTGTCGATGGTGATGCCGGTGGCGTCGCTGACGCACGTGACCGGCTGGCTGGGAGCGGCCGACGCGCCCACGGACAATTGCAGTGGCCCCGCCGCGCCGGCGGGCGCGGCGATCGCTTCGCCGCTCCACTTGACCGAACCGTCGGGCCAGTAGGCCGTCGTCCATGTCTGCACCGGTATGCTGCTCCCGTCGGCGCTCCTCAGCGTAAGCGAATCGGTCGGCTGCAGGGCGCCCTTGGGCCACGGCACTCCCCAGCTCACGCCTTCGTTCACGGCCGGCGCTGAATTGCCCAGCCAGTGTACGTTCACCGGCGCCGGCGCCGCCCAGGCCACCGGAGCGGCGATCAGACAGATCGCGCACGCCATGATCGCAATTCGCCCAACCCAGCCGTCCCTTATGATTGACGATCGCATCGAGTAACTCCTGAAGCGTTGTGTTTCGTCGATTTTCCGCCGATCGCGCCGCCGCTTTTTTTTCTGCGCCCCGCCTTGCAGGCGCACCGCCGTTACGCGGACATGATATCGAAATGGCTCGGCGCCTCTCGGCCGGTCGAGGCGGAGTGTACAGCGCCGCACGCGCGGAAATCAAAATTTCCGCAATCCCGCCGCGGCTGGCGAATGCACAGGCAGCGCCGGCTAATTGTCGGGCGTGAGCAGAAAATCGGGCGGCGGAGGCGAGGTGTTGTCCGGCGTCGGCTCTACGGCACCGGGGTCTTGCTGCGCGGCCGAGTCCGGATTCGCCTGCGCATCGCCCGCCTGATCCGGGGCGGCCTGTTGATGCATGGCGGCGCGGAGTTCCTGTAATTGATCCGGCGTCAGTGGCTGCGTGTCGCCGTTCCCCTGGCCGGGAGTCTGAACCGGCTGCGGCACGGAATCGCCGTGCATCGCCGCCCGTAACCGCTGAAGTTGCTCTGGGGTCAACGGCGCCGTGTCGTTGGGGTCGGGCACGACTGGCGGCAAAAGGGGATCAGCGTACGCCGAACCCCCTATGGCCGATGTCACGCCGGGACTGAAAACCTGAAAATCGCCCTCGCCCACCTCCTGAACGTCCAGTTGCAGCGCGGTCCGCGGCGCCTGCGTGCTTACCAGGCACTCGCGGCATCCATCCGGCAACGGCTGGGGATCCCAGACATACACCTTCAACAGCAAATCCGGCCGCGACATGCCGGCCGGCGAATAGCCGTACGGCTGGCCCGATATCGGACTGCTCAGGTCCAGCGGATCGTTGGGATCCTTAATGAGCTTCAAGACCGCCAGCGACGGCGGCATGCGGTCATAGGTGGAATAGAACTCAAGGATCAGCCCGGCGATGCTATGCAGATTCTCTTCGTCCTGGGCTTTGAGCTGCTTTGGCGTCTTGACGGAGTTGGCGGGCACGGCCGGCTGAGCGGCCGGCGGCCTGGTCCCCACCGTGCCGGCAGTGACCTGAAGCGGTTGCGGCTGGGCCGGAGGCGGCGAGTCCTGGCACGCCCCCAGCACACCCAGCATGCACGTCAGCGTCACAACCGGCGTCCACCGCGTCAGCACGAGCTTGAACGAAACAGCTCTCAAAAACACCTCGCCAAAAAAGAGTATCCCGCCCCCGCGGAAAATTCCACAGGTGCGGGATACCCACCGGCGATGCATCATGCACCGACGGAATAAATTACGGCTTCACGGGCGCCGGCGCGGTCGGCTGATCCGGCAGCAACTGCGCCGGAGGCGGCGGCGGGTTCTGCACCGGGCCCATGCCGTTGGTGCCGCCATTGCGACCGTTGCGCATCTCTTCGGCGTGAATCTCCGCCTGCATCAGGAACGGGTCGACAACGGGTTCCGGCGCCGGCAGAGTCGTGGCGCCACGCATCATGCCTTCCAATTGCGGGGCCAGATCCTTCTTGTTGGTGACCTCCTGCAATTCGTCCTGCGTCTGCTCGTACAGGTATTCCGGCCGCAATGCCACGTGCGGCGTCATGAAAATCAGCAATTCGGTTCGCGTATCGGAGTATTGGGTACGGCCAAACAGCGGACCAAGGAGCGGGATGTCGCCCAGGAGGGGAACCTTCTGGAACGAGGTGCTCTTCTGATCGCCGATCATGCCGCCGATGACGATCGTCTGGCCATTCTGGATGGCGACGTAGGTCTGGGCTGTGCGGGTATTAAACACCGGCGCAGTCAGGCCGTTGGAGGAAATCGGGACGGTCTGATCGCTGAGTGAGGAGACTTCCGGCTCGACCAGGCAGGTGACCAGACCTTCCTGATTCACGTGAGGCTGGACGAGGAGGATAATGCCGACCGACTGGTACTGAATGGTGTTGAGGGTCTGGCCCAGAGTGGTGGTCTGGCTGTTGGTGATGATGGGGACGGATTGTCCGACGGTGATTTCCGCAGTCTGGTTGTCGGAGCAAAGGATATACGGACGGGACATCACGTCCAGCTTGCCGTTGACCGCCAGGGCGTGCAACGCCGCCTGGACGTTGCTCTCGGTGACCTGCAGAAGCAGGCCGCCGTTGGAATTGAACGCGCCCAGGTTGCCGAAACTGCTGGCGCCTTTCTGGCCGTTGAGAGTCGTTGTAGTGCCGGCTGCGGGCGCAGCCGCACCCGCGGCGGCCGCCGGGGTGCGCAGGTTCAGTGCCGAGAAGTCCATTCCGAAGTCGCTGGTCTCGTCGAGGGAGACTTCGGCGACCAGGACTTTGATGAGCACCTGAGCGACGGGCCGGTCGAGTTGTTCGATAACGATTTCGACTTCGGGCTTGAGCTTGGTGACAACGGCGACGAGAAGGGAATTGGTATCGACGTCGGGGACGACATAGGCGGCCCCGGTAAGGTCATCGGAATTATTTTCGCCGCCGGTGGCGCCGACGGAGGCGAGGTTGCCGACGCCGCCGGTTCGATTGCCGGTGCCAAGGCCGCCGACGCCGCCGCCGCCTAATGCGGTGCTGCCGGTCCCGCCGCGGCCGGTACCGGTCGTGCCGCCGCCGAGGCTCGTGCCGCCGCCAAGCGACGTGCCGCCGCCGAGGCTCGTACCGCCGCCACGGCCGGTGGTGCCGGTCGCGCCGCCGCGGCCAGTGGTGCCGCCGCCACGGCCAGTTGTACCGCCGCCACCGCCCAGGCCGCTGCTGCTGCCAAGACTGCCGACGCTGCTGCTGCCGATGGTCGTGCCGCGCGTGCCGGTTGTCGTGGACCGTCCCGACGACGTGCTGGTGCCGTTGAACAGGGCGTTGAGCGTCGCGGCCATATCCTGGGCATACCCGTTCTTCACCTTATAGAGGAAGAATGAGGTCTGCTGCGACGTATCGGCATCCAATTGATCCAGCAACTGCCAGATGATCAGGAGTGTGGCCTTGGGGCCATTGACAACGACGTTGTTGGAACGTTCATCAGCACTGGCGATGACTTTTTGGGCTTCAAGATCAGGTGACGCGGCGGTCCCACCGCCACCACCACCGCCTCGAGCCGTGCCCGCTGCGCCAGCCCGACCGCCGCCAGGAGTGGTTGCGCCCCGGGTTGCGCCTGGACCGGCAGCAGCCCCAAAGCCGCCGGTGGCAGCGTTACCGCCGCCACCGCCACCGCCGGCCGGGGGAGGCGGCGGGGGAAACATGGTGGTGATCAGGGTTGCCGCGGTCTGGGCATCGGCATTGAAGAGGTGGCGCACGAACATGCTGCTGGCCACGCCGGTCTGCGTATCCAGATCGTGGCAAATCTGCGCCGCTCGCCGGATATTCGACGAGGTATCGGTGATGATGATGACGTTGGCCCCGTTGTTGCTTGTCACGATCGCGGTGGCCGACAAAATCGGCAGCAGGTCGTTGCGAAGCTGACCGGCGGCGATGGTCTTGAGGGGAATGATCTGCGTGATGAGCTGGTCGGTATCGGCGATCTCGTTGGGATCACCGCCGTAGCGAACCGGCAGATTCTCATACATCAGATTGAGGCGGGTATCCACCTTGAGGATTCGCCCCATGGGAAGCACGCCGTAGCCGTCGGCTTCCAGCGCGGTATCCAGCAGGGCCGGAATCTGGTCGCTGGAGACCGGCACGGGCGAGTTCAGGGTGATTCGCCCCGAGACTTCGCTCATCTTGACGGTGATGTATCCCGCCTTTTCAGACAGGTAATTAAGCACCTCGTCGATGGATGCGCCCTTGAAATTGAGGGAGACCATGGTGGTGGGCGGTGGCTGGGCGAACGGCAAAGTCGCCGGACCGCCCAGTGGATTGGACGGGGCGGATGTCGAAGCGCCCAGAGTAATCATCTCCGGCAAGGTCGTGGAGCCCGGCGCGGCGCCCAGCACCTGATACGGCGCCGGCTGTCCGTACAGCCACATCGGCGCTACCGCCAGAAGAACCGCGATTCCCATGATTCCCGCGCACCAACGCATTCCACGCATGTGTGTTTCCTTTTTGTCGTTCCGCTACGTTGCCCGATCCTGCCGCCGTCGAACTGCCCGGTCAACCGCACCCGGCCGACCGATAATCCTCCGCGTTGCCCTTATTAACACCGCTGGGCCATCATTGTTGTATCGACAGTGTGCCGGGCATCACTTTACCGGACCCTGGCCGGCAATCGACCGCCACGGCGATTACACCTGCCGGATTGCTAATTCTCATCCGCCGGCGCCGTCTGGTCGGCACCCGCCGGCGTCTGGTCGGCCGGTTGCACAACAGCCTTTGCGGGCTGGGTTGTCGGCGCATCGCCCGGCAGGGACAGACCCGACAGACCGGTAAGTTCCGCCTGTCGGCGCAACTTCATCTGGGTCAGAAGATCGTCGGCACCGAGGGCTTCGCCCGTTTTTTGCGTCGTGGCGGTATTGTTCAGCAACTCGGTTACCTCCAGCACCGACGGCCTGGTGGTCGAGCGCAGGTACGCATCGCCTGCCAGGCTGTAGCCGATCGGAATGACCCGAGTTCCCGAAGCCGCCTTGTAATGCAATTCCGTGAGCGAGATGAAAGTGATCGTGCCGCGGGCAATGGCATCGCCCACCTTAACGCGGGTCACCTGGAAGGACACGGTATTTTCGATAAAGGCGATGGGGACGTCTTTCCCATTGATCTTCTCGATCGCCGCGCCGTTAAAGAGCGACTGGCTCTCCAGACGAGCCCGGGCGGCCTCCAGTTGCTGCGCCGCCAGTTGCGCCTGGCTGGGGCCTGCCGGCGGCGGCGCGACGTACTGCACGGGCGGCGCCACATAGGGCAGACCCTTCTGGAAGATACTGCGCTTGCTGAATTCGGTCGCATATTCCACCGGCATGGCGGCGGGCATGTTGATGGCGATCATGTCACCGGCCGGCGGAGCTGTGGCGACGGGGCCGCGCCCGGTGCCGTTGCCGCGTCCGGGGAACACACTTGCCGATCCGGTTCCCGATCCGGCTGGACGGGTCGTGGTGCCGCCGCGGTTGCCAAACACGCTGGTTGACCCGCCGCCGGCGGGCGCGCCGATCGTACCGGTGGTGCCGCGAATCCCCGATGCGCCAAGCCCGCCGGGCCTGGTCGAGGGCGCCGTCGTGGCCCCGGCTAAGATGCCGGGCCGGGTGGACGGGGCCGTGGTGGCCCCGGCAAGAGCGGCGGGCCGCGTCGCAGCGCCGACCAGAGGCGAGGCCGATCGTCCGGCCCCGAAGGGCGCGACGGCCGAGGGAACGGTCGTCGGGCTGGCCGAAGCGGGCCTGGTTGTGGCCTGGCCGCGAGTGGAAGCCGTAGCGAAAAGCAGGCCGGCCGAAGCCGCCGCCAATGCTGCCAACGATAGCAATTTGGATGTGGATGTCATAATCCTGCTCCTTGATGCAAATCGACTCCAGCCGCGGAGCTGACCGTTCTGGTGGGCGCGGCGGGTTTTTCCGGGGGCGCCACGCTGAGAGCGGACACCTTCATGCGGACCATCAGATCGTCGACGCCTTCGTGTGCCGCGGCAATATTCAGATCACTGATGCGAAGCGGGACGGGGGAATTTTCCAGGGCCCAGATCAAGCGGCTGACGGAATTCATCGTGCCTTCGAGATTGAAGTCGTAGTCGCGGACGATGAAATCGCCCTCTTTGGCGGGCTTGTCGGTGCGATAGCCTTTGACATTGACGCTGGCCCATTCGGACCAGGCTTGAATGGCCCGCATGGTTTGCGACTGGACCAGTTCCGAATCCTCCTGCAGGCCGTTCTTCTTCATGATCTCCCATTCGGGAAGCATGGCGCGGTATTCCTTGAACTTCTGGAGATCTTCCTTCAGATCGGTGTCGAGTTTGGCCTTGCCGGTGACGATGTCTTCGCCGGTCTTGAGATAGGGATCGATGCCGTAGGTATACAGCAGCGCCACGACGCCGAGGACGAGCACCGTGATCAGAATGTTCATTTCACGTTTTGCGATGACCACAAATTCTCCAGATCCACAAGGCCACGAATGATAATTACCGTCCCAACGAAGTCCGGCGACCCGTGGTGACGTTCGAGGGCGCTGCCGGCCGAGCCGGGGTGGCCGGCGACAGAGCCGATTTCGGCACAAACGTATAGGTGATATCGAACTGGGATTCCTCCGCCCGCCCGCCGGCGACGGTGGCTACGCCGGGGACGGCGCCGACTCCGCCGCCACGACGGCCGCCGCCGCGACCGCCGCCGCGGCCGCCGCGACCAAAGCCGCCGGTGGCGGTGGCCGCCGCGCCGGTTGTGTCCGCGGGCGCCGTAATGCCGGGGCCGCCGGTGCTGTTGCCGCTCTTGAAATCCAAGTTTATGACGGTCGGCAGCTTGCGAAGGGCGTCAACAAGCTGCTGGGCTCGCTGAAGGTCGCTGGTACGGCCGGCCAGCTTGATCAGCAGCGATCGCGCGGGCAGCGGCGGAGGGGCGTTCTTGACGGCGCGCGTCGGTGGAGGCGGCGGTTCCTGCAGGTGGATGCTTGTGACATATGTCAATCCATCGTCAACTCCGGCCTCTACGGTCTTGGTGAGATCGGCCAGACAGGCGAGATAGCGGGGATCGTGGTTGTACCAGAGCCGGGCCATGGTGATGGTCTTGACGTCGGCTTTGGCACGCATGGTCTGCGGATCCAGCAGGCTGAGGCTGTGCTGCTGGGCCTGGAGCGCCGCCAGATCCGCCTGCTGCGTCTGGTTCAGTGAAACCATTGCGAATATGACGACCACGACAGTCGCCGCCGCGCTGTACGTCCAGCGGGGGATTCGAACGACCTTGGGCGGCGCCAAACGCGAGTGGAGGAAATCGACCGGCGGCCCGCTGGGACCGACAGCGCCGGTTCCCGCCAGCGCCAGTGCGATGGCCGCCGCGTAGCCGTTCACATTCACCTGGCCATTGCCGTTGCTCGAAGCGGTCACGCCCAGGGAGGCGATATCGCCAGTTCGCACCGGGAAGCCGAGTTGCTGACTGAGGGCCGGGCCATCCAGGCCGGAACCATCCCACAGGACCAGTTCGCGATCGGTGCCGGTGGTTGGGAGAGTGGAGACCAGCCGTCGCAGTTCGCTGAGGAACGAGGATTGCTGGGCGTTGTAGCGAAGATGGCGGACCGCGGCCGGGACAACCCCGCGCTGGGCCGTCAATTCCGATCCGGTCGCCGCAACGGCCAGGACCATGGCGTTTTCGCGGCCGGTTCGAGCGGTGGCTTCACCGAGCGCGACGGCCGAGGGCATGATGGCGGCGAGCTTGATGCGGGCGACTTCGCAGGCTTTTTCCAGGGCGGTGACGTATTTGCGAGCGGTGGCAACCAGGAGGATCGGCTGGGCCACCTCGGGGTTGCGATTATCCACGAAATCGTAGACCAGGTCGGTGATTTCGGAACTGAACTCGACCTCGGCCTGGAGGCGGAGCATGTCGTTTCGGGTCAGTTCATCGGTGACCGGAGCTTCCTTGGAGCTGACCAGTATCCAGCGAGCCGGCAGGCCGGCGATAGCCACGTTGGCAGTAAAGCCGTCGTCCTTGAGGAACTTGCCCAGAGCCAGGCCCATGGCCTCGGGCTGATCTGGACCGGCGCCCTGTGGATAGACGAATTCCGCTGTATGACGGACTTCCGGGTGCTCACCACCATGTATTTCGGCAACCAGGAGCGAATGCTCGCCGATGGCCAATCCCAAGACTTTGTTATACCGCAGCGCTTTCACGAGCCACCCGCCTGTGTAATTAAATCGCCCCCGCGTCCAGTCACAACTCAACAATCAAGCAAGACGTAACCTGTTTCCTAGAAAGACATTATGCCCTCATCCGGATTGTTGGGACCGTTGATGTCGATCCCATCACCATTTTGCAAATCCACCAAAATCTGAGGATCGAGCGGCCAGCCCAGATCGGTCAAATCCTTTCGATAGACGATCTGCGCCGGTATTGTCCGCGCGTCCACTACAATACGTACCCTCTTGAAGCCCCGTCCGTTGCCAGACACGGCCACGATATCCGCGGAATATTGAAACGACCGGCCGGTGATCAACGGTGCCAAGGCCGAAAGCTGGGCCGTCGTCAGGTCGGTTAACGTGCCAAAAACCCAGGTGCAATCCATATCGGCCGGTGTACCGTTGGTGACGATCGTCCCCTGGCGGGTATCGACGATGTTTTGGGCATCGGCAAGGCTCAGGCTCGTCCCGCCGGGCAGGGGCAGGCAGGCCAAGACTTCGGCCGGGGCGGTATTCGCATTGACCAGGCCGGTGGTTGTTGTCGTCGTGGTACTACTGCCGCCGCCACCACCACCGCCACCACCACCGGTTGTGGATGCGGTGGGGTTGAGGTAGTCCTCGATAAGCGCAAACTGCTCGGGGGCCAAGCCCGCAGTGGTCATGGCGGTGTAGATCGTATACAGATTGGTTGTCGTGGTAGTGGTCGTGCCGGCCGCTCCGCCCGCCGCTCCACCGCCCCGTCCGCCGGCTCCAGCGCCGCCACCGGTGGTGCCGCCGGCCGCACTGGCGATCGTTTGCGCCTGGCTGGCCGACACGCCCGCGTAATTCTGCAACAGGGTGCTCAGATTTGACGTGCTGGCGGTCATTCGGGGGGTGATGAGGTCGCTGGCCAGGCTGGATGGATCGATGCTGTAGACGGTCACGTCATTGTAGAACCCACGCTCGCTGTCTTCGGTTCCGCCCATCGACAGCGTTGGCGTCTGCATGCCCAGCATGCTCGAGTTCAAGCCCAGGCCGTTGCTTTCATTGGCGATTGCCCGTTCGTCGTCCGTGACCACGCCGTTATGATCGATGTCCATGCCCCAGAGAAGGTCGGGAGTGATCTGGGACACCAGAAGCAGCTCCTCAACCGACTCGAATGGCGCGTTCTTGGGCTCATAGGGTGGATTGAGCTCCTCGTAATACTCGGCCGTGTCGCCGTCGGCGTTGGGAGTTGCCGTTGCGCTGCTTCTCCAGTTGATGATCGAGCCGCAGGCCTCGGTTTCATCGGACATGCCGGGGAGCAGTTCCAGGGAGGCTTCGGAGGCCTTATTGATATTGATCTTGCCGCATTCATCTGTAATGCCAAAGGCGTAATAGTCATCCCCTTCCTGGCTGGGGGTAAGGATCCAGTAATATCCATCGCCGACGGGCACGGCATTGGCCGGATATTGCGTGATCAGCAGCCCATCGCCGGGATAGCTTTCGCAGAGGTTGAGCATCCATTGTTCGACGCCCTGCTCGATGGCATCGGCCTGGAGATAACCCACGCGGTTGGCGGCGGACATCGCTTCGGCCCGCATGTTCATGCAGAACACCAGCGTCAGGCTGCCCAGAATCAGCATGACCCCGATGGCGACGATGAAAATCGCACCACGGCGGCGGCGATCTTCACGGCGGCGAATCTGGCGACGGGTCATGGTCACAGCCCTCCCAACGTGTCGCCGCCGTTGGCGCCGGAGCCGCCAATCTGCGGATTGATGCTGCTGTCGAACGTCACCCCGGAACATGGCAGCGTGAAGACGCGGGAAAATGTCAAGACTCGATCGGGGTCTTGGGCCGTCGGCCGAAGCAGCGCCAGCGTCACCTGCACCGCCGCCGGCAAATCGTTGTTATTTTCGGTGGAATCCCACGTGTCGGTCCAGTCCTCGCCGTCGTAATATTGGCAGGCGAATTCCACGACGCCACGGCAAACGATCTCTTCGTCGGGCGTCACGTCGTTGATGGGATCGTCGTCCAGCAGGTCGCGCGTGGTCAGCCGCACCAGAGCCGGCGTCGTGCCGCCGGTGACCAGATCCGGCACTTCATCCACCGTGTATTCCACCTGTTTGATCTCGCTGTTGGCGCCAATATCCTGCGGGCTGTCGGCTGTGGTGAAAAAGACGATGTCATCGACCTCGGCGCTGAGCTGAATCAGGCCCGTGGATCCGCCGACAAACGGGCCGGCGAGGTTTCCCGACGTCGTGGCCGAGGTGCTGCCACTGGTTGTGCCGCTGGTCGTGCCACTGGTGATGGTGGGTGTGGTGGCGCCGATGCTGTCCATGCCGGTGCCCAGCGAGGAGACGCTGTAAGCGTAGGTGGTTGTCAGTGCCGACGCCGACGGCGTGACAGCGCTCTGGAAATCGGCACGGAGCATCTCCATGGCAATCTCCGCGGTGCGTGGCGGTTCCAGAACCCGATCCGCCGCCGCCTTGGCGGTGTACGCGATCTTCAGCGATCTCACCAGAGAGACGGTGAGAATCGCCGCCATGAACAGGGCCAGGAGCAACTCAATGAGCGTGAAGCCCGAGTTGCGCCTGGCGAAGTTGTGACGCCGCTGAATCATGAATCTCGAATCCATCTCCAATCAACCACCAACCGTCGTTCCCGTACTGCTTGAACTGGTACTCCCGTTCTGCAGGTTCTCCTGGTAGGTCTCGTACTGGCCGTACCGATCGTACACCAGGGTTGACAGTGATATCGATTCCTCATCGCGGCCGTTTTTCGATGGCCAATACACGAACAGATCAAGCTGATAGACGGTCTGGGTCAAATCCGAGGACCAGGCCGTCACATCGGCGTGCCAGGTGTAATCGGCCGCCCACGCCTGGCTGGGATCGTTGCTTTCGAAATTGCCGTCCAGAATTCCGTTGTTCCAGTCTGCGCTGCTGAGGAGATAGTTCAACTGCATCTCGGCCAGCCCGGTGGCTTCCGTGCGCCGCCGGGCCATGTCCGCCACGCCGCTGGCCAGGCTGATGCCTTCCATGATCACCGGCAGGAGGATTGCCATCAGCAGCATCGTGGCCAGCACCTCAGCGAGCGTGAAGCCGGCCAGCGCCTGGCCCCCGCGCCGGGGGACGGGCGGGCGACTGCGGGAAAAGCGGGCGGAAACTGCGGTCATTCGGTCTGCCCAATTGAGTTGACGATCTGAAATCCCTCGGTCTCCGATTGACAAACCACGTAGAAACTGTTGCCGCCCCCGGCGCTGTTGATCACCTGGATAATCGCCGGATCGGTACGGCCGCTGGATCGAAACTCGATGTAGTCGCCGTCGCGCTCATCGGAATTCTGCAGGGTCTGCGCGCCCGACATATTCAGGCCGCTGCCGCCGGTGTCGGCGGCCTGGCCGAACTGTGGCAGCGTTTCCACCTGCGGCTCGACTTTCAGCGTCACATCGACGCCATCGGGCAGGGTGTAGAGCAGGCCGAAATCGTTGTTCGGAGGCGTGTATGAATCGCCGTCCTGCGCCACCAGTTGGACCAGCCGGTGCTCGAAATCAAAGACCAAGCGGTAATTGCGTCCCTCGCTCATGGCGTGTGTCCGGCCGTAATTCGTCAGACTCTGCATGAGCGTCGCCACGTCGCTGGTCTTGCGGCTCTTAGTAAAGCCGGTAAACGACGGGGCGACCATCCACAGGAACAGCGTCATGATGAACATCACCATGATGAGTTCCATCAAGGTGAACCCGCCGCCTCGGTGGCGGCGGGCTCGCGATGACGCTGGTTGGTTGGAACACTCCCGCATGTCTGGCTCACTTACGCGATCCCGGCAGGGCCGGCTTCCACGCGACAGAATCCCTGGCAGCGATCATCAGTGATCGTTGGGGATGTCATCGCCGCCGCCTTCAACGCCGTCGGGCCCACAGGAGAAGAGATCGTAATCCTTACCGTTGGTGCCCGGGCAACGATAAACATACGCGTTGCCAAACGGGTCCGGCGGCACCTTGTCGATATACGCGTGCCCTGAGGCGGACGCGTTCAACAGTTGGGCCAGGCCCTGTTCCGTGGTCGGGTAGCTGCCGTTGTCAATCTCATAGGCGTCCAGAGCGACCTTCAAATTCGATACGTCCGTTTGAGCGGCCGTTATTTTCGCCTGCAGGGCACGGCCGGTGAATTTCGGCACGACCACGGCGGCAAGGATTGCCAGAATCACCATGACCAGCAACAGCTCGATCAACGTGAAACCGGCAACCGCCGAGCGCTCCATGCGCCTTTTCATGTTCATCTCTTTCATGACTGCACCTCTATAAAAAAGTTCGTTCGCATCCATATCAGGTGTGGATCAGTTCCTGCAGGTTGAACACCGGCAGCAGCATTCCCACAACGATTGTCCCGATGATCGCCGCCATCAGGAACAGCATGAGGGGTTCCAGGATCGACACCAGCATGCGCAACTGCCGGTCCAGGTCACCCTCATACGACGTAGCCAGCCGGACGAGCTCTTTATCCAGCCGGCCCGTTTCCTCGGCGACCGCTATCATTTCTACAACCGAAGGCGGGAAAAGTTTTACATTACCTTCAAGACTTTTGGATAATGCCGTTCCCTGCTGAACCTGTTCGATTGAACTGGCGACCGTGTCCTGAAGCGTCTGATTGCCCAAAGCCTCGCGCGCCACGCGCAACGCAGCCACCAGCGGCACGCCCGCGCCCACCAGCGTGCCAAGCATCCGCGCAAACCGCACCAGGGCAAAATGCGCCAACACGGTCCCCAGCACCGGGGCGGCCAGCATGATCTCCTCGACCTTGCGCCGGCCATCCTGCGTTGCCATCGCGCGGCGGAAGGTAATGACGATTGCCACGATCCCGCCGAGAACCAGCAGGCCGTAACGGGAATTGATCGTGTTGCTGACGAGAATGATCGCCTGCGTAAGAGCCGGCAGATTGCCGCCGAACTGAGTGAAAATCAGGCTGAACCGCGGAATGAAGAAATACATGAGGAAGAAGACGACCATCACCGCCAGGCAGGCCAGCAGGCAGGGATAGATCATCGCCGCCTTGACCTTGCCCTTGAGATCGGCTTCGCGCTCACGGAATTCGGCGATCTGGCTGAGCACCACGTCGAGAAATCCGCCCGCCTCGCCGGCTCGCACCATTGCCACATACACGCTGGTGAATGTCCGCGGGAACTTGGCCATGGCGTCCGCCAGGGCCGTGCCTCCCACCACGTCGTCGTGAACAGCGCCCCACAGTTCCTTGGCGGTTCCGGCCGGGGCCTCGCGCCGCAGCAGGCTCAGCGACCGAGCCAGCGGCACGCCGCCGGCCAGCAGGTTTGCCAGTTCGCGCGTGAAGGACTCGATGGCCTTTTGCGAGATACGGCCCTTGCCCAGCCCCGGAGCGGCCGCCGCCTGGGCGGCGTCGGCCACCTTCTTGGCCGCCGCCATGTCCTTGGTCTCGTTGATGGTGATCGGCGCCAAGCCCTGTTTGGACATGGTCGCCAATGCCGCGGGGCGGGAATCGGCGTTCAATGTGCCGCTGGTCCGACGTCCCTCTTTACTCAGGGCGGTATAAGCATAGACGGGCATACAGTTCAACCTTTGGACTTTTTGCCTGGCTTTCGGTCCGGCCGAGGCTGCCACTGGACACAGAATCGGACTTGTTGCGGATTATTCTGCAAATCGCACCGCGGTCAACCCGCGGCCGCCGCCGCCGCGCCAGCCACCTGCTGGTCATGGTCGGTCGTCAAGTCCTCTTCCTTAGTCATACGGAGAACTTCCTCGGCCGTTGTCTTCCCTTCGCGAATCAGTCGCCAGCCGTCCTTGCGCAGACTCGCCATTCCCTGCGCCACGGCAACCTTGCGGATATCGCGTGAGCTGGCCCTTTCGAGGATCAAGGCGTGAATTTCATCGCTCATGGGCATCATTTCGAACACACCCTGGCGGCCGCGATACCCCGAATCGTGGCAGGCACGGCATCCCTTGCCCTTGTAAATGACGTCCGGAACGACGCTGCCGAATTCCGACTTGAGCTTATCGACATCGCTCTGCGGAACCGGTTCCTTGCATTTGGAGCAGATCAGACGCACCAGTCGCTGGGCCATGACCATTTCCAGCGTGGATGCGACCAGGTAGGGTTCGACGCCCATATCCACCAGTCGCGTGGTGGCGCCGGGGGCGTCGTTGGTATGCAGTGTACTGAATACGAGGTGTCCGGTCAGAGACGCCTGCACCGCGATATCCGCCGTTTCGCGGTCGCGGATCTCGCCGATCAGCACCACGTCCGGGTCATGGCGCAGAATGGCGCGAAGGCCGGCGCCGAACGTCAGGCCGGCTTTCAAATTCACCTGAATCTGGTTGATTCCCACCAACTGGTATTCCACCGGATCTTCGATCGTGACAATCTTCAGGTCGGTCTTGTTGATCCTGGACAGGCCGGCGTACAGCGTAGTGGTTTTGCCCGAACCGGTCGGGCCGGTCACCAGGATAATTCCGTGCGGCAGGTCCAGAACGCGTTCCCAGACGGTCATATCGCGCTTGCCGAATCCAAGGTGTTCCAGGCCCAGAATCGCGTCGCCGCGGTCCAGAATACGCAGCACCACCGCCTCGCCGTGAATCATTGGAATCACGCTGACGCGGAGGTCGATTTCGCGTCCGGCGACTTTCAAGCGAATGCGCCCGTCCTGCGGCACGCGCTTCTCGGCGATATCCAGTTTGCTCAGAATCTTGATACGCGACACGATGGCCGCGTGGAATTTTCGAACCTGCGGGGGGATGTTGGCTTCAACCAGCACGCCGTCAACACGATAGCGCACTCGCAGTGAATCCTCGAACGGCTCGACGTGAACGTCGGTCGCCCGGATTTCCAGGGCTTCGGCCATGATCTGGTTGACGAACTTGATGATCGACGCATCGTGGGCGGCCGACGTCAGGTCGAGGTTCTCGTCGATATCCTCGACAACCGCGACTTCGTCGCTGGTGCCGATGCCCATCTTCTGGAGGGTGTCGGCCCCGACGCCCAGGTGCGTCTTGATGAAGCGGTCGATTTCCGTCGAGACCGCCAGAACGGGATGGATTTCCAATCCGGTGGCCAGCCGCAATTCATCAAGCCCCGCCACGTCGAACACGCGGCTGGTGACGATCTCGGCGCCGGTGCCGTTGCCGGCCTTGTCCGACAGCGGCATGAGCCGGCGGTCCAGCAGGATGCGGGCCGGGTATTTCGCCAGTTGCTCCTTGCTGGGAGCGCGGGCGGCGCCGTCCTTTTCCAGGTCCAGGAACGGAAGGTCGTAATATTTGGCAAGGAAGCGAAGAACCTTCTCCTCAACGACGTTGGGGGCGGCCTTGATCGCGTCGTCCAGAGATTTCCCATTGGCCACCGACGCATTCACTTCGCGGGCCGCGTCAGGGGTTAACAGCCCTTCGGTTGTCAGTATCGATACGATTTCTTGCACAGCTCTCGTTATCCTTTACCGCTGTCCTGGCGCGGCCCCGGCGGATTGGAACAACATCCGGCGGGCGGCACAGCCCGCATACACGGGCCTTCCCATTCGGGGGCCGCCGTCCGACCCGCCCGGCATCGCTTGCGGCCTCCGCGGGGCCGCGGCACGATTCACCTCACTTGACCAAGCCCATCGACAGCAGTGTCGCCTCCTGTTTGGCAGTCAGCACCTGCTTGAGCGACACAGTGTCTTTCTCAAGCAGTTCGATCGCCTTGAGCTTCGCATCACGATACGCGTCCATCTTTGCCTGTATCGAATCCGGCGTGGCATTGGTATCGGCCAGTACCTGGTTCAGATCATCCAGCGCCTTCTGAACCTGATTCTGAGTGTCGCTGGGGGCAATTCCGTAAGGCGAGGAAAGAATGCTGATAAACGCCTGCCTGCCACCACCGCCGCCGCCGCCAGGCCCACCCTGCCCGCCGCCTTGCACCACCACGCCGCCGCCGGGTCCGCCCGGGGCGCCGCCGTTGCGAGCGTTGCGGAATGCGTTGGCAATGTTCTGCATCCCGTTCACGCCGGCGGAGGAACCAACATTGACGGCCTGATTATCCGCGATCACTTTCGTCAACAGCGGTTGAACCGCCGCGAATTCATCATCGCTGAGGCCCAGCCTGGTCCTCAGATTGTCCATTGCGTTCTGTTTGATCTGGTCTTGAATCGCCTGGAGGTTGAAGCCTCCGCCGCCCTGCCCACCGCCCGGGCCGCCAGGACCGCCACCACCACCAAATCCGCCCCCGCCAAAACCGCCCCCACCGCCTCCAAATCCGCCACCACCTCCCCCGAACCCACCCCCGCCTCCGCCAAATCCGCCGCCGCCGCCCGGCGCCGGTTGTGCCCTTACGCTTGCGCAGACCGCCAAGCCCACCACCGTTACCAGCCCAATCATGAATACATGTCGCGTCATTGCCGGCTCCTATTCGTTGGTTTCAATCGGAATATTGCGCCGTCCGGGTCCACCGCAACGGCCGCTGTTCCTCTTGTGAGAATGCATGGTCGGGCGCCAAGTTTCACAAATCGCTCAATTTCCAGCCGGCATCATACCAGACCCAGCCGCCCGCTGCATGCTCAAACAGGAGGGTGTGGCCATTTTTCGATCTCTTGATTCCCTAGTTGGAATCCATGGCCGGCGATCCGCCACCGACCGCCGATATCGAAATCTGGCCACACCCATCCCAGTCCTTAGGCCACCATCAGTTCAGCACGCCCAGTGTGACCATCGCGGCTTCCTGCTTCTGGGTCAGAGCCGACTTGAGGTCGTTGCGATCCTTCAGCAGAGTCTCCTGGGCCTTGTTCAGGGCATCGCGGAATGCGTCAAGCTTGGCCTTGATCGAATCCGGCGTCGCATCGGCCTGCGCCAACACGTCCTGCAAATCGGCAAAAGCCTTCTGCACGTCGTTCTGCGTCGCACCGGCAGCAGCGCCCATGCCGCCAGTGGCAGCCGCTCCGCCAACTCCAGCAGCACCGCCGCCACGGCCACCACGGCCACCGCCACGGCCGTTCGTGAACATTGTGCCCTGCCCGCTTTGAACGACCGCAATGTCGTTCAACACGGCCACGAGCTTCGATTGCAGTGCGGCCATTTCATCGGCCGAGAATCCCACCGTCGTCTGAATGTTCGCAAGCTGGGTGGCCTGATTGTTCCCTCCACCGCGACCGCCGAAATTGCCGCCGGGACCGCCGCCAGGAGCGCCAACGCCGCCGGGACCGCCAGGGCCGCCAACTGCCCCACCGGGACCGCCGCCGTTCCCGCCGCGGCCACCACGGCCACCGCGGCCGCCGCCTCCAAATCCACCGCCGCCACCGCCGGCGTAGGCCGGGATCGCCAATACGCACATCAATAGAACCGCCGCCAGCATTCCAATCTTGGATTTCGCCGCCATCGCGTTGCTCCTTTCGGGAGAGTTGATTGGGCCCGGTCGACACGCCGCCAGACGCACCGGCGATTCACCGGCTCCCATCGGCCCCGACGCAAACGGGAGTAAGTCGAATCGCACCGGGTCAGACCAGGCGGCACGCGCCGCCTTTGCTCACTGTAGGTAGTAGTCTCTCGGGCCAATTCCGTTGATTCACAGGCAAACAGCCGCCGCGCGGCGCTGGGCGATCTGAATACCGTTCGCTTGGGAACGGGGCCGCCGCGAGCCTGGCCCATGCTCGCGCATCGCTTGATCTGCCTCGCCACGCCCCAAACTGCTTTCCTCAGCGTCCCGGCTCCGCTTCGTCCGGGCTTACCTTGCAGCCCCGCCCACCCCTCGCCCCACTCACCCCCTACTGCAATCCCCGATACCTTCACCGTCCGCCGACAAACACCCCACCCGTTCTCCGCCGGAACCCACCAAAGCGGAGCCAAATCTGACGCCTTCCCTGCCTCAAAGCAAATCAAACCGGCGGGGTGTGACCAAGCGTATCGCTTTCCGATCGCCTTTGATCGGGCGCCGTCGCGATTTCTGACCTTTCGGCCTCGCCACGGTCGATCCGTCTGGCCACACCCGCCGGAGTATTTGCTGTCCTTAGTTCAGAACGCCCAAGCCGATGAGCTGGGCTTCCTGCTTCGGATTCACGGCCGCCTTGAGGTCAGCGCGGTCCTTGGTCAGCTTGTCCGAGGCAGTCTTGACGGCTGCACGGAAGGCATCGACCTTGGCCTTGATCGCATCGGGAGTCGAGTCAGCCGCTGCGGTCGTGGTATTCAGGTCGGCAAGGGCAGTCGCCACTTCATTCGCCGGGGCTGCCGGAGCCGCGCCGCCGCCACGTCCGCCGCGTCCGCCGCCACGGGCGAACAGGGTGCCAGCGCCACTCTGAACGACCACGAGGTCTTCCAGAACGGTGGTGATCTTCGGGGAGATCGTCGTCTCAGCCGCATCGAGGCCGAGCGTCGTCTGAATCTGGGTCAACTGGGCAGCCGGGCCGCCGCCGCCGGGGCCACGAGCGCCAGGTCCACCAGCGCCAGGTGCGCCACCGCCAGGTGCGCCAGCGCGGCCAGCGCGGCCACCGCGGCCACCACCACCACCACCAGCGCCGCCACCGCCGCCGCCACCACCGGCAAACGCCGGCATCGCCAAGGCTGCCATCAGCAGGATCGCTGCCAACAGACTCACTTTACTTTTCGCCGCCATCGCGTTGCTCCTTTCGCTCATCGAGTCCCGAGGTGTCGCATCCGCCCCTTTGCCGTCCATTTCCCGTTTTACCGTCGAAACCCGGCGGAAACACGGATCTGGACCTCAACGCGGCCTGTCAGGCGGCACGCGCCGCCCGCGAACACACTCGGTCACTCCCGAGCATTTAACTCATGTTTGTATTGCGAACTCTGCGATTCCCTCCGCTACACCGGCCTGCCCTCAACAACCGGCAGGCCAGCCGCACATCCAACTTAGATGATTGTTTCCGTTTGTAACTCGTTACCTAAAATCGACTTGCCGAAAAACTCCACCATTTCCTCCGCCAGGCCGCAGGTACCAGAATAGCACCCGACCTCCACTACATACCGCCCTTCGGCCCGTTTGTTGGACCCGCACTCGCGGCTTGCCAACACGGACCCCCGGACATACTGGCATAACTCTCATACCAGCAATTCTCGCCGCCGTTGCAGCCACTCTAACAATTCCGAGTTTTTCTTTGCAACATTTACCAGAGTTGCACATGCACCATGAATCGGCCACCCCGCCACTGTGCCCGCTCCCCTGCACTCATTCCCCCGCCGGCGCCATCACCATCTGCCTCTCATAAAGCTGCTGATATGTCTCGCACGAACCCATTAGCCCCTCATGGCTCCCCTGTCCGATGATCCGCCCGCGGTCCATCACGACAATCTCGTCGGCGCTCAGGATCGTCCCCAGGCGATGGGCGATCACAAAGGTCGTGCGCTCGTGCATCAGGGTTTGGATGGCCGTTTGGATCAGGTGTTCGCTTTCGGCATCAACCTGGCTGGTGGCTTCGTCAAGAATCAGGATCGGCGCATCGCGCAGGATCGCCCGCGCGATACACAGCCGCTGCCGCTGCCCGCCGCTGAGCGATCCGCCCTGCTCGCCGAGCACCGTCGCATAACCGGCCGGTTTTTCGAGAATGAACTCGTGGGCGAAGGCTCGCTTGGCGGCCGATTCGATCTGGCTCTGGGTGGCTCGCGGATTCCCGTAGGCGATGTTCTGCGCGATCGTAACCGGAAAGACGACGCTGTCCTGCGTGACCAGGCTCATCTGCCGCCGTACGCTGGATAATTTGGCGGCACGGAGGTCGACGCCGTCGATGCTGACACTGCCGCCCTGCGGATCGTAGAACCTGGGCAAGAGCGCCATGAGCGTGGTTTTGCCGCTGCCGTTGCGGCCGACAATGGCAATGGACCGGCCCCTGGCGACGGCGAGATTCACATCCTGCAATGCGTTGCCCGTTGCGCCGGGATAGGCGAAAGTGACGTTTGTGAATCGAATCTCGCGTTGCAGAGGCGGCAATGTCACGCCGGTGTCGCCGGCGGTGTGCCGGCCGGCCGGACGCGGCCGCTCGACGGGCATGTCCAATGATTGGAACACTCTTGCCGCCGCCGCATTGCTCTTTTGCAGGGCGTTGGTCACTTTGCTGCATTTGCGCAGGCTTTCGCCGATGCTCGCCAGTGACACCATCACCATGATCAGCAGCGCGGCATCCAGCGTTCCCAGCACCAGTACCATGTAGGAGGCATACAGGACGATGGCCCCGGCCACGAACAAAGTCAGCGTTTCCAGCGTCGGGGCGCTGTAGGCGTCGATCCGGCTCATGCGCAATTGCTCGCGAACCAGACCGCCCATGATGGTCCGATACCGCCGCCGTTCGTATCGCTCGGCCCCCGACGCCTTCACCACCCGAATCCCGTTCAGTGTCGCCTCAAGCTGGCCCAGCATTGTCGAGGAACTTTCCAATGCCTTGCGGCTGGCCCTGCGCATCTTCCGGCCGAATTTCCGGATCAGGAAATACATCACCGGCCCGAACGCCAGGATGAACACGGTCAGTTTCCAGCTCAGGAACATCGCCAGACCAAACGCCATCGCCGCCTTGATCGGTTCCTGGATGCTCTGGCCCAGCACGGTTTTGAAGCCGTCCTGAAGGTTGTTGCAGTCCTGCACCAGACGGCTGGTCAGATCGCTGGTCCCCTGCTCGCCGAATTTGTCCAGCGAAAGATGCAGCACGTGGTCGTACAAATGCCGTCGGATGTCATCGACCGCCATGATCGCCACTTTGTCCGATAGATATTCCTGAAAGAACCGCACCACATTCCCCACCACGGTCAAAAGCGCGATCAGCCCAAACACGGCCGCTATCGACCAGACGGGCTTCCTGGGTAGCCACGCCGTTACGGTCAAGCCCCAGCGCGTGTATTCATGGATCGGATTCAGCTTCACGCTCGCCGGCACACCCGGCGCCGAGGCGATGGCCGTGTAGACCTCCAGCGGCACGGGATCGTTCCCCGCCAGGGCAATCGTCCGCAACACCTCCGTCGCGTGGGCACGAGCTTCTTCGCCGGCTTTCCCCGGATTGGCGCCGGAGAACGCGCCGATTGCGCTATTCGCCGACGGATTGTCATTCCCGGTCAATTCGAGAATCTGCCCGCCGGTCCATTGCATCACATCGGCCGGTCCGCCTTTGGTTTGCGCGCGGAGAATCTGCACCTTGAAGGGATCATCCGCCAGTTGCGCCCCCAGCCGGGCCTGAGCCGCCCGGCGGTAGGCCCACGATTGCACGCTGTCGCCGCTGATCAGCACGCTCATGATCGGCAGCATGGTCCCCAGCCCGCCGGTCATGCAGACGCCCACAAACAGTGCGCATACGATTGACGTGAAAACCGTGAGTCGATACGGCCACAAATAGCGCATGGCCCGCCAGAAATCGGCATTCCCCTTGCTCTGCCGGCGCGGCGGCGGCGGTGCGGGAGGGCTGTCAGTTGTCGAACGGTTAAGACTCATGCGGCGACGGCTCCGAGGTCGATAATGACATTATCGGACGAAGATCGCCGATGTGAAGAGAATTAACATCAAAGCGAGTTAACCGCAAAGACGCCACGACGCAAAGGTAAAATCACGCCAAGGCCAAAGCTCAAAACCTCGCCCCTTCCTCTCCAGCGGAATCGCGCGGAATTTCGCCATCAGCACCATCGTCTCCTAAGGTATCTTCCATCTCAGCGTCTTTGCGGTTGATTAGAATTTATGCCCAAGCCCATCCCACTCTCGTCACCGGACATCAGCCCGCGCGACATCGATGCCGTCGTCGATGTGCTGCAAACCCCCACCCTTTCCATCGGCCCCAAACTCGATGAATTCGAGGCCGCCTGCGCCAAGATCGCCGGGCGGCGGCATGGCGTCGGCGTCTGCAACGGAACCGCCGGGTTGCATCTGACCATGCTCGCCGCCGGCATCAAGAGCGGCGATGAAGTCATCACGACGCCCTTCAGTTTTGTCGCCAGCGCCAATTGCATCCTGTACGTCGGCGCCAAGCCCGTCTTTGCAGATATCAATCCCAAGACCCTCAACATCGATCTGACCAAAGCCGCCGCCGCCATCACGCCCAAGACCCGCGCCATCGTGGCCGTCGAAGCCTTCGGCCATCCCGGCGGAATGGTCGAACTCGAACAACTCGCCCAGAAGAATGAACTGATCCTCATCGAGGACTCGTGCGAAGGTTTCGGCGGGCGCTTCGGCGAGCGGCGCATCGGCGGTTTCGG
The DNA here is from genome assembly GCA_964420285.1 of uncultured Tepidisphaeraceae bacterium. Taxonomy (GTDB): domain Bacteria; phylum Planctomycetota; class Phycisphaerae; order Tepidisphaerales; family Tepidisphaeraceae; genus CAYQTE01. The sequence goes on from CAYQTE010000016.1 coordinate 41,893, forward strand.
CCGGGCCAGCGTCTTCGCCTTTTATCCCAACAAGCAGATCACCACCGGCGAGGGCGGCATGATCGTCACGGATGATGATGCCTTCGCCACCACCTGCCGCAGTCTGCGCAACCAGGGCCGCGACGGCATGGCGTGGCTGGCCCATCAGCGCCTCGGCTATAACTATCGCCTCAGCGAAATCGCCGCGGCGTTGGGCGTCTCGCAATGCCACCGGCTGGACGAGATCCTCACCCAGCGCCGCCGGGTCGCCAACGCATACATCGATCGCCTGATGACCAGCCGGTTCCTCATCATGCCGACGCTCAGCGATGACACCTTCATGAGCTGGTTCGTGTTTGTGGTGCGATTGAACGACCTGTTCACTCCCGCCGACCGCGACCAGATCATCAAGGAACTGCGCTCTGAAGGGATCGGCTGTTCGAACTATTTCCCGCCGATCCACTTGCAGCCGTACATGACCGAATCCTTCGGCTACAAACCCGGCGACTATCCCATCTGCGAACACGTCGCCGCCCGCACCCTGGCCCTGCCCTTCTTCAACACGCTGACCACCCGCCAGATCCACCGCGTCTGCGACACGCTGGAAACGATCCTCGAACGCACGCTCATGAAGGAATCGCCGAGGTTTTGATTGGCGACGATCCGCCGTGATCCTGATCCCCGTTCTGGCGAAACTGATTGCGTTGGGCGAGAAACGCACAATCCGCCGGCCGGTTCGTTGGAATTTGGTTGACTGCCGCGATGAAACGTGCGATTTTCGGAGGCCCGTGAAGCTCGTGGCCGTCTATCGCACCCACTACACGCACTGCGACGAGGTCGCCGACATTCTTAAATGCGCCGGCCTGCACCCCGTCTTCGACGAGTGACCACGTTGGATCACAGTGAACGATTTTTCAAGTACGCCCATCCTGGTGCCGGAGGACGAGGCCGATCGCGCCCGGGAAATCTTGTCCAAATGGTGGGCCGATTCGGAGGCGCGAATCTCCGTATACCTGCGCGGCTCGTGGTGGCGTCCGGTCGTCGTCCCATTCCTCGTCGCCGTTGCCATTGGCGTGTTGGTTGGAATCGTGACGAGGCAGGTGCTCTCCGGATTGGCAGTGTGGCTTGTGGGCTTTTTGCTGATTATTCAGTTTGTCGGATCTCGATCCAAGCGCCGGCGGAGCTAGGATTTCCATTCAGACCATCGCGCCTCATCGGGCTCGCCGGCCTGGCCTTTTTCGCGTGACACCGAGTCCGCCATTGGGTACTCTCGTCGGCACTGAACCAGGCAGCGGACTTGGTCATAGAGTTGTCCCGTCCAACAGGTCCAAATCACGGAGCCTCATTCGATGTCCCACAATACCCGCCGCTTTGCGATCGCGACGATCATCATTCTCGCACTCTTGCGCCTGGCCGCGTGCGCCACGCAGTCATCGGCACAGCTTTCCACGCGCCCGTCCACGCAGCCCACCTTCGACATCACCAAATTCGGCGCCGTCGGCGATGGCAAGACAAGCTGCACGGCCGCTTTCCGCGCCGCCATTGATGCCGTCAAGCAGGCCGGAGGCGGAACCGTCCATGTCCCGGCCGGGAAGTTCTTCACCGGGCCGATCGACTTCGTCGACAACATGACCCTCGACATCGACAAGGATGGCACCATCCTCTTCACAACCAACAAGGCCGATTACCCCACCGTCTATTCGCGCTGGGAAGGGATCATGACCAACGGCCCGCGGCCGCTGCTCTGGGCCGATGGCGTGCATCACATCGCCATCACCGGCCTGGGCACGATCGACGGACAGGGCAGCACGTGGTGGGGCGGCCGCGGCGTTGCAGGAGCCGGCGGCGGATCGCTGGGCGCGGGGCGAGGATCAGGGGCGGGTGGAGTGCCGGCCGGTAAACCCGATGCCGACCTCGGCCGTACGCCCGCCACCCAGCCCAGCAATCTCCCTTCCACCAGCCTGCGCCCGCCGCTGTGTCAGATCAAGGATTGCACCGACATCCACATCGGAGGCGTCACCTTCACTCAATCCCCCTTCTGGACCCTGCATCTTCTCTTCAGCGACAACATCACCCTCGATAAGACCCGCATGGTCAACCCATCCAACTCACCCAACACCGATGCCTGCGACATCGATTCCTGCCGTCACGTCAATATCGACGGCTGCTATGCCGATGTCGGCGACGACTCGTTCTGCATCAAGAGCGGCCGTGACGCCGACGGCCGGCGCGTCAACCGTCCCACCCAGGATGTCACCGTCACGCACTGCACCGTCGGGCACGGTCACGGCGGGATCGTCATCGGCTCGGAGACCTCCGGCGGCGTGAGCCACATCCGTTGCAGCGATTGCACCTGGAACGGCACCGACAACGGCGTGCGCATCAAGAGCATGCGCGGCCGCGGCGGCCTCGTCGAGGATGTCGTCATCTCGAACATCACCATGACCGGCGTGAAGACCGCCTTCCTGCTCACCAGCCAGTATCAACGCACGCAGCCCGCCCCGGTCTCTGAAACAACGCCCATCCTCCGCGATGTCCACATCGACCACATCACCGCCAACAACGTGACCACCGGCCTCAGCTTCGAGGGCCTGGCCGAAATGCCCATCTCCAAAGTCTCGTTCAGCGATATCACCATCACCGCCCAAACGGCCGGCTCCGCCCAGTACGGCAAAGACATCACGTTCACGCGCTTCATGGTGACCAGCAGCCGATCCCCGACCATCACCATGACCAACATGGAGCATGTCACCAAAACGGATTATGTCGAGAAATAACAATGACGCACCGGCAACCATACCGTGCTGATCCGCTCCTCTTTTCCCCTCCCCTTGTACTCAGGGGGAGGGCTAGGGTGGGGGTCGGATTGGATGGTCGCACTGGCACGTCAGAACCCTCACCCCAACCCTCTCCCAGAGTACAGGGAGAGGGGGACAGTGCGTGCCGCCGCATTTCCCGCTCGATTCTCTTCGCCCTGTTGTGTGTACTCACCGCGCCCCTGGTCTCCAGCGGCCAGGCCACCGCGCCGGCCGATCTTGCATGGCCGCCCGTCACCGTCATCACCAAACCCTGGACGCGCTGGTGGTGGCCCGGCAGCGCCGTCGACAAGGACAACATCTCCCGACAACTGGCCGAGTTCAATCAGGCCGGCATCGGGGGCATCGAGATCACGCCCATCTACGGCGTCCACGGCGCTGAGAGCCGCAATATCGACTTTCTCTCCCCTGCCTACATGGACATGCTCCGCTTCACCGCCACGCAGGCAAAAACGCTGGGCATGAAGACCGACATGGCCATCGGCACCGGCTGGCCGATGGGCGGGCCCACCATCCAACCTGCCGATGCCGATACCAAGCTCACGTTCGGCAACAATGACACGCTCATTGCCGAACCCACCAACATGAAGGTCAAGCGCGCCGCGCCCGGCGGCGAAGGTCTGGTTCTCGATCCATATTCCACCGATGCCCTGGCTCATTATCTCTCACGCTTTGACACCGCGTTCAAGGGTTTCCCCGACGATCTCATTGACGCGCAATTCCACGACTCTTTCGAATACATGGGCAATTGGGACGCCGCGTTCCCGGCCGCTTTTCTGGCACTCAATCGCTATAACATCGCCACGCATGCCGCCGAACTGAACGGCGCCGGCGATCCGCAAACCGTCATCCGCGTCAAATCCGATTACCGCCAGACCCTCGCCAAGCTCCATCTGGATTTCATCAAGGCCTTCAATGCCTGGTGCCACACGCACGGCTGGCTCTCCCGCGAACAGGCCCACGGCTCGCCCACCAATCTCCTGGATGCCTATGCCGCCACTGACGTCCCCGAAACCGAAATCTTCGGCGGCCAGCAATTTCCCATCCCCGGCTATCGACACGAAGCCCTCGATATCGACCCTGCCCGCCCAGGCGCCCGGCCGCTCATCACGCGCTTCGCTTCGTCGGCCGCTCATGTCGCCGGCAAACCCCTGGCTTCCAGCGAAACTTTCACCTGGCTCCGCGACCACTTCCGTGCCGGCCTGCCGGATATGAAGCCCGAAGCCGATGAGCTTTTCGTCAACGGCATCAACCGCATCATCTTCCACGGCTCGTGCTATTCCCCGGCCGACGCGATCTGGCCCGGGTGGAATTTCTACGCCTCCGTCGAATTCAACGACCGCAACACGCTCTGGCACGACCTGCCCGCGATGGTTCAATATCTCACGCACTGCCAATCCGTCCTGCAACGCGGCACGCCCGACAACGATCTGCTTCTCTACTTTCCCGTATACGATCTTTGGGCCAATCCCGACGGCCTGAACATCAACTTCGCCACCAACCAGACCTGGATGGACAAGACCCCCTTCGCCAAGACGGCCCAGGAACTGATCGATCGCGGCTATGCGTTTGATTACATCTCCGACGCCCAGATTCAATCCGCCGCCGTCAAGGACGCCGACATCGCCCTCCCCGGCGGCAGCTACAAGGCGATCGTCGTCCCGCCGTGCGTGCATATCCCGCTGGAGACGATGCAGAAACTCCGCGACTTCGCCATGGCCGGGGCAACGGTCATCTTTGCCGATGCCCTGCCCAGCGATGTGCCCGGATTGTCCGATTTGCAGCAGCGGCTCTCGCAACTCAAATTGCTTGAAGTACAACTCCCGATCCAGCAGGGCCAGGCCGGCATGTCCGTGGCGCGAATTGGCTCCGGCATGTTCATGATCGCCGCCGGGGCCAGCGATGCGCTCAATTCGATTCATTTCCGCCGCGAGACCATGTCCGACGACGGCATCCGCTTCATCCGCCGTAGCGATGGCGATCAGACCTGGTACTTCATTACCAACCTCACCGGAACGGCGCTTGATAAAGCCGTCGCGCTTGCCACGCCGTTTTCGTCGGCCCTTGTCATGGACCCGCTCACCGGCCGCACGGGCGCCGCCGCGCCCGTCCCGGGGTCGTCGAACGCCGTAACCTTGCAACTTGCTCCCGGCCAGTCCGTCATCCTGCGGCTCGGCAACCAACCCGCCGCACCCAACGCCGCGACTTGGCCCGTCTATGCCAGCGCCGGGCCGGCCGTTCCCATCACCGGCCCGTGGCAAATTACATTCCTCGAAGGCGGCCCGAATCTCCCCGCCACGATCGCCACCCCCACCGCCAAAAGCTGGACCGACCTGGGCGGCCCCGACACCAAGGCCTTCGCCGGCACCGCCCGCTATTCAGTCGATTTCGACCGCCCCGCCGGCGACGCCGCCAACTACATGCTCGACCTGGGCGACGTCCGCGAATCCGCCCGCGTCACGCTCAACGGCCAATCCCTCGGCACGATCTGGAGCCTTCCGTTCAGAATGCCCATTTCCGCGACAGCACTGAAACCCGGCCGCAACCACCTCGACATCGAGGTTACCAACCTCGCCGCCAACCGCATCCGTGACCTGGACGTGAACAAGGTCAACTGGAAGATCATGTACGACGCCAACATCGTCGGCATTGATTATCAGCCCCTCGATGCGTCGAAGTGGCCGATCGTGCCCAGCGGGTTGCTGGGGCCGATTACATTGACGCCGCTGAAATGATGGGAAGACGACAATCATGGCTGAGCAGAGCAATTCAATAGGCGAGACACCCCCGGTCGGGACACCGCTGACCGTGCAACGCAAATTGCCCGTCCGCCGCTTCATGATGGCTGGCCACGACGAAGATATCCTTGTGGTCTGGGATCGATCAACGCAGCGGGCGTACGTCGTCCGGTATTGGGGATGACTTGCTCGGCCAGGAAGAAAGCGAACGGGCGATCGGGAATTGAGCAGTGAGGATAACCGCGCTACAATCCCTTGAACGTTTCAGGAAACCCATATGCTCGCTCCAGCACATTTCATGCCGCTGAAGAACATCAAACCCGTGGCACCGGACCTTCTCGAAGGCGACAAGATCCAGCCCAGCCATCCGCTTTTCGGCCTGATCTGGATCAACCCCGGCCGGGTCAGCGGCACCCCGTGCTTTTATGGCACGCGCGTACCCATCAAGAACCTGTTGGACTCGCTGGCCGCCGGTGAAACGCTTGACGAATTCCTCGTCGGCTTCGACGGCGTATCCCGCGAGCAATCGCTCGCCGTGCTCGACCTGGCGGCCAAGGATCTGCTCGCCGATCTGCAAACGCCGTGAAAGTGCTCTTCGATCACAACGTCGACCGACGTTTTCGTCGCCGCCTGCCCGGCCATGAAATCAGCACGACAAGCGAAATGAGATGGGAAACCCTTGGCAACGGCGCGCTTCTGAAATCGGCCGCGGCCAAATTCGATGTGTTTGTCAGCATCGACAAGAATATCGAGCACGAACAGAACCTGAAAACCCCGCCGCTGCCCGTCGTTATCATCGACGCCCCATCCAACGCCCTGCCGGCCCTGATTCCCTTTGCGCCGTTCCTGCTTGACCTGCTCAAGCCGCCGCTCGATCGGTTGCTTTACGTCGTCGAATCGACCGGCCGTGTGAATCGGCTGAAATCTCCTCGCCAATAAACCAGCGAGTTCGTGCGCCAGGTCTTTTCCGGCCGGCTCGGCCCAATCATATTGGCCCGCTGAATAGGGCCTTGGCGCGCCGTGTGAGCTGACACTCTTCCACTACCCGCTATGTGCCGTCATCAGATGATGTCACGGCCCGGCCGCCGTCGATGGGACGCCAAAATCGACCAGCCGGACGAGCATTTGTCGCTGGCGCGGGCCGTCGAATTCGCAGAAGTAGATTCCCTGCCATTGTCCCAGGACGAGCCGGCCGTGCTCGATCAGGACGATGACGCTGTTTCCCACCAGCGAGGTTTTGACATGGCTGTCGCTGTTGCCTTCGGCGTGGAGGTAATAGCTCTCGCGATGCGGCACCAGCGATTCCAGCTTGGCAAGGATGTCGTGCTGAACGTCGGGATCGGCGTTCTCATTGATCGTAACGGCCGCCGTCGTGTGCGGGATATAGACGATCGCCATGCCGTCGAGAACCCGCTGATCGCGGACGACGCGGCGGACGATGTCGGTCACGTCGAGCAGTTGGTTACGCCCGGCGGTGGCGAGGGTGTGCGAGGTGAGGGTGGAGGACATGGTCGTAGGGTATAGGACTGCGGGCGATTGCGGTGGTTCAGCCAGAATCACGCACCCATCCGGCTTCCTGCGAGGCCAGGATTTCGGCGGCAAGGTCAGGCGTCAACTCCCGGCCCTTTGGCGCCGCCCGCCGGCATTGAATGACCGGCAAGCCGGTTCTCTTGTCCTTGACGATAACCGCAGGTTTCTCCGTCCGCCGTTTTGCCCGCGGCGCCAGAGCGGCGCGGAGAATGTCAGCGGCTACGTCATTGACTTTGCGGCGGTCACGAACGGCCCGCAGCTTCAGCCGCCTCGCCAGTGCGTCCGGCAGAATCAGCATCGTCTTCATGCATGCATTCTACAGGCCAAGCGATGTGCTGGCAAAGTCATGTCGAGCATTGCGGGGCAATGCGGGCGGTTGTAGTATTTCGAAGACCGACGGGGGCGTCAGGGCGGGAACATGCCAGGTGAGGAGCGACAGTGGAGAAGCTCGATTATGAAACACCGCAGCCGCCGCAGATTTCGGATCGCTGGGGGTGTATGTCTGCATCGTTGGCTGGCGCGTCTGCGGTGTGCCTTTTTTTCGGAATCGCCGTATTACGATCTAACACGGTGCTTGCGAATGACATCACGCTCGGGGCGGTCGTTTGCTTCGCGCTGGCCGGAATTGGCTTTGGCGTAACGTCATGCTTGGCGCGTGAGTCACCCTGGCTAGCGCTCGTCGGCATGTTCATAAGCGGCGTGATTTTGTTGGTTCTTGCGATGAACTTTCATTGAACCTGGCTCTACCTCTTGAACCTCTCCAGCAGCGAGCCGACGGCGCCGAGTACTCTGTCGAGGATTTCGGGGCTGGGGGGCGGGGAATTTGAGGTAGGCTTCGCCCGGCGGTGGCGACGGTGCCGATGGACAGCGATGAGCGGATGGGCGCTGGGTGCATCAAGCCGCTTCGACCATGTTGCGCCAATTGGAAGGATTAGCACGCATCAGGTCCAGCAACCGCCGCGCGATGGGGGCGGGCTTGCGCAGGCCGCACTCCCATGAGCGCACCAATGCCGCCGATACGCCCAACATCCGCGCAAAAACGGGCTGGCTGACACCCACAAGTTCTCGCGTGGCTCGCACGGCCGCGGCGTCGTACGCTCCCGGATCAGGCACGGTGCGAACCGTGCGAACGGTGTATTTCGTCCGCAACGGAATCCCGGCCTTGAGAGTCGCGTGCAGTTCTTTCAGGTCGGCGATGATCTCACTTGCGACGTCTCGCTTCTTTCGCTTCATCTGAAATTCCTTTCGATCTGATTGAGCCATTTCTCGAATTCCACTCGCTGCGCGGGGGTGAAATTTGCCGCGTTGGACTTCGCGAAGATCGCGACAACAATGATCGCGGCCTTTGCGCGGAAATACGCGAAGCCAACCCTTGTCGCGCCACTCTTTCCGCGGTGCGTCGATGGAGGCGCGAAACGCATCTTTCGCAGCCCACCCGTTCCACGCATGACAGGCGCTGCATCCGGGGCTCTTGCGATCGTCTCCTCAAGCGCCCTAAGGTCGGAGTCGGTCAGTCGCTGGCGGTTCCACTCCCTTACAAATCCCGGCATATAGAGAAACGTCAGCTCCATACGACCCTGTGTATTATACGCTGTAGTATAGATAATGCAATGGCAATTCTACCTCTTGAACCTCTCCAGCAGCGAGCCGACGGCGCCGAGAACCCGATCGAGAACTTCAGGGCTGGGGGCCGGGAACTTGAGGTAGGTTTCGCCGGTGTGGGCGTCCCGATGGACGAAGGAGAGGCCGGGGGATGCCGCGGTGCCGGAGGCGGCACGAGGAGAAGAAGGGGCTGTGGGGTGCGTGGCGGCGGCGAGTTGTTCGAGGATGGCAAGGCCGGTTTGTAACAGGCCGGACCAGGGGTCGGCTTGGGGAGTAATAATCGTTGGCGCCGCGGGCGTTGCAACGGCGGATTCGGGTTGGGCGGCCTCGGGATGGCCGTTGCCGTCGGTGGATTCGTAATCTTCCGGCGGGTCTTGGGCTGCCGGTTGCGGGATGGAACTGGTGGCGGTCTCGACGGTTTCCATGAAGCGTTTGAGGCGGCTGCCGCCGAGGAAGACTTCCTTTTCACCGCCGTCCAGGGCGCCGGCGAAGAGGGAGGTCTTGAATTTCAACAGGGAGAGCATTCCTTCCTCGATCGTGCCCTGGGCGACGAAATTGACGACACGGACCGGCTGTCGCTGGCCGAGGCGGTGGACGCGGCCGATGCGCTGTTCGAGGACGGCCGGGTTCCAAGGCAGGTCGATATTGACGACGACCGAGGCGTGTTGGAGATTCAATCCGACGCCGCCGGCATCGGTGGAGAGGAAGGCGCGGCAGCGGTCATCCTCGCGGAAGCGGTCGATGAGGTTTTTGCGATTCATGCCGGGGACGCCGCCGTGGAAGACGACGTGGCCCCACTGTCGCTCCTTGAGACGACGCTGGAGGAGTTCGTGCATGCGAAGCCACTGGCTGAAAATGACGACCTTGGTGTCGGGCTGTTCGAGCATTTCGCCCAGGAGCGTGGCCAGTTCGTCGGCCTTGACGCCGAAGTCGGTTTCGTGGTCCAGGAGATAGGTGCTGTCGCAGCTCATGCGCATGTTCTGGAGGAAGATCATGAGGCGCTGCTTGTCGGCCTCGGAGAGGAAGCCAAAGCGGCGCCATTTGGCCACGATCTTGGCGACCAGCGCCCGGTTCTCCTCGTGCATGTCCATTTGCTGGGACGTCATGGGAAGGAACAAGTGCTTGTCGAGCCGCTCGGGAAGCTGATCGAGAACCTGCTTTTTGCGGCGGCGGAGCAGAATGGGGGCCAGCGTCTTGCCGATGGAATCGAGGTCTTTATAGCCGACGACCCGGCCGGTTTCGGGGTCGTGGATTTGATGATCGGCCAGGAAGCGGAACGTGGGGCCGAGACGATGGCGATCGACGAACTGGATGATGGAGACGAGTTCTTCGAGGCGGTTTTCCAGGGGCGTGCCGGTGAGGACGATGGCATAGGGCGAGGCGATCTGCTTGACGCAGCGTGCGGCGCGGGTGTTCCAGTTCTTGATGCGCTGGGCTTCGTCGAGAATGACCAGATCGGGCGACCACTCGCCAATGAGGTCCAGATCGCGATGGACGGTGTCGTAGTTGGTGATTTTGTAGAAGGCATTCGCGGCATAACCCTGCTGGCGCCGGGGGCGCAGGCCGCCGATGACCTGCGTGGTGCGCGTCGCGAACTTCTCGATCTCGCGTTCCCATTGATGTTTCAACGAGGTGGGGCAGACGACCAGCACGCGTTCGACGCCAAATTCTTTGGCCATGATTTCGACGGCCGCGATGGCCTGGATGGTTTTCCCCAAGCCCATTTCATCGCCGATGAGGCAGCGGCCGGCCCGCGCGGCGAAGAGTGCGCCTTCACGTTGATAATCGTAGAGGGGAACCTTGACGAGTTTGTTGAATTCGGGGCTGCGGATGCCGTCGCGGAAGGCGGCCTCGATGCGTTCATGGCGGCGCTGCCGGTCGCGGACTTCGGCGACGAATCCGAGCACATCCTCGTGGCAGCGCAGATCGTGATCGAAACGAGATGACTGCGAGAGAAATTCCTCGAACTGGCCGAAGGCGGTATCGCGCAAAACTCCGTCGGCGTCGAAGTATTTGTGCGTGAGGCGCACCAGTTCCGGCGGGCAGCCGGCGCCGGTGCGCAGGCGCACTTCACGGCGGGCGCCGTAGCGCAGGTAGACTTCGCTGTGCGAGGGTCGGAATCCGGCCCGCAGCTTTGCGGCCGTATCTTTCCGCTTGGTCAGCTTGGCCAGCGTGAATTCGATATGTTTGCAGGTGCCGAGTGTATTAGTGGTGAAATCAGGGCAGGAGCAGAAATTATCGCCCAGGGCGTCGCCGCGGATGGCCACGCGGTAGGTGCTTTTGCTCTGCGGGTTGGTGACCTGGAAATCGGAGAAAACCGGCTCGTCGCCCAGGTTTTCGAGCTTGAACGCCTGCTCACGGCCGAATTGGCGGCGCAATTCGATTTGCCACGCCTCGATGGACATGTCGGCGGGCTTGTGAACGCGCGAAAGTTTTTTCGGCGGGCGGGGTTGCTTCTTGTTCGCCGACTTGGTTTTCGCTTCTTTGGTGTTGGTCATGGGGTCGAATTATTAGCACGACGACGGCGCATCCGCAAAGGATCGGGCCATCGCAGTGTTCCAATCTGCTGAACGGAATGCCTGCTGGACACCACAGGGAAATGAGTCGATAATGAATCTATGGTGCAGAGCGTGGAAGAAATCGTACGAGAATACCTTCAAGCCGCTCGGAAAATGCGGCGCGAGAACCGCGACCCCGCCAAGGCCAAGGCGTTTCTTTTGCGCGCCGGCATTGCCGAGCGGCATAAAGCCTCACCCAACGGCATCCGTCTGGCCAAGCGATATCGCTAATCGTGGACGCCGCTTCCACCAGTTTCGTGCTTGGCTACCACGGTTGCGACCGGGCACTGTCGGAGCGCGTGCTGGCTGGCAAGGCGTCCCTGAAACAAAGCCACAACGATTACGATTGGCTTGGTGACGGCGTGTATTTCTGGGAACACAACGCCCGGCGGGCGTTTGAGTTCGCCCGCGAAATCGCGCGGCGACCACGACACTCCGGGCAGAAGATCAAGAACCCTGCCGTAATCGGCGCGATCATCGACCTTCGGTACTGTTTGAATCTCCTGGATTCCCGTTTCATCGTAATGGTCCGCGAAGCGTACGAGCAATTGGTCGAATCAGCGGCTGGGGGGCGAATGACGCTGCCGCGGAACACTGGCGGAGGAGACAAATTAAAACGCAATCTCGATTGTGCGGTCATCCGCACGCTGCACCAGACGCACGAAGACGAGGGGAAGCCACCGTTTGACACCGTCCGCGCCGCATTCATCGAAGGTGCGAGGCTCTATCCCGATGCCGGCTTCCTGGCCAAGAACCACATCCAGATTTGCGTCCGCAACGCTGCCTGCATCTTGGGGTATTTCCGCGCCCTGGACGAAACCGGCACGCCGATATCATTCAGTTGATTGCGCCGGTGGGTTTCGGGAAAGTTCACGACGCATTCTGTCTGGCCTTACATTCCGGATGCATGTTTCTTGCCCGCCCGCTACGGCACCATCGAATCCGAGCCTTCAGGGTCGATGTAATTCCAGAGATACAACGATGCGGCGGTGCGATGCGGACGCCAGGGTTCGCCCAGCGGGAGAATCTCTTTGGGCGACGGCACTTCCTTCATGCCGTAGACGATTGAGATGCTGCGCCGCAGGGCGTAGTCGCCGATCGGAAACACATCGCGACGGCCAAGGTGGAAGATCAGGAGCATCTCGACAGTCCACTGGCCGATGCCGCGGATACCGGTCAGTCGCTGGGAGATCTCGTCGTCGCTGAGGACCAGCATCAGGTCGGACGTGGGAACCGTTCCGTCCATGGTCTTTGCGGCGAGGTCTTTGACGGCGGTGATCTTGTTCCACGACAGGCCGGCGCCTCGCAGCAAATCGTCCGACGTTCTCAGCAGATCGGCGGGCTGGGGAATCGCCGCGTGGGGATCGAGCGCTTTGATCCGGCCGAGTATGGTGTTGGCGGCTTTGGGCGACAGTTGCTGCTGAACGATCGCCTGAAAGAGCGTGCTGTATGGCGATTGGCCGGGAGCGAGTTTGAAGTCGATCGGCTTGGCGAAGCAGCGGGCGAGGACCGGATCGCGCGCGGACAGGATTTTGGCGGCGCGGCGAAGATGTGCGGCCGAGCTAATGACCGGATGAGGCTTTGCGGCGACGGGTCTTGCCGGCGGCGCTTTTGCCTTTGCTGAGTGGCTTGACTTCATGTAATGGGCTCCGTGCGCAATCTGTGGCGGCGTTCAGAAATCCAAGTGTCTCCCATTGGCGGCGAGCCTCGGCGGTCAGTTCATCGAGCTTCGCAAACAAGACATCGTCCGGCCGTTGAAAATTGAAACACGTCTTGCCCTGCTTGCGAGCCAGTAGCTTGGGATCCACCGCGGCTTGCAGCTTCGGATTGAAATAGAGCGGCATCAGGTGATAGGTGACAGCGCTCTTTTTCATGAGGACCGCGCCAAACCACATCGGGTGCCCGTTGGGAGCGGTCGCGCGAGTGACGAGCGTGAAATCGTCCGGCTTGTCGGATTTGACGATCATGCCGCCGGAATGCTTCTTCATGATCGCACGCAGCGCCGCGAAGGCGGCGGGGTAATCGGTCGGCATCGGCAACTCCGTTTCATTTGCCGGAAAACATGTCGAAAACCAATGGGCATGAGAGGCACACGCCCAGAAAGACCAGAACGATCGTCACGGCCATAATGGTGGCGGTGTTGGTGAGATCGCAATTCTTCCAACGGACGTGCAGGATGGCCCAGGCGATCAGCCACAGGACAATGCCAACAATTGTCTTACCGGTCAGATTGCCAACCGGATCGTAGAAGTTCAGGTGCCTGGCAAAGAACGCAGATCGTTCGCCCAGCACGATCAGGATTCCCAGCGCAAGACAACCGATGCCCGCGGCCAGAATCGCCGCCCAGGCCGGGCCGTTCGGGATTTTTTCCGAGTCATTCGACATTGTCATGGACAACTCCCTGGCGCAGTCTGAATCATGCTCAAGACCTATCGCGTCGGCGCCATCTTGTTGATGAACGCGCCGAACAGCCCGGCCACCGCGGCGCAAAAGAACGACACCGTATAGAGCACCAGCAGGGCTTGGCGCACTTTCGCATCGCGCACCAGTTGCCGGCCGTACTGTGTGACGACAGCGGCCACCGCCGTGGCGAGAATGGGGGCGAACCAGGCGACGTGCTCCTTCCATTCCATGCCGAATTCGTGCCAGTCCTCGGTTTGCGGTTTGGAAATCAGCAGGGCCTTGGGGTAATTGGCCAGCGCGGCGGCCGGGGCGCCCGCGGGCGGCTTGGCGCGATACCAGGGATAGATGACGTAAGTGCCAATGATGACCGCCAGCCATGCAAAGATCGCCATGGTCCAGGTGACGGCGATCAATCGTCGCAGGGTCCGGCGTGCGCCTTCCGGGGTCACCCATTCGGATCGCAGTCCCCACAGCGCCACAAGCCCGCCTGCAAAAGCCAGCAGAAATCCGGCCCCGAAAACCATCCCATGCAACGCCGTCCACAATTCACGGTTGGAAAGCTGCATCGCTGGCCTCCTGCGCGCCGCCATAAGACAAGGCCGCCGGCGACATGAGCGGCCGGCAATCATAGCACCGCCCGCGAGGCCCGGCCATTGACGGGCAAGCTTTACGAAAAGCTAACAGTTGATTCCCGCGCCGCTTTCTTGAGAATTCGCGGCGACGATGCTTCAATGGCCCGGTCCACTGAAGGCATTTGGATCAACATGAGGAATGGCATGGAACTATCAACCAGCCCGCGGCAAACAGGTTCGTTTCTGGCAGGACGCTGCTTCACCATCATCGCGGCCGTTGCCGTGATCTGCATCGGGTTGCCGTCCCAACGGGCGACGGCCGGTCCGCCTTTCATCACCGATGATCCCGAGCCCGTCGAGACGGGTCACGGCGAACTCTATCTGTCGACGATCGACAACTGGGCTCGCGACGGCGTCTCCGGCACCCTGCCGCACGTCGAGTTCAACTACGGGCCGATCGAGAACATGCAGCTCCACGTTCTGGCGCCGATGGCGTACGACCGGCCGAACGTCGCGGACAACCTGAAATACGGATACGGCGACACCGAGTTCGGGATCAAATATCGGTTCATTCAGGAAGATCAGTTGTTCCCCGGCTGCCCGCAGGTGGGAACTTTCCCGCTGGTGGAATTCCCGACCGGCGACCGCAACAACGGCACCGGCACCGGCCGGGCTCAGTTCTTCCTGCCCGTCTGGATGCAGAAGAGCTGGGGCGAGGAGAACCGCCAATGGACGGTGTACGGCGGCGGCGGCTACTGGTTCAACCCCGGCGCCGGGAACCTCAATTACGGATTCGTCGGCGTCGTGCTACAAAAGCAGCTCACAGATAAGCTTGCCGTTGGCGGCGAATTGAATCACTCGACAGTCAGCGCCCGGGGCCAGAAGGACCACACCGGCCTCAACCTCGGATGCATCTATGACTTCACCGAGCATTGGCACGCCCTGCTCTCGGTCGGGCGCGACATCCACGGTTCAGAACTGCTGACCAGCTACGCCGGGATTCAGTTGACGTTTTGACGCCGTGCCTAAAGTGGATGCCGGGCTTGCCGGACCGTATGTGTCGTGACGCAGAGTTAGAGCAAGAACGTCCGAGCTACAACCGTGCCGCACCAAACATCAACCTGAACGAGCCTTCAAGACCGACGTGCTCTCAGCGCTCCACTGGTCAAAGTGCTGCGCGATATAGATTCGCAAGGGACACGTGCAGGCGAATGCCGCTGCAAACGGCTTGGCAAACGGGCACGGGATCGGGCCCGGATCATGGCACCCCAGGCATTCCAGAATCCCCGATTGTGCGTCAAATTCGGCGCGGCACAGATCCTCCAGCGCCGCTCCGACGCACATGAAATCCCTGGGACATTTCACCTGCGATTTCAGTTCTTCAAGCGTCAATTTTTCTTCAGGTTGAATCATGGCATCCGTTCTCGCGGTGCCGCCCTTTCTTGCGGGTAAATCGGCCGCGGCGGCGATTATATCGCGGCATCTTCACACGGATTGCCGTACCGGACAAGCAAACAAATGCAAAAAAAAAAATGCAATGGGAAAGCCCTTGTAAAGACTTCAGCCCTCGGTATCGTGCGCGACAATTTCTGCCACGTCCGAGAAAAAAGGCCCAGTTGGGAGGTTGAGATGAGAAGGATCAAATCTGCTGTTTCCGTACATACCCATCGCCGTTGGATCAATCGACCCGTTAATGGGGTGCTGGCGTTGATCGTGCTGTTTGGCCTGGCAACGAGTTTTGACCAGGCTCAGACCGAGCCGGGCAATTCGAGCGGGGGAGCTTCCGCGATGCCGATGCCCGCCGCCGCAACCCAGCCGGCCACCGAGCCGTCGGCGGAATTGCCGGAGTCAAAACCCGGCACCGCCGGACCCACCACCGTGCCCGAAGTCGTCGTCGTCGGGCGCGGTCAGGATCTCGTGGGAGTGGCCAACTCCTCCAATCAGGGATTCATCGGGCCGGAGGACATTCAAGACCGCCCGCTGCTCCGGCCGGCGGAAGTGCTCGAGGAAATTCCCGGACTGGTGATAACGCAGCACAGCGGCCCGGGAAAAGCGAATCAGTATTTTCTCCGCGGGTTCCAGCTCGATCACGGGACCGATTTTTCCGTGTCCCTTGAAGGCGTGCCGCAGAACCTTCCGACGCACGCGCACGGCCAGGGATATCTGGACCTGAACGACCTCATCCCGGAACTGGTACAGAGCATCGACTATCGCAAGGGACCGTACTTCGGCGATGTCGGCGACTTCTCGGCAGCGGGATCGGCCGACATCAGATACGTGGACACGCTTCCGCAGGGAATCGCGTCCGTGACCGGGGGCAGTTACGGATTCGAGCGAGCGCTGGTGGCGGATTCCGCACCACTCGGAAAAGGCAACTTCCTGTGGGGCTTCGAGGGCGAACACGAGAACGGACCATGGGATGTCCCGGACAATTACGACAAGTTCAATGGACTACTCAAATACAGCGAAGGCGCAGAAAAGCAGGGATGGAGCATCACGTCCTTCGGCATGAGCGGCAAATGGGACGCCACCAATCAGGTGGCCGAGCGCGCCGTCGATGACGGCATGATCGATCGATTCGGATCGCTGAATCCCACCGATGGCGGCGACAGCGAGCGGTATACCGTCGTCGGCGAGGTTCACCAGAAAGACACAAACGGCGAATCCAAGCTGGAGGGCTATGGCGCCTGGTATGACATGCAGTTGTGGAACGATTTCACCTATTACCTCAACAACCCCACCATGGGCGATCAGTTTGAACAGGAGGACCGGCGGTTCTATGGAGGTGTGCAGGGATCGCATACCTTCTTCGGCAGCGTCTCGGGGCGCACTTCCGACACGACCGTCGGCGTTCAACTTCGCAGCGACGCCATCTTTGACGGCCTGTACGACACCGAGGACCGCGAGCGTTACGCAACCGTCGAAGCCGCCCACACGATCGAAAGCTCCGGCGGATTGTATGTGGAGAATCAGACCCAATGGGCCGACAAGTTCCGCACCGAAGGCAGCTTGCGCGACGACTATTTCAACTTTCACGTGCGCAGCGATATCCAGCCAAATTCCGGCGACGTCAACTCGGACATCTTCAGCCCGAAACTCAACCTGATCTTCGGCCCGTGGGACAAGACGGAGTTTTATATCAGCGGCGGCTACGGGTTCCACAGCAATGACGCGCGCGGCATTACCTCAGAGCTCTCGCCGGGCACGCTTCTGCCGGCGGAACACGTCACGCCGCTGACGCAGGCCAAGGGCGCCGAAGTGGGCGTCCGCACGGGAATCGTTCCCGGTCTTCAAAGCACCGTGTCGCTTTTCGGGCTGGATCTGAAATCGGAGGAAGTTTACGACGGCGACACCGCCGAGACCGTTCCCAGCGGTCCCAGCCGGCGCATCGGCGTCGAGTTCGGCAATAATTACAACCTGACACCGTGGCTGACGCTGGACGGCGACTATTCGATATCGTCAGCCCATTTTGCCGACCACGAAGCCGCCGGCAGCTACGTGCCCGAATCCATTGGACAGGTTCTGCAGGCGGGCATCGCCTTCCACGATTACCCCTACATCAAGGGTCTGTTCGGCGGGGTGCACGTTCGTTATTTCGGACCCCGCGCCCTGACGCAGGATGATTCCGTCCGATCCAATTCCTCAACCATCCTCGACGCGGACCTGGGATATAAATTCAGCGACAAGGTCACGCTGAGAGCCGACTTCCTCAACTTTATGGATACCAAGACGGACGATATTGAATACTATTATACCTCCCGCCTTCCCGGCGAACCGGCCGGCGGCGTAGCCGGCATCGTCGGACATCCGGCCGAGCCATTCGAGGCTCGCCTGACATTGGAAATCCGGTTTTGAATTTGCCGCACCAAGCCGTTGGGCTATGATGGAGCCTGGGTGAATAATGATTCCCGGTCCGCCAGTATTCGATCAAATCGCCGAAAGCGAAACGTGCCATGGGCACGACGCCGAACGTCCGTTGACGCTCGAATCTTGCGATGGCCCCAACGACAACTCCGATGGGCCGCCGGCGGAGCTGTTGGCGATTGTCGACGAAAGCGCAGGCTGGCAGGGCGTGCGTTCCTGTCGCCCGCTGGATTGGAAGTTATTTCTTGTTGCATTACTGGCATCCCTCACTGCGCACGGGATGATCGCGGGGACAGTTTATCTGATCACGCGCCCATTGCCGACGCCGCCGGGGGTCATCATGGCGGCATCAAGCGGTTCGGCCGCGGCGGATTCGGACGACGCCGACGCGAACACAACAGGTCTTCTCGCCCCGCCGGAGACGCCGCCATCTCAACCCGATTTGCCCGATATGCCTGATCCGCCCGCTCCGCAGGATCCGCCGCCCGCCATTGCACAGGTGCAGGTACCTCCCGACCCCGTGCCAACCGTTGATCCTCCGGATATCACGCCGTTAGCCTTCAATGATGCACCGAATGTACCGGACATCGCGCAGGCGTTCGAATGGAAACCATCCGAAAATGCCCTGCCGCGCACGAACGATGTTCCGCCGCAATTTCGGGTGCCGGGATTCCCCCTCCCCACCACAGCCCCGGCCGTCGCTGTCGCAAGAACACCCGCAGCCAGGCCGAATCCCGTTGTACGTGCCCCGCGCGTCGCCGCACGCGGCGATGGCAGTGGTACAGGAAACGGGCCCGGCGCACAGGATGGCTATGACGACCGCGGCCTGCCCAAGCCGGAGTATCCCGCCGAATCCAAGCGCCGACATGAACAAGGCCTTGTCACGCTGGATGTGGAAGTGAAACCCGACGGCCGGCCCGGTACAATCACAATTGTGGATGATGCCGGTTACCCGCGTCTGGCGGACGCGGCGATCGCCGCCGTCCGACTCGCCACCTTTGAAGCGGCGACCATTGACGGCGTGGCCGTCGTCGGACATATCCGCATACCGTTTCGATTCGTCCTTCAGCAATAATGCCGGTCGGCGTGCAGTGGCTGATCTTTTTTCAAATAGCAGAAAATCCACGGCAGACGTGCGGACCCTCGTCAGGATGTCGCGCGTTCATCGCGGCGTCGATATCATGAATGTCATCCCCGCAAACAGAAAATCGGGGCGCCGGCACTTCGCCACCGACCGCAAACTGCGGTCGCAAGGGAACAATGTGACGGCGCCCCGTGCCTGATGATCCACCAGGAGCCGCTTATTTCGCCGGCTCGGTGGCGGCTGGTGCGCCTTCCAGTGAATAGACCAGAACCTTGAAGCTGTTGGCGTCGGTACGCGACGTGGCGTTGGACAGGTAGATCTTGTGGGTCTTGGTGTCGACGGCCATGGTGCGGGCGCCGCGCTCGGTGGTGAGGGTCTGCACCGGCAGGAGTTTGTCGGCGGTCACTTTGACCACGGTGACAGTGCCGGTTCCGCCGCCGGAGACGAAGCCGTAGTGTGTGCCGGGATCAAACGCGCTGGCGTCAACGCCCTGGCCGCAGGTGACGGAATCGACAACCTTGCCGCTCTGGCTGTCCATCATGACCATCTTCTCGTTATCGCAGCCGATGATCAGGCGGTGAAGCTCCTGATCCATCGCCAGGCCGCTGGCCCCGGTGCCCGGCGCGATCGGCCAGGTGGCATCCACCTTGTGCGTCTTGATATCAATGCGGGCGATGGCGTTCTTGTCTTCGAGGTTGTCATAGATCTTGCCGGCCACCGGATCGCAGACGGCGGTCTCGGGCTTGCCGCCGAGTTCGATCGTGGCGTTGACCGTGCCGGTCTTGGCGTCGATGGCGGTGGATGAATTGCTTCGGCCGTTGAACGTATATATTTCGCCCGAGCCGGATGAATAGATGATGCAGTCGGGGTTGCCGCCGGTGTCAACCTTCTTGTTGGTCTTGAGTGTGGCCAGATCGACAATGGAGACCTTGTTCTCCTGGCCATTGCTGGAGAAGCCGAGCTTCAGGTCGGGGACAACGGCAAAGCCATGCACGCCCGGGGTGTCGGCGATCTCGCCGACAACCTTGTCGCTATCCATGTCAATGACGACGACCTTGGTGCCGTGGGTGACATAGAGTCGCCGGCCGGCCGCGTCGGGATAGAGGTAGTCCCAACTGCTTCCGCCGCCGATCTGGATGACCTTGGCGGTCTTGTTATACTGTGGATCGGCACCCCGCGCGGGCAGCGCCACGACGCACAGGGCGGCGAAGACGGAAAGACACAACGACAATGTACTGCTTCGAACCATGTTTCCCTTTCGGTTGGAGTTGTGCGTGCAACTTAGGAGTGAGCGGCCGGCGTGTCAAATAAAAATTGTGTGCGAAACAGTGCGGAAAAATCGAAGGTCGATCAATTTCGTGCGTACCGGGTCCGGCATCATCCAACCATCATTTTTGCCGGCTTAGATTATGTGGCAATCAATGCACGTCGTGGTAATATCCGCGACAGCCGGTCACTTGAACAGGCCGATTTTCGGAAACGAACAGGCGACATTCTGAAACGAGGAATTCCATTGTCTCGGGCATGCCGGTGGATTGTGCCGGTTATCTTTTTGTGCGGATGCCAGGCGATGCCGAAGATCGATGCCCCCGCCGAGTCGGCGCGGCTGGCCGGGCTGGGGCAGGCGATCGTTGTTCGCGACTGGACAATGCCCGAAAGCACGACGGCGCCCAGCGAGCCCATGCTCACGCGATCACAGGCTCTGGCAATGACTCTGCGGAGCGATCCGCGCATTCAGTCGGCGATGGCCGGCGTTAGGGCGGCCGAGGCGGACGCCAAGCAGGCCCGGCTTCTGCCCAATCCCGTGCTGAACGTCGACGTCCGCTATCCGGAAAGAGGCTCGACGCCGGTTGAAATCACCCTGACCGGCGATCTGGTCGCCGTGTTGGAGCAGCCGCGCCAAATCAGCGCGGCCGACAACAAATTGCGCGGCGCTGCGGCCGATGCCGAGGCCGCGGTGCTCGATGTCGTCACCGAACTCCAAACGACCTACACCCAAGCGCAATCGATCGACGCACAACTGGCCTCGATTAACGACCAGCGAGCGTTGCTGCAACAGGTGCGCGATGTATCGGCCAAACGCGTCGCCGCCGGCGAGGGAATGAAGCTGGATGTCGTGACTGCCGACGCCGAACTGGCGCAGCTTGCCGTTGATTCATCCGATCTGGAAGCCGACCGGATCGAGCAGCGCATGGCATTGACGCGACTGATCGGCGAGCCCCGCGGCAGCGCGGACTGGAAGCTCGAACCGTGGCAGGCGCCGCAGGATGTCCAAGCCGGCGAATCCGCCTGGGTGGATGCGGCCCTGACAAACCGGCCGGAGGTTCACTCAAAGGAATGGGAATTGGCGGCGCTGAAAGACGAAGTCGATCTGACCAAGTTCGAGCCGTTTACCGGCGACGAAGTGGGCGCCCACGGCGAGCACGATCCGCGCTGGCGGGTCGGCCCGACGATCACCTCGCCGCTGCCGATTTTCGATTGGGGCCAGGACGCAAAAGCCAGGGCCCAGGCGCAGGCGGCGGCGGCAATCCAGGAGCTTGCCCAGCAGCGGCTGGAAGTGATCGAGGATGTTCGACGGGATTACCAGTCGTATAAGGTGGCTCGCGCCGCGCTGGATGTGGCGCAAAACCAGTTGCTGCCGCTGGTCCAGGAGGAACGTCGCCAGGCCGACGTGGCGTATCAGAGCGGCGACGACGATTTCACAACCCTCCTGGTGGCCGAAACCAGCCTGGACCAAACCATGCAGAAGATTGTCGAGCTGCAAGGAAAAGTGACGCTGGCGCTGATCAAGCTGCAGCGATCGGTGGGCGGCAGCGGCGTGGCCGCGTCGGTGGAATCGGCCGCTACAGCCGCTGCGACAACCGGGCCGGCAACGACCCGGACGCCCGACTCGGCAACTCGTCCATCGGCAATCCGACCGGCCGCAACGCAACCGTCGGGAATGGGATCAACGCGATGAAACGCTCTGTCAAACCAATCTTGCTTGTCGCCGTCGTGGTGCTGATTGTGGGAGCATGGATCGTGCATTTCCACACGGCCTGGGTGAAGAGCATCTCGCCGGGAGCGGCGTGGATACAAAATAGTCTCAGCGCTTTGGGCGAAGCGGCGCCGCCGGCGGATGCGGGCGACGAGGATCCCAACACGATGGCCGACGAGATCCCGGTGAAGACGGCACAAATCACCAAAGCCACGTTTCATCGTTACATCGACGGGTTCGGCACCATCGCCCCGCGCCTGGCCGGGTCGAAGCAAATGGCCGGCAGCGCGGCGATCGCCGCGCCGGCGCCGGGCGTCGTGGCCGAAGTGCTCTGCGAGGTGGGCCAGCAGGTGAAGAAAGGCGATCCGCTGATCCAGCTCGATGATCGCGTGGCCAAGGCGGCGGAGATCCAGGCGCAGGCGGCACTGGCGCAGGAGAGCGCCAACATGGCAAATCTCAAGGCGACGCCGCGCCCCGAACAGCTTCAAATCGCCAACCTCGCCGTCGAAAAGGCCACCATCGCGGTTGATTTCTCGCAAAAGAATTACGCCCGCCAGGAACAACTGGCGGCCGAACAGGGCACATCGTCCAAGAGCGTCGAACAGGCGGCGATGGATTTGAAATCGGCCCAGACCGATCTGGCCGTCGCACAGCAACAACTGGCGCAGCTCAAGGCATCGCCCACGGTGCAGGACATGGACGCGGAGACCGCAAAGATGGCACAGGCACAGGCAGCCCTGGACGCAGCGCAGACATTGCGGCAGGTCATGCGGATCGTCGCGCCGATTGACGCCACCGTCGTCGCCATCAACGTCAATCCCGGCGAAGCCGTCGATTCCACCCACACCCTCGTTCAGCTTATCGCGATGGACCGGCTGATGGTGGATGTGGATATTCCGGCCGATCAGTTGCCGCTCTTGTCGCCGGGATTGCCGGTGCTGGTGACGTTGCCCGGCACGGAAATTTCCGCCGACGCCGGCGGCGACAATGGGGATATCAAGGGAAAGATATCGTTCATCAGTGAGCAGGTGGAATCCAAGACCGGCACGGTGCAGGTGGGGATCGATCTGGAGCCGGGCCCGCTGGTAAAGCCGGGTCGGGCCGCCAGCGTGCGCATCGTGGCCGAGGAACGAAAGGATCGTCTGGCGGTGCCGCGCCAGGCGGTGGTCACGGATGAAAATAACGACAGCGTCATCGCACTGGTTGAGGAGCTGGACTCGAAGGACGACGCCGCCAGAGGATTCAAGAAAGCAACGCACAAGACCGTCAAGATCGGCTTGGAAGAGTCCGGGCTGATCGAGATCGATGCCGATGGACTCAAGGAAGGCGACACCGTTGTGACGGCCGGTGCGTACGGATTGCCGGCGGCGGCAAGAGTGAAAGTCACCAACTAACCGCTGAAGAAAGTCGCAATCAACGTCACTGGCCGCTGATAAATCGCCATGTTCACCACATCGATCGGCAAATTCGCGACGCATCACTGGAAGGGAATCTTCTTCATCGTGATCGGGCTGTGTTTGGCCGGAACCTATTCCGCCGGCACCATGCCGTCCAGTGTCTTCCCGCAGACGAATTTTCCCAAGATCACCATTCTGATCGACGCCGGCGACCAGCCGGCCGATGTGATGATGGCCAAGATCACCCAGCCCATCGAAGAGGCGATGAAGGATGTTCCCGGCGTGGTGACCATCCGCTCGAACACCGGGCGCGGCTCCAGCGCCATGTACATCTTTTTCACCTGGCAGACGGACATGGAGCAGGCGGAGTTGCAGGTCCGCAGCCGTTTGGCGCAGGTCCGCGAATCGCTGGGGCCGGATGTTGACGCCCGCGCGTTCCGCGCCACGTTTTCCGTCTTTCCCATCACAGGCATCAGCCTCACCAGCCCCACCCGCAGCCTGACCGAACTGTGGGAAACGGCCCAATACGTCATCAAGCCCCGCCTGCTGCGCATTCCCGGCGTCGCCAGCGTCAATCTGGTCGGAGGCACCGCTCCCGAATTCCACATCATGGCCGATCCTCTTCGCCTGGCCGCCGCCGGCCTCAGCCTCCCTCAGGTGATCGACGCCCTCAACAAGAGCAATCTCGTCGCGTCGGCCGGAATGCATGAAGAGAAGGACACGCTGTATTTGACTCTGGTGGACGGCCGCGTCCACACCATTGACCAGATCGAGAATCTCGTCGTCGGCATGGGGGGCGATCATCCCGTCCGCATCCGAGATTTCGCGCAGGTCAAGCTCGATGGCGAACCAAGCAGCGTCGTCGTCACGGCCGACGGCAAGCAGGCCGTCCTCATCATGGTCCGCAGCCAGCCCGACGGCAGCACGCTGGACATCGTCGATCAGCTCAAGGCTCAACTGGAGGACCTGAATAATCAGCATCTGCTTCCACCGGACATGACGCGGAAATTCTTCTACGACCAGTCCCTGCTGGTGCGCGATTCCGTTCACAGCGTCTGGGAAGCGATCATCTTCGGCCTGGTCCTGTCCGTGTTCATCCTCTTCGCCTTCCTCAAGGACGTCGGCTCGACCGTCGTCGCCATTGTCGTCATCCCCGTCACCGTGCTGGTCACCCTTGTCGCGATGCGGGCGCTGAACATGACCTTCAACCTCATGACCCTGGGCGGAATTGCCTCGGCCATCGGGCTGGTCATCGACGATGCCATCGTTGTCGTCGAGGCGATCCACACCAAGATGGCCACCGGCATGCCGCGCGTGCAGGCCGTTCATCAGGCGGTCGGCGAAATTCTGCTGCCGCTCACCGGTTCGACGCTGACGCCGGTGGTGGTGTTCCTTCCGCTGGCGTTCTTGTCGGGCGTTCCCGGCGTCTTCTTCCGTGCCCTGGCGATCACCATGACGGTGTCGCTGCTGACATCGCTGGTGCTGGCGGTCACGCTGACGCCGTCGCTGGCGGGGTGGATCATTCGCGTCAAGCCACACACCAGGGCCGGCGAAATCGAACAGGGCGGGTTCATACTTCGCCGCGTGATGATGGGGTACGAATTGGCCGTGCGCTGGGCATTGAGGCATCGCTGGATCGCGTTGGGGTTCTGCGTGCTGCTGCTGCTGGCCGGTATCGATCTGTACAACCGCCTGGCTTCGGATCTTCTGCCGGCTCTGGAAGAGCGGGGTTTCGTCATGGACTATAAAGGTCCGCCCGGAACCAGTCTCACGGAAACCAACCGCGAACTCATGGAGGTCGAGAATCTCCTCAAGCAAACCCCGGAAGTCGAAAGCTATTCCCGCCGCACTGGCGTCGCCCTCGGCCTGGAAATTACCGAACCCAACGCCGGAGATTTCCTGGTCAAGCTCTGGCCGAATTCCAAGCGCAGCACCGCCCAGGTCATTGCCGCTCTGAACGACAAGTTGCTCAAAATTGAGCCGCAGATCGACTTTGACCTGCACGGAATGCTGGGCGATCTGATCGGCGACCTGGTTTCGGCGCCGCAGCCGATCGAAATCAAGCTCTTCTCGACGGATGTCGATTTCCTCAAGCAAACGGCGCCGGCCGTGCAGGCCCAGATCGACGAGATCAAAGGCGTCGCCGATTCCGACGACGGCCTGGTCGTCGCCGGGCCGTCGCTGACATACCTGCCTCGCTCGGCCGATGTCCAGCGGTATGGCCTGACCAACGACGACATAGCTACGGCCGTCGGAGCCGCCAAATACGGCGAAGTCGCCTCGTCCGTGCTTCAAGGCGATCGGATCGTCAATATCCGCGTGATGGATCAGCCCAGCCGCGTCAGCCGCATCGAGATGCTCAACAACCTGCCCCTGCGAACGCCCACCGGCGACATCATCCGGCTAAAGCAGGTCGCCGATGTTGTTGAGCAACCCGGCCAGCTTGAATTGTGGCGCGAGGACCAGCGCCAATACGTCGCCGTCACCGCGGAACTCGAAAACCGCGACCTGGGCAGCGCGGTGGCCGAAATCAAGGCCAAGCTCGCCCACGACGACCGCTTCCCGGCCGGCACGCTCGAGTTCGGCGGCAAGTACGCCCAGCAGCAGGAGGATTTCCACAACCTCATGATCGTCATGGTCATGGCCGTGCTGCTGGTCTTTACCGTCCTGCTGCTGGAATTCCGCTCCTTTCTGCAACCTCTGGCAATCGTCATGGGCGCCCTGCTGGCCCTGCTGGGAACAGTGGCCGCGCTGTATTTCACCGGCACGTCCGAAAACATCATCTCCCGCCTGGGCGCCATCATCGGTGTCGGAATCGTCGCCAAGAACGGCATCCTCATGCTCGACTACGTCGATCACCTTCTGGCGATGGGATTGACATTGGAGGAGGCCCTGGTGCAATCCGGCCGGCGCCGTCTGCGGCCCGTTCTCATGACATCCATGGCCGCCGCTCTGGGCATGCTCCCGATGGCGCATGGCGTCGGCTCGGGCGCCGACATGCTGCGGCCGCTGGCGACTGCGGTCATCGGCGCGTTGTGCGTGTCCGTGCTTCTCTCGCTGGTCGCCACGCCGACGCTCTATTACACCATGCTCAAGCTCACCCGAACTCCATTGGCCGATCTGGCCGCGCGGGATTCGACGCCGGCCCCCTCTTCGGATACACATTAGGCCGCCACGACCCGGAGACCATCCATCACGCTGCCGGATTTCATTGGGATCGGCTGTCAAAAATGCGGCACGACGTGGCTGTATGTCAATCTCAAGGCTCATCCTGACGCGTTCCTCCCCGAGCCCAAGGAACTCCACTTCTTCGATCGCGATTGGGATTCCGGCATCGAGGCCTACGCCGCAAAATTCGCCGCCGGCAAAGGCAAGATCAAGGGCGAAATCACCCCGGCCTATGGCGTACTTCCACCAGAGCGTATCGCGCAGGTCCACAGGCTCCTGCCAGCCGCAAAGCTCATTATCATGCTGCGCGATCCTGTCCGCCGCGCCTGGTCCCAGGCCGTCATGAACCTCATGACCCAGCGCAACCGCCGCTTTGAAGATGTGCGCGAATCCGAGTTCCTCGCGCACTTCTCCAGCCCGGCCAGTCTGGCACGCGGCGATTACGAAACAATCCTGCAAAACTGGACGGCCGCCTTCGGGCCCAACAGCCTGTGGATCGGCATGTACGAAGACCTGGAATCCCGCCCGCGCGACCTGCTGTCAGACGTATTCGCACATCTCGGCTTGAGCACAACGGTGGACTGGCCGGACTTCCCGTACCGGCAAAAGGTCTTTGCCGGCGCTGCAGTTGCAATGCCGCCCCAATTCGCGGAGTTTCTCGGCAACCTGTACCGGCCGCGTGTGGCACGCCTCGGCGACCGATTCGGGATCGACGTGTCGCGATGGAGATTCTGATGGAACGACAAGATGCCCGCTCGGTGCTCCTGGTAACGCTCGATTCGTGCCGCTTCGACACCTTCGAGTCTGCCGCCGCGCCAACTCTGAAATCCGTCGGCCGTCTCTGGCGGACCATGGCGCCGGGAAATTTCACTTATGCATCCCACCGGGCGATCTTCATGGGCTTCACACCCGGCGTGACCGCCGCCGAGCCCTTCGCCAATCCCAAGCTCGCCAAGATCTTCAAAATGGCCGGCCCCGGATTCGCCGGCGCCGGCCGTGAACATTTCCTTCTCTGGGGCCGCAACATCATTGACGGCTTCAAACGCCGCGGTCACCTCGCCATCGGCAGCGGCGCTGTGGACTGGTTCGACACCGGCACGGAAACCGGCCGCGATCTGACCCGCGATTTCGACCGCTTCCAATTCGCCGGCGATTCCTGGTCGTTGGAAAAACAATTGACATGGATGGCGCGCCAACTCGACGACGCCGTCGCGCGCGCCACGCCCGTATTCGCGTTCCTCAACGTCGGCGAAACCCACGTCCCCTACTATTACGCCGGCGCCGACTGGGATGTACACAGCAATGTCTGCGTGCCGTTCGGATCCAACAATGACCCCGCCGAATGCCGCCGCCGCCAGCGACTGTGCCTCGAATTCGTCGACCGCCAGCTCGCGCCTCTGATCGAGAGCTTCGCAAATTCAACCATCGTCGTTTGCGGCGATCACGGCGACGCCTGGGGCGAAGACGGCCTGTGGGAGCACGGCATCCACCACGATAAGGTGCTCGAAGTCCCGCTGCTTTTCAGGTTGGGATCGAATGCGGCGAGGTAAGGAATAGCCCCATTTCCGCCGTCGCGATCGCAACGCTCCCCATCACCTCTCCGCCGTCACCTCGGCTTGCGTATCTGACTCTCGCCTCGGCGTTGGATACACCGGCCGGATCTTCCGTATCCGATCCGCCAGCGCCACCTGCTGGGCAAACAGATCGCGATTGACCGATGCCATCGCCCGATCATCGGCCCGGAAAATATCCCCCGTCAGTGTCCGCGCGATCGAGCTTTCCACGAATTCCATCCGCGCCGATTCCTGCCACTGCGCACGCACCACCGTCTGCACCCCAACCTCGCCCAGCGACAGCAAACCCCATCGGGCCGGTACCTCGTTCTTCTTGATCAGCCCGGCCGGCGTCATCACATAATGCAGATTGGCCATCGGCATCATGAGGCAGGCCATGAATTTCCCCAGCCCGACGGTCTGTCGCAGTTCGACGCTCCGCCTTCGCCGCCCGTTGGCCTGGCGTTCCATCATGCTGAGCATCAGTTGCCCGTCGGGAGTCTGGTCGCGAAGGAAATCCGCCCGCGACGCCTTGCACTCGATGAAGCACACCTGCGGCACCTCGCGCGCCACCTCCAGATAATTGCTGTAAGCCCGGAAAACACCCGTCCCCACCGCATCCACGATCCCCAGCGGCGAAAGCCTCACCTCGGCCGCGATGCATCGATACCCCATCCGATACAGCCACCAGCAGGCTTCCTTCTTCAGCGTCTTGTGCAACCGCGTCTCGCCCGCCATTGGCGGCACTCCCTTGCCATGTCCGCAACACAACATCCCCATTTTCCGGGCCGGCATTATACGCCGCCGCGATACCGAGTCACGTATTACCTGGCGCAAATTGCCGATAGTCATTGCCCCGGGCACTCCAGCCACGTGTCGCCCCTTCGGTCATTTTGTCCTGCCAATATGCCCCGCGTCGCGCGACCGGCCGTCATTTGCCGCAAATTCGGCCCCCCGGCACACGCTTTCAAGTCATGGGCACGACGTTTGCATCCCAACCGCGGTCCAACATCAAAGGAGTATGTTTATGTCGCTACAGACACTCGACGATTTGCTTCAGAACGAATTACAGGATCTTTACAGTGCCGAAAACCAACTGGTCAAGGCCTTGCCGAAGCTGGCCAAAAAGGCCTCGTCGGCCACGCTGAAACAGGCGTTCACGGATCATCTGCGGCAAACCGAAGGGCATGTTGCCCGCCTTGAGGAGATCGGCAAGAAGTTCGATGTCCGCATCACCGGCAAGAAGTGCCCGGCCATGGAAGGACTTATCAAGGAAGGGGGCGAGGTTCTGGAGGAGCGTGGCACCCCAACCGTGATCGACGCCGCACTCATCAGCGCCGCCCAACGCGTCGAACATTACGAGATTGCCGGCTACGGAAACGCCCGCACACTGGCCAGTGAACTCGGCAAATCCGAGATTTCCACGCTTCTGCAGCAGACTCTGGATGAAGAGGCTCAGGCCGACCAGAGATTGACCGCCATCGCGATGCAGGAGGTCTTCAACAGCACGACGGCTCAGCACCAATATCCCGGCGCTGACTGATCGCTTATCGGCGCATGAGTTCCCAAACGCCGTCCGCAACCCGCCGCAGGTGGTGTCGGCTCGGCCCGTCTGCGAACCAGGAACGGCCCCCGCGCTGTCACGTCATAGATAGAGCGCCAAAGGGTGATGCCCGCGATTCTTGCGCCCGCCACGCTTGCGCCGCGCGCCACCCCGCTTGTCACGCGCCAATTTCGCAAAAGATCGCTCGATTTTCTGCGATTCCGTACGATTCGTCCGCCCCGCACTGCTGATTACGCTGCGATTCCCGCCTCCTTGACTACGGCCGAAATATGCTTAGGATCACACATATAGATCGCGGGGTAGAGCAGCCTGGTAGCTCGTCGGGCTCATAACCCGGAGGTCGGAGGTTCGAATCCTCCCCCCGCTATTCAAAACCATGTGGGCCAGCCATTTACGGCTGGCCCGCGTTGGTATTTGGCGCACATCCGTGCTGGCCGACCCTCATTCTTGAATTCAACGCGAGGTTCCGCTACATCCGGGGCGCACAGTACGTGACCGCTACGTTCGTCTGTGCGACAGCGCCCGGAGAATCGTGTCCAGAACTTCATCGAGTCGCTTCCCAACGTCCTCCGCCAGAAATCGCAATGCGACGTAGCCGTTTTCCTGAAGCATGAGGTCTTTCCGGCGATCGCGCCGGTAGGCGTCGGCGTTGCCAAGATGTTGGCCGCCGTCCAATTCCACGCCCAACGTATCGTGCAGGCATCGTTCGAGTTGGTGAAGTTCCGTTCGCACCTCTGGCTCTGCATCATCAATGCTGCACAATAACATTTTCGGTGTTACCGTGCGTTTGAAGCGTTATCATCTTGGGTGGCAGCTACCAGCCCGGCATTCATCGCCCTGGGCACCGGCCCGGCTTTGTCCCCGGTACGAGACCGAACATTGAGCCGACGGCCCGCGCGAATTGTTCCTTGTGGCCGTCGCGCGTACCATCGTTCTTCAAATGGCAACCAGCACACTGAGCGAATTTCTTGATCTGCTCGAAAAGGATGGCGAACTGGCCCGCGTGAAGGCGGTGGTGGATCCGGTTCTGGAGATCAGCGAGATCGCCGATCGGATGAGCAAACGGCCGGCGCCGCATGGGCATGGCGAGCCGGATCGAAGCCCCGCAGCGGCACTGGGGGGCAAGGCGCTGCTCTTTGAGCATGTGAAGGGGTCGGACATTCCGCTGGCGATCAATACGTTTGGGTCGTATCACCGGGTAAATCTGGCGCTGGGGAGCGAGACTTTTTCCGAGTTGGCCGATCGGGTCGAGGCGCTGGTCAAGCCGCAGATGCCGACGACGTTCATGGAAAAGATGAAGAAGCTGCCGGATTTGCTGAAGCTGGGTTCGTTTCCGCCGAAAGTTGTGCGAACCGGGATTTGCCAGCAGGTGATTTTCGAGGGGGATCAGGCGGATGTGTCGCTGCTGCCGCTGATTCAATGCTGGCCGCTCGATGGCGATCTGGCCAGCGGTCAGGTTTCGGACCCCGCTGCGGCCGAGGCGGCGCGGGTGAAGCAGCCGGGCACCGGGCGCTACATCACGTTCGGCGGCATGCACACGGTCGATCCGGAAACCGGGGCCCGCAACATCGGGATGTATCGCGTGCAGATGTATTCGCCGCGGCTGTGCGTGGTTCACTGGCACATGCACCACGACGGCGCCCGGCATTTCCGTCGCTGGCAGGAGCGGGGGGAAAAAATGCCCATGGCGATCGCATTCGGCGGCGAGAGCGTGCTGCCCTATTGCGCCACCGCCCCGCTGCCGCCGGGCGTCGAGGAATTGCTCCTGGCCGGGTTTCTTAACGGCGGCGGCATTGAACTGGTCAAGTGCCGGACGATCGACATGCACGTTCCGGCCAATTCGGAAATCGTCATCGAGGGCTACGTCGATCCGGCCGAGCAATTGATGGAAGGCCCGTTCGGCGATCACACGGGCTTTTATTCGTTGGCGGATTTGTATCCGGCCTATCACATCACGGCGATCACCCATCGGCGGAATCCGATCTTCCCAGCCACGATCGTGGGCAAACCACCTATGGAGGATTATTTCCTGGGCAAGGCGACGGAGCGGATTTTCCTGCCGCTGTTGCGGACGATTGTGCCGGATATCGTGGATTATTCGCTGCCGATTTCGGGCGTGTTTCACAATTGCGTGTTCGTGAGCATCCGCAAGGAATATCCGCAGCAGGCCCGGCGGGTGATGCACGCGATCTGGGGCGCGGGGCAGATGTGCTTCAGCAAGTTCATCATCGTTGTGGACCAGCATGTGAACGTTCACGACGAGCAGGATGTGCTTTTCCACCTCTTCGCCAATTGCGATCCACGGCGCGACAGCGAAATCGTGACCGGCCCGGTCGATATTCTCGACCACGCCAGCGGCACATACGGGTCGGGAAGCAAGATCGGATTCGATGCGACGGTGAAGCTAAAGAGCGAGGGCGCCACGCGCATCTGGCCGAAGGAGTTGGAGATGGACGAGGCGACGCGGAAACAGGTAGACCGCCGGTGGGCGGAATTTGGGTTGGGGTGAGAGCCAGGGCGGTTGCCCTGTGTTTCCGTTGACCCGGCAACCTCACAGTCCACGATAGCTTTCCCGACGATGAGCCACGATGGTTACTGTCACCAACTGCCGATCATCGTCCACCGCATATACGATCCGCCAATCTCCTGCTCGCAGCCGAAAAAGCGATTCGTGACCGGCGAGCTTCACGCATTGCCTGGGGCGCGGATCGTCGGCCAGACCGTCAATCTTCAGCTTCACTCGACGGAATACTTCGTGGGGAAGCTGGTCGACGGCCTTGCGAGCGCTTGGGCGAAATTCCAATACATAGCTCATCGCCGGCGTTTCCCGCTGGGCGCGGCGATCTTGCCGGACCGTTCTGCCTTGATCCGCTCCCAGGAAACGCTCCCGCCAGGTTCGGCCAGGCGACGCCTGGATTCGGCCACATCGCCCCAATCCTGCGCACTCATGGCCGTGACCCTGTCCAACTCCCGCACGAGATGCAGGTATTTCTTTTCCTCAACAATCACGAATCGCTTTCCCGCCAGACTTATCGTTTGAGTCGTCATGTTCTCACCTTGCCGATTCAATCATTCTACACCGAATCCGAACGGCTCGCAGCGGGTGATCCGCATTCAATTCGCCGCCGGTTGGGTTGAGGGACGGGCTTGCGGCGGCCCCAGGCGGAACATTTCGCTGGCGGCCATAAGGAAGGCGCCCTGGGTGTAGTCCATGTGGGTATCGGCCGTGGTGGGGCCGGGGGCGCCGCCGACGCCCTGGGAATAGCGCACGCCGCCGTCGGGTCCGACCAGGCCGCACAGCGCCGCCCAGCCCTTGAGGCCCGGAAGCAGGTAGGTTTTTTCGTCGAGCCAGCCGCGTTTAACTCCAGCCAGCAGGCCGAAGGTGAAGAACGACGTGCCGCTGCTTTCGGGGCCGGGAACCCACGTCGGCTCGGTCAGGCTGCTGCACCAGGTGCCATCGGGTTGTTGGGCGGCAATGATCGCGGCGGACATCTTCTTGTACAGGTCGATGTACTTGCCTCGCTGCGGATCGTCCGGCGGAATGAAGTCGATCGTGCGCACCAGGCCGGCGTAGACCCAGCCGTTCCCCCGGCTCCAGAAAATCTTCTTGCCGCCCGGTGATTTCCTGGCGGGATAAAAATAGCCCGCATCGCGAAAGAAGAGATGGTCGTCGGCGTCGAAGAGATAATCGGCCGAGTCCCAATACAGCTTGTGCAGGAGTTCGAGATACCGCTTGTCGCCGGTGGCGCCGTACATGCGTCCCAGCAGCGGCGGACCCATGAACAGTGCATCGCACCACCACCAGACGTTTCGGCCGATGAAGGGCGCCCCGTTGCCGGCCGGTCCGCCTCCCACGTCGCGGCTGGTGATCGTCGTGGCGGTCAGCCAGGGCGTCATCGCCGTCTTGAGCGGCGCGATCAGGGCCGGATCCTGCTCGCGCAGGAACATGTCCAAATAAGATTGCCCCACCGCCAGATCGTCGGCATGGAAATGTCGCTGTGCGACGGCCCATTTGGCATGCTCGCCCCATGTGTGCGCGGCGTCGTAAAATTCCTCATCGCCCGTCACCGTGTGCGCCGCCATCACCCCCGCCCAAAACGCGCCCGACTGCCATGTGACAGGGTAACTCTTGCCATAGGCGCGAACCTGGTAGCCCATGACTTTGAGCATCAGGTCGTGAACAAACGGCCCCTGGAGAAGGTCGATCGGATTCGTTGTCGCCGGCGCTGCCACCGGCGCCGTCGTCTGTGCCAGGCTCGTCTGCGCGCGACACAGTAATTGCACCACGAGGATGGCGGCCGCACCAAGGCCGATCCGTCGCTTCATAACTCGGTTTCGCGCAAAGTCACAACCGGCTGGCGACCGGCAAAGCCGGCGGCGATCTCGTGCCAGTAGCAGATCGTCTCTTCGCCCAGTTTCCAGCAGAGGCAGACATCGTGGCCGTCGTGCCGGCCGATGAAATCCACCAGCCCGGAGTTGAAATCCTTCAGTTCGCAGCCGATCTCGACCAGTTCATCGACGTAGGTCTGAAGCGAATCCAGTCCGCGGTCCAGGGCGGTTTGAGCGGCGGCCTGATCCTTGGCGCCGGCGGCCTGAATCGCGATCTGCATATTGCGCACGTCGCGATGGACGCGGACAATGTCGCTGACAATACGGCGGACAAGAGGAAGTGTGCGATTGGCCTGGGCGAGGGTGAAACGTCGCACGCGACGGGAGGGAGAAACGGGCTTGGGAGCAAGGAACTGTGGGCCCGGCATAAACTCGCCACCTTTCAACTTCTGTTGCCGCCAAAAAAGCCGGCCAGCCAGACCGTCCCGCCGTCGGTGGCCCGGGCCAACCCGCTTGCGTCACGCCCCGATTATGATGGGTTCGGGCAATCTGTCAATCGGGCAAATCCCCTGACATTTTTATTTCGCGCTTGCATCCGATTAAGTCAGGGAAGATAACCGGGCCGGGTATAGAGCGGCATTGCCCACACGGATGGCCCGGATCGGGCGGCGGTGTCGATCGTCGGCGTGGTTTGCCTTGCAGGGCAGGAAGACTATTCCGGTTGTGACGAGATAGCTCGGCAACATGGAATCCGAACGCCCATCCGCGGCGGCGAGGTTGTCTTGGTACGGAAGCCGAAATCTGGTGGTAATTCTCGCAAGTTTGCGCCGGCATGGGCTCCAGCCGATCCGCCCGCGGTGAGCTTGTCGAACCCGCCCGCGGTGAGCTTGTCGAACCCGCCCGCGTATCAAATCGAGGCTCTTGAATGGCGATTGCTCCTCTCCGCGAGCGTCGTCGGCACCATGATCGCTCCCAACATCGCCATTGGCAGCGGGCCAGCCATCTACGCACCGGCCGACATGATTGTCACCGCCACCGCCGTCACTTCCAGCAGCGCCTCAAGCATCTACGGCCAGCCCCTGACCTTCACGGCGACGGTTTCGCCCATCGGCGCCGGCCAGAGCGGCACGGTGCAATTCCAGATTGACGGCGTCGATGCCGGCAGTCCCCTGCCCCTGGACGGTAACACCGCCGTCTATTCCACCTCGACGCTCACCGCCGGCACCCATTCCATAGAGGCAATCTACAGCGGCGACAGCGACTTTGCCGGCAGCACCAGCGCGCCCTTCATACAAAGCGTCGCCCAACTCGGCCCCTGGGCCATAAGCGATCTTGCCTCCTTCAACGGCACTAACGGCCAATACGCCAGCGGTGTGGTCCCCGATTCCTCCGGCGACCTCTTCGGCACGACCGAGGTCGGTGGCGCCAGTGGTTATGGCACGGTCTTTGAAATCGCCGACGGCAGCACTTTCATCGCCACGCTGGCCAGCTTCAACGGCTTCAACGGCGCCTACCCGCAGGCGGGAATTGTTCTCGATTCCTGGGGCGATCTCTTCGGCACCACCGCCTACGGCGGCGATCTCTCGCTGGACAACGGCAACGGCTATGGCACAGTCTTCGAAATCGCCCACGGCAGCGGATCGATCACCACTCTGGCCTCCTTCAATGGCGCCAACGGCGAAGACCCCTACACCGCCGGCCTGGTCATCGATCCCTGGGGAGATCTTTTCGGCACAACCTATTACGGCGGCGACTTGTCGCAAAACGCGGGCAACGGCTACGGCACGGTCTTCGAAATCGCCCAAAGCAGTTCCGCAATCACCACCCTGGCTTCGTTTGAATACACCGACGGCTTCGGACCTCTGGCCGGCGTTGTGCTCGACCCCTACGACAACCTTTACGGCACCACCCAACTCGGCGGCGCAAGCGGCGACGGCACGGTCTTTGAACTCGCCGACGGCAGCAGCGCCATCACCACCCTCGCTTCATTCAATGGCGCCAACGGCCAAAACCCGCTCACCAGCGTCGCTCTCGACCCGTTCGGCAATATCTTCGGCACAACCGCGTACGGCGGCAACCTGTCATTGAACTCCGGATTCGGCGACGGAACGGTCTTCGAAATCGCCGCCGGCACCGGCGCCATCACCACGCTGGCCGCATTTAACGGCGCCAACGGCCTTGAGCCCTACGGCGGCGGCGTGGTTCTGGATTCGCTCGACAATCTCTTCGGCACAACCTTCTACGGCGGCGCAAGCAGCGACGGGACGGTCTTTGAAATTTCCCAAGGCAGCAGCGCCATCACCACGCTCGCCTCATTCAACGGCGCCGATGGGCAAAACCCTTACGCCGGCCTGGTCCAGGATTCCTCCGGCGGCCTGTTGGGAGTGACGTCGGAGGGCGGCCCCGACGACGACGGCACTGTCTATGAGTTGACCGGCGTCCAGGTATCCATCGCGTCCGACATCGCCTCCCCCATCTACGGACAATCCGTAACGCTCATCGCCACGGTAACGCCCGACGTCGGCATCGGCCCCACCGGAACCGTGCAGTTTCAGATCGACGGCAAAAAGGTCGGCAACCCAGTGCCCCTCAGCGGCAACACGGCCGCATATACCGCCTCGATCCTCAGCGCCGGCAGCCATGCCATCACGGCCGTGTACAGCGGCGATGACAATTTCGCCGCCGCCGCCAGCCTTGTCTTCACCCAGAACGTCATCAAGGCCGCGCCCTTCTATTGGACGATGAACACGCTGGCCTGGTTCGACGGCCGCAGCGTCGCATCGCCGTACGGCGGCGTCGCACTTGATTCCTACGACGATTTGTTCGGCGCCAGCCTGGGCGGCGGCGACTATGGCGACGGCGCGGTCTTCGAAATCGAGGGCGGCAGCCCGTTTGTCACCACACTGGCCTCCTTTGACGGCGAGAACGGCCAATCGTCCAACGGTGTGGCGCTGGACTCCCTGGGCAATCTCTTCGGCAGCACCGAATACGGCGGCGAATTCGGCGACGGCACGGTGTTTGAACTCGCGGCGTACACCTATGCCATCACCACACTGGCCTCGTTCGACGGTACAAACGGAAACGACCCTTCCGGCACTGTAGTTGTAGACTCCGCCGGCAACCTGTTCGGCGCAACCGCACAGGGCGGCGCTTTCGGCGATGGCACCGTCTTCGAGATCGCCCAGGGCACCGGCGAAATCACCACCCTTGCCTCGTTCAACGCCGCCGACGGAATCGAGCCCACCGGCGTGGTCATCGACTCTTTCGGCAACCTCTTTGGCACGGCCGACGAGGGCGGCGCCGCGGGCGACGGCTCGGTCTTCGAAATTGCCCAGGGAAGCGGCGCCATCACCACCATCGCGTCGTTCAACAGCGCCAATGGACGGGAACCGTCCGGCGGCGTGGTCATCGACACTTCCGGCAACCTGTTCGGCGCAACCTACTCAGGCGGCAAACACGGCGATGGAACGGTCTACGAGATCGCCAGCGACAGCACCCTCATCACCACTCTGGCCGCGTTTAACGGCCTCAACGGGCAATTTCCCGTGGCCGGCGTCATTCTCGATTCCTCCGGCAACCTTTACGGCACGGGATACGGCGGCGGCGCATACGGCCAAGGCTCGGTCTTCGAGGTCACCCGCGGCAGCAACCTCATCAGCACTCTCGCCTCCTTCAACGGAACCAACGGCCAATTCCCCAACGCTCTGGCCATCGACGCCTGGGGAGACCTTTTCGGCACCACAATGAACGGCGGCGACCCTGGCGAATCCCCGGGCGCAGGCACGGCCTTCGAATTGGTCCCCACGCCCGGAACCGCCGCTGCCGTCACTTCCAATAACGCCGCTCCCGTGTACGGCCAGCCGCTCACGTTCACCGCCACGATCACTCCCATCATCGGCGTCGGGCCCACCGGCACGGTCCAGTTCCAGATCGACGGCAAGAACAGCGGCAATCCAGTACCTTTGACGGGCAACACCGCCGTGTATACCACGTCGGCACTGAGCGCCGGCAGCCATTCCGTCCTGGCCATCTACAATGGCGATGACAACTACACCAGCATCACCAGTCCGGTCATCACGCAGGAAATCGCCCCGGCCACGATGCTCGCCGCCAACACCGCGTACTTCAAACTCGATGCCGACGCTCAGCACATTGATATCTGGTACAACGCCACGGCCAGCGGCGCGCCGGAACAGTCCTTCCTCGACTCCGACATCTCCGCCATCGCCGTCACCAGCCCGCCGGGCGACGATCACTATATTCTCGACTACTCCAACGGCGATCCATTTCCCGTTGACGGCATTTCGTTCGCCGGCGGCGCGGGCCAGAACACCCTGGAAATCGTCGGCAATCCACCGAGCGATAGCGCTCCCGTGGCCATCGACTCTGGCATATTCGCCCTTCCCGCCAGCGCCCCCGGCGCCGGCACGCTGAACAAAGCCCTGGGCTCGCTCTGGATCGCCTCCGGCGCCGAACTGGAACTGGCTCAATCCGATTCCCAGGCCGATCAAACCGTCTTCACCGTCGACAATCTCGCCATCGGCGGCACACTGGATATCACGAACAACACCCTGCTGATCGACGAAAGCAATGTCTCCGTCTCGCAGGTGGCGGCCTGGGTGCAAAATGCCGCAAACCAACCGAGCGTCATGAGTTCCCTTGTCACCGGTCCCAATTCCCAGCCCAGCCGGGCCGTCGGCTACGGCGACTGGACCGAAGACCCCCTCACCGTCCCGGCCGGCGATGCCCAGGTGAAATACGTCCCCACCGGCGACACCAACCTCGACGGCATCGTGGACCTCACCGACATCACCCGAGCGATCAACAACCTGGGCCAATCCCCCGGCTATTACGGCGGGGATATCCTCAGCCAGGGCATCGTCAACATCTACGACATCGGCGCCATCGTCAACGACCTGGGCGCCACATTGAACGCCGCCGGCGACAGCGCGACAACCGCCGCAAGCTCGCCCCTTTCCACTTGACGCGCCAACTCCTTGGAATATCAACAGTTGCGCCAATTCCGCCCCCTTTTGGCCGCTCAAGCCCACCCCCGTTTCCAGCCGGATATCGCGGTTTATGCCAAAAATCGCGTCCCAAACGTGCCCCAAATGTCTCGAAAAAGTTCGAACTTTGCGCGCAGGAGTTGGAACTTTGCCCGGCCGAGTGGGATTTTGTATGGACCATTTCGCACCGTCTTGGCAACCTCACCAGCCGACCACCCCCGCCAGCGCCCCCGATCCCCGGCGGCCCGGCGCCCGCAATGTCACCGGATGACACCGAATGCAACCGAGGGGGGGGTGGGGGTAGGGGTGACAAAATGACGCGGTGACGAGTTGACAAAGTGAGGGGGTGGCATGTGGCCGGGGGGGGTTGCTCATTATCCATTGTCAACTGTCCATTCTCCACTGCGCATTGCCACTATGTACTTTACCCTAACACTCGACTCCTTGCAACAGACAAAATCGCGAAATTTCCGCAAGGCCGGTGGATGAGGGGACATGCCGCCCGCGAGGGGTTTCCCCGGCCGGCGCTGGTCGGTGGGCCGGCCGATGGCGATGAGTTGTAGCCGGCGAATTGATTTTCACGAGCGATTACTCGCCGCCCCGCAGATGCAAGTCCGCCGGGGCGGTTTGCTGCGCAATTGATGGGGGAGGTGGGTGCGGAATTTGTGGGTGAGAGGTCGCCGTTGCGTCGTTGGACATGGAGTCCATCGCTTGTGGCATTTGCTGTATGCCGAGAACGGTAAAGATGCGACTGAATAGCGGGCCGAAAGCCGTGAAAGCTTCCGGCGTGAGGCCGGCCGTGGATTGCGCGAATTTGACCTTGTCACCGATGATCTTGAAAACCGGTGTGTCGAGGATCGCGGGTCCAATATTGCCGTGGGCCTTGAGGACGGCGTCAGAGAAGTAATGCTCTATCACTAGGTATCGCTGTTCAGTGTCGTGCGGCGTAACGAATCGCGCGCGACCTTCTGGGATGGGTAATAGGATTGCGTGGGCTCGTCCTGACCTGTGTTCTTTGTGGAACGCGTCGCTTGCAACGTCGAAGGCATCCTTGTTGAGCGCTGCATATTGTTCATTGCCGGTTCGGTCGTTGTCGAAGATCGCGATCATAGGTTTCTCGGAAGCTATAGCGAGGAACTCCACGCATCTACGAAGCATTTCCGCGCCGCCGCTTCGGAGTTCTGGAGACGGCTGAACGCCGCAAGGGATGATTTGGAACGGCAATGGCTGTGTGGTGTACAGTTTCGTCCACGCAGTGGCCAATAAGATTTGGTCACTGACCCCCTCGACCAAAAGAACTGGTGCCGGGCCGGCCTTTGTTTTGGCGAGCACCTGGTCTTCGAATCTTCTCGTCGTTGCGAGGATTGAGAATGCGTTGTGGAACTCGGAGTACATCTCGGGCATGACCGGCCTGCCTGATGGTAGCTCGATTGCTAAGAATCCGTTGTCACCGAATTGCCTAGCCATTCCAAGAATCAGCATTGGAGAATGGGCCGTGATGATAAATTGCACATTTGGAAACAGCGCAACCAACCGTGAGAAAGCCCTGAATTGCAGGTCTAAATGAAGGTGTAGGTCGGCTTCGTCGATCAACACAATGCCTTTGATTTCGTGCGTATTGTGAAAATTCAGACCCGCTAGGCCTGAATCAAGCGTGATTTTCGCATAATTCAGTTGAATCGGCGCAGAAAA
>CAYQTE010000017.1:0-3441 GCA_964420285.1 uncultured Tepidisphaeraceae bacterium
TACATTAACCAAACTCAAAGCCGATGGCAAGAGAAAATTGTTCCCGGTGAAGATTGAGAGTGCCCGAACTTCCGGGCAGCCGCCTCTTCCTCCTCCCCATGTACTCAGGGGGAGGACGGAGGTGGGGGTTCTTCGCCAGTGGCTCTGCCAGGTCGAAGCCGCGACGAATGCCGCAGCGGTCAACCCCCACCCAACCCTCCCCCTGGGTACAGGGAGAGGGGAATAAAAGACGGTCCCGCATGGATTTACACTCGCCCGGAAAATCGGGCATTCTCTGAAAATTTTTCCCGGCCCGCTCGCCCGGCGGTTTTACTGGCTTTGTGGCGCTCTACCGGAAAACGGTGATAACACCACGCGGGCGAACCTGGTAAGATGCTCGCGGCATCGGCCGCGGAGCGACCCGGCCTTGCCGAAGGCTTGGGAAGAGTATCCGGTGAGCCAGCAACTCTTGAATCGACGGTCGGGCCCTCAAACACCAGAAAGGCGGCCGGCCAAGGAATCAGTGGAACCTGCATTGTGTCCCCCGATTCCAGGTTGCCGAGTTCCGTCGCTGTCCCATTCCCCACGGCCGCAGGGATTGCCGTATACCCATTCCCCTATTTCAAGCCTTTTGGAACATGGTAGACGCCCAAGACGCAAAACGGCGTCGGGCTATAGCGGAGCGACAACGCCTCATCGAGCTTTGCGACCGCTTGGTCGATATCGCCAAAGAGGCCGTGAGCGTTCAGTTCACCGACGAAATTTGGTGAGACCTTGTCGAGGCCGGGTTCGTATATCGCGGAATGAAATGACGGCACCGGCCACGCGATATCGAATCCCAAGTGCTGCGCGCCGACTGGCGCCTCCGCTCGAATGTGCGACCCCGTCTGATACCGTGCAACTGCCTCTGCCAGATTTGATTTCCATATCTCGTCTGTCAACCAGCGATCGTCGGGCAATGCTGCCAGCGTGATGTACACCAACTCAAGATCAATCCCATGCGCGCCGAACTGCTCCTGAAAGCTACGCGCCACGAGAAGGTCAGCGTGCAGAGATCCCGCATCTTCAGCCGCCCAATAGTCCAGCCACAACCGATCCCAGCCGGGGCGACCCGATGGGCTCGCGCTTGCAAGCGCAAACGGAGACGGTGTTTGGGGCATCCGGTCAACGCCGCGATAAGGGCCCAGCCGCGAACCGCTCAGCGTAACGCCATTCCGCATCAGATAGAGGCCGATCTGAATGTCGCCACGCGTATTCATCATCATCACCTACACGGAAATCGGCGGACACAACACGAGTTACCGGCAAATTCCGGATGTCCGTTCATTCCACCTGTCACGCATCACCGCTGGCCCGTAACGGCGGTTTGATTTGCTCCTCCATCGGCGGGCGCTCGAGTTTGCAATGGGTACACTCGGGGTCGGAACACGGCTCGACGTGGGCCGTGGCGTTGCCTTCGCCCAGGGCGCATTCGATTTCGTATTCGATCGTGCTGGCGATGCGGTGGCCACGCTCGATGTCCCACCAGCGCGGGACCATGATGTGAAAATCGACCCAGTGATACCGGCCGCTGTGACGATGGCGGAGTTTGTGGTAGCTGCAAATTCGCGGCTGCTTGCCGCCGGTGGGAAGATGGGCGTCGAGAAGTTGACGGAGCATGCTGGCATCGGCGACGTCCTGCTCGTCCATCAGGCCGGCGGCGGAGCGGCGAAGCAGGACCATCGCCAGCCAGACCAGATAGATGGCCACGCACAACGCCACGACGGGATCGAGCCAAGTCCAGCCGCTCAGGTACACGCCGCCCAAAGCAAGGCCGGCGGCAAGACTGGTGATGGCGTCGCTGATGCAGTGTTGGCCCTCGGCCTCCAGGACGATCGTGCCCAGGCGCCGGCCTCGCCGCACCAGCCACAGGCCGGTCAGGCCGGTGATGACCGTCGTACACAGCATGGTCCACATGCCCAGGTCAACGCGATCGACATGCCAGCCGTAGTACAGTGCCCGCGCCGACCGGCCGACGACCAGGACGGCCGTGAGGACGATCATGCCCCCTTCCAGGCCGCAGGAGAGGAATTCGATTTTGCCGTGGCCGTAGGGGTGATCGCTGTCGGCCGGTCGATGGGCGAGATGGGTGGCGTAGAGTGCGAAGGCGCCGGTGAGGAGTCCGACGACGCTTTCCAGGGCGTCGCCGAAGATGGCGGAGCTGCCGGTGACGAGATAAGCCCCGAACTTGACGGCGAGCATGGCGACGGCCAGTGCGAGGGAAGCCATGACCGCGCGGCTTTCGGGCCCCCATGCGGCCGTGGAATCTTTTGCGGAGTCTTTGAGCGTCATCAGGCAACCAGTTGGACCACTTTATACCGGCCCGGTGAAGTCAAAGCGAAAACGGCAGAGGCCGCGGGAGATTCACGCGTGGAAGTTCTGTGATCTGGGATTCGGATTTGAGATTGAGAATGGGGCATGTTTCTTACCTCTGCGCCTTTGCGCCTCTGCGAGGGATCATCTTCATTCCGCCGGAAAGAAGAGAGAATGTCCCTCGCAGAGGCGCAAAGGCGCAGAGGCGGGCCTTGACCGATGGGAACCCGTTGGCCAAGCGGCAACCACTCGCCCGAGGTGCGGGGGCGGCGGCGGAAAAAAATGTGAAAACTGCGAAGCTGCGGGTGATTATTTGCGCCCGTTCTGGCATATTGTGCGGCCGGCATGAGGAACCGCAGCCCATTGTGGATCGGCACAAAATTCGTATGGATTCCCACCATTGCTAGCGCGATCTTATTATTTTGGGCGTATCATGCGGACGATAAGTTGGGGGGTTTGGCGGAGCGTTGAAAAAATATGGCTCAGGTCCTGGAAAATCGTCGCATTACCCGCCGCGTGGCGGCGCTGCGGGATTGGGTGCATGACCGGCTGGGCGATGTGCGCCACGAACGCCGCGTCGCCGCCATCGCCGTCAAATTGACGCAGGTGGCAAGGCCATTGCATTCGCTGCGTCCCGAGCACGGCCGGTTGCTGCGGATGGCCGCACTGGTTCACGATGTGGGGCGGTTCAAGGAGCGCAAGAACCACCCGACGCTGGGGGCCGAGTTGATCCTTCGTCGCGACAAGCTGCCGCTCACGCCGTTCGAGCGGCGGGCGCTGGCGTATCTGACGCGCTACCACCGCGGCGACGTGCCCGCCATCGGCGAGGATGGCATACTCAAGCCCGAGGACGATCTGGATTCCATGCGCACCCTGCTGGGGTTCCTGCGCGCCGCAGATGCCATGGATTGTCGATCGCTCCCGTCACCGCGATTGCGCATCGGGCTGCACGGCCGGTGCATCCGCATCGTCTGCGGCCTGGTCGATGAATCCAGCAAGGCCCGGCGGGTTTTCTCCCGGCGTAAGAAACTGCGACTGCTCGAGGAAACGCTGGATTGCGACGTGCGAGTTGAAGTCCGCTCGGCGGCGAAGCTGGTCGCGGTGGCGTGA
>CAYQTE010000017.1:3541-82185 GCA_964420285.1 uncultured Tepidisphaeraceae bacterium
TTGCGACGTGCGAGTTGAAGTCCGCTCGGCGGCGAAGCTGGTCGCGGTGGCGTGACACCTTTATTCCGCCGCTTCGATGCCGAGGTCTTTCACTTTCTTATTGAGCGTATTGCGGTTGATGCCGAGGAAATCGGCCGCTTTGGTCTTTACGCCGCCGCAGCGGGCCAGGGCGCGGTCGATCAGGGCGTGTTCGATCTGGTCGATCACAAGCTGATAGATTTCACCCTCGCGCTGCTCGTAATCGGCGATGGCCTGATCGGCAAGGCGGCGGGTCAGCGTTTCGGTTGTGTCCGTTGATTGCGTGGTGCGACGTTGGGCG
Source organism: uncultured Tepidisphaeraceae bacterium (assembly GCA_964420285.1). Lineage (GTDB taxonomy): Bacteria > Planctomycetota > Phycisphaerae > Tepidisphaerales > Tepidisphaeraceae > CAYQTE01. Next base: position 3,861 of record CAYQTE010000017.1, read on the forward strand.
GCGAACATGCGCACGCTCAGCGGCAGCAAATCCTCGGTGAAATCTTCGCCCGTGCTCAGCACCACCGCCCGCTCGATGGCGTTCTCCAGTTCGCGCACGTTGCCCGGCCAGGGATAACGCAGCAGGACGTTGAGCATATCCCGGCTGATGCGGCGAAGATGGCGGTCGTTGATCGCGTTGTACTTGTCCAGGAAATGATCGATCAGGTGAGGAATATCCTCGCGGCGATTGCGCAACGGCGGCAGATAGACGCTGACGACGTTCAGCCGGTAAAACAAATCCTCGCGGAAATTCCCCTTGGCGACTTCCTCCTGCAAATCGACGTTGGTGGCGGTGATGACGCGGACGTCGACCTTCATGGTCTGGTTGTCGCCGACACGCTCGAATTCGCGCTCCTGCAAGACGCGAAGCAGTTTGACCTGCAACGGCGGCTCCATCGTGCCGATTTCGTCGAGAAAGATGGTCCCGGAATCGGCGGCCTCGAACCGGCCTTCCTTGTCGCGGATGGCGCCGGTGAACGAGCCTTTGACATGGCCGAAGAGTTCCGATTCGAGCAGTGTGCCGGTGAGCGCCCCGCAGTTGACCCGGACGAACGGCTTTTCGCGGCGCGGCGAATTGTAATGGATCGCCTTGGCGATCATTTCCTTGCCGGTGCCGGTTTCGCCAAGAAGCAGAACCGTGGCCCGGCTGTTGGCGACCTGACCGACGGTGGCGAAGACTTCGTGCATGGCCGGTGAGTCGCCGATGATGTTCTCGAAGCGATAGCGATCGCGCACCTGGGCCCGCAGTTGGGCGTTTTCTTCCAGGAGCACTTCTTTTTGACGCATGACCATGCGGTTGATCTGGATCGCCTGGGCCAGAAACGCGGCGACGATGTCCAAGAACGCATGATCCGCGCGAAGCTGGGTTTCATCGGCCAGGAGCTTGTCAACGGACAGCGCCCCGGCCGTGCGACCGGCGATCCGGATGGGGATACATAGAAAACTGGTCGGCTCACCGACGGAATCGGCGGGGATGCGGCCGGTGCGGTTCAGATAATCCGGTTCCTTGCTGATATCGGGGATGATGCGGGCCCGGCCGGTGGCGACGACATTGCCGGTGACGCCTTCCCCGAGGGCATATTTACCGCGTTCCATTTCTTCAGGAGACATTCCGACTGCCGCCTCCGTGCGCAGCCGGCCGGTGGATTCATCAAGCAGGACGAGTGCTCCGCGGCGCATATTTAGTTTGTCCGAAATGATTTGCATCATTTTCGCGAAGGCTTCGCGGAGTTCGAGGGTGGAGGAGAGAATCTGTCCGATCTCGGTGAGGATGGTCAGTTCCTGCTCACCACCGGGCCGGTATGCTTGCGGGATAGGCGTTTGGCCGGGGACCATGATTACAATATATGCAGAAGCCTGTCGATGGGTCAAATAAAGGGCAGGCTGCGGACAAAAGGGGCAGGCATACTCTGTTTGCGGCGGTAAACTGAGGGCCGGTGGCGGCTCGAATCGTGGAGCTACAATGCGTCTTGACTGAAACAATCCGGCCGTTTCTGGCGCACTCACGCTCTTCTTCTATTCCCGATCCGCATCTACCCCACCTCTTCCTCCTCGCGCAGAATCCGCATGATGTCCGCGGCCGCCCCGCCTTCGCGCAATAGTTCGCCCATGGTCCGCATGTAGGGATCAATGTGCCGGAAGAATTGCTTGTATGCCGCGCAGAGGTAATTCAAACCGTCCTCGCCGTCGGGCGTGCGAATGAAGCGGTGCTTGGGACATTCCCCGTTGCAGGCAAATCGCACTTCACAGGTGCGGCAGTATTGGGGCAACGTGTCCAATTTGTCATTCCCGAACTTCACTTGCGCCGCCGATCGAGCCATGTCGCCGAGGCTGCTGCTGAGCAAATTTCCAAGCAGGTAACGCGGGTACACATAATGATCGCAACTGTAAAGATCGCCGTTGTGCTCGATCGCCATCGCCGCCCCGCATTTCGCGGCGAATACACACAACGACGAACCCAGCCCCATCCAGTTGCCCAGCGCCACATCAAACACCTGCACGAATATCCGCCCCACGTCGCGGCGAACCCACTGGTCAAATATCTCGCATAGAAACCTGCCGTATTGAGTCGCTTCCACGCTCCACGGCGTCACCGGCGATTCCCGCTGCGATGCCGCTCCCGGAACCGGTGGTGCGGCAAATGCCACGCCTTTCACCTTCAACTCCACGGCCGGAATCGCCCGTTCGACCAGCGGTATGAATTGCAGGAACCGGCTGCCGATCTGCTTAAGGAACTGATAAACCTCCAGCGGCTTTTCGGCGTTCAGGTGGTTCACCACTGTCAGCGTATTGAATTCCACCGCGTGCTTGCGCAAATAGGACAGGCCTTTCATCACGGCATCGAATGTTGGCCGGCCGTGTCTGTCGACGCGATAGGCATCATGAACATCCGCCGGCCCATCAATGGAGAGCCCGACCAGAAACGCCTTCTCGGCGAAGAATGAGCACCACGCGTCATCCAGCAGCGTCCCGTTGGTTTGGATCGCGTTGGTAATCTGCTTTCCACCGGCGTATTTCTGCTGCAATTCCACGACCCTCTGAAAGTAGCCCACGCCCAGCAATGTCGGCTCGCCGCCCTGCCATGCGAAATGCACCTCGGGCCCGCTTTGTGCCTCGATATATTGCCGCACGTACGCATCGAGCACCGCGCCCGACATTTCCCAATTGTGCTGGCCGGGGTAGAGATCTTCCTTTTCGAGATAGAAGCAGTATGTGCAGTCGAGGTTGCAGATCGGCCCGATGGGCTTGGCCAACACGTGAAAGCCGTGCTGCGGATCGATGGCCGGCGTGTTGGGGGTCATGCCGGCGACTATACCGTCCCGCGCCGCGGCCACGAAGAGTTGTCCTTCCCCTCGCGGCACTGGTAAGATGCCGGTGAAGGAGCTACCCGTGATTAGGCATTCGCGCCGCCAGTTCCTTGGCCAGCTCGCCGCCACCACGATCGCGGCCTCTGTTCCAGGGGCGTTCAAGACCCCAGCGGCATTGGCCGCCACGCCAGCCACCACGCCGGCCAAGCCCAGGCTCAATGTCCTGTTCATCATGTCCGACGACATGCGCGTGGAAATCGGCTGCTATGCTTCCATGTTCAACGCCATCACTCCCAACCTCGATGCCCTGGCTAAGGCCGGCGTGCGGTTCGATCGCAATTACTGCCAGTTCCCGCTGTGCAATCCCTCTCGCGTCTCGCTGCTCACCGGCAGAAACCCCACCAAGACCGGCGTGCTGGGCAACCGCACCAACTTCCGTGTCGCTCATCCGGACTGGACCACTCTGCCCGAGCTTTTTCTGAAAAACGGATATGTGACCGTCCGCGCGGGCAAGATTTTCCACGGCGGCATCGATGACGCCAAGTCGTGGGGCGCCACCAGCGATAGTGGCGGGGCCACCGATGATGGCAGCGGCGTTGGCATCGGCCGGACGCTGCCCATCACGCGATCGCAGATTCCCACGCCGGCCGGTGTGCTGCCCCCGCTGCCGGCCGACACCAGTCGTGCCGGCTATTCCGATCGCGTTGTTGTTCTCGACGGCAATGGCGAGGCGCATCCCGACTATCTCACCGCCGACCGCACCATTGCCAATCTTCGCAAATACAAGGACCAGCCGTTTTTCATCGCCTGCGGATTTGTCAAGCCGCACAGCCCGCCCACGGCGCCGCAGAAATTCCTTGACATGTACGACCCTGCGAAGATCAAGCTCACGAGCGACTTCGCCGCCTGGCCCACCGTGCCTCCCGGATTCCCCGACGCCGCCATCCGCAAGCGCAACGCCGATCTCTTCATCGGGCGCGGCGCTTCGGAAGACGAAGCGCGCCAGGTCATCCGCGGCTACATCGCTTCGATTTCATGGTGCGATTGGAACGTCGGCCGGGTCATCGCCGAACTCGATCGCCTCGGCCTTCGCCAGAACACGGTGATCGTTTTCCTCGCCGATCATGGCTATCAACTCGGCGAAAAGGGCAAATGGTCCAAGGCCGGTTCTCTTTTTGAGATGGGCACGCGCGTGCCGCTGATCATTCACGCCCCCGGCGCCGATGGCAATGGAACCGCCAGCTTGCGAATGGTTCAATCGCTGGACATTTACGCCACACTTGTCGAACTGTGTGGTCTGACGCTGCCGGCCGGCAATGAAGGCACGAGCCTCGTGCCGCTGCTGAGCAAGCCCGCGGCCCAGTGGAAGCAGCCGGCCTACTCCGTCTGGAGCGAGGACGGCACGACCCTGCACGGCGTGGCCGTCCGCACGGAAGAATACCGCTACGCCGAGTTCGGTCCCGACGGGAAGAATGGAGCGATGCTCTTTGATCCCAAAGCCGATCCGCTGGAGATGAAGAATCTTGCCGACGATCCCAAATTCGCCAGTGTTCGAGCCGAGCTCTCGGCTCTGACCAGAAAATACGCCGCCGGCTTCGATCCGCGCGGCGCGGGATGATCCAGAGGAAGACGGAGCCATGATCGACGCACGCCCGTTCCCTTATTCGCCTTTGTCTGGCAGACCCTCAGCGTCGAGCAACCCCTCCCAATCCACCTGCCCCACCGCCGCCGCGATGCTGGCAGGGACGGCCGGGAGAGTTGCGGACAGGGTCGGACAATCCGGCACCAGGCACAGCACTTTCGTCTTTCCCCATCGCTCGATGGCGCGGGGATTGGTTTCCTCGGCCAGTGGAGGCGTATCGGTGGGATAGCGATTGACGACCACTCCGGCGACTTGTATGCCGGCCTGGCGGAGGGCGGCGATGGTCAGGAGCGTGTGATTGATCGTCCCCAGTGCGGCTCGGGCGACGATGATGGCGGGGACTTTCAGCCAGCGGACCAGATCGACGACGGTGTGGCTGGCGTCGATCGGGACCATGATCCCGCCGATGCCTTCGATGAGCATGAGATCGGCGCCCTCGGACATGATCCGGATCGCGCGATCGATGGCCGCGTGATCCAGCGGCGCACCGGCCCGTCCAGCGGCGACGGCCGGGGCCAGCGGCTCGGCATATCGCTGCGGGCAGACCAGATCGAGCGGATGACGGGTGAGCGAGCAATGGGCCAGCCACTCGGCATCCTCGCTGACCAGCCCCTCGCGCCGATGCACACAGCCGGTGGCGATCGGCTTGCACGCCGCGACGCGACGGCCCTGCCGAACCAGCAGTGCCGCGATCGCGCCGGTGACGAGAGTCTTGCCGACGCCGGTGTCCGTGCCGGTGATGAACAGGCCGGGGATTGAGAGCGGAGAAATTGCGGGCATGACGACGAATCTCACTGGCTGGGTGATCCCAACTCATCCAGCGCGATCGCAAGGAACTGGCGGGATCTTATGTAACCGGCAAGAGCCCGATCGTCCGTAAGGACGAGCGCGCCCTGCTCCGCTTCGGCTTCAATACCGGCATCCGTCAAGCCAAATTGAGCAAATGCGTCGCGTTGGCAAAGAACGGCGCTAGCGATGTACTTTTCGCTCAGCGAGCCAATCGCACGGGTAATTGCCCGGAATAACTCTGACCTGGCCGGTTCGTTCATCTGTCCGCTCAGATTAGTCACCTCGGTCAGAATCGCTGGCGTTGTGACAATTCGCTGAAACCGTTTCCAAATCTCATCCACGCGTCGAAAGTCGTCGATTGTGTATTTCTTTGTTCGTTTGAAGGTGGAGATCATGGCAGGTCGCACCAGCCCCACACACCGCAGGAGAAGCACGTTGGCATCAACGACCAATCCGCGATCGTGCTGATGCCTCAGGACGTCGTGCAGCCAAGGCGTCATCGCACGTGCCTCATGAACATTCCGCGCACCTTGCCCGATTCGGCGTCGACCTCAAATTCCTTGAAAGTCTTTTCGGTTGTCGCGCTGTTGATGAAGCTGAACGTCACGAGCCACGCTTTTGATACGGATGCCTCGTCCGGCGGAACTACCTCTTCAACGACCAGGTTGAAAACCTTTCCGTACACCGATTGCAGAAACTCCTCTGCCTTCTGAATTGCCGCCTGCATGTCGAGCATATCGCACCTCAGTTAAGCGTGACCTTACAGCCATCTTATCTCTTCCTCCGTCGCCCGGCCAATCGTCCGCAAATCGTCCACGCCCATCGCCGGCGGCATCACGACGATCACTTCACCCAACAGCCGGACGTTCACGCTGCGTTTTCGGAATCGTGCCACATTCCGGGCAGCGATCGGGCGTTGCCCGAAGGTCATAGCCGCAGTTCACGCACAGACCCAGACGCCGGCGATATTGTCGCCGCCATCTGAGCCTCATCTCTCGCACGGTCCATATCAGGTAGAGCAGATCAACCGCGAGAACGACCGGGAACGCGTCCCATGTCCCCATTGCGCACGCCGTTATGTTCGGCAAGAGGACGACCAACTCGGCGCCGTCCGCTTTCAGCAGCCGGCGATAGAATATCCGGCTCAACAGGAGAATTGCGAACGCGGCGAAGGGTCGCCAAAGGCCATATTCGAAAAATGTCGGGGCAGTCGTATTGTGCGGTCCGTGCCATATCAAATTGCCGCCCTCGATAATGACGGTCGTCATTCCCAGCGGGCCCGGCCCGAATCTGAACACGGCGGTCGGATAGCACCGCATCCACACCACCACTGTCGCCACGCACAACAAGAACGACAACGCCAAGAGACCGTTGAACATCCATCGGCAAAGGCGCTTCATCCGTGCGATTCTACCGGCGAATGCCAACTAAATCCCGGCTGTGGCCACACCGCTTGGGTTGCATAACGCGATCGGCGGCCTTTTCTTTCCCCCTCGCCCGGTACTCTGGGAAAGGGTTGGGGTGAGGGTTCTTCGGCTTGGGCGCGGTCAAGGTCACGAAATACCCCCTCACCCTATCCCTCTCCCCGCGTACAGGCAGAGGGGACTAGAGACAGCCCGCCGTTTCAGCCACGCACCACACCGCTTGCGGTCTTCCGATCTAAGCCAGCGCGGCAATCTCGCTCGCCACCGCCCCGCAAATCATCCGCAAATCGTCAACCCCCATCGCCAGCGGCGGCATAATGACGATCACATCGCCGAGCGGCCGCAGGATCACGCCGTGATTTCTGATGGCCGCACAGACCGCGTGCCCGACGCGTAAGCGCGGATCGAATGGCCGGCAGGTCGAGCGATCGGCCACGAGTTCGATCCCGACCATCATACCCTTTTGGCGGATGTCGCCGACATGTTTGAGAGCCCTCAGGCTGTCGAGCATCGCTGCCATTTCGTCACTCATCCGGCGGACGTGATCCAGCAGATTCGTTTGGTCGAAGAGATCGAGCGATGCCAAGGCGGCGGCACACGCCAGCGGATTGCCGGTGTATGTGTGGCCGTGGAAGAACGTGCGGTTTTCCCACGGCGGGCCGAGGAAGGCGTCGAATATCTTCTGTGTGGCGAACGTGGCGGCCAACGGGAGGTAGCCGCCGGTGATTCCCTTGGCGACGCACATCAGATCGGGAGCGACCGATTCATGTTCGCAGGCGAACATCTTTCCGGTGCGGCCGAAACCGACGGCCACTTCGTCAGCGATCAGCAGGACATCGTATCGCGTGGCCAGTTCACGCACGCCGCGCAGAAAACCGGCCGGGTGAACAATCATCCCGGCAGCGCCCTGCACGATCGGCTCGATGCAGATGGCGGCGATGCGATCGCCATGCTCGTCAAGAATCGCCTTCAGTCGCGCCAGGCAATTCTCCGCGACGGCGGCCGGATCGTGCGGCGTATCGCTGCGGTAGACATACGGCGATGGGGCAAAATGCGTCTTGAAAAGCAATGGCTCGTACGGCCGGTGAAACGTCTCGGTCCGCCCCACCGACATCGCGCCGAAGGTGTCGCCGTGATAGGCGTGCGTGAATCCGATGAATTCGTGCTTGTGCGGCTTGCCGATGTTGAACCAGTATTGTGCGGCCAGCTTGAAGGCGATCTCGGTCGATGTCGCGCCGCTGTCGCTATAGAAGACCTTCGTCAACCCCGGCGGGACGAGGGGCATGAGCCGCTGGGCCAGTCGGATCGCCGGTTCGCTGGCCAGGCCGAGCATCGTGGTGTGGCTGACCTTGTCGAGCTGATCGCGGATGGCCTGATCGATGCGCGGCACGCGATGGCCATGCACGTTGCACCACAGCGACGAAACGCCGTCGAGATAGCGGTGGCCGTTGGCGTCGATAAGGTACATCCCCTCGGCGGCGGTAATGACCAGCGGCGGCTCGTTCAGCCAGAGCGACATCGGCGTGAAGGGATGCCAGTAGAGCGACTGGTCGAGTCGGGCCAGTTCGGCGGCGTTTTCGGAAGCGTTTTCGGCGTCCATGACATGGGAGCATACCGCGTCCATCCCGTATAATCCCGGCCAATGGTGGACCTGAAAACCGAGCTTCGCGAGCGCTTCGGCCTGGAGGAATTCCGCGCCGCTCAGGAGGAGGTCATCAATCACGTCCTGGCCGGGCAGGATGTCATGTGCGTCATGCCCACCGGTGCGGGCAAGAGCCTGTGCTATCAACTGCCGGCGGCCGTGTCCGGCGGCGTGAGCGTCGTCGTTTCGCCGCTGATATCGCTGATGGAAGACCAGGTGGTGCGCCTGGGCGAGCAGGGAATCGCCGCGCTGATGCTGAACAGTTCGCAGGATGCGGCCGAACAGCGGCAGGTGTATGAGCAGTTGCGGGCGGGATTTGACGGCCTGCTCTATGTGGCTCCCGAGCGGTTTTACGCCAATGGGTTCCTGGACTTTGCCGCGGGACTGAAGCCGCGATTGCTGGCCGTTGATGAGGCACACTGCATCAGCCAATGGGGTCATGATTTCCGCCCCGAATACGCCCGCCTGGGCGAGGTGCGCCAGCGCCTGGGCCACCCGACGACGATCGCGCTGACGGCCACGGCGACCGAGGATGTGCGCATCGAGATCATCGAGAAACTCGGCCTGAAGGAGCCTCGCGTTTATGTCACGGGGTTCGATCGCCCGAATCTTGCGTACGAATGCCGGACCGTTCGCGGCAGGCAGAAGGATGCGGAATTGCGGTCGCTTCTGGCGGCACATCCGGATACGTGCATCGTCTATTGCGCAACGCGAAAGACGGTCGAGGAACTCCTGCCGCTGGTGAGCGATTGGCATCCCAGGCGGCCGGTGGTTGGATATCACGCCGGCATGGACATGGACGCGAGGACCAGTTCGCAGGAGAAGTTCATGGCCGCGCCCAATGGGATCGCCATCGCGACCAATGCATTCGGGATGGGCATCAACAAGCCGGACGTGCGATTGGTCGTGCATTACAACATGCCCGGCACGATCGAGGCGTATTACCAGGAAGCCGGCCGGGCCGGGCGCGATGGGCTGCCGGCGCGGTGCGTGTTCCTCTTCAGCTATCGGGATTGCCACACACAGCGATTTTTCATCGACAAGATCGGGCAGGACAATCCGCAGGCCGATCCGCAGCGGATCGCCGAACTCAAGCGGCACGCGACCGACAAGCTCGAGTTGCTGATTCGCTATACCAACACGCACCGCTGCCGGCGGCAGATGATCCTGGACTATTTCGGCGATGAAGCCCCGGTGGAAAACTGTGTCTGCGATATTTGCGCCGGCGGCCGGCATCTCGATGCCGACACCACCGGAAAGGAGTTGGACGAGAGCACGGTCTTGCTGCTGAAGAAGATCCTGTCGGCCATCGCGCGATGTCAGGGCAAGTTCGGCGTCTCCACGGTCGCCAAAGTCCTGGCCGGCAGCGATGAAGAACGGCTGGCGCGCTGGCGATTGACCGAGTTATCGGTGTTCGGCCTGCTGAGGGATCACACAGAAAAGTCGCTGATTGCGATGATACACCGCGTCCTGGAAGCCGGCCTGGCCCGCCAGCGCGATCCGGACGGCGCCAAGTTCCGCCCGGTGATCGAATTGACCGAGCCCGGCATCGCGGTGATGAAGGGTTCGCGAAATCCCCCGCCGGTACTGGCCGATCTGATGCCGCGGCTTGTCGCCAGGTCGGAACGAGCCGCAACAATCGAAGCCGACGAGGAACCGCCGACGCCGGAGGCCGCCGCATTGTTCGAGCGTCTGCGCCAATGGCGTGCCGGAATCGCCCGCGAGAAAGGCCTGCCGGCCTACGTGATTTGCCACGATTCGACCCTGCGCGAAATCGCCCGGTGTTCCCCGACAACCGCCGCCGCGCTCGAATCCGTCAAAGGGATGGGGCCGTTCAAGGTGAAAATGTACGGCAAGGAGATTTTGGCCACCGTTCGCAGCCGCGGTGATTAGGAACCTGCCGATCAGCGACTTCCAAGACCGTCATACGATTGCCGTTACTGCCTGGGGTGTGGGATGGCGGGCCGATTCGTTGCGGATGGCGCCGAACCACAGGGCGGCGTAACCGGTCATCGCGATGAAGAATCCCGCATCAATGCTGACGCCTGCGCCAAAGCCGTTGCTCAGCAGATAGAGCAACGCAATCGAGCCGACAATCAGCGACGCGAAGATGGTGTTCCGCTGTTGCAGGGCATTTGCGGCCCGAAGCGTCCAGAAGAACGGCAGGCCGGCGGCAACCAAAGCGGCGGCCAGCAGGATCCAGCCCAGCCCATAGCTCAGGTCGCCGCCATGCACCGTGACCGAAGGAATCGCGCCCGCCGGCTGAACCTGCGGAATACTCAAACCCGGCGGCATTCCCGGCATCTGTGGCATCGATTGCTGCATGGAGGACATCGATTCGTTCATCGCCTGCTGGATATTCACGCTGAACCACGGTAGCAGGAATCCCACAAACACAACGGCCGCACCCAGCAGCATCACGCGGCGGGGACCATTGATAACCGCCGGGGCCTCGACTCCGGCCGCCTGGCTTTGTGCCAGTGCCGCGACCAGTTCCGCACCGTCTTCCGCGCTGATCTTGCCGGCCTCGACCAGGGCCAGAACCCGCTGGCGTTCCTCGGCCGGGGCCTGGGGCGGCGGCGTGGCCGCCGTCGCCGGAGATTGCATCAGTGTGTTGATCAGCGGATAGGCCAACAGGACGGCAGCGCCGAGGATCAAGGCGGCGAAGAAGTTGTAATCCAGAGCCGCCGCGGCGGCGGCGAAAACGACGACAGTGACGATATTTCGGATCGAAAGCCACGCCCGCAGTCCGGCCACACCCGCCGTGCGCTCCTGGGGCGTTATCGTGTTCATCACGGCGGCTTGATACAACTTGGCGAGCAATGCCAGGCCCAAGCTTGCGGCGACCACGCCGCAGGCGACATTCATGGCGATCGAGACGTCATCGGCGTCTTGACCGAAAGACGACCTTGAACCCCCATCCATCCTGGCAGCATTGATCGCCGCAATAACCCCAATGCCAAGCGGCAGCAAGGTCGCTACCCAGGAGCGGACTCGCAGAAAGTAGTTGATCCAGGGCCCAAGCAAAAAGCCCGTCGCCAATGCCACCAGTGTCAATAAAGCCACAGGAATTCCTTCGTACATCGTTCACCTTCCCTTGAGCAGATCGGCCGCCTCTTTGGCGTTGATTTCACCGCGTTCGAGCTTGGCCAGAATCTCGCCGCGATTGAGCCGCTTGACAGACTGGCCGTTGGATTTGCCCTCGATCAGATCGTTCACCAGGTCCAGCCGCTTACAGACCGTGGGGTACGAAATCCCCAGTTCCTTCTCCACCTCGCGGATGTTGCCCCGGCAACGCAGGAAAACCAGCACGAACTGTCGCATGTCTTCCGGCAGGCGCATCAGCGCCGAAAACGGCAGCTCGGTCTCGATGCGCGTGTTGCAGGCCAGGCACGACAGCCGGCTGATGATCAGCTCGCCGTTACAAATGGGACATTGCGTGGCAATCGTCTTCAACGCGACCTCGCATTCACTTTGTCAATCCATACATTGAATAAATCAAGTTGTCAATTGAATTATTCAATTTTAATTGTGTTGCGCCACTGTTTGTTCAGGTCCGGAGGCTGGGCCATGTCCGCCGGACCGGGCAATTCATCGAGATTGCGAAATCGCACCGCTGAGCGTCCCCATTTCTTTCACGCGCAACGCCGTTTGCCCTATTGTATATTGCTACGCTATACTAAGTCGATGCCGAGCCCGGTTCGATTCGCCGAACTCAGGCAGTATCTGGAAGAGCATGGCTGGAGGCTGGCACGTGTGAATGGATCGCATCATACGTTTACCAAGCCGGGAGAGTACCGGCCGATCGTCATTCCCGTGCATCATGGAAAAGCGGATTACGTCTATGTCAAACAGGCAAAAAGACGCTGTGAATGACCTTCCATTTGACAAAAAGATCCTCGCCAAGGCCCGGCGGGTCGTGGACGAGTACCGATTCGCGTTTTGGCGCGAGGATGGGCGGTATGTGGGGCAGTGCGTTGAAATGGACACGCTGGGAGTCGGGAATAGCGTCGAGCGATGTATCGCCGAGGCTCGCGCGCTGGCGGTTACCGCAGTGGCCTGCATGCTGGAGTCGGGGAAACGGCCGCCCTTGCCGGCCCGGCGCCAGACGCGCAACGTGCAGGTGAATATTAGATTGTCGCCGGACGAGAAGCGAGCGATTGCGGAAGCGGCCAGCAAAGGGGGATTCCGGGGGATCTCCGACTTTTTGCGAATACGCGGATTGTCCGTCGGATGACCGAGTGGCTTCTGGCGGGCGCTGCTTACTGCGCCAGGCCGCGGAAGAATTCGACGCGTTTGGCGCGGTCGGATTCGAACGTGACGGCCATGCACCAGCGGACCTCGCGGCACAGGGGGTAATACCATGTATCACAGTCGAGATAGCCGCCGGCGCTTGTGGCCAGCAGCGCCGTCGGCGGCGGGCCCAGGACGGCGGCGACTATTGGCTTGCCCCGGCCGATGATCGCCCGGCGCAATGCCGCCAGCGCCGGGCGCTCTTGTGGCGAGGGAGTAAGATCTCGCGGCCAGGTCCGCCAGGCGCGGCGGCCGTGCCATGCTTCGCTGATGAACTCGACCACCGCCCCACCAACCCACAGGGGCAGCGCCAGAGGCTTGGGCCAGGCCCAGGGTTTGACGGCGGTCGGTCGGCGGGCTGTCATGATCAGATCGCTCCGGGCACAATCCCGCCGGTATTATCGGCCATTTGCCGGGGCGAAGGCCGGTTTTTCTCCGGCCAGAACGAAGCGATAGCCGAAATGCTCGCGGAATTGCGCGTAATCGACGCCCGCGGCGCGAATCAACCCCTGCGCCTCGCTGCGGGAGAAGGTCTGCATGATGCTGGTGATGGCATCGTGACGGATGATGGGGCAACTCGCCGCCGTCGCCAGCCGCGTCCAGGCGTACATGCGCCAGGTGCGAATCAGATCGGCCACGATGATCCCGCGCTTGGCGACGCGGTTCAGTTCGCGGATGGACGCGACGGCGTCGGCGTCTGAAAGATGATGCAGGAACATGTTGCACATGGCGTAATCGACGCCGCCATCGGCCAGTGGAAGCCATCGGGCATCGCCGCGGGCGAAGTGCAAGAGCCGCGGTTCATCGGTCCACTGGCGGGCAAAGTCCACCGTAGACTCGTGCAGATCGATCGCCACCACATGCACGTTGAATCCCGCCGCCCGGCCCCAGCGGACGATCGCCAGCGGAATGTCGGCCGAACCGGTTGCCACATCGGCGATGACAATCCGCTCGCCCGGCCGCCAGGTTCGGCTGAAGCGTTTGAAATACCACAGGGTCGCGCGCACGTAGCCCATGTAGCGATTGAGCCGCCGAAGAAACCGAAGGCTGTTTCCCAGCCGCGCCGGATCGACGGCCGGATCATCCATCCATTCCGCGCTGCGCTGGCGATGGGCTAGGAATCCGGACATTGATGTGCTCCAAATCGCATCTGGCGTCGCATGGTTCACCCCGCCATGCCGTCGGTTGGCCGGTTCGGATCCTGGAAGAGTGACAACTGGCTGGTGTCGTAGGCGCGGGATCGGCCGGTCTTGGCGTGCGTGACGTGTTGCACGGCCAGTTCGCCGAGCAGTTGTCTCGCCCGCGATAAGACAGTCGCCGGTATTCCCGCCAGTCTCGCCACGTGGATGCCGTAGCTGCGGTCGGTTCCCCCCTCGACGATGCGGTGCAGAAAGATGACCTGATCCTCCCATTCGCGAACGGCCACGTTGAAATTCCGCACGCCGGTGAACCGCTGTTCCAGATCGGTCAGCTCGTGGTAATGCGTCGCGAAGAGCGTTCGGCAGCGTACCACGGCGGCGATGTGTTCGGCAATCGCCCAGGCGAGGCTCAGGCCGTCGAGAGTGCTGGTGCCGCGACCCAGTTCGTCCAGGACCACCAGGCTTCGGTCGGTGGCGCTGTTGAGAATGTGAGCGGTCTCGGTCATTTCGACCATGAACGTGCTTTGCCCGCCGTGGATTTCGTCGCTGGCGCCGATGCGGGCGAAGAGCCGGTCGGCCACCCCCACCACCGCGCTGCGAGCGGGCACGAAACTGCCGATTTGCGCCATGATGACAATCAGGGCCGTCTGGCGGATGAACGTGCTCTTGCCCGCCATGTTCGGGCCGGTGATCAGGTGCAGAGAATCGTCTTCATCGAACGTCAGATCGTTGGCCACGAACTGGCTGGCAAGCTGCTGTTCGAGAACGGGATGCCGGCCGTCAATGATGGTGATGCGGCGATCCTCGGTGACGGTCGGGCGGCAATAGCGGCGCTCAATGGCCAGGCTGGCCAGGCCGCACAGCACGTCGAGGCGCGCGATCTCGGCGGCCAGATCACCCAGCGAGGCCAGGTGCGGGAGCATGTCCTGACGGATGCGCTCGAAAAGCTGCTGCTCGAGGGCGACCGACCGATCCCGGGCGGTCAGGGATTCGTGCTCGAATCGCTTGAGTTCCTCGGTGATGTAGCGCTCGGCGTTTTTGACGGTCTGGCGGCGATTCCATTCCGGCGGCACCTTCTGCCGATGCGCGTCGGTGACCTCGATGTAATAGCCGAAGACCTTGTTGTATCCGACTTTGAGCGAGCTGATCCCGGTGGAAGCGGCCAGCGATGCCTGATGCTCGGCCAGCCATTGCTGGCCACTCTGGCCGATCTGGCGCAGGCGATCCAGTTCGGCGTCGAACCCTGATGCGATCACGCCGCCTTCGCGCAGGTGCGGGGCCGGATCGGCGGCGATGGCCCGCGACAGATACGCCGATCGCTCGTGGCAGAAATCCGCCATGGAGACAAGTTCCGGCGCGACCACGGCCGCATCGCCCCAGGCGGCCAGACGTTCGATGAGCGGGCCGACCAATGCCAGGCTTTTTCCCAGCACCAGCAGATCGCGCGGCGAGGCGCGGTTGACCGCGATTCGCGACAGCACACGCTCGATGTCGCACATGCCCTCGAGCTGCTTGCGAATCAGTGCCAATTCGTTCGGCGAGCGCGCCAATACCTCGATCGCCTGCTGCCGGGCCGTGATGTGTTGAATGTCCCGCAGCGGGAAACGCAGCCATTGGCGAAGCAGCCGGCCGCCCATGCTGGTGGCGGCGCGGTCGATGGCGGAAAGCAGCGAACCTTCGATGCCGCCGCCGCGGACGGTGCGTTCGATCTCCAGTCCGCGCGACGTGGCCGGATCGATGCTCAGGAAATCCTCCAGCACATGCTTTCGCAGCGGACGCAGATGTTGCGATCCGCCCTTTTGCGTTTCCTGCAAATAGCACAGGACGGCCCCGGTGGCGGCGATGGCAGGATCGTCATCGGCGAATCCGAACCCGGCCGCTCCCAGCGCCTGCCATTGCCGCGCGATCTGCTCGCGGGCCTGATGGGCGGTGAATTGCCAAGCCGGCCGGACGGTGATGACCGGGCCGCCGTTGCCCTGGCGGATCAGCGCGGCCAGTTCGTGTTCCTGCCCGCTGGCCTTCTCCGGGACCAGCACTTCGGCCGGGCGCAGTCGCGCCAGTTCATCCAGCACGGCCTCCTGCTGGCCGCTGGTCGCCGCGGCCGTGCCGGTGGACAAATCCACCCACGCCAGCCCGACGGCGAATCCGCCGCCCTTGCTGATGCCCATCGACACGGCTGCCAGATAATTCTCCGACCGCCCGTCGAGAAGCGGCTCATCGGTGAGAGTTCCCGGCGTCATCAGGCGGACGACATCGCGGCGGATCAGCCCCTTGGCCGCAGTTGAATCTTCGGCCTGTTCGCAAATGGCAACTTTGTACCCCGCGCGGATCATCCGCCGGAGATACCCATCGACAGCGTGGAAGGGCACGCCGGCCATGGGAATCGCATCGGCCGCATCCAGCCCGCCGCGGCTGCGGGTGGTGAGCGCCACGCCCAGCACGCGATTGGCGAGTTTGGCGTCCTCCCAGAACATCTCATAGAAATCCCCCATGCGGAAAAAGAGGATGTAATCGGGATATTGAGCCTTGAACTGCTGATACTGCCGCATCGCGGGGGAGAGCGCGGAGAGATCGGGGCGGATTGCGTGGCCCGTCGGCGCGGAGTCGCCTGCCTCGGGCGCTGCGGCCGGGCCATCGGGTCCATCACGATTCATCGGATCGTCGCTTCTCACGGTTCACACAAAGAGCAGGGGTTCTGGAGGCTTGTCGCGGGCAACACCCGGCTTGGCACTGTCCGTGGCAAGCCGACGTTGTATGAGATCGATGTAGGACGGCTCGATCTCGACGCCGATGTAGGGATAGCCCAGGTTCCTGGCCGCCAGAAGGGTTGTTCCGCTGCCGGCGAAAGGATCGAGAATAACGTTACGCGGAGAAGGGGGAACTAGCAGCGTAATGAGTTTCTTCATCAGGGACAGGGGCTTGATCGTACAGTGTCCGTCAAAATCATCGCATGGTTCGCGCTGAAAACCCTCCAGAATATTCGATTGGAATGCGCCGTCATGGTCTCTTGTGTAATAGAGTCCCAGGCCGGTCGCCCTCAATGTCTCAACATGATTGTTGATCAGCGGCTTTTGCACCAGAACGATCGCCTCCCATTCGTTACGAAAGCAACTATGCCAGCCCCGCCACTGCGGTGCCGCGGCGTCTCCCAACTTCAACAGCTTCCGCGACAGGTTGAGCCCCTTGGGTATTCCTGAATGCCGGCGAAAGACCAGACAGTCCTTGGTATAGAATCCGGCATCCTCCAGTGCCACCTGTATGTGCGCAGCCGTGCGGTTGCTGCTGAATACCGCGACTGGCGCGCCCGCCTTGCACACGCGGAATAATTCTGCCGTCCACTGTGTACACCACTGGCGATATTCGAGGATGTTGTCCCGATTTCTCTTGTACCATCGCTCGTTGCGCACTCCGCCTGCCAGACCGCTGCCATAGGGGATGTTTTTCACGAGCGTTCTTGATTCCTTGATGCGATCCAAACGTCGCTTCACTTCGCCGTGGTCCCATTTGCGCCCGATAAACTCGTAGTTGTACGGCGGGTCGGTCAGGCAGGCCGCAATGGACCGGGGCGGAATCTCCTTGAGGATCTCCCGACAGTCGCCAAGATGGATTGAATTGGTCACCATGAAGCAATTCCGTGTCAGCGTTCGATGAGAAGCTCGCCCGATGCTTTGACCCGCCGCAACCAGGATTCGAGGTCAAATCGCGTTCTTTCCCCGATGTATTGGAAGCTCTCGTCGGCCGTCAACACCGTCCAGCCGCCCTGCACACACGCAGTTATTGCCGCCTTCAGGTTGTCGCGGCGAAGAAAGAGTAAGACCGGGCGATAGCCCTTTTCGACTAGAAGCTTTCCGTACGTCCTGAATTTCTTCAGCGTGCCAGAGTCGCCCGATCCGACCCGATATTTCGTGTCGATCGCGTCAGCGCCCAGCCGGCAGTCGCACGGCTCGTCAGCGCCCAGCCGTAGTGGAGGAGCGAAGTCCTTGCATGTCAGCGTGAAGAGCGTAACGACCAGAACCTGCCAGCACATGCCAAGCTCACGACCCCAATACTGGCGATTCTCCCGCTTGAGTCCGGGCGTAATGCCGAAAGCATCCATCAGCGGGTCCAGATCATTTCCGTTTCCGCCGTAGGTCTTTGCAGCAAAGCTGCTTTTGTAACCGCTGGCGATGTGAAGTAAATGCGCTTCCAGGTTTGACTGATTCATCCGTAAACCTCGTGGACAACATCGCGCCGCTCGCCGGGCCGGCAAGCCCGGTGGTCAAACAGGGCTCGCCAAACTCGACTTTAACCGATCGGCAGCCGGCTGTCAGGACCGGTCAATGCATCCGACGACCTCCGAGCGGGCGCCGGCGAGATACGGCGCCAACTGCACCGAACCGCCAAATGACTCAATCGCATCGCAAATTGCCGAACTTGCAAATCCATCCCCGTCGTTTGCCCCGCCCGCCCTCATGGGTTAAGACATCCGCTCGGATCGAACCGGCCACATCGCGGCCGTGGGCAGGCTTATGAGCTATTTGTACAGGTTAGCGGATACGGCCGGCGGGAAGGCGGTGTTGACGTCGACCATTCTCAGCTTCACCGTCATCGCCCTGCTGCTGGCGATCTACGATCCGGCGTCGCGCTCGCGGCAGAGGGCGGCGGTGGCGCTGTTCCTGCTGTCGCTGGCCGGTTTGTGCGTGGCGGCGGCGACGGCGATGCGGAACGGGACGGAAAACGGCCTGTACTTGTGGCTTACGGCGACGTCGCATTTTCTGCACATTGTCGCCATCATCACCGTGGCCGGTGTGTTCATATTCGATCTGGTTCTCAACAGGATCCATCTCAAGCCGCCGGCCATCCTGTGCGATCTGATCCTGGCCGCCGCGTACCTGGTGGCGGCGGTGTTCTGCCTCAGCACCGCCAATGTCAACGTCAGCGGACTGATAACGGCCAGCGCGGTGGTGACGGCGGTGATCGGGTTCTCGTTGCAGGACACGCTGGGGAACGTCATGGGAGGCGTGGCGATCCAGCTCGAGCGCACGATCGCCGTGGGAGACTGGATCAAGGTGGACAATCACGTCGGCATGGTCAAGGAAATCCGCTGGCGGCAGACGTCGATCGAAACCGGCGACTGGGACACCATCGTCATCCCCAACAGTGTGCTGATGAAGAACGTGGTGCAGGTCTTCAGCCGCAAGGCCGGCCAGCCGCGCGTGCATCGCCAGACGTTGACGTTCAACGTCGAACTCAACCACGCTCCAAATCTGATTATCGAAACGGTCGAGACGGCGTTGCGCCAGGAGGCGATGCCCTGCGTCGCGACGGCGCCGCCGCCGGGTTGCATGCTGGGCCGGTACGAATCGAGCTACGCGACGTACGTGATCCAGTATTGGCTGACGAACCAGGACGAGGACGACGCGACCGACTCGCTGATCCGCTCGCGCGTCTGGTACGCGCTGCACCGGATCGGAATTGAAATGTCGATTCCGTCGATCCGGCAGTTCCAGGTCAACGCCGAACAACACCGCCAGCACAGGGAATCGCTGGAAAGCCAGCAACGGCTGGCGGCGCTGGAGGCGGTGACGCTGTTTGGGCCGCTGGCGCCCGAGGAGCGCGCCATGACGGCCCAGCGGCTGAAGCTCTGCCAGTTCGCCCGCGGGGAGTCAATGATCCGCCAGGGCGCTGAGGGCGATTCGCTGTTCATCATCCTGCGCGGCCAGGCGGCGGTGCGCGTGGCCGTCGAGGGTCACGATGCCACTCAGGCCGTGGCCGTGCTCACGGACGGGGATTTCTTCGGCGAGATGGGGCTGATGACCGGCGACCGGCGCTCGGCGACGGTGGTGGCGCTGTCGGATGTCGATTGCTACAAGCTGGACAAGGCCGGTTTTCACGACATCCTGGCGCGACGGCCGAAGATCGCCGAGGAGATGAGCGATCTGCTGGCGCGACGGCGGGTTGAGCTGGAAGCGGTGCGGGAGAATCTTTCGGAAGAGGCGCGACGGCAGCGCGTGCAGAAGACCAAGGGGGACTTGCTGGGGAAGATCCGGAGATTTTTCGGATTGGAATCTGCGTAGGATCCGCACCGCGGGCCGCGAATATCAAGAGCGACGACAGGCGTCCGCGGCACGGACCCCGCAATCACGTTTGCAATTCATAGCGCATTTCCACCTGCGGTCCGACGATGCGGACAATCATGTCGCGAGAAAGACCCTTGTATTGCGGGTCGGCGGTCGCGCTGCCCCAGGCCATGGCGAACTGTTCGAGCTGGGCCTCGGCGTACTGTTTTTCGGAAACGCCCAGGACGACTTCGGTGACACCCAGGTCGCGTGCGGCCGTGGCGATAGCGAACAGGGGGTTGTTGGTCGGCAAAACCACCGGGTGAATCTGCTTTCCGATCTCTTCGGAGACGGTGACGATCTGGGTGAGGAGTTTGCGGTCCTCGTCGTTGATGGTGGTTTCGTTGTCGGTGACGCCCTGGGTGAGAGCGGGAAGAACCTTGCAGGTGACGACGACGACGTCGCGGGCGTCGGTGTCGATTTCACGCAGGACTTTCTCCAGCACCGGGAGGCTTCGCGGGCCGCGGGCGGCGATGAGCAGCGGCTTGGGATGGGTCAGGCCGAGCGTTGCCACAGACAACTCGTCGCTGTTGCGTTCATTGAACTGTTCGAGGTGCTCGTGATGGCCGTTGCCACCCCGGCGGCGATGGGAAATCTGTTCGAGAATGACGAACACCGCCAGGAAGACGATGGTAAACCCGACGCCCCAGATGGTCGCGGTCTTCTTGGTCGCCAGATTCACCAGGGCCGTGCTGAGCAACACCAGGAAGATAATGACGATTCCGATGGGCAGGTCGATCTGCCGGCCGTCGGGGAGGTGCTTGCGGACGTTGAGTGGAACCTCGTATTGACGTGGCGACTTGTCCTTGAAGCGGAGAACGACCATGGCAAGGGTCTTGAAAACGAACGACCAGATCACGCCAAAGGCGTAGGCTTCGCCGAGGGTATCGACGTCGCCCCAGCTCAGGATGATGGTGGCCAACTGCATGACGGTGACCAGATTGATCAGCCGGTGCGTGGTTCCGAAGCGCTTCTGCGGATGCAGGAACCAGGGGGTGAGAACACCGTCCTCCGCCAGGCGATTGAGCACGCCGTTGGAGCCGACGATGCTGGTGTTGACGGCGCCGGCCAGGATAAGGAAGCCAACGAAAACCACAAAACACTCGACGACGATCTTGAGCCAGGATGGTCCGGACAGGAAATGGACCAGGCCGTTGATCAGATTGTCGCGGTAGGTGCCGTCATCGCGTTCGACGTGCTCGTGGTTGGGATCGACGACTTTGATTTCGCTCGTCGTGTTGACCGTGACATCTCCGGTGGCGGCGTCGGTAGTGCGATTCAGCACAAAGCCCCACAAGCCGGTGCGGCCATCGGGGGCCTTGCCGTTTTGCAGGTAGTTGACCTCGACGTAATCGACGCCGACGGTATCAGGGGCGTGGCCGTTGAGCACAACCTCGGTCTTGACCCGCATGCCGTCGGGAATGATGAGCACGGCAAAGAAGCTGACCAGGCTGGTCAGGAGCATCGAATACATGAAGATGACAAATCCGGTGCGGAGAAGATTCTTGAGCTTGGGGGCTTCGATTTCGCGGTTGACCTGGGCGAGCGATTCTTCGCCGCTCATGGCCAAAAGCGTGTGGCCGAAGGCGATGATGATGCCCAGCGTGCCGACGAGGCGCGGAAGATGCTCAAGCCAGCCCTTGCTCGATTCGGCGACAACCGGCGGCAGCGGCGCCGGCCGGGTTGCGGTATCGGTGAAGACCGGCGTCATCGGCGGCATGTGCAGCCCGCTGCGGTGCAGGTAGAGGGTGATCAGGCTCCAGACGATCACGATAACGCTCATGACCGTCGTCCACTGCATGATGCGCAGGGCTTTGTCGCTGGATTCGTGGATGCCGATGATGTTGGTGCGCCAGAAGTAAATCGTGATCAGAATGGCGATCACAACCGTGATCGTATTGATCGTTTTGGCAAAATTGTCGTGTTGAAGAATCGGATGGCCGTTGTGGACGTTGAGCAGGTTGATCATGTCGAAGAACAACCCGACGATGTATTGCCCGGCCGAGACGGCGCTGATCGGGCCGGTCAGGACGTAATCGAACATGAGGGCGGATACCGAGAGTTTGGCGAGGCTGCCGCCCATGGCTTCCTTGACCACGCGGTAGACGCCGCCGCGTGTGAACATGGTGCAGGATTCGACGTAGACGGCCCGGACGGCGTAGCTGAAGAGCATCACGCCGAGAATGAACCAGGGCGCGGCCTTGCCGACGGCCTGTTCGCTGATGCCGCCGATGTAATAGGCGGTGCTGGCCAGATCGCACAGGACAATGGCGGCCGCTCGCCAAAAGCTGATGAAGGCGAGTGCGACGCTGGAGACGACAAGGACGTTGATCTTGTTGCCGCGCGATTCAGCAATGCTCGCAACATCGATGTCGGACGGGCGTGGAGGAGTCATAGCAAGGAGCCTTCTGGTCCGGCCCGCACAGGGGCAAATCGCGTGCCAGCCGTGCAACAGGCCAAGGCATTTGGGCGATGGCGCAGGGTCGGCGGTCGCGGCGTGGACCGTTTCAAATACTAATGGGGAGGTGCGCTTGGTTTTCGGGCATGCGGGCCCGGCTGCGTCTGTTCCCTTTCACATGCCGGCGAGGTTAGCTGACGGGCTGGGCGATGAAAGTCACCCTCGGCCAAATTGGCCGATTTGCCCCTGCCGTCCGCAGGGCCTTTGGCTCCTGGTCCGACGTCGCGGGACACAGATCCCGCGTTGGGTTCCCCGCGCCTCGACGCGTGCCACAAATCGAGGCTTAGGCGGTCATAAGGGTCGCAAATATAGGGCCGGGAAGCGGCGTGTCAAGAAATGGGCGGATCACAGCGTCTTGGCCGATCAGCCACACCGCCCGCGTGTGACTGCTGTACCTGTGCTCAGATCTGAGTACGTGATGACAGAGTAAGTGACTGTGCCTTATCGAGTTACGTGTTCCTGGATATCGGCTCGCACCGCCACCGGATCGGCAGTCATGAGACCTTTTTCTGCGAGCACTTGGCCCACCAGACCAGTCCGAGCAATATCAATCCGAACAGCAGCAGGGCCGATCCCCAGCAGAGATTGACGTTGATGCCCAGCGAGTGATCTTTGTACATCTGGTCGCCGTTGGTCATGACCCCGAAGATCGCGATCATCGCGCCAATGATGCAGAACATCAGGCCCATTGGGAGACGAATATCCATTCCAGAAGAGCTAGCCATGAAACGTACCTCGTATTATCTGAAGATGATGTTGAGAATGACGGTGCAGACAAGCACGATCACACCGAGCACGACGGGCTGCTCATACCAGGGAAGATGCCCGTCCTTCACCTTGGGAGTCAGTGAATAGACCAGGCCCTTGAGTTCCTCATCGGACTTCTTCCGCGGCGTCAGCAGCGACACAACAACCGTCACCACAACGCAACTCGAGAACGCGATCATCGCGCCGTTCCACGTCTGGGCCATGTCCGAACGGTAGTGACCCAGGACGGCCAGCCATCCGCCGTGGATGCCAGGGCCGGCCGCATCAATGGGCAGGGTTAGTCCGTGATGGATAGCCACCGCGACGGTGCCGGCGAGCAGGCCGTAGAACGCGCCGTGGCCGGTCGTCCGCTTCCAGAACATGCCCAGCATGAACGTGCCAAAGAGAGGCGCGTTGACGAAGCTGAAGACCAACTGGAGCAGGTCCATAATGTTGTTGAACTTGTTGGCCAGGTAGGCGGCGCCGATGCTGATGACGATGCCGACCACCGTGGTCACGCGGCCGACCCAGAGATAATGCTGGTCGGATTGTTTGGGATTCAGGTAGCTTTGATAGATGTCATAGGTGAACACAGTATTGAAGGCCGTGACGTTGCCGGCCATGCCGCTCATGAACGATGCCATCAAAGCGGTCAGGCCCAGGCCGAGCAGTCCCGATGGGAAATAATGCGCCAGCATCATCGGAGTGGCCATGTTGTAGTCGTAGCTGCCGTCTGCCTTCACGGGCAAAGAGGCGCTGCCGTGGGCATAGGTCATGGCGACGGCAATCAATCCCGGCAGGATGACCAGGAAGGGGAAGAGCATCTTGGGAAAGGCGGCGATAAGCGGAGTTCGCCGGGCGGCGGACATCGAGTCGGCGGACATGGCGCGCTGCACCACCAGGAAGTCGGTGCACCAGTAGCCGAAGGACATGACAAATCCGAGTCCGAAAATCGTGGGGAACCAGCTCACGCCCAGTGGATTGTCCGCGCCTGAGGCCATGTGACCCCAGGAACTGGAATACACGCCCGGAGCCAGATGCTGGGCGTTGGAGACCATGTTCAACCGGGTCACAAGGCCGCTCCAGCCGCCAACATCCTTGAGTCCCAGGTAGACCAGGGGCAAAAAGCCCAGCACGATCAGAAAGAACTGCAAGACTTCATTATAAATTGCCGATCGCAATCCGCCGGCCGTGATGTAGGCGAGCACGATGGCGGCCGAAACCCACAGTGACAAATCGAAATTCCAGTTGAGCAACCCGTGCAGCAGATCGGCCAGGGCGTACATGGAGATGCCGGAGGAAAAGACGGTCATCACGGCAAAGGCAATGGCGTTGAAGGCCCGGGTCTTTTCGTCGAAGCGCATCGCCAAATATTCCGGCACCGAGCGAGCCTTCGAGCCATAATAGAACGGCATCATGAAGATGCCGATGAACACCATCGCCGGGATCGCGCCAACCCAATAGAAGTGGGCGGTCATGATGCCATACTTGGCGCCACTGGCGCCCATGCCAATGACCTCCTGAGCGCCCAGATTGGCTGAAATGAACGCCAGACCGGCAATCCATGCCGGAATATGGCGGCCGGCCATGAAGAAATCTTCGCTGCTCTTGGTGAATCGCTCAAG
Source organism: uncultured Tepidisphaeraceae bacterium (assembly GCA_964420285.1). GTDB lineage: Bacteria > Planctomycetota > Phycisphaerae > Tepidisphaerales > Tepidisphaeraceae > CAYQTE01. The sequence continues at coordinate 28,566 of CAYQTE010000017.1, forward strand.
GACAAAGCCAATGCCAAGGACAAACGCAAAGTAGACAATGAGAATCGCGTAATCGATATGGCCCAGATGAAACTGGACCGCAGACGCGGCCAGAAAGATACAGTTGCCCATGCCGTTTCCTTGCCAGAATTGTCAGAACCGTTCACTCCGCCAGCAAAATGCACAACTTACGGCCGGGCAGCATAATAAGGCCGATCTGGCCTGTCCAGTTTGGGCCCTTCTAGCAACCGGCCGGGGCGTGCCAAGACCGCCAGCCCTGCCCGACGCGCGTCTCGTGCCGCGGCCTGCTTTTTCGCCGGATGTGCGGTAACATGCCGGCGGAGGAACTCAATCATGGCTCTGCTCGCTCGTCGGCTGTCGGCCCTTTTGCTCCTGCCCCTGTATCTGGCTTCGCCCCTTCGCGCCCAGCCGGCGCCTGTCGCGACACAGCCCGCGACCCGACCGGCCGTAACCGATCCCAATTCCGGGCCGCCGGATGTGGCAGCGCCCAAGACCAATGCCGCCGGCCAGAACGACGCCGGGTTCAGGTCCATGCACCAGAGTTTTCTCGCCCGCGGCAAGGCCGGCCCCATCGGCGTGCTCTTCCTGGGCGATTCGATCACCCAGTTCTGGAGCAGAACGCCGGCGGCCCAGGCCGTGTTCGATGCCCATTACGCCAAGTATCAGCCCGCCAATTTCGGCATCAGCGGCGATAAGACCCAGCACGTTCTATGGCGCATAGAAAACGGCGAACTGGACGGCATCCACCCCTGCGTCGTCGTCCTGCTCATCGGCACCAACAACTTCCGCGACCCCGAGGATGCCATCTACCGCGGCGACAAGAAAATCATCGACGAAATCCACCAGAAACTCCCCGATTCCGGCCTCATCATCATGGGAATCTTCCCCCGCGGCGATGGACGCACCAACGCCCTGCTCGACTCGCGCTACCCCGACGGCCCGCACATCATCGACGGCCGGGCCAAGCTCCAGGCGGTCAACGCCCAACTTGCCAAGCTCGACGACGGCAAGAAGACCCGCTACCTGGACATCTGGGACAAGCTGCTCGATTCCAACGGCATGCTGACGACGGACATCATGGCCGACTACTTGCATCCGACGACCAAGGGATATCAAATCTGGGCCGACGCCATGCAGCCGTTGCTCGACGAAATGATGGCCGGTGGACCGGCAACCGCGCCGACGACAGCGCCGGCGAAATAGCCGCCAGATCGCGTTGAAGGACATTTTGCCTCAAGGAGAACCGACATGACCACACGCACGCCTCGAATAATTGCCAGTTTGCTGCTGGCCCTTTTCCTCACCACGCTGGCGCAGGCACAGCCGACCACCGCCCCCGCCACACAGCCCGGCGGCCGGGGCGCACGCGCTCGCGGGCCGGCAGGACCTGATCCCAATTCCGGCCCGTCGGACGTCGCGTTTGAAAAGACCGGCCGGGGCGGCACCGCCGATCCGACCTTCGTAACCCGGCACAACAGCTTCCTCGCCCGCGGCAAGGCCGGTCCCATCGGCGTCCTGTTCATGGGCGATTCCATCACCGAAGGCTGGCGCAACACCGGCGCCGCCGACATCTTCACCGCCCATTACGGCAAATACGACCCGGCCAATTTCGGCATCGGCGGCGATAAGACCCAGCATGTCCTGTGGCGCATCGACAACGGCGAACTGGATGGCATCCACCCCAAGGTCGTCGTCCTGATGATCGGCACCAACAACATCGGCGACTCTCAGGAAGCCATCTATCGCGGCGTCAAGAAAATCATCGACGAGACCCAGGCCAAGCTCCCTGATGCCAGGCAGCTTGTGCTGGGCATCTTCCCCCGCGGCCACGACCCGGCCACCGAACCCAACACCGTCGCCATGCGCGCCAAGATCACCTGGGTCAATTCCCAGCTTGCCAAGCTCGATGATGGCAGCAAAATCCGCTATCTCGACATCGGCCCCAAGTTCCTCGACCCCACCGGCATTCTCGCCCAGCCGATCATGCGCGACTATCTCCACCCCACCACGGCCGGCTACCAGATCTGGGCCGAATCCATGCAGCCACTGCTGGATGAGATGATGAAAGGCTACACACCGGCGGCGAAGTGAGAAGCGAATAAGCCGTCAAGCCAATTGGTGGGCACCGCCCACCTGTTCCCTGGTCGGGCTGGCCCGGGCGATGAGTCTCTGCGCCCAGGGCCACGTAAATTCGGAGAATCCTCTTGACGCGCCCCGGTGATTAGTGTTATATATCTATAATCACTTAGGAAGCCCATGTTCATCCGCGTGGAATCAACCTCGGGCGTGCCGATCATCCGGCAGATTGGCGATCAGATTCGCAGCCTCGCCGCCAGCGGGGCGCTGGCGCCGGGGGACCGGCTGCCCAGCGTCCGCCAACTCGCGCGCGAACTGCTCGTCAATCAGAACACCATCCTCCGCGTCTACGAACGCCTGACGGCCGAGGGATTGCTCGAGCGCCGCCAGGGCGATGGAACCTATGTCGCCGACACTCTGCCGCGCGGGCGGGTGAAGGTGCAGCGGGAACTCCTCGAACAGGAAATCGACCGCCTTGCCCATCGCGCCCTGGATTTGGGCGTCTCGTTGGACGAACTGCGCAAGCTGTTCGATGCCTCTTATCTCCGCATCGAAAAGGAACGTGCCGTCAGCGAACAAAAGGCAAAGCCATGACCGACCAGCCCATCATCGAAATGCGCGGCATCACCAAGTCCTTCGGCAAGAAACCCGTCCTGCGCGGAGTGGATTTGAGCGTGCCGCCGGGGCAGACATTCGCCTTTCTCGGCCGCAACGGGGCGGGAAAGACCACCACCATCCGCATGCTGCTGGGCTTGCTGCATCCGGATTCGGGGACTGTGCGCGTGCTGGGTCTGGACCCCAAGACCAGCGCCCTGGAGATTCGCCGCCGAGTGGGTTACGTGGCGGAGGATCAGTCGATGTTCGGCTGGATGCGCGTGAGGGAATTGCTGTCATTCATCGCGCCGTTCTACCCGACATGGGAGGCCGCGTGGGCCAAAGACCTCAGCGATCGCTTTGAATTGCCCCTGAAGACCCGCGTGAAACATCTCTCCAAGGGACAGGGTGCGCGGGTGGCGCTGCTCCTGGCGCTGGCGCATCGGCCGCGGCTGGTGATCCTCGACGATCCGACGCTGGGTCTGGACCCGATCATGCGCAAGGAATTTCTGCGCGACCTTGTCACTCACCTGCAGGGCGAGAACGTCAGCGTGTTTTTCAGTTCGCACCTGCTCTACGAGATCGAGCCGGTGGCCGATTCGGTGGTGATTCTCGATCACGGCCGGGTCGTGCGCCAGGCGGCCACCGAAGATCTGCGCGCGGCCGTCAAGCGTCTGGTGGCGCCGATCGAGGCGGCGGAGGTTCTGCGGAAATTGCCGGGGGTGCTGGATTTCAGCCGCAACGGCCGGCAGGTGACGGTGGTGACGGAAACCATCGAGCCGGCCCGCGCAGCATTGCGAGCGGCGGGAGTCAGCGCCCAGGAATTCGATTTGAATCTGGACGAGATTTTCGAGGCCTACGTCATCGGCCGAAAGGAGGGCTCCGATGCGCAAACTGATTTGGAAAGAGTGGCATGAGCAAAGCTGGAAGCTCGGTTTCGGCTGCGTGGTGCTGGGGGCTCTGGCGGTGATCGGCCTGCAGGCACGGATCGTGGCGGATGAGACCATGATGATGTGGGTCTGCTTCCTCGGCCTGACATTGTTGCCGGTGCTGTCGAGCATGGGCCTGATCCCGGCCGAGCGAGCCGAGGGGAGTTTTGAATCGCTGCTGTCGCTGCCGATCGCGCCGTGGAAAATCCTGGCGGTAAAAACTGCAATGGGTGTTCTCCTGTGCGCCATTCCAATGCTGCTGGCGGCTGGGGCGAGCGTCTATATGGCCGGCGGGCGGGAAATGACCACTGCCGCAATTGTCGATCTCTACGGCCGAAGCACGTTGACGGCACTCTCGCTGTTCATTTGGATGCTGGCGCTGACGGCGCACTTGCCGAGCGAGGCGCGGGCAGGTCTGGTCGGCTTAGGCATCCTGATCTTCTGGATGTTGGCGACGATGGGATTGTCGGCCGGGCCGATGGAGGACTATGCGTTCCAGCACGAAAGCGGATTTGTCCAAAGGACTCTGCTGGCCGCATCGCCGCTGGCGTTTGTATACCGCTTTGACAGCTATAGTGCCGGCGCTCGACCGCCGACGATGGCGATGGCCGCTGGAATACAAGTGCTGGTCGCGGCGGCGCTGCTGGCGTGGGCCAGATTCCAATTCACCGCCGGGGAGGGCCGAAAATGAAAGCCTCCACGTCTCTTATCTGGAAAGAATGGCGCGAGACCCGCATTTATTTGTGGATTGGCCTGGGCGTGTTTCTCGGCCTGCCGCTGATCGGCGGGATCGAGGCGGCGATGCGGCACATGGGGCCGCGATTCGATATCCCCGTCGAGCTGTTTGTGATCCCCTTGGGCGGCGTGCTGGCGATTTTCGTGGCGGTCGGCGAAACCTGCCGTGATTTCGACGGCCACATCGCGGATTTCTGGCGGGCACGGCCGGTGGGAATTATCCGCTGGATGCTGATTAAGTATCTGGTCGGACTGGTTGTCGTGATCGTGTCATGCGCGATGCCACTGTTGGTGCAGTATTGTCTGGACCGCGAGAGTGGGGATTTGATCGTGCTGATCTGGTTCCCTTTTTTGTGGGCGGCGATGTACAGCATCGGGTTTCTGGCCGGGTGTTTGCTGCGCCGCACGGCCCACGCCGCGACACTGGCGCTGGGCGTGATGCTGCTGGTCTGGTTCCTGCCGATCATTCTCCGATTCCTGAGTTGGATGAACATCTGGTCGGTCCTCGACGTGGGCACAGCGGCGTATTGGGATCCTCAGCCGTTGTTCGGCCGGACGCTGGTGGAATTCGGGGTCGGAATGCTCGTGTTGTCGGCGACGGCATTGGCGGCCGCGCTGCTGGCGGTCAGGCGGGATTGGGTCATTGAATCGAGCGGGAAAATGATGTACGGCACGATCGCCGGCGCGGTGCTGCTGTTCCTGGGATCGCTGGTGCTTCAACTGGGGACGAATCTGCCGGTGCTTCAGCAGATCGAACTGCGCCAGGACGAGCAGGTTCGGGACATATGGGCTTCTGGCGAGCAGTACTTTGTTGAGACTTGGATGCCGACCCCCGAAAGCTATGTTGAATACTATCGCACATTGCGGGTGACGCCGTTGGGAATCGAGTTGGGTCCGCCGGGCGATATTGGTGCGGTGGGTGGTTCCAACGCCTTCGTGCGGCGCATATCGGCGCCGGGAAGTGCGGATATTGGATATCGCGCCATAAGCGATGCTGATAGTTTGGCTGAATTACTTCAGGTCTTATCTCACCCGGACAATTCCATTGTCGCGTCGCTGCCGCTTTGGAAAATCGACGCCAATGCTCAGAACCGGTCCCGCGCGGACGCCGATTTGTATGCCTGGCAGGATCGCCTGTATGTCATGAAGTTGAGCTTGAGTTACCCGACACCGGAAGGCTGGACGTTTTCCTTCACCGGCCTAACGACCTTCGACATCACCGACCCGCGCAGCCCGCGCCTCATATCCGATGGTCCGATTGACTATGGCCGTGTCTTCTTCAATGTGGCCCCCGATGAGATCGACATACCGCTGCCGCCGATTCCCGACATGCCGGCGGCCGAGCGCCTGAAGGCGGCGCTGGGCAACGGCTGGCGTTTGGGCCAATTCGAAGGCGATGTCCTGCTTCTCCAGACGCGCGAACTATCAGAATATCGATTGACGAAAATCACCGATGCCGTTGCGACATTCAAGAAAGTCGGCGACTTCCGCCTGCCCCTGCTGAGCGATGTCTTTGGCAAGCTCGGGTATGGTGAATCCTGGCTGCAAAACGGCCTGGTGTATGCCTCCACTGTCGTCGGACGCCCACAAGCGCAAAGCGGCGTGAATCCGAGCATAACGGTTTTCGACACGCGCTCGCCGCATCCCTTTCGGGCCGTGGGCCATTTCGCCGCGCCCGGCCTGAGCGCGGTCTGCCCGCTCCCCGACGGCCGGACCATCGCCGCCGGCGGCAACAAAATCTGGCTCCTCGGCCCGCCGCCCAGGCCTGCGGGGAATTAGCGCGGAGGGCACTACCGGTGTCGGCGCTATTCAATTCTGTTTAGCGTCCCAGCAGTTGCATGAACTGTTCGACCGTCAAACCGGCGTCGGTAATGATGCGGCGCAGCGTGCCCGAGCGGATTTGCTTGTGATCCGGCACGACGGCCCGCGTAGGGATCGTCGCGGCGCAAGATCATGTGGCTGCCGGTCTGGCGGCGGAAGATGAATCCGGCGCGTTCCAAGGCGGCGCGAACTTCACGGCCGGACAAGTCGGTGGGAAGTTTGGCCATGCGCGGCATCCTTGCTGGTGGCGGAGCATTCGTGCTCACGCCGCGTCAGGGTCAACAAACTCCAAGCCGGCTTCGGTCGGGACGGGATCGCCGGCATCCTTACAGTCCTGAACGTACAATTCGATCGCCTCGCGAATATTGGCCAGCGCCGCGGCGCGGTTGTCGCCCTGGCTGACGCAGCCCGGCAATGCGGGCACGCTGGCAACATAGCCTCCGTCGGCTTCCTGCTCCAAGACAACCGTATATCGCATCTGTGCTTCTCCTGATCGACAGGTACACGCATCGCTCGTCTCGCATCCCGCCCCCGCAGCCCCAGTCAACGCCTCGGGTGCGAAGTCGCCGCTGACACGGAAACATCATAGCAACGAATTGGCGCACATGCTCGGCTACTCCGGCCCATCCACCGGATTCGGCCCGGCCTGATCGATGTCGCCCTCATCCGCCGCGCCGTCGAAATCCATCAGGAATTGGATCCGCTTCATCGCCTCATCCCCCAGCCGCTGACGCAGCATGGCGCGGGCCTTGCGTATCCCCGTGCGCCGGCTCACGTGCGTCAGCAGGATGTTCGCATTCCGCAGCCTGGGAAACAGTTCGACGAAATGATCGATGTGCAAATGCCGGCCGGCCTTGGCTTTGCTGCGGTGCTCGCCCTCGAAGAACGTGCATTCGGTGATGAGCACCTCGGCCGATTGAATGTCGGGATGATCGAAGACGGCCCCGGCCGTGGTGTCGCCCAGATACGCCACCAGCGGGACTTCGATGCGGTATTGGATCTGCACGCCGCTCTTGCGCAGGGCGGCCAGTTCGGGGCCGGGCGTGCCGATGTATTCGGGTTTGAGCTTGTCGCGTTGCGAGATCAGGACGAATCCGAGGCTGGCCAGGCCGTGATGCGTGGCGACGGCCCGGATGGCGAAATCGCGGCGGACTTCGTGGACGTCGCCGGGGTTCATGGGAACCAGCGTATACGGTGTCGCCTGGCGCTCGATGTCGCGCCAGGTGCGGAGCATCTGATCGACATACGGGCTCAGCGACCGCGGCAACAGCACCGTGCCCGCCTTGACGCCCTGGAAATACCGCTGCGACAGGTAATACGGCAGCCCCGCCAGATGATCCATGTGGCCGTGCGTAATGCAGCAGATATCGCTGGTGAGGGCAAAGAAAGGACACCTGCCGATATCGAAGCAGACGTTCAGTTCCGGCACCTGCACGACGGTTTCCTCGCCGGCGACGCTGTACCCGACCACGTGGATATGGCCGTAGGGGATCTTGGCGAATCGCTGGGAGAGGAACGACCGGCGGGGAGGCGATGCGGGATCGGGGGTCTTGGCCGGCGCGGCGGATTTGCCGGCGGCAGGATCGGGCGGCCGTGGCGATGGATCTTTGGGGACTGGCATGGCTGGGTGGGGAAAATGGCGGGCGATGCCCGGTCTACAAGACTCCAATCGGCCGCACTGTCGCCGGCCGCACGCGATTCCTCAACAACATATCCTCGGCAAACGGCATTTGGCCATCCTACAGCGCCGCGTCTCCAGAACATATCGCCCGCCGGTGCGTAGGGCCAAAAGGAGTGTAACGCGATCGGCGGCCTTCCCTTTCCCCCTGCCCGTGTATTGAAGCCTTGGGCTACGGCGTCCAGAGGGGGTGACAGAATGTGACACTTTCCGCGTTTTTGTCACCCTGCACGCCCGCGAAAAAATCCCCCGCGGCGGCGAAAAACAGCGCCGACACGGTCGTTATCGGCTTGGCTCCCGCAATTGCCCACGCCGCGTCGCCCTGTATCCTATCGAAGGGTCGTGTCCCGTTTAATTGCTTGGCAAGAAGATGACATTGCGCGCGAAAGCTGGCTCCGGCCCGGTCTCGTGGCCCCTGCGACGCCGCACCGCTGAGTTGCGACTTCATTTTGAACCTCTTGCCGCCGCAGGAATTAGCGCAAACGTATCATTATCGACACAAACGTTTAACAAATCATAGTTCAACTGAGAGGGGGCTTGGGTCTATCAACCGACACATCGGGTTCTCGGTTGCCCCGGCCGATTGCGGGGACACTTGGCGCTTGCTCGCCAATTCTCGGGCGGATTTTCCATCGCACCACGCGACGACGCGGGTATCGGTCGTTTCCGGCCGGAGTTCCCAACGGCCATGGGCCGGATCAAGAGTGTCGGGAGTCACGGCGGAAGGAATCATTCCATGAAACGACTGGCATTTCTGGCAATTCTGGCGGTTGTCATCTCCGGTTGCGGAAAGTCCAACACCGACAATACCTCGTCGAATAAGGGCGCCACGCCGGATGGTGCCTCCACCCGACCGACCGATGAAAAGGTGCTTTACCGAAAGCCGCTGGGCGACGGCCGCGAACTTGTCGTGCTTCAGAGCGCCGTGGTCCCGCCCGCGGGACTTAAAGACATGCTGTCGCTAAGCACGCCCGGCGGCGGCACATTCTACACGGCCGGATTTTGCTCCGTGGACGTTGAGCTTCGTTCGGCATCCAATCCCACGTTGCGACTTTGGTCGCGTCCATACGAACTCACCTCTCCAGCGGCATATGAAAAATTCGAGGTGCTCGACCTGGTAGTTCTGCCCAACCAAGTAGTGCTGGCACTATCGGTAGCTGCATCGTCCAACCCCGTAGCTGCGTCGTCACCGACCATCGGCATCGCACAGATTGGCTTGCTTACTCCAAGCCGCTATGCGGAGATTTGGCAGCCGTTCGCGACCCAGGCCGTCCCCAACCCACCGCCGCGCCTCGGCGCAAAACTGATGTACGATGAGAAGCGTCAGATATTCGAGATCGACGCGACGCTGACAGTAGCGGGCGTCAGCGACCACTTTCCGCTCGAGCAGAAAGGCACGGATTGGGAGTTCGTCCAAGTGAAAAATCCGAGGCCGTGAACCTCTTTCGCATCCTGGCTCAGAGTGTCCTGTCTAACTGGACACTATCCTAAATATTGGAGTGAACCATGTCATTTTCGCGCATTTCGCCGGCTTTTTTCATGCTCATTGCCGTGCTGACTATAGAGGGCGCACAAGCCCAGCAGCCGGTTGAGGACGTGCTTTACCGCAAGCCGCAGCCGGATGGCAGCGAACTTGCGGTCGTGTGTGGCCCGATCCGTACATCGCCAGAGTTAACGCGTTTGCTGGGCAATCGCGGGTCGGCGGTTCGAGAGGTTTCGCTGGAATTACACGCCAAGCAAGGCGAACCTGTTCGGCTCTGGTCGCAGACGGAACTCTGCGATCAATCATCTGGGCACATTTGGTTTGAGGTGATGGACATGGCCGTCTTGAGAGACCGCGTTCTACTCGCCACGCGACAGGGAGTGGGGCCAATAGCGCTTCACGAGGTCAATTTCGGCGCCCCGAACCTTTGCGACGTATTGATCTCCCCGGATTCGGGATGGTCGATGGTCCAAGCCGAACTTCAACTCCCTGGCGACGAGTGGCCCAAGGCCAGTTTCAAGTACGACGAAAAAGCCCGTCAAATCGACGTGGAGATCGTGGATGTCTTCAGGGATAAAATGCAGCGGACGACCTTGCGAACAAGCGATGAGGAGTGGAAATTCGTCAAGGTCGCGCAGGTAATTGAAAACGCACCAGCGACCAAGCCGGCAACCGCACCCAGTGGGAACTGAAGGGCCGCGACCCTCCATCAAAATAATTGGCGCCGTGCGCAACTGACGTTCGCCAATTCACGCCGCCTCGCGCATCCTCGATCCGGCGGCGTATGGCTGCCGGACGGGTCGCGTTCCTTCCGGTCCGTCTGCGCCTGCCCGGGCGCTGGGCGCGATGCCCGGCGCCACCGCGATCATACCACATTCCCGGTGCCGCGTTACCTCCAGTGATTTACGGCGTGTTCACCGTCGGTTACCAAACGGGAGCCATGCTGATGGCGGAATTGTAACAGGGCCCGCGCCCATTTGTCCGCAAGAATTCAATCGTACCCGATGCTCACGACGCCGCGCCCTCAACGCTCACCGCCCCACGCGCAAACGCGCCCAGTTCGACCATGGTTTGCATGATATGCACGTTCTTGGTCGGCCGGATCGCCAGCGATTCGATGCCGCTGCCTCCGACAACCAGTTTGATTCCCAGCGTCCCCAGCCGGCCGGCCAGGTCATTGACCTCCCGCAGCAGTTTGGCCCGGTCCGCCACCGACTTGACCGACAGCCAGACAACGGCGGCCTTGTTCTCCTCGGCCGCGTTGGCCAGCAGCTCCAGCGGGGTTTCGGGGCCGAAGTTTACATCGCGATAACCGGACTCGGCCAGAACGCACCCGGCCATCATGGACGGCAGGAGATAAGGATCGCCATCGGGCGCACCGCCCAGGGCAACCGGCGCGCTGGCGGCCGGCTCGCCGATCATCTGCCGCAAGACGCCCAGCGCGTGCAGGCAGATCGTGGTGGCCCGGTGCTCGATCAGGATTCCGCGCACATCCTCGCGCCAAAGTTCGCCGATCCTCTGCATGGCGCTGCGAACGGCTCCGTCGCAGATGGAAGGCACGCTGACGCCGCTCAGAAACAGCCCCGACATACATCCCGTCGCCGTTTTCGTGTCTCCCGTGCGCAGTGCCTCGTAAAAGCGATTCTCAAGCGAGCGCTCACCGAGCGGTTCGCCGGCCGGGGTTGAGGGGAGGTCGGGCAGGCCGAGCAAATCGGGTCGGACGACGGTGGCCTTGGACTGGCGGACGAACCGGATGGCCTCGGAGAGCGCGATTCGCCGGTGGCCGCCGACGGTTCGGGCGGTGCGAATCGCGCCGCTGTTGGTCCATCGCCGCATCGAACTGGGGCTGGCCCCGATCGCTTCGCCCAGTTCCTTGGTTGTGAGTAGTTTTTCCATTATTGCCTGGCTGATTTGGATGAATAATACAACCATCTCCGCGATTTGTCGAACGGCGTTATCACTATTTTTCTCATGCACTTAAGCGAGTAACGGGAGAAATTCTGATTTTCCTGTTTGACTTTTGATCGGTCGCTTCTATGCTTGTGACTGAATTGGCTGAATTAACTGAATTGGACGAATTCAGCAAAGAAGCCAAGAAACAATCTGGAGCGATCTGTTTCTGAGGCGTCACCGGCCGCGTGGCTGGGACGCCGGGAGCAAGGCTCCGGTCAATCGGTCGAAAGACCGGAAGGAATCGCCATGATTCGCAGTCGTTTGTTGGTTGCGTCGTTGGTTGTGCTGGGCACGGTAGCTGGCCTGGCCTGTATGACCTTCTCCCGCGCGGTCGCCGATACGACCATGGGTGATGCCGCCCCGCAGCCCAAGGACATCGTGGACACTGCGGTTGGGGCTGGTCAGTTCAAGACACTGGCAACCGCCCTGACCGCCGCGGGATTGGTTGACACTCTCAAGGGCGCCGGGCCGTTCACCGTCTTTGCCCCGACGGATGCGGCCTTCGCCAAGCTCCCTGACGGCACCGTCGCCGATCTCCTCAAGCCGGAGAACAAGGCGAAACTCACCGCGATCCTGACCTACCACGTCGTGGCCGGTAAGGACATGGCCAAGGACATTACCGGCATGAGCTCGGTCAAAACCGTCAACGGCAAGGAACTATCCATCAAGGTGGTGGATGGAAAGGTGATGGTCGGCGATGCCACCGTGACCACCGCCGATATACAGGCCTCCAACGGCGTTATCCATGTGATCGACACCGTGCTGCTGCCGTGAGTTTGATGCATTCCCAAAAGCTGCCGGGTCGGACGTTGCAACACGGCGTCCGACCCTTTTTCATTTCGACAGGTCGATTCGAGTATGTAATTGGAAGAGCAATGCCGGCACTTGGCAATTTCATGCAATTTTCCAGATTTCAGCCCGCCCCGCAACGCATTATAATCCCTCCGCGCCGGGCAGGAGCCCGGCCGATAAAGCGCGGCGAGTTTGCGGCCGATGGTTGCGATATGGCAACGGGTCTGATCGCTCCATCGCGCGTGTGCCGGCCGGAAACACCGGCCCCAACTGAATTCGATCCCATGATCGATTGCCCGGATATGGAAACGCTGTTGCAGCCCGTCATTCTGCCGACCAGTCGCGGCCCCGACCAGCGGGCGCTGCTCCTGTACATCCTCCACAGCGGCAATCTCTACGGCACGGAACGCATGGCCCTCAGTACCGCCATCGGCCTGCGCGAACAGTTCCGCACCATTCTTTTCGCGCCGCCCGGAGCGGCACTCACCCAGGCGGCCGAGTCCGGCCTGGAAACCCGCAGCTTCAAGAGCCGCTGGCAGCTCGCCCGCGGCGTCCGTGAGTTTCTACGACTGCGAAGACCGGTCACATTCGCCTGCACCTCGCTCACCCAGTGGGCCGTGTGCGCATTGCTGCACACTCTTTACCGCGTGCCGTCACATCATGTGCAACTCGTGCATGGCGGGGCCGCCGGGTCGGGGGCGTATGGCCGCAAGAAATTCCTCAACTGGACCGGCGTGCAGTTCATCACGGTATCGGATTACGCGCGATCGCGGCTTGTCGAAGGCGGCGTGCCGGCCGATCGCGTGACTGTCATCCACAATTTTCTCCCTCCCGAGCGTATCGCCGCCGCGCCGCGCCGCGGGCCGTTCACTGATACCGGCATTGGCAAAATCCTCGTCGTGTCGCGGCTGGACGACCTCAAGCGGCCGCATCTGCTGCTGGACGCTTTGGATGCCCGCCCCGAACTGGATGAACTGGAAATCCGCATCATCGGCGCCGGGCCGGAATTCGATCGCATCCGCAATCGCTGTGCTCTGCGTCATCCCAACGTGCATCTGTACGGATTCAGCGACAATGTCCCCGGCGACATGGCCCACAGCGATCTGCTGGTGCATACATGCCCGATCGAATCGTTCGGCCTGGTCGTGCTGGAAGCGATGGCCGCCGATCTTCCAGTGCTGGTTCCCGACGCCGGCGGCACGGGCCTGATCGTGCGCCACGGCCAGAACGGTTTCACCTTCGCGGCCGACAATGCGATTGATTTGGCCGATCGACTGATCGAGCTGCGCCGGGCCAGTCCTGATCTGCTCAACGGTGTCGTCGCATCGGCCCGTCAAACGGTGATCGAGCGATATTCCGCCGCATCCGCCCTGGATCAATACCGCCGGGCCTTTGCCCCACCGGCCCCGCGCGCGTAACATCGCCTTCGCGTGAAGAGCCCGATCAAATCCGCCGTTCGGTTTGCATACAGCCGGCTGATGCCGCGCCCGGTGCGCAGCACGCTGCATCTGTGGCTCTGCGATTGCTGGCCGGATGCCAAGCCCACCGAGATCACCGAATTCAATGCCGATGGCGTGCTGATCCTCGCCCCGCACATGGACGACGAGGTCATCGGCTGCGGCGGCGCCGCCCGCCGTCACGTGTTGGCCGGCGCGAGCGTCGCCGTCGTCTTCATGACCGACGGCCAGTTCGGCGGATACGATCCGGACAATACGCTGGTGCAGCGGCGCAAGGATGAAAGCCGCCGGGCCGCGGAGATCATCGGGTTTTCCGATTTGATCTTTCTCGACGCTCCCGATCTGGGGTTGCAGCCGACGATGCCCGTCGTCCAGCGACTGCGCGACATCATCGAGGACAAGAAGCCTCGCATCATCTATCTGCCGGCCCTGACCGATGCGCACATCGACCACTGGAACACCAATCGCGCCCTGCGCGCGGCGCTGTCGCGCCTGCCGCGCGAGGCGCTTCCCCGGCTCATTCGCGGTTACGAAGTCTGGTCGCCGCTGCCGGCCAATCGCCTGGTGGATATCGCCGCCTATCGCGAGCTCAAGAAACAGGCGATCGACGTTTTTGAATCGCAGACCCGCATCGACGACTACGCCGCCGCGGTCCTGGGGCTCAACCAATACCGATCGATGATGTTTCATCACGGCAAGGGCTGTTGCGAAGCCTTTCTGGAAACCACGCCCGATGAGTTCATGCACCTGTGCGACATCGCCATCGCCCGCGGCGCGGCACGCGCTGCTCCGCCGGCTCCAGACGGATAGACTGCCGGGTGCGTCGATTGGTACAGCCCGGATTTTTCACCGCGGAGACGCGGAGGACGCAGAGAAGGCCTATTAAGTTGGAGCTGAACGAACCTCAAGACGATTGGTCAAGCGCTGGTAGCGACCCGCCCGTAAATTTGCGCCTGGCAGATTTGCTTGTCCGAGCACTCAGCGTCCCCTGCGTCTCTGCGGTGAATTTTCTTAACCGTTAAGCAGAATCCCTCATGGCCCTGGCCGCACTGACCAACATCGAGAAAACCTTCGGCACGCGAGTCGTGTTCGATCACCTCAATTTCCAGATCGACGCCGGCGAACGCGTCGGGCTTATCGGCGACAACGGCAGCGGCAAGACAACACTCATGCGACTGCTCACCGGCGAGATGACGCCCGACGACGGCCAGGTCGCCATCGCCCGCTCGACGCGGGTCGGGTATCTCGCCCAGGATCCCGCGTTCACGCCGGGGCTCACCGTCATGGACGAGGCCGAACTCGCCTTCGCGCCGCTGCACGAACTCTCCCACAAACTCCGCGACATCGAACACGAGATGGCCGTCATCACCGGTCCGGAACTGGATAAGGTTCTCGCCCGCTATCAGACCGTCCAGCACGAATTCGACCTGGCCGGCGGCTATGCCTGGCGGCATCGCCTTGAGGCCACGCTCCTGGGGGTCGGACTGGATACGCAAACATGGGAACAGGACGTCGATACGCTTTCCGGCGGGCAGCGCTCGCGGCTGGCTTTGGCCCGACTGCTCATTGACGGCGGCGATCTGCTGCTTCTGGACGAGCCGACCAATCATCTCGATCTGGCCGCCACCAACTGGCTTGAGCAATATCTATTGCAATTCTCCGGCGCGGTCCTTCTGGTCAGCCACGACCGTTATCTGCTGGACCGCCTGGCGACGCGGATCGTCTGGCTCACCGGCGCGGCCCTCCGCAGTTTTCCCGGCAATTATTCCTCCTTCCGCCAGCAGCGACAGTTGCAGGAACTCACCCAGCAGCGCGCGTATGAAAAACAGCACGCCGACATCGAAAAGCAGGCCGAGTACATCCGCCGCTTCAAGGCCGGCCAGCGCGCCCGCCAGGCCAAGGGCCGTGAAAAACGCCTCGACCGGCTCCTCATCAGCGACGCCGTCGTAAAATCGGTCGGACAATCACGGCACATTCACCTTGGCCTGCAGACCGACAAACGCGCCGGCGATCGCGTGCTGCGTGTGGCCGATCTGAAAAAATCCTTCGGCCCGCGAACGCTCTGGAGCGATGTCGGCTTCGATCTGACCCGCGGCGACCGCGTGGGCATCATCGGCCCCAACGGCAGCGGAAAGACCACGCTGCTGGAAATTCTCCTTGGCGGCGCCGACGCCGACCAGGGCGACATCCAATGGGGCGCCAATCTCGCCATCGGGTACTACGATCAGCGCCTCGAGGATTTCGATCCGGAGATGACCGTCTTTGGCCAGGCCCGCCTGGGCCGCAGCGTCCCCGATCAACTCGTCCGCAACGTCCTGGCCGCCCTGCTGTTCACCGGCAACGACATCGACAAGCCGTTGGGCCTGCTCAGCGGCGGCGAGCGCGCCCGCGTGGCGATGGCCCAGCTTCTGCTGGATCGGCCGAACATCCTGCTGCTCGACGAGCCGACCAATCACCTGGACATCCCCTCGCGCGAAGCCCTCGAATCCGCACTGGCCGGTTTCGACGGCACTATTCTCTGCGTGAGCCACGATCGGTTTTTTCTGGACAAGATCGTGCGACGGCTGCTGATTCTGGAACCGCCGGCGATCCGCGATTTCACGGGCAATTACACCGCACTGGTCGCCCGCGACGCGCAGGCCGCCGCCGACGCCCGCGATGCCGCCACCGCGCGCAAATCCGCGGCCAAACGTCCCGCGCCAAAAAAGGCCGCCGCGCCCGCCAGCCCGCAGCGAAATCCTGCCCAATCCAAAAAGCCATCATCGCGCGGCGGCAACCCCTGGTCGCGTCCATTCGGCCGGCTCACCGTGCCGGAACTGGAAACCAACATCAGCCAAACCGAAAAGGACTTGGCCGCGTGCGAACTGACGATGGCCGATGCCGCCACCTACGCCGACCCGTCCCGCCGCAGCGACGTGCAGAAGCAGTTCAACACACTCACCGAGAAATTGCGGCAACTCGAGGCCGAATACTTCACCCGCGAAACGTGATCGTTCTCCCCGATTGCATTGGCGCCGGGGATGTGTTAGTATTTGCAAGATATATAGGAATTGCGGGCTCGGCGCGCCTGGGACGGGTGGTCGCTATGGCGAACTGGTTTTACAGCAAAGGCGGTCAGCAGCACGGCCCGGTCAACTCGGTCGGCCTGAAGGAACTTGCGGATAGCGGCAGATTGCACCCGGACGATCTGGTTTGGAAGGAAGGCATGGCACAGTGGGGGAGGACATCGCACGTAGAGGGTCTTTTTGTTCCGTCGCCGGCCAAGCCTGCGGTCGACACGCCGAATGAAGCCGTGTCGCCGGCACCATTGCAGTATGAAACGCCCGCCCGGTTCCGCGGGTCGCCCGTCGGAACCAGCCGCCCGGCGATCGCCAGTCTGGCCTGCGCAGGGTTGATTCCAGTCATGTTCCTTTGCACGCTGTATGGGTGGGTGGAATTTGGCCCTACTGGTAATCATACCGATCCGCCCATCTACATCATGGTCTTCGTCTCCCTCTTCTTCTGGCTGTTTGCGCACATTTTCGGAATCATCGGAATTCGCGACACCCGAGGTGGACAACGCGGCGGCCGGGGTTTGGCTATTGCCGGTCTTGTCCTTGCCACAATTTTTATGTTGATCGCGAGCTTTCTCGTTGTTGCATTCTACTTCTTCGGCGGCTTGGCCGGGGTCAGAGGCTAGGCGCTCCCGGCCGACCCGGCGCAGCGAGGTGCAAACTCGATTCCATGCGCTCACCGGCGCACTCCGCCACCTTCCGGCGGAATATTTCACGCGTGAAACCGGGTTATGCGGACATCCAGAATCTACCTCTGCGCCTTTGCGCCTCTGCGAGGGATATTCTTCTTTTCCCCCGATTGCATTGGCGCGCCGCCGTGATAGCATTCGCGGCACATTCACGCATTCTGGGTTCAGCGTTCATGGGAAAGGTGGTCGCTATGGCGGACTGGTTTTACGGCAGAGACGGCCAGCAGCAGGGTCCGGTCAGCTCGGCCGGGCTGAAACAACTGGCCGACAGCGGGCAATTGAGGCCGGACGATCTGGTCTGGCAAGAGGGCATGGCAAAGTGGGTCGCGGCGTCGCAGGTGAAAGGCCTGTTTGCTCCCCCAGCGGCGCCGGCGGCTGATGCGCCTCTGCCGATCGCCCCACCCTATAGCCCGCCGGCTGTGCCGCTAATGCAAGGTGGCGCGATTTCCCCTTCGTAAATGCAGCCGGAACGCCGTAGCGGCATGGCTCTTGCCAGCCTCATCTGTGGCATACTCTTCTGCGTCCCGTTTTGCTCGCTGCTGGCCATTATCTTCGGAATCCTCGGAATTCAGCAGACCGGCGAGGGCAAGCGCCCCGGCCGGGGAATGGCTCTGACCGGCCTCATTCTGGGCGTGGCGGGCCTCTTCATCGGAGTTATCGCGATCCTGATATCCATCCTGCTGCCCAGTCTGAGTCGCGCCCGCGAAATCGCCAACCGCGTCAAATGCCAGGCGAACGAGCGTTCGATCGGTCAGGGCATCTTAATGTATTGCAACGACAACCGGGGCGCCTATCCGCCCGATCTGGCGACTTTGGCCAAGGCCGAAAGCCTCGACCTCAACTTTTTCGTCTGCCCAGCCTCCAACGACACGCCGGCCAGTTCTCCTGATACATTGCTGTCGGGCGGGCACTGCTCCTACGTCTACCTCGGCAAGGGGCTCAACGCGCGGACGGTCGACCCGACGACGGTGGTCTTGTACGAAAACGCCGCCGACCACGAACAACAAGGCGCCAACTATCTCTTCGGCGACGGACATGTGGAGTTCGACTCTCAATCGCCGATCGGAACATCTGGACAGCCGGGACTCAAGGGCTGAAGCCGTCAGAGCGTCAGGAGGGATTGATGACAAACTGGTTCTACACCAAGGCCGGCCAGCAACACGGTCCCGTCGATGAGGCTGCACTGGTGCAACTCGCACGCGATGGGCAGTTGCGTCCAGAGGATCTGGTTTGGAAAGAGGGCATGGCCCAGTGGGTCAAGGCGTCGCAGGTGCCGGGGCTTTTGGCGGCCCCAGCGGCTGGTGGTCCGCCGGCGATTACCCCGGCATTTGTCGCGCCGACTCCATTGCCCGTGCAAAATGCGGCCATGCCCTACCGGCAGATTCAGCCGGACGATCGAACCAGCCGCATGGCCGTCGCCAGCCTGGTTTGCGGCCTGGCGTTCTGTATCCCGGCATGCCCGGTGCTGGCGATTATTTTCGGGATCATCGGAATTCGCCGGACCGGTGAAGGCCGGATGCACGGCCGGGGATTGGCCATCGCCGGGCTGGTCTTGGGCGTCGTTCTCGGCACGGCGGGCATCTCGGTCGAACTTGCCATGCTGCCCGGCTTTCGTCGTGGGCTGGTCGTGCCCACTGGTCGGCGCGAAGTCGCCGATCGCGTGAAATGTGCCGCCAACGAGCGATCCATCGGCCAGGCGATCCTGCTGTACTGCAACGACAATCAGGGACAGTATCCGCCGGACCTGGTAGCACTGGTCAAGAACGAAGACATCACGACAGGAATATTCGTCTGTCCATCCTCCAACGACACGCCGGCCACGTCCCCCGACAGCTTATTGTCCGGCGGACATTGTTCGTACATTTACCTGGGCCAGAGGCTCACAACGAGTGCGGACCCCACCACCGTCGTGCTGTACGAAGACCCCGGTGACCACGGCGACGGGGTCAACATGCTCTTTGCCGACGGCCACGTCGAATTCGTAGCTGCCACCGACCCCACGTACAACAAAACGGTCAACACCCCATCACCGGGCAGGTAGCGTCCTGTTCAAGACGCTCCACCCCGCACAGATCGGCTGCGTGACGCGATCCGCGGGAGAGTGCCCGATTTCCCGGGCAAGTGTAGAGCCCTTCGAGGCCGCCTCTTAACCCCCTCTCCCTGTACGCAGGGGGAGGGTTGGGTGGAGGTCGACCGCTATGGCGTCGGTCGCGGCTCCGATCTGGCAGAGCCACTGGCGAAGAACCCCCACCTCTGTCCTCCCCCTGGGTACATGGGGAGGAGGAAATGGTGGTTGCCCGGAAGATCGGGCACGCTCATCCGCGGCCTGACAAATTTCTCCTTTTACCCCGGCCGATATTCACGGTATCATCCCCTGCCTCAGCCATGCGGGCGTAACTCAATGGCAGAGTACCTGCCTTCCAAGCAGGATGTTGACGGTTCGAGTCCGTTCGCCCGCTTTTTTGCACGTCCGGCGGTCCGTGATATCATCCGGCCCGCTTCGTCCAACACAGGAGACCATCCATGCCCGCCAGGAAAACCGCCGTTCGCAAATCCCCCGTCAAGACCCCCAAAATCGCCAGGAAACCCGCCCGCAAGCCCGCAAAAGCGGCCGTACCCGCATCCGGCTTGACCGTCATTGCCGGCGAATTCTCCTGGCCGATCAAATCCACGCACGCCGCCACCCACATCACGCGCACCGGCGGGCAGATCGGTCCGATCACCTTCAAGCTCGGCTCGCGGCGGATTTCGCCCATGCACGTGGCGCCCTGGACCACCGACGGCACCCCGCGCCCCAAGCCCAACATGATCGCCGTCCTCCGCGGCGATTTCTTCTGCATGCCCTTCGGCGCCAACGAATCACCCTACGGCAACGAGAAATACCCCGCACACGGCGAGACCGCCAATTCCAACTGGAAATTCGAGGACCAATCCTCCGATGCAGCCGGAGCGACCATCCACCTTTCACTCAACCATCGCGCCCGCCCCGGCCGGGTCGATAAGTTCATCCACATCCGCGCCGATCAGCCGATTATCTACAACAAGCACGTCGTCAGCGGTATGTCCGGCCCCATGTGCCTTGGGCATCACCCCATGCTCAAATTCCCGGATGTCGAAGGCTCCGGCCTGATCGCCACCAGCCCGACCAAGTTCATGCACACCTACACCGAACCCTTGGAACGCCCGGAAAAGAAGGGCTATTCCTTCCTCCAGCCCGACAGCCCCTTCGAGCGGCTCGACACCGTCCCCACCATCACCGGCCGGACCGCCGATCTCACGAAATACCCCGCCCGCCGCGGCTGGGAAGACCTTGTCCTGCTGGCCAACGTTGATGATGTGCCGCTGGCCTGGACCGCGGTCACGTTCCCCGCCCAGCGGTTCGTCTGGTTCGCACTCAAAGACCCGCGCGTGCTGCACAGCACCGTCCTCTGGATGAGCAACGCCGGCCGCCATTACGCCCCCTGGTCCGGCCGGCACATGAACGTCATGGGCCTGGAAGAGATCACCGGCAATTTCCACTATGGACTGGCCGGCAGCGCCGCCGACAACACCATCTCCCGCCGAGGACATCCGACGACGATCGAACTCAATCCCGAAAAACCCCTGGTCGTGAATTACATCTTCGGCGTGGCCGAAGTGCCGGCGGATTTCGGACGGGTGGCGAACCTTACGTATGACGGGACATCAAAGGCGATCACCCTGGAAGACGCCGCCGGCCATCGCGTGAGTACGGCGTGCGACGTGGATTTCTTGTATACCTGATCCACAATATTGCGGCACCGTTTCGCTTCCAAACCGGAAGCCATAAGTGAATGACGACTAATCGCAAGATCGTTCCGGGCGTGCCGTTTGTCAGCGGATTGGCGGTGGGGGTCGTCTGTTACCTGTTGGCGGAATTGCTTGTCCCGAATCAGGTCGCCAGTCCCGCGGATCACGATATCCTATTGGCGAACCGGATCGGTTTCATCTACACGCCGATCGTTGGCCTTTGGCTTGGGTGGCTTCAACGATCCTGGCGGCGAGCGCTTGTCGGAGCATCGGTCGGCATTGCCATAGGGTTTGTCTACATGTGGCTGTGCGCGGACCGGAATTTTCTGGCGATCATGATCGGATTCCCCTGCCTGCTCGGCTGCGCGCTGGCGGTATTGGTGGGCTCGAATCGAAGTGACTGGTTGATCGGGCTTCCGACGCGGCTTGGCAAGGGATTGCTCGCCGGTTTGGTGCTCGGCTTTGTTTACGCATTCGTCCTGAATGTCATTTTCGCGATGCTGGGTGGTCCGGATGGTGAATTTGATACACACGATTTTACCCAGCATTACGTTCAGACGATGTGGCGCGCCGGGCCAATTGCTTTGGGAGCTGCCAGTTCACTGTTTTTCGGCCTGATCCGATGGGCGGTCGGTCTGACTTACGTAAGAGTCCTGGTATTTGAAGAGGTGGAAGCGCCGAAATCGGATCCTGACGGGACTTGAATCCGTTCGACCTGCCGCACGCTCACTGCCCCACGCCCCGCGTCGTCGGCCCGATCGCGAGGGCTGACGGCTTCAAGAACTTGGTCGTCACCAGCCATTCCTGGAAGCGCCACGGCCATTCGTTCGACGCCGCCGTGCTGCGCGGCCTA
This sequence comes from uncultured Tepidisphaeraceae bacterium, assembly GCA_964420285.1. Lineage (GTDB taxonomy): Bacteria > Planctomycetota > Phycisphaerae > Tepidisphaerales > Tepidisphaeraceae > CAYQTE01. The sequence continues at coordinate 50,447 of CAYQTE010000017.1, forward strand.
TAGCCGAAACCGTGGCCGGTGTTGGCGTAGATGTGCAGTTCGACCGGAACGGCCGCCCGCTTGAACAGGAGATACACATTGGCCAATCCCTCGGAGATGTCGGTGCGATCGTTGGCCCCGCACAGCAGAAACGCCGGCGGGGAATCCTTCGTCGGCGCGATCGCGGCGGAATTGCCGGGATACATCAATCCCTGAAACGCCGGCCGGCAGCCGAAGCGGTCGATCGGATCGGTCGCCGCCTGATCCCCGTTGTCGTTCTTTTGCACCAGCATGTTCACCAGTTCACCCCCGGCCGAAAAGCCGATGATGCCCAGCTTGGCCGGATCGATCGTCCACTCGGCGGCGCGGCTTCGCACCAGGCGCATGGCGCGTTGGGTATCGGCCAGTTCGTCGTTCATGGTATAGGTTGAACCGGCCTCGCGCGACAGGCGATTGGTGAGCACAAACCCGGCGATGCCGCGCTCGGCGAGCCATTGCCCGACAAAGCAACCCTCGCTGTCGTACGAAAGCTGATAATGCCCGCCTCCCGGCGCAATCAGCACGCCAACCCCCGTCGCCTTGCTCTTCTCGGGAACAAAGAGCGTGACGCTGGGCTTGTTGACGCCGGTCACCACGCGCTCGCCATTGGTGATCTTCACATTCTCCTCGGCCGTCTTGCCCTCGGAATGCGGAGCGCCATTGGGCCAAAGCAAGACCACCGGCGGCGCATCGGCCGCAAACGCAGACGCGGTCAGGACCATCAACGACGCCGAAACGAGTGCGAAAAGTCTCATGTGGCTCCTTTGCCTTCTCCCTTGTGCCAAATTGCAACGAAAACGCGCGACAACGTGCGGCGAATTCTAGGCCCGTCAAATTCGTCACACCACTGGCCGCGAACCGCCTTGGATCGTTCTTGCCGTACCCAAAAGAGGTGGTTTCGATTACCCAACCTGCCACCCGGCGATGCGGCGACAGGCAGCAGAAGCAGCGTACGCGGCTTGCACGCTGTTCCGATGGCCGTAACACACCGACAGCGCAGCTTTTGCGCGGCGGACCAGAATTCATGTTTCATCCCCTCCGTGGCCGATTGGTCTGATATTTGCTGCAACAACTTCGGGTCGTCCGGGTAATAGTGTAGCGAAGGGATTCGGTGTTTGGATGTCGGACAATGCACATTTTCTGGTCAAGGTCGATTTGAAGCGGCTTCGGGCCAACCTCAGTGCCCATTGGGGCACTCCTCTGGCCGACGAAAATGCCCGCGAATTCCTGCTGCACTGCGGATTTCGTCGTGAAGGCCATGCCTGGATCGCCCGCGAAGATCGACTCATGCTTCTGGACCCGTCGGAGATCGTCTGGACCCGCGAAGTCGGACCCGTCGCTCACGCCAAAGCCGTTCGCGCCTGAGCCCGATTGCCGCAGACCCAAGCCCATCACCCCACGTCCAACGGATTTCCCCACCCTTCGCAAAACAACTCGCCCAACAACCCGCTGGCGAAAACCCTTGCCATAAAGTAAACTCCCCCGCAGTCCCAGCCCGCCGGCCGATCGCGGGCTTTTTTGGGGAATGGTGTAACGGTAGCACAACAGACTCTGGATCTGTTTGTCTAGGTTCGAATCCTAGTTCCCCAGTTGAGTCTTCCCGAGCAATACGCTATATTTTTCAAGTTAGCCAAGATTTTCTGCAATTCTTCTGCAATCGTTGGGACCGTATTGCAGCGGCGTTGCGAAAGACCGACCAATGGCTTCCTTGCAAAAAAAGGGCGACGCCTGGTACTGCCAGTTCACCCACGCCGGCCGGCGACACACCCTCACCATCGGTAAGGTCGCACCACACGAAGCCCGCCGGTGGAAGTTGAATACCGAGAATCTCCTGCGGCTGGTCATGCAGGGAAGGCTCGAAATTCCCCGTGGCGTTTCGATCGCCGATTTCATTCTGCACGACGGAAAACCCCCGGTCGATCCCGCCATCGCGGTCCGCAAAGACACCACCTTCCGCCAGCTTCGCGAAGCCTACGTGGCCACCGTCAGCAATGGCGCAATCGAGGCCAACACCCTGACCACAGCCAAGATACACCTCGCCCACATCGAGAAGTCTATTGGCAAAGACTTTCTTCTCGCCGGCTTGACCCTCGGCAGGCTTCAGGACCACATTAGCCGCCGCTCAAAGGACGTTGGCGCAGTCACCATCAAAAAGGAGCTCGATACGTTCCGCTCGGTTTGGAATTGGGGATTGCGGATGAAGTGGCTCGATCAAGCCTTTCCGTCCAGCGGCCTGGTCTACCCGAAGACCGAGGAAAAGCTCCCCTTCATGACCTGGGCCGAAATCGAGCGTCGCGTAAATGCCGGAGGCGCCCCCGACGAACTCTGGGAATGCCTCTTCCTGGACAGCGATCAAGTGGCCGACCTTCTCGCCTATGTTAAGGCAAAAGACGCCCCCGCCTGGGTCTATCCCATGCTGGTCATGGCCGCACATACCGGCGCCCGCCGATCCGAAATGATTCGTGCCCGACTCGAAGACATCGATCTAACTGCCGGCGTCATCACTATCCGCGAAAAGAAACGCGCCCGAGGCACTCGAACGACGCGCAGGGTCTCGGTCAGCACCATGCTCGCCAGTGTCTTGAAGCCTCTACTGAAAGCGCAAAAGGGCAAGACTTACTTATTCGGCGAGGGCGACAAACCGCTGTCCGTCCAGGCCGCACACAAGGCTTTTTGGCGAGTCCTCAAGGGCAGCAAGTGGTCGGTCATCAATGGCTGGCACACGCTCCGGCACAGCTTCATCAGCGCCTGTGCCTCCAAGGGCATTGACCAGCGGATATTGGATGGATGGGTTGGCCACCAGACCGAAGAGCAACGCGTCCGATACCGGCACCTATACCCGAGCCTCCAGGAAGCTGCCATCCGACACGTTTTCGGATAGTGATCAATGTGTCAAATTCCGCACGTCTCGCCATCGCCCCGCCGCGTCTCGCAACGGCAGTAGGCCCTCGCGCTGATACCGCAAGTATTCCGCTTGGCTGATCGTCCACATCGCCGCCGAGCCGGCCTGCGTCATCGATTTTTCGGCATTGATTCGGCCAAGACGGCACCACTCCCGGCACGTGAAATTCGAGCGGCCGACCAGTGAGGCGAATTCCTCGACCGTGTACCATGACTTGACCACGGTTTTGGTGACCAACTTCTCAAGCAACCGCTCGATTCTTTCCAATCGCTCGTCGGTCGTCATAAAGCACGCTTTTCATCGTCGGCCGCGGATGCTTCAACCGGAACTGCACGCGGGGAGCAACGCCACGGGCGCGGCCGCCCCCACGCGGCAAAGGTCGAGGTAGGCCTGAACGTCCGCGTCGAGAAAGCTTATCTCGCCCCGGACGCGATGCGCCGGAATCGCCCTGGCTCCGACAAGCTGGTAGAGCTTGGACGTGCTGATGCCGATTTTTTCCGCGGCCTCGCTGACGGTCATAACGCACCTCGTCCAATCAGCGATCCCGTTCCTGCTGCTCATCCCGCTGGTGGCATTTCTGCTGGTACCGTTCGCAGAATTCATCCCAATCAGTGCGGAACACGAGGTGGCCGGGATTGCATCCCGCCCTATTCAGCAGGGCGGTGATCTTCTCGCCCTGGCCCAGGGCGTCGTTGAGCTGGTAGATATCGATCTCGTGGACGCGCACGGCGTCCCTCAAGGCTTCAAAGTGCTCGTTGGACGTGATGCCCCAGTCACCCACGAGCTCCGCATACACTTTTCCGTTATAAAAGATCGCCTCCAGCAGCCACTTCGTGGAGCCTTTGAGCTTGTCCATGTCCAAGTTGTCTCTCATATCAGTTCTCCATTGAAGGTGCGATCAGGTTGTGCCTAGCGTTCCATCTCCTGTTCCTGCTTTGTCCGCCACGGCCACCACCTGGGCCATTGCGGATGGGGGCGATTTTCTTCACGCTTGCGATCCTGGGCCGTCTTGAATTCCTCTACCCAGTGGTACGAGGCGGTGTTTTTGAATAGCTCGCTGATTTTCTCGCCGGACCCGATCGCCGCGTCCAAGGCGTCGATATCGATCTCGCCACGGTGAATCGCTTCTTTCATCGCGAGGCTGTGCACCGCCGAATCGATTCCGAAGTCCTCCATGACCTTCCTGGTCATTTCCTCCTTGAAAAAGGCCGCCTTCAACAGCCCCCTGGTCGATTCGTTCAAGTGCCCAAACTGTTCATCAACGTCCATGGGATCGCCTCCACACCTGAATTCTTGGGACAATCGGTTCGCCGCGCAAGCGCGAAAGAGCCGGCGGTTTAGCCTTCCGGCTCCTTGTCGTCCTTCGTCTGTTCCTCTTGGCCGATCTGGAATTCCTCCATGCCGTCGCCGTCGCGGCCATGAATCACGTCCCACGACGTGTGGAATTCAAGACCGGCATAGGGATGGACGACCTTGCTGCCGCTGCACATGGTCAAACGCTGCACGATCTCGGTGAGCATCTTCCCGTTGCCCAGTGCCGCATCGAGTTCTTCCGGCGTGAGCTGCTGTGAGCGGATCGCATACGCCAGCGCCGCCGTATGCACTTCGCTGTCGAGGCCGAAGTCGACAATGGCGGCCGGCGTCGGCCACCGGTGCGTGCCATCCTCAACAAACCGTAGAAATGACTTGGTGACATCCTGAAGTTCCTGGCTCATGGCTGTTCTCCTGATAAAGGGTTTTCTCTAACGCTCGCGGTCAATTTCCTTCTGCGGCGCCGGAATGCGCCCGTGAATCACGTCCCACTTGGTGATGAACCGGACCCCCTCGTAGGGATGAACGCTGGGGTCGCCCGGATCGACCAAACGGCTGGCCAGTTCGGTCAACATGGGACCGTTGCCGAGCGCGGCGTCCAGTTGTTCGGCGGTGATCTGCCCGGTGGCGATGCCGTAGACCAGCGCTTCGAGGTGGTCCTCGCTGACGATCCCGAAGTCGATGATGGTTGCCGGCAGCTGAGACCGCCACATCCCGTTGTCCACGGAATCAAGCAATGCCTGGGTGCTGTCGCTGATTTTGTTTTGCATGTCTGGCTCCGGTTTAGCGTTCACACTCGTCGCGCTCCCGCTCATCTCGCTCGCGCTGGGCCTGGGGCGGCTGGCGGACGAACACGTCGTCCCACACGGTTTTGAATTCCAGTCCCTGGTGGGGATTATCCGGCGATTCGGCGACGAGCTTGCTGATCGCGGGACCGTTGCCGAGCACCGCGTCGAGCTGCGCCGCCTCCACCGTCCCCGACCGAATCACATGGGCCAGCGCCTGGAAGTGTTCGATGCTGGATATTCCAAAATCCAGCCGGGCGGCGGGCGAAAGCCGCTCATCGCCCAGAACGGAGTTGAGCAGTTCAACCGTCGTGTCACGAATTTTCGTGGCCATGGGAATCCTCGCTTTCGACTTTGGGTTTGGATGACAGGAAATCCGCCATTCCCGCGATCGGCAGCCGCGTTGTGTCCGTGGGCCGGGGCTGTGGCGTCGGAACCGGATTGACAGGTTCGGCATCCTGTGTTCGCACGCGCCCGGTGGGCATGCCGTGTTTGATCAGATAGCGGGAGACGACGTTGTGATCGATGTCGAGATTGCGGTCACGGGCGAAGATCTTTGCCGCGATAGCCCGCAGATCGAGCCCTTCCTTCCGCCACTGAACGATGTCGTCATGGAACTTTTCCAGTTCGTCCAGCCGGCTCTTTCGCCGGCGGGATTTGACCAGCCTGCCGAACGGCAGGGATCCCAGATTGGGTAACGTCATAAGATGCCTCCGAAAAGGGTTTTTGAAAGAACGAAAAACACGCTGGAGCATGCCGCCCTGCGGAACAATTTCCGGCGGCGGCAGTGGGGGTGATTCGATTTGCTGGTGAAACACGACCGGCAGGAAATATCGCCCGGTCGCGCGGCCGCTGGGCAGGTTCATCAGGACGTAGGTTTCGACGATCCCGTGATTTTCCGGACCGCCACAGCGTAAGGCCCTCAGTTCAAAGGGCTCCACGTGATAGCGCTCCTCGCCGGACACGCTGTAGTTGCCGCTGCCGCCACCGCCGAAGAGCCGTTCAAAGAAGGAGCCGGACGGCTTGGACTGGGAGACCATGAATTTCTTGGCCCGCCCCAGCGCCTCGGCTATGGCCTTGCACGTGGTTGGTTCTGACTGATTATGAAACACCTGTGTGTTGAAATTGCCCATCCAGCCGTGAACGACGTGGTCGGCATGGGCGCCGGGCACGCGACATATGATGTTTGGCAAATTCTGTGTTATCGCCAGATTCGCCCCGCCCGATGACCGGCAGGTGGCCTGGTACTGCCCATCGGAGCTATGGAAAAAGAGCTGCGCCTCATCCATGACCAGCGCAACAGGGCGGCGGGTCGGGCCCTCCGGATCGCTGCGGTCTTCAATGGCCTGTTGAAGGGACTGTTTCCAAATCTGCTGCGTGAGCAGTCCAAGCCCCGGGTATTCCTTAACCGCGACATCGACAATGATCACGGCGCCGTCGAGGCAATGCTCGGGACAGAGATTCGTCTGTCCGCCGAACAACTCGCGGGCCGTCGCGTCGTTGAAGACATCGAGCATGGAACTGAGCGCCATGCCGACGGTATTTTTCGTTTTGGACGGCTGTTTGGGTCGCTCGACCAGCCAGTAATTCCTGACCATCTCCATCGTCTTTACGTCCGGGGTACCCTGTGCGGCGGCCAGCGCGCTACGCAGGCGGGGACCAAAGATGCTGGAGCCGAGCCAATGCCGGCTGGCCACTTCCTCCAGAGAATCGGGGGATTCCCGCAAAAACGTGTTCATGTCGTCGATGGAGTACGATTCTCCTCCGCCCCCAAGGGCGAGAATCAAGTTGGCCATCAACGCCCGGCGCGCCGTGGCCCAAAAGACTTCGTCCTCCTGCCCGCCCCCCTGGCCTCCAGCGTAGTTCTCAAGAATTCGCTCAAAGAACTGCACGATGTTTTTCACATCGCGCCGTCCGCGTTTGGGGTGATTGCTCAGGTGATGCAAAAAGCTGAAACAGAATCGTCCGCGCGGCTCGAAGACGCAGAGGTCTTTGGCCCTGCCGCAATTCCGTACCAGTTTCTCATAGAACGGCCGGTCCGATGCCTTGGGGCACAAGAACAACATTCCATAATTTGCTTCCAAGTACGCTTCAATAAAGGCTTTACCGCTCGCGGAAGATTTCCCAGATCCTGTCCCACCGATGATAAAGACTCCCTCAAGGCTGGATTTGATGGTAAAGGAAACGCCGCCGCCGAAGTCGAGCAACTGCCGGTCGAGGGGCCAATGCGGACCGGGCGGGCTGACGACAAACGGCGGCGGCGGAAGTTGGTAGCTGCGTTCATTCACGACGGCTCACCTGTCAATGGCCGGTCCTGCGGATCACGCGGGCCTGATGCGACGGGTTCGGCCCGGCGCCGGAGTTGAACTGATCCGCCCGTTTCTGCTCCTCGGCCAGTCGCTGGTACGACGAGTTGCGGTCCAGCAACTTCTGTAGATGCAGCATCACCCGGAAGGTGTTGACAAAAAGACGGAAGCCCCAGATCAGGATGGCCGACAGGTGCTCGAAAAGTTCCGGTTCCATAACGATCTCCGCGCGTGAATGGGAATGACGTGGTCCAAACTCTAAGCGGCCTGGCGCATGCTTGCCGTCAACTCGACGGTCTTGCCGCTGACAAGATCCTTGACCGTCACGCAAACAACCCCAGCCTGGTTGAAACTGGCCGTGAAAAGCAGCCGGTCTGTCATGACGGTTTCCAGGGGAAGGTTGTCCAACATGCCCTCCCCGATCACGACGCATTCGGCCAAAGGCTCCCCATCAAACCGTGTTTCCACGATAAGTATTTGGCATGATGTCTGATGCGGATAGATCAGCCGAGCTCGCAGCGTAGGACGCGCCGTGACCGGCATGCCCTTGCTGAAGAGGATGCTGGACACATTCGCCCCGTCGCTCCTGCGAACCAGGATGACGCCGATATTGTGGGGAACCACGTCGCGGATTTTGGGCGTCGGCGCTCCGAACGATTCGGCTTTACCGCGGAGGATCAGCGTGCCGTGGCCGATGAGCGCCAAACCTTCCACAACCGCCAGGGCGGGATTCACGTCGGTACGCAGCGTAGCACCGGTTTCCTTCTCGATCCTGCGCTGAATGTACTCAACCTGCATGGGACCGCCGACGGCAACGTGATAGCTGATGTCGGAATATTTCAGTTTCGCCGCGGCGAGAGCCTTCTGGATACATGGGATCATCTGGTCGGCGATGGGCGACAAGACCGACACGAAGTGTTCCTGGTTGAATTCAATCGCCTGCTGCCTGTTTGCGCCCAGCGGCACCGACATGACCGCCGTCGGCTTGCGGGACATGTTGATCAGCAGTTGCTCGACCTTACGTCCGAAGGAAAAGCGTTCATCGGCATTCAGGGTCGCCGGATCGAAATCCTTGATGCCGGCCTTCTGGGCGGCCAGCTTGTAGGCCAGCGCCTCCAGGTTGTCCCGAATCATCGCGCCGCCGAGCGGCGTTACGCCCTCAGTCGCCAGCACATTCATGCTCCCGTCGGCGCCCGTGTCCGCGAATGTGACATCGAACGTGCCCGTCCCGAGGTCATAGACCGCAACTTTTGCCTTCTGATTCAAAAGTTTGTGCTGAATAGCATAGCGAATGATAGCGCACACGGGCTCGCTATGCAGGGGGCCGCCGGTTTCATCTTCCAGCAGCGGATTGCATCCGGCACGCACCGCGGCGCGAAGCAAGGCTTTTTTCGCGTTATCAGAGAAGACAGCCGGAGTGCTGAACACGAACGGCACATTTTCAAGGCTCTGCCCCAACTGTTTTTCGGCAACGCGCTTGATGTATTTGAAGAAGGCGACCAAGACATCCTCGGCCGAAGGCTTGCCATCGGGAGACTCCTTGGCGGCCTTGCCCAGGTCAAGCTTAAAGCGCGTGACCGCCTTACCGTCCTTGGTGGCGCAGGCCTGTTCCAAGGCGTCGACATCGAAGTATTCACGCCCGGTCGCCGGGTCGAGAAAATAGGCACTCTCAAACAGGTCGCCGAGCGCCATGCCCCGAATCTGCTCCTCGGTGGAGTCGTTCAAACGAACGACGACCTTCGTTCGGCCGGTGCCGAAGTCGATGGCAACTATCATGATCGCCCGGCTGGACTGGTTATTGATAAGTTCGTTACTCACGGTTTTCTCCTAAAAGGGGGTTTTGCGTTATTTGGAATCTGACTTTTTGGGACGCACATCGAACAGAACGACACGCGGTTTCACCAGCACGGTTTCGCCGCGCCGGAAGCCAGCGCTGCGAGTCGCGGCAATATGCGCCTGAAGATTCGTGTCGTCGGTGGGCCGGGATTCCGCCAGGACGCGCGTCTGGGTATGAGCGTCAAAGAGCCCGCCGGGGGCGGGCCAATATTCCTCGACGGCGTGGTTATCAATCATCTCCAGGAACCGTGCCTCGATCGACGTCAGCGTGCTGAGGGCGATGCGGGTCGCTTCCTCGGCCGACCACACTTTGCCGTCGCCGCTCGGAAGAAAAGCGTTCTGGGCGGCCCGCAGCTCGTTAATGGCACCACCGACAAGTCGAAGGACCGGGTCAATAACGACGCGATTCAATTCGGCGGCTTGGAGCTGGCGCAGGTCGGTTTCCTGCGTCCGCTTTAGCGCGAGAACCACTTCAATGATGCTCGCCATGCGAGCGGACAGTTCCTGTATGCACTCGTGCAGCGTACGAGGAGCAGGATTGTCTGGACGCTGATTGCCGGGCAGCGAGCCGCCGTGCGGCGGCACACCTGATTCAAAACTTTTCATAGAACCTCCAGTAACAATGGATCTCCTGACCCCGCCGAAACGCTCGTGCGGGGCGTAGCCATTTGCAGATTAAGATGGACGCCGAAGCGCCCCGGTCAGAAAAACTCGGGCGGCTTACCCCCGCCCTTCGCTGTCGGCGCAGTGATCACCACGAACAGCGAGAACAGGATCAAGGGCGCCGCCACAATCATTGCGATAACGATCAGGACATCTTGGGCAAATTCCTGGAACACCGGGATAAAGCAGAAGGCATAGGTCAAAGCCGCCGCCCATCCCAGATAAATCAGCAACGACACCTTCAGATTCCTGAGCCGGTGAGCGAAACGGAAGCACACGGCGGCAGCGATCAGCGTGAGAATCGGCGTCAACATCTGTCACCTCATTTCCGGCGGCATTCGCCATTTTGCGACACATCCGGCCCGGCGGTCGCATCCGCGGATTGATCAGGGCGTTTGCCGCGATGGTTCACCCGAACACGCCCGTCCGCCAGTCCGTCAAGGGCGCGGTTGAGCTTCAGATGCATCCGGGTCTGGATCTTGAACATCGAGTCCATCGCTTGTCCGACGACGTCAAGTTGTTCGATCTGAAACTCCAATGCCTTCATGATGAGCAGAAGCGCTTCCCTGATTGCTTCGTTCGTCAGCGTCGCATGTTCCGTCTGTGGCTGTTCAATTGGTGTGGGCATACATATCTCCATTCTGTTCAGGTCAGACCCAAGCGGGTTCGTTCGTCAAAGAGCCATCCCGATGAAGGCTGATTTCCTGCCGGTGACACTGAGCAACTGCTTCCCCGAACGCCGCGGCAAAAAGGCCCTGCGAAATAGCCTGGCACCCGATATGCCGTCTTAGGTATTCCCATTGCCTAGCATTTTTATCGCATAGAAACGGGTCTGTCAACGGTTATTCTTAGGAAAAATGGCGCGAACAGCATTTTTACCGCTTGACAATTCTGCCGCAGTGACGAAAATACCCTCTACGCGGCGTGAACATCGCCATGCAAAAACCATGGGACTTCCTCGACCGCACAATGAAATTGGACAGCGATTACGCGCTTTGCGGAAATCCAAAGGGATATCTGGAAGCGAACTCGCCCGTCTTATGGGCGTAGAGCAATCCAGAGTTTCCCGAGTTGAAATTGGACGAACATTTCCGGAACGCGCGTTTCTCAAGCAGGCTGTCGGCGCCCTGAACGTGACGGCCGAGGAAGCGTCTGACTTATGGGCATTCTACGAGATATTCCTCACGGAGGTCGTGACGCCCCCAGCCGGACGACTGGCTGAGCAACAGGGGCATATCCGGGATCTTGAAAGTACGGCGAAATCTTTACGTTGCTTCGAGTCCTGCGGTATTCCAGGCCTGCTTCAGCACAAGGATTACATTCGAGCAATTTTTACGAACTCCGCAGGAACTGAGAATGTCGAAGCGGAGAAAGCCATACTGGCCCGTATTGAGCGTCAGGAGATTCTCAAGGATACAGAGAAATCATTCGTCTTTTTGCTTATGGAGCAGTCGTTAACCAATCGAATCTGTTCCGCCAACATCATGCGTATACAGTGCCAATGGCTTCGCGACGTCATCGCGGGTATCGGAAGTCGCGCCAGCTTCCGGATTGTTCGCCGAAATACACTTCTGCCGGAACTGCCGATGGGAACCTTTGTGCTTCTGGACCGCAAAGCGGTTCTGTTCGATACATTTGCCGGTTTCATTACAATGCGAGACGAGACCGAGATTCGAGACCACGAGAGAATTTTTGATGCTTTCTCGTCTGTCGCACTTGACCAGAAAACATCACTTGCGTATCTTGACGTTATCGTTGCTCAGCACGTGTCTTCGGAGATTGAGAATTCGAACCAATTCTAACTAGGAGCCTGTCATGAAAGAGTTGACAATTGTTCGCCGTATCGGTCTTCATCCGCACTACGAGGGTACGGGGTCTACGGGCAAGCGGGGCTGTCCCGACATCTTCGAACTTTCAAACGGGCAGTTTGCGATCGTTGGCATAGACAAAACTGCATATCTGAAAGATCGGCTGCCGAGCGATGCCTCGTGCGGCGATGATGAACGCATCGTCATCGTTGATCGGCATGTCCTGATAAATGCGAAGCGGGATATTCCGGAATCTTAGAGCATATGGCGTCCTCCTTATTACAGAGCATTGTCTCATCGCACGAGCGTCTCGATCTTGCGGCGTTCGGTCGTCGCTTTGACGAATTATCGCGAGAAGCGAAGCGCCGGTTTGTAAAGGTCGAGTACCGGCAGCAGTTTCATGAGCCGGACGTTCCGAGCTACAATAAGTACATGGCTGGCGATCGGGAAGCAGCGTTGAAACTTATGCCCGAGGAGCGATTCGTCGACAAGGATTGCTCTGTTGATTTCTGTCGTCGCAGTATCTTAGATGTGCGGCTTCGGTTCATAGCAAGGCCGTTGACACCCTACCTCCTATGGGAATTTGAGAGCTATAGGTTGTCGGCACGATGGGGCGAGCGAATTTGCATTGTCGATATCACCGATGATGGAATTCGCCGACAATTCGCTGATGCGACGGATTTTCTTTTGTTCGACGATGACCACGTGCTGATGAACTGGTACGACGATGCAGGCGTCTTTCGTGGTGGTTGGGATGTACACGACCAAGACGTAATCGTGAGATGCAATCGCCTGGCAGATTCGATGACCTCCGTGTGCGTTCCTTTGGCCCTGTTCGAGTGGGAGCACAAACTCTGATTGCTTTGGCTAAGAGATAGGTGCCAGCGCAGTAGAGCGCGATTGAAATCATCGCCCGCGACGGCACGCGTCACAACGTCACGCTCACCCGTCCTTACATGGACAGCGACAGGTTGTTGGATTCCTCGAAGAGCCTCGCTCGCGACAGCCCGCATCTCAGGGGCAATGTGCGCCGACATGGGCGATAGTTGGATATACGAGCGCAGCCAGACGGCAACGGCAACCATGACCAGAAGAGAGCTTTGGGCGCCGATGCCGACGGTGACAAGATGCAACCCAGCGAGTTCGCCGCGGCGCAATGTCTCTCGCCCAATACCCAAACAGAGGTCCCGGTTTGCTCGATTTGATGACGGGCTTTGCCCTAAGCGTAGCTTAGGGGAGACGCCTGCTAATTTCGTGACTTTTTTCTGCCGTGTTGTTCGTCGTTCGTGTAAGCGTGTGTTTGCATGTTGCCGTGCGTGTGTTGATCTGTTCGTTCGTCGATGATTTGCCGTCCTGCTGATCTCGATGACATCCGTTCGTCAATCACGGTTACCAAGTCTCGATGCAGATCGATCATCAAGTCGTTCGCGGTTGTCCATCATCAAGTCCAGGTCGGTGTCGATTGCCTCCGATGAACTTTTGACTTGCCTCATGTTCCCTGACGACCAACATCTATACCCATGCTGAAGATCACCGTCATATCCAGGGAAGCTGCCAAGGCGTGCTTCGACCATCTCGACGCGGACGCCCGCATCCAGTCCGCCGTCCGCCGGGCGGTCGATGAGACCCTGGCTCAAATGGAGCGCGAAGTTGCAACTCGCTCATCATCACCGGGGTCGCCAAATTCCGCCGTGCGGCGCAATTGGCCCACCTCATTCCCCGATTGAGCATCTGCCCACCAAGCCGGCTGAAAGCTGATAAATCAGCCGTCGTTGCCGAACATATTTTTTGCTTGCCATCGCGCCCGTTCGGTGTAGAACGCCGAAAAGCACGTGCTGCGGGTCTACGTCACAACCTCGGAAGCTCGGGCAAAGTCGTATTTCAGGGAGGGGTTTGCCCGGGAGGACTATTACACCGAAGGCCAGGAGGTCGTCGGGAGATGGGGTGGCCGCGCCGCTGAAATGCTCGGCCTGGAAGGCAAGGTCGATCGCGAGTCGTTTTACGCCCTCTGCGAAAACAGAAGCCCGCTGGATGGCGAGAAGCTGACCCTGCGGAGCAAGTCGAAGCGCCGGGTTGGCTATGACTGGACCTTTTCCGTGCCCAAGAGCGTCAGCCTCGTTCTGGCCATCACCAATGACCGGCGGATCATCGAGGCATTCGAGGAGTCGGTGGACGCCACGATGCGGGAGATGGAGAAGGACGCGATGACGCGGGTGCGCAAGCACGGCCAGGATCACGACCGGCCGACGCAGAACCTCGTCTGGGCCCAGTTCATGCACCACACCAGCCGGCCGGAAAAAGACCCCGATCACCCCGGACAGTTCGTGGTCGATCCCCACCTGCACAAACACGTCTACGCCTTCAACTGCACTTACGATTCCGTCGAGAAGTGCTGGAAGGCGGGGCAATTCGGCGGCATGGTGCAAGACGCCGCGCACTACGAGGCGATGTTCGAGAACATGCTGGCCGGGAAGCTGCGGGAGATGGGGTATCCGACCATCGGACGGGGCAAGTCGTTCGAGATCGCGGGCATCCCGCGGCCGACGATCAAGCAGTTCTCGCAGAGAACCAATGCCATCAACGAATACGCGGAAGAGCACGGCATCACCGATCCCAAGGAAAAAGGCGCCCTGGGCGCCAGGACGCGGCGGGTGAAGATGAAGGACATACCCATGAGCGAGCTGCGCAAAAGCTGGGAGCAACGCATGGACCCGGCGGTGCGGCAGAAGATCTGGGAGTTGCACGAAGTGTCAATGGGGCGCCGCGACAGGACCGCCGGCGAACAGGGCGATGGTTCGCTCAAGTCCCTGCTTGGCGAACAGCAATTCAACGGGGGCTTCCGAACAGCGGACGGCCGTGCCGAACAGGAGGCATTGAACTTCGCGATCCTGCACTGCTTCGAGCGCCAATCGGTTGTGGACGAACGGAAGCTGATGACGGTCGCGTTGCAGTTCGGCGTGGGGACGCTGAACATCGACAAGCTGCGTGAGCTGGTGCGAACGCGCGTCGATCTGCTGCGAATGCCGTACCGGGGACGGGAGTACCTGACGACGCCGGAAGTTGTGGCGGAAGAGCAGGCGATGATCGAGTGGGTAAGAAATGGCAAGGGAGTGGCGATGCCCCTGGCGCCACGCCATGTGATCCGCGACCAGCGCCTCAACGATCACCAGCGGGCGGCGGTGACGCACGTCCTGGAATCCAGAGACCTGGTGACAGGCGTGAACGGACGGGCTGGGACGGGTAAATCGTTTGCCATGAAAGAGGCGATTGACGCGATGAAAAGCCGCGGCCATCGCGTGTTCGTGTTCGCGCCGACGGCCGAGGCGGCGCGGGATATTCTCCGCCGTGAGGGATTCGAACAGGCGGAGACCGTGGCGCAGCTCCTGACCAGCGAACGGCTCCAGGAACTGTCGAAAGGTGCTGTCTGGTGGATCGACGAAAGCGGGCTGGTATCGGCCAGAGACATGAGTCGCGTGGCCAAGCTGGCGCGGGAGTCGCATGCGCGGGTGGTGCTGTCAGGGGATACTCGGCAGCATAGGGCGGTGCAGCGTGGCGACGCCCTCCGCGTACTGGAAGTTCACGCGGGGCTGGAGGTGGCGACGGTCGGAAGGATACAGCGTCAGGAAGGTCTCTACCGCGACGCGGTGGAAGACCTGTCCAACGGGAAGATCGTCGATGCCTTTGACAAGCTCGATCAACTCCAGGCCATTCGCGAGATCGACACCGAAGACCGCTATCTCCATCTGGCCAAGGAATACCTGCTGGCGCGACACGACGACGCCAGCGCCCTGATCGTGTCGCCGACCCATTTCGAGATACGGCGGGTGACGGCGATTGTTCGCCACGGGCTGAAGGAGGATGGCTTCCTGGGCAACGAACGGAACTTTGAACTCCTGAGCCGGGTGGACACCACCGAGGCGACACGGGCGGATGTTCGCACCTATGAGGAGGGAATCCTGACAGCGACAGGCCGGCAAGGAACGCACGTTCCAGAGCGTTTGGGCTGTCGGGCTTAAAGGGCGCGGTCCGGCGTAACTCCTCGATCACAACCGCGCCATGCTGCCCTTGGGACCAGCGCTTGTGGGTCAAGGATATCGTTGCGGAATCGCCGTTTACCGCAATCAGAAAGACCGGATACGGGATGGCGCGGTGGATCAACTCCACAAGGCGAGCCTGCTTGGTGGCGGTGCGGAGCGTTGCGGCCAGCACAGCGATTTCAAGATATTCCCGCGTGAGGTCGCGGAAGATCGGCACGCCGATGTTGGTGGGCTTGAGCGCGGCGATCCAGGACAGCTCGTCTATGCCATCCTGAATCTGGCGTTTGTCGGCGGCGGTTGGGGCGCCCTGTTCCAGAAGAAGTTTCTTGGGGACGCGCTGATCCAAACGGGCGCTGGCGGGCAGGCCAAGTGCTTCAATGATGGGCGCGTAGATCATCCTTGGCCGGCTTCCGGGAGAACCACGAGGAAGGCCACAACCTCGAAGTCGTCGATTCCCCGGAATTCCCCTTTCATGGCGTGAGTTCCGCCGGGCGTGAACAAGCTGGCGACAGCGCGTTCCTCCTTCTTGCCAACAATGGACGCGATGGCTTTGGCGAGCAAATCCTGGGCGGCGGACATGTCCTTGCCGTCCTTGGTGAGCTTATCGAAGCTGGCGCAGGCGCCGGCGTCAGGCGTGTCGCGACCGATACAAAGACCTTTCAGACGATCGAGCGCCTGCTTGGCCTGGACAAAGGGAAGTAAAACCTCGCCGTTGTCGCCGACATGCACGAGATAATGGGGCGCGAGCGGATAACCCGGCTCGATGGCTTTGAGCGCTGCGTCGCCGACAGCCCTGAGACAGAAAATAACGCCGGGGGGAATTGCGGATTCGCCGCTGCCGGGCGCCGTGATGACGGCGGATGTGCCAAGCGGCAGGTTTTCGACCTTGCCGGCGTTTTCTTTGAGGAAGCCTGCCAGATCGACGCGGAAATCGGTGAGAGTCAGATCGGCGATGGAGACGCCGCTGCTGAGGTCTTCGAGGTCGATGACGGCATCCTGGAGCCTGAGCAGTTGCTTGCGGCGATATTCCAGATCGTTCATCTGGTTGCCGGATTGGAATTCGATGATGTTCTCTTCGCCGGTGGCGGAGATATCGAGGAGCACCATCCTGCCGCTGACGCGCTGTTCGAGGTTGATGTATTCTTCGAGTTCGATGTTCGGCCAGAAGTTGATGAGTTGGATGCGATCATTAGGCGAGCCGAGGCGGTCGATGCGCCCGAACCGCTGGATGATGCGCACGGGGTTCCAGTGGATGTCGTAGTTGATGACGGTGTCACAGTCCTGGAGATTCTGGCCTTCGCTGATGCAGTCGGTGGCGATGAGCAAGTCGATGTCGCCTTCACTGGCAAGGTCCGCGGGCCGTTCCTTGGAGCGGGGCGAGAAGGACGTGATGATGCTGGTGAAATCCTTGCGGAGATTCGGCAGCGTGGTCTGGTTGTGGCCGGCGCCGGTGACGAGGGCGGAGTGCAGGCCAAGTTCCTTTTGCGCCCATCCCGAAAGTTCGCGATAGAGATAATGGGCCGTATCGGCGAACGCGGTGAACACGATGATCTTGCGGTTGTTGGCATTGAGCGGCCGCCGGCACTTGTTCTGGATGACTTCGCGAAGGGCGTGGAGTTTGGCATCGCGAGCGGCGCCCACCTGTTTTGCGGCCGAGAGCAGGGTCGCGAGGCGGTTGCGATCCTCGGTGAGGTCTTGCCGCCAGCGGATGCGATCAACATCCTGGAGCAGCACTTTGACTTTGCGCCCGACGAGCAGAGATTCAAATTCCGGATCATCCACATCGACGTTCTCGATGTCGATTTCGTCTACGGCGTCGGCTTGCGCTTCGATCTTATTGAGCGTGGCTTCCACATCGGCGAGTTGTCGCTGAAGCGTGAGCGTGAAGGACGTGACGGAACTTTCCATGCGCTTAAGGACATTGATCCGCAGCAGATGGACAAGGCTTTCTTCGCGGTCTACCTGCCGGAAGAAACTCTCGCCGCCACGGATTCGGGTGCTGTATTTAGCGTCGTATGCGGCCTGCTTGTGCGGCAGAACGTAACGCAGCGGCGCATACGCGGCGAGATTCAGGCGCCGGATTTCGTTGTTGATCTCGCGGATGGAGCGGAACTGGCCGGCAATATCCACGTCCGGTTTGATATTGATGGGCTTGAGGCGCTCGGGGAAACGGCCGGTTTCCTGCGTGCCGTAGTATTTCTCAATGTGTTTGCGGGAACGGGCGATGGTCAGCAAATCAAGCAACTTGAAATAGTCGAATCCCAGCATGTCCATGAGCCGGGCGGGTCGGCGCTCGGCATCTTCCAGAGCAAGCCAGCGATTGAATTGGAGCTGCGCCTGCCGGACGGTCGCCTCGATGCTGGGAATGCCGTGGGCGTCCAAAGCGGTGTCGTCAGCCTCGGTGACGAAAGCGATCTGGTTTTTCAGGTCGGCCAATCGATTGTTGACCGGCGTGGCGGAGAGCATGAGGACTCGGGTCTTGACGCCCGCCTGAATAATGCGGCGCATCAGGCGGTCATAGCGTGTTTCGCGGTCGTTGTGCGCCGCCTTGTTGCGGAAATTGTGGGACTCGTCGATGACGACAAGGTCGTAGTTGCCCCAGTTGATGTGGGCAAGGTCGATGTCGCCGGAAGTGCCGCCATCACGGGATAGGTCGGTGTGGTTGAGCACGTCGTAGTTGAAGCGGTCGGATGCGAGGAAATTGCGACGGTCGTTGGCCTTGTAGAGCGTCCAGTTGTCGCGGAGGCGTTTGGGGACCAGCACCAGCACGCGGTCGTTGCGGAGTTCGTAGTATTTGATAATGGCCAGCGCCTCGAATGTCTTACCTAGGCCGACGCTGTCGGCGATGATGCAGCCGCCGAGGCGTTCCAGCTTGTCGATCGCGCCCACAACGCCGTCGCGCTGGAACTTGTAGAGCTTTTTCCAGACGGTGGTGTTACGGATGCCGGTGGCGGCCTTGACGATGCGATCCTCGTCCAGTTCGTCGCCAAGGTCTTTGAAGACGTGGAAGAGCGTCAGGTAATAGATGAGCGAGGCGGCTTTTGGCTCCGCCAGCGTTTGCAAGCGGGCCAGGAATTCATTCTTCTGCTGTTCGCCGCCCGGCAGCGAATTCCACAGATTGTTAAACCATGACGCCAGAATCGCGGATTCTTCGGGCTTCTCTGAGCACTGAATGAGGCTGAGTTGGTTGCCGGGCGTGATGCCCAGCCCCTCAGTCGTAAAAGCGCAATTGCCGGTAATTACCCGATGTTTCGGTGACTCTGGCGAGCCGGCGATGAGTATCGACTGGGGCAACGCCGCCGGGGCCGTGCGAAGATCGACCTTTTTCTTGATCCAGTCGGCACACTCCCGCGCGAGCCAGCGAAGCTGAAGGCGGTTGCGGAACACGCGATCCGCCGCCGACCCGATCATGCCGAGTTCTTCGGTGGACGCTGCCGGAACAACGGCGCGGCACTGGCCCACAGAGTCAAGCAAATCCCGCAATTCGCCGAACGCGAACAGAGAAAAGGCCGGCGACGCAAAAAGGAGCGGCTCGGACTCAGCGGGCGTCAGTGAGCGTCGAAGCTCATCAACCACGCGGTCGGTGCCTGTGTTCTTTACCAGCTTCATCTGTGGCCCATGCACAAATCTGTGCGTGACGGGTGGGATAAGGCTAACGCCGTCGGGATTGCTGGGCAAGCCTCAAGAGCAGCCTCAAGAGCAGCGCACGCGAGGCGGTGCTCCTGACTTGCCCAGCATCGCTGCATCTTGCTGCTATCACGGGACTCCTATTCCAGGTGTTGTTGCATCGCCCACCGAATCCACGGCTTCCTCGAAAGGATCGCGACTAGCCGCTCTTCTGGTATGCCTAGCTCAAGGAGGAGCAGGGCAATGAACATCACGCGCAGCTTTTCCTCCGCAACATAAAGCGGCGAGCCGTCCAACAGTCGCGGGTCAGCGTCGTGTAAGCCATGCAAGTAGTAATCCCTCGTGACCGTAGCGCGTTCAAAAAGCCGCGCAGCGTCGCTTAGTACGGCGATGCGTGTGCTCTCAGGCAGCCCGCCCGCCAGTGCGATCAGGCGAGCGTTGAGGGCTAAGTCTTGATCGCGTGTGTCCATGGTCGACCGATGGTACGTCTCAAGCGTGCTCAACACGGAAATCAGTCTTAGGTCCAGCGGCACTCGTGGGAAAAACATCATGCCAAAGAATGTCGAAACGGCACTGCGGTGCTTCTTGAATACGCCGAACCAAGCTCGGGCAAGGTCCGCAAACGGTCGCGGCAATTCGCCCAACGGCAACAGCATTTCCTGCATGGCGATATGACGCTGAATTCTGCCGGCGTTTCGGGCGGCCAAGAATGGGCAGTCAACCGTCTCGCCATTTTGCAATGTCGTTGCTGTCCTCATCGCAAGTGTTTGCTCTTCTAATATCGTCGCTTCACCAAAGAAGAGCGAAAAGAGGTCTTGGAAAACACCGGATATACCAAGCAATTCGCTGATCTGGCGCCGTTTGGTCCCTCTCACCCGTAGAGTTGCGCCGACTCTGTAACTGCTCAAGGTTGCGGTCGAGTGCGAGAGATACGCACTTGCAATCGTAACTTGCACGTTCTCATCCGATAGATCAAAGCTGAGGCTCGCGGGTGGCTTAATGGTCACGGTCGTTTCGCCGAAGATCGGAGATCCAGGCACCACCTTGGCCAAGGGCTCGGCCGTCATCCATTCTTCTAGCGACGTGAACCGCGCACTAAAGCCGACAAAATCCGCCGTTTCAAAGTCTTCAGCATCGGCGCCTAGAATGCAACGGTTTACGAGGATTTCTGTCGTCCCCGGACCGAAAGATGTGAACTGCCTGTTCGTAATGAAACAGTCAATTAACACGGCTGTTTGCCCGGAGGTAAGGCGTGCGTGGATCACGGGAAAGTTGTTCGAAGCAAAAAGGCCTGCAAAGCTCGTTCCGGGAGGGAATCCAGTTGGCAGCCTAAGTCGAATTTTGCCTTTAGGAGAGTACACAAGGGTGCCCGCAGTGGAATCGAGGGGCTTGCCAGGCAGCCAAAAGTACCCGTCGAACGCATGTTTCTTGCTGAGATTCACCAGGCTTGAAAAAACGCGCGATTGTGTCCGTCGGTATCCGCTAATTGCATCGGCGACCGCCGATGCTGCCTCGCCGAGACGTGCGTCAATCTCCGGGGAGCCAGTGAGATCTAGGAATACGCGTTTGCCCAGGTCGAATCTGAGACCAAGCGGCTGATCCGCCCCGCCTAGCGAGTAATAGACCGTTGCAAGCTGCCCAGAACCGCCGTCGGGTAACTCCGCACGAATAAAGTGCAGGCCCATTACGGGTGCAACCCGTCTTTCTAAGTCAATTCGGCGTGTTTGTGACATGCTAGGCTCCGGCCGGGGTTTGATGTACTTCATGGCGGGCGGTCACGCACGCGGCAGGAATAGGACCATGTGCAAGTATTTCGGCATCGCGCAGGGCAAAAATGAGCGTCTTGAACTGCAATGTGAACGTGGCTCCCAACTTCGACGGGTTTGAGTTGGGCGGCCTGGGCACTGGTGCTGTGGCGAGATTGTATTGGTCACCATCGATTAGGCCTATTATCGCTTTTTGTTCGCCATCGTGCTGATACGGAATTACGTCGAAGGGTTGCGGAAGGCTGGCAGCTACCTCCTGCACCGGGTCTCGCAAGATCACGCCGGAAGGCAAGGGCAGGGTCAAATCTATCTCCCACACGAAAGCCGGATTCGCCACCGTCGGGGTCTTGCCCAGCATGGCATACCCCAGAGCAATACCATACGAGCGCGTAAGTGACACGTAGGGGCTCTTGGTGGTGCCGAAACTGATATGGTTCATCAGTTGAGCAACCGTGTGCGCGATGCCTGGCGAGTGGGACAAAAACCCACTTATCCTTGGGTCGTTCTTATGCCACCATGTGTCAATGGCAGCACCACGGTAGAAAATCGCCATTATGCCTGTGGCCTCCGAAGCACGCCGTCGGGCGACATTCGCATGAACGGCATTTCGCGCGGGTGAATCATAACGTGCGTCGCTGCGGTTGGACACAGGCTTTACGCCAGCGCTCGACGACGGAATCAAGCCAATTCTTCAACGCCGTGGACAAGGACAATGTGACGGAGGGTCGGCGGGGCAATTCTGCCGCAGGTCTGCGGAAGAAAACGCGGGACGTTTCAGGGTGACAGCCACTCACCAGATGCACGGCCGAACGCGTTTCGGGGCCTGACAACTTTGACAACTTTTACTTTGAATAGATGAGAATAGCTGGGATATCTGGGCGCGTTTCCGGGCTGAAAACGCGGTTTTTGAGCGCCAGAGGGGTATCGAGCGGGGATTCATAATCCCCGGTTCACGGGGTCAAATCCTGGCGTAACGCCTGCGATTAAAAAGACTTGCAACGAACCCGGCTTGCCAGCATACTGATTTCACTTGATATTACGCCAATAATGTCGTTAAAATATCAAGCCGATACGCCATAAGTGTCGTATATTAGGCAGGAGAGTCTATGGTCCAAGTCATTCAACCCATTTCCAAGCGTCTGAACGAGCGCCGCGAGCGCCTCGGGGTCAGTTGCTCTGTCCTGGCCAAGCGGGTGGGTGTCAGCCTGCGTAGCGTCCAGCGAATCCTCTCCGGCGAAGAAACCAATCCGGGGTTCTCAACGGTGGCGAAGCTGGCCGGTGAACTGGGGGTTGGCGTCCGATTCAACGACGAGGTAGACGTTCGCACGATTCGCCGTCGCCAGGCCGAGCGCAAGGCGGAGCGGATTCTGGCCATTGTCCAGGGGAGTTCCGCCCTTGAAGCGCAGGCGCTCTCACGCCAGACACTCCGGGAGTTGCGTGAGAAAACCATCAACGAACTGCTTGCCGGCTCGCCTCGCAAGCTCTGGGCTGACTGATGGCTGTCTGGAAACCCATACCCGGCGAAACACCGATCGACGACATTTCGGGATTGAAACCGAAGTGGGTGACGACACGCGCCCAATTGAACGATGTTGAGGCCCAGAACATCCGCAAAGCCGTCATGCGTTACCTGGCCGCCAAACCATCACGTCGGCAGGCGCCCTTCACGCTGGACTGGTGCTACAAGCTGCACCGGCAGATGTTCGGCGAGGTCTGGCGCTGGGCCGGCCGCAAGCGCACGACGGAACTGAATATCGGAGTGCCGTTCCATCGGATCGATGTCGATCTTCAAACGCTGATGGATGATCTGGCGTATTGGCGGCAACAGGGCGACATGGACATCATGGAGCAGGTGGCCCGGCTGCATCACCGCGCCGTCTTCATTCATCCATTCCTCAACGGCAACGGCCGCTGGTCGCGGCTGCTGGCCAACATCCTGCTGAAACAGTCCGTGGACAAGGTGACCATCTGGCCGGAAGAGACCGTCGGCCACGCGAGCATCATCCGCGATGCGTATCTGGCGGCGGTGCGTTCGGCGGATCGCGGGGACTACGCTCCGCTCATCGCCCTGCATCGGCGATACATGCAGACTTGAAGCAGGGGTTGCTCACGCCCCACACAAATCCTCGTGTTTCCGACCGCCGGAAATACGCGGCGCCGTTTTCATTGCCGGCACCGATCGCGAGCTCTGGGTCGGCTGACTGCCGGGCTGTTTGCATCGTCGCAGCAGCTTTCGCCATGCGGTCCAATTGCGGGGCAGCGGCTTCGTGTCGACTTTCGCCATCGCGTCAGCCTTGAGTTTCTGAAGGCGATACCCTTTGATAATGATGCCCGGCGACAATTCGCCAGCCACGACGGCAACGCCGTCCCAGATCGGTCGCATCATTTCCCGCATGACGATGCTGCTTGTCCTGGCCACAAATGGCATGGGTTCGCGGTCCGGTACGATCATGCCCGCGATGCGGTAGCATTTCTCAAAATCGCAATTCGGATCAGTCGAGTACATTTCCTCCAGCGTTGCCCCAGCAATGAATTCCGCCAGCGGTCCGGCCATCGTCACGCAGATGAATCGCAAACCGAGCAATCGGGCTTTCTCAAAGGTATCGGCGTCACGCCCCAAATCCGCCACATTGCACCGCACATGAGCGTCAAAATTCGTCGATTTTACCATGCAGATCTCGCTAACGGGCGCTTCATCCAACGCCCAGGACATCACCACATGGCCGGCTTCGTGATGGAAAAGTTGCACGGTCTTTTCGTCATAACCGCGGTCGTTGATAGTTATCATTGGCCTATCCTGCCCAGAGCTTATGCCACCGAATTTGATGCTTGCCTCAGGGCTCTGGAATTTCGCCGGCGGTCGCGTCCGACATCCCATCGCCGGGCATCTGACTCCACACCACGCCGTCAAGACTGCGTCCCCCCTTGGCGGTGCCGCCGTTGGCTTTGGCGGTCGGGTCGGCCTGATCGGGGTTGTTCTTGAAATGCCCCCATTGCTTGAAGAAAAAAGCCACGCCGGCATCGGCGCATTGTCGGCGGATATCACGTGCCCAATCGGGGGACATGGGACGGCAGCCGGGTCCGGATTCGCCGCCGACGATCACCCAGTCGATGCCTTGAAGGTTGAAATGCCCCAGCGGTCCCAGGAGCGGCTCAAGGGATAGGAACTTGATGTGGGCGCCAGTGCTTCGCAGGTGGTCGATGCGGTAGAGGTATTTGTCGCTCTCAACACTGACTCCCTGCCAGATGTTCTCGCGCCACGGCAGTCGGGGCGAGAGATCGCGCAGCCGTTCGGATCGCTTGGTGAGAATCTGGTACTGGTGCCAGTTCGCCTTGCCCATCACCTCGAACACCCGCTGGATGAACGCGGGATCGACGTTCTCGTGAAACAGGTCGCTCATGGAGTTGACGAATATCGTGGTCGGCTGTTTCCAGTGCAGCGGATCATCGAGTGCCTCTTCCACGGGCTGCATGTGACCATTCCAATGGCCGCGTTCGTTGATAACTTTCCGGTAATGCACCTTGCGGCCGGGGTTCTCCTCCCCGGCGGCCATGCGCGCCAGCCGCATGGACATTCGTTCGGCGTAACAAATTCCGCAGCCGGGACTCACCATCGTGCATCCGACGATGGGATTCCATGTGCGGGTCGTCCACTCGATAGAGGAATTGGTGGCCATGGCTTCTTCTCCTGTTGCAACTTCGAACGAACGCGGATCAGCACGGGCACTACCACACATACAGCGCAGGTCTCATTTGGTTCGCCAAGATTTTGTTCGGTTAAGCCGATCCCCGTTGGAGAGCATTGGGGCGTTTGCGTCGGTGACGGGCGTTGTAAGAGAACCTCGCAGAATCCACTGGAAAGCACGCAACGGCAGCGTAAGATTTCCCGCAAGTGGCATTACCGCCGTCGGTGGAGTTGAGCCGTGAGCGTCACGATATTCACCATTGGGTTCACCAAGAAGTCCGCCGAGCAATTCTTCACGGCATTGCAGACGGCAGGCGTTAAGTGCGTCGTTGATGTGCGTCTCAACAACATCTCCCAATTGGCCGGCTTTGCCAAAAAGGACGACCTCCGGTTCTTTTTGAAGTCCATCGGCGGCATCGAGTACGTTCATCTCCCCGAGTTGGCGCCAACCCAGACGATGCTGGACGCCTACAGGAAACAGCACGGCGACTGGTCGGTGTACGAGGAGCAATTCCTGGACCTGATGGCCAGCCGACACATCGAGGACAAGGTGCCGCGAGAGATCGTGAACGAGGGATGCCTGCTTTGCAGCGAAGACAAGCCGCACCACTGCCACCGGCGTTTGGTCGCGGAGTATCTCGGCAGGCATTGGCATGGGGTCGAGATCAAACACCTTTTCTGAAACCTCATCCTGCACAACTTGACAACATCCCGGATCGACGGACCCAGTCGCAGCGCCGAAGTGCCGCGTGAGCATGTCGGAGGTACGATCCAAGCAAGGTCCGCCCAACGCCTGATGATGGCGTGTCACCGATATGTCACCGAAACTTTGATAAAGGATCGTAAAGCATGTAAAATTTGGGAGATTTGGAAACTGTCCGGCAGCGGGCAGGGTTGCGAAAGTGACCATAAGTCGGTGATTTTTCAGGAGTTGGAACATCACTCCATCCGGCGGCGGTTCTTGCGAGCAGAGAGCTTCGGAACCGAGGGTTGGGGGCTGAGCCCGTCAGCGTGCAATTACTTGTAAAATATAAAGTTATGGATGACGACGATTGTCCGTCGGGTAGAGCATCGGTCCCGGGTGCCGAAGGTTGTGGGCCCGACTTCTGGCAGTATGCAGGGACGTGTGGCCAGTCCGTGGGGCTTGCAGACATCGGGGCAATTGGCAAGTGCCCGATTCAACTGTCAACCCCCTACCCGTTCAAGGTGATCAGAGCCAGAATCAGTCCGGTGATTCTGAGGTGAACCGGCGCCGATACGCTCATCCGGTCAGGTTGCCGGGCCGCCTGAGCCAGCGTCCTTCTTCGGCGGCACCGTCCATCGCTCGGGACAACGGTCCGGCGTGCCGCGCAGCTCGCGGCCGCAATGGGGACACACACTGTCCACACGCTTGCGAATCTCCGGGAGCGATTCGGCGAACCTGATATGCCTCGCGACGACCACGGCAATCCCCCAGTAAGGGAACGCGATGGCTGGTATCCAATAGGCCAGATCGAATATCGGCTGGTCAACGATCGCGAACGGCGCGGCCCAGCCCAGCGCAACCGCCAGCCAGAACCAGAACTCCGGGGAATTCCGGCTTCGACACTCCCGCCAGATTTCCTTGCATCTCGCCCTTGGCAGCCACGCCAGCTCGGGCACGGAATTGCACGACCAGTAGATGGGCAAGCGCCGATCGTCGGGAAACTTCGACGGCACCGTTCCACATTCCGGACATCGATCCGGCGTGGCACGCAAGTCGTACCCACAATGCCGACAGTGGCCGGGCTCGATGCGAACGCTCCGCCAGAGCAGCCGGATAAGAGCCCGCCGCAGCGCGATAGCGAACCGCTGCACGGGGAGAATTGCAAACATCGTCACGATCGCCCAGAACGGGACGGCATATCGCTGAACTCGATACCACTGGCCGTTGTTATTCGGCGTTTGCCGGTGAGCAGCCCGGAACCCAAGCCATTCGATGAAGGTATCAGCGGGCACGTTCTGCCCGCCTCCGATCAAGTCCCCATACGCCCACCGGCCCACGCCAACCGGGTCAAAGTGCAGACCGCGCGACGCCCAGTATTTCCTGTAGACTTCCAGATCAAAGTTGTTCCCGACCGCCTCCCGCACGAACCAAACCTCTCCCTGCCATGTACTGAGCCCGGTGCGGTATTGGACCCACATCGTCGGCGGCGACCCCGCGAGATTGATAGTGTACCCGTATGAATCGTGAACGAATTCACTCCGCACCCAAAGCCCGATCGCTACCGTGCACAGAACCAGCGACGCCCCCGCAGCCCCGTCAAACAGCCACGTTCTGACGCGTTTCATTCGCATACGGCATAGCGATCGCTATTTGCCTGATTCTGGGGCTGTCGACAGCCGCCTTTGGCCAAAAGGCGCCCCCGCAAGCGGATTGGGACAAAGCCAGTGCCGATATCGCAGGCACGGATCCGGTGGCCATGGATGCGGCCGTGAAGAATGTCCGGGTGTGGGTGGACGGCGGCTGGGTCTCGCGCGACCCGTGGGCCAAGTGGATCCCGGAACTCTCCAAGGCGGGACGTAATCAGGATGTGGCGGATTTGGCTCTGCTGGGAATCCTGGGTCGTCCATCGTCTGATAGCAGTGTTCCACTGATGGAGTACCGGGCACGGGCGCTGTTGGCATTAAGCAAGTCGAGCCTGGCCTTGACGGCCGCCAAGTCGTACTACAACCTCTGCGACATGAAGCTCACTCCGCAGGCCGTGGGCCTGGTGGGCCAGTGCCTGGCCAAGGCGCATCCGGAAGATGCGGACATCGCCAAGAGATTTCGTGAAGAACAGGCCAATGCGAGTATGGTGACGAGCGATCCCCCGACAGGCAGATCCCCGTCCGCGTTCTAAGCGACTGTGCATCGATTGGTCGAGGGGCCATTCCATCAGGTGGTGATCGCTCAGGCGTGTTACTGGCCATGACGGAACAGCCATAACTCTCTATATATTACCCAGTTACCGATCTTACATCTCAAACGCGCCCCTCCCCAGCGGGCCAATTTCCCGCGGTTCGACTGAAAAAACTTCCTCGATGAAGCCCGCGAACTTGGCCGCCACGTGTTCAAGTGTTAACGACGGGGCTAATCGTCGTGCGAACACGCATACTTGATCGTAGTATTCGCGACTTAGCCACCGACCATCACTTGGCTGGGGAATGTCGAGTCCGTGGCGTGCGATGTAGTCGCTGATCGGGCCCGAATTCATCGCCAATGGCAAGCCTGAGCACAGAAACTTCTGTGCCTTGGTCGGTGGCTTCATGCGTTGATTGAAGGCCTCACCCTTGATGTCAATAGCAGCCTTCGCATCGTTCATCATTAGCGCCTGAGTGGCCTCGCTCCAGGGATAGAGGGCATAGCCATTGACAGCCTCGCCGTCCCATCTAAACTTAATGCGCAACCGTCGCGCGACGGTACGAGCATTCACGAGCGCACTCGCATTTCTTGCGTTCGTCAGAATTTTGATCTCGATAGCGGGAACATGTCGTTCTAAATAATGAAGCAGGTAAGGTAGATTCTGGAGTACACCTATCCACAGCGCATAGCCTGATTCCTTAAAGGTGGCACACGTCGCTAGGCAATATTTACTATGATGATCGACGGTTTGCACACGCGCGTATGGCAAGAAATATGGAACCAACGCGGGTGAATGCACAACAACGAGGTTGCACGCAGACAGAAATGCAGCATGCCGGCGAATGTGGCGCTCGTTTCGGAAGTAGTCAATTGGGACATATATAATTCGAGACCCAACCGCATGAACCATTCCCAATTGTGCAGCAGACGGCACATCCTTAATAAATAGCACCACACGCGCGGCTGGAATGCATCCATTTTCAAAGGTGCAGACGGCAAAGCGAGGCAACAGCGCCTGCGCCAAGTCGTGGCCGACCCAGTCCCAGGACGCGAATGCCGACCTAGGGCCTATTGCCACCTGCGGCATCATGCGCATTCCTCCATCTATTGTCTCCCAGATGCCGTGCGACGTGAAAAAAGCCGTTAAAATTTGGTCGGCTGGCCCAAGGGCAGCCGGGGAAATACCCTACCTTGAGTCCAACCTGCGATGCCGCAAAGACAGCGCTCAACTGGTCGCGACGCGAGCCCCTTTGAATCTCCGCCCACCACAATTCATTAAACCTGCGAACTCGCTCGTTGTGTCGCCTCAGGATCACGATGTTTTCAAATAGCCCCATGTTCCTCGGAAACCCCAGTACCCTATAGCGATCCATCTGCGACCGGATCACTTCCGGGTTATCCACGCGGCGCCGCAAGCAGTCCCTTGCTTCCCGATACGTGCAGATTCTGTCCGCATGGCGATGCACGACCAAATCAAAGTCGCCCAAAAACATCTCGGCAAGAACTCTCGGGGACACGGTCAACGTTACCGAGCCATCGATCCAGAGCGTATACGCCGTGTCTGGAAAATAGACATGGCTTAGAACCTTGACGATCTTAGCGGTTCTATTACCGTCCGAAGACGTGATCTGTAGCGGCCGAATTTCCCAAGTGGCAGATGCAAGTGGCTTGTCGAGAAACGCGACGTATCGAATTCCGGCAGAAGGCTGTTCCTTCAATACATCGTAACCTGCGGATATTGCCGTGTATACGACAAGGTCACTGGCGCATATTGCCTTCGGAGGTTTGATCCAGTCAATTGCATCGCACTTGGCGGCATGGAAGCGTCCCACTTCAACTCCGAGAGTCGAAAGGTAATCTGTGATCGGTGCCTCAAAGTGGTCGAGGGACGTATCTCTAACTTCATTGCAATCTTTCGCAATTACTTCGACGAATTGACTCAGACAACCCGGCCTACTCAGTTTCCAGTCGACACCGTGATGGCGATCGATATTGGCATCAGTGACGGCGCCGCGCTCGGGCCGCCGCATCCATCTGCTGAAGGACCGGCATATGTAGTGATTGATGTGCGGTAGCGATGCCCCTTCGTTCGGCCGGCCTTTCGCAATGGGCGTATCATAAAAATACAGGTGATCATGGCCGCGACGCAATCTGCAGGCATGCGTGCGTGTCCTTGCAATTGCGGAGACCTTGACGATTGATTTGACCCGGGTCGGATCCGACCGCGGTTGCGCCATTCGACGTGTCAGGGCCGTGGTGATCAACCCCGGCGGGTCGTTGAAATAGCCATTGTGCCCAAAAACCAGCCACGGCAGGGAAATCTGGCCATATTGATCGTACTCCCGGAGAAAAGCAGGAAGATCGGCGTATCCGGGAAGAATGATGAACTCGTCAATATCAAGGAACGTTACCCAGCGGTAGGCCAATCCAATTTGGCGCACCGAATCCTTGTATGCATTGGTTTGACGCGAGCGATGCAACTGGTCCTTTTCACGATACCAATCAATAACGCTCACCGTGTGGCCGTGAGGGGCGAGAAACGCTTTAAGGGGCAACAAGGGGTCGTCGTCGTAGAGGAAGAAATGGTCGATTCCCAGCACTCGATGGTACGCGATCCATTCATCCAGGAACGGCAGTTCGTCGCGGACGATCGCGACCGCACAAACCAAGCCCCGCTCAACGCCGCCGGAGTTGGCAGATAGCTGTGAAGTTGAGGTTTCATTCACCTGCAATGTTGTCCCCTGCAACGTAACGTGAACACCACTCCGCCAACTCTGTGCGACCTGACCGCCTACGGCCACAAATGGCCAGCGCCGCACGTCACTTCAATGTCGTCACTGCGCCAAGTCCCAGGAAAAGCCCGCTTGGACCCTCCCAAGGGCAGCAGGCATTGTATCGCCATTGAGCTTGCTGTTTCAAATCGGCGAATCGCCGATAAGCTGGTCGGATATATTCGGACTTAATCAAGCGGCCAAACCGGCGATGGCAACACCGGTGGAACCCGGGCGTTGGAGGTGCGGTGGCATTGGTACGGCCGTCCCCGCGGGTGCCGAATTCGGATCGACACATACCTGTACTATGGCCCGATGTGGATTCAAAAACCCGGAAGCTTGCCCGGCCGCCAGGAACCGGCATAACATGTACGCTTTACGGTGAGGGTGCAAATGAAATGCTTCTTCTCACTCAGCGCTAGCGGCTGGTGTGAGCAATTTCGGGATATGTCATTGGCGCTCGCGGCCTCCGCGAAAGCAAGGACATCGTTGGAGATGTATTGTATTTACGACGGGGAGCCAAATGCAATAACGGCTAAACTGGAGTCGATGGGTGTGCACATGGTGTTTCATAAGCCGAAGTACACCTCAATGCTGGAGGCCGGTGCCCGCCGCTACAGTGTCCGACGCGGTCGAACGAGCGTTTGGGGAAACCCGGCATTATGGAACGGAACCTTTCTTCGTCTGGAGATTCCGCTTCTGTTAGAGGCGCTTGGAATCAACGACCGTTTTGCATTGTACGTTGACGCCGATTGCATTTTTCAGCGTGACCCTCCTCTTGAATTGATTGAACCGGAGTGCCTTGCGGCAGCCTCCGAAAAGGATCCCAGGGACAAATCACATTTCAATGCGGGAGTCATGCTTCTAAACGTGGCGGCCATGCAGAAAAGCTATCCCGCCTTCATCGAGTTCTGCAGCATCCGTGGATTTGTTCCTAAGCGTGGCGAGGGCGTCGTGGATCAGGGTCTGTATAATGCCTTTTACGGCGACAAGTGGTTACACATCAGCGAATTGTTCAACTGGAAAGCGTATTGGCCAATGAATCCGGACGCCTATATTGTGCATTTCCACGGTCCCAAGCCAGCCCAGATAGCCGAGTTTATGAGGGGAAAGATGAAAAGGCCGCCCTCAAAGAGTATTGGCCGACTTTTGGAGGAAAATTCTGCAAACTTGGCTGTTTACCGTGACGTTTGGGAGGCTTGGCTTCATGTCGCAAGTATCGGTTGTAGCGCACTTGATGCACATCGATCGCCCGGCGTCAGATCGCCCAGTGTCACCTCTTCTTAAAGACCGTTTTATGTTATACTTAGCGTGCAGGCATGTAGACAACGGACAATGGGACTGGATGGGGTTGGCGTGAT
>CAYQTE010000018.1:0-80946 GCA_964420285.1 uncultured Tepidisphaeraceae bacterium
CAGAGACAAACCGGAGGCGAAGCGGGAATACCGGAATGAACAACAGTCCAAAAAACCGGAGCGTGAGGCTTTCAGCCTCCGGTCCGGCACTACTCCGCGCAGCGGGCGCGGCGCTCTGGCGAACAATCGCGTCAGCGGTGACCGCCGCGTAATCTGTTTGCCTTTATGTCAGAAATACGTATAGTATTATCTGACACACAGAACTTATGAAATCTCTCCGTCAGAGCATTCTTCATCGCCTGCAATCCGCGGCAAACGTTTGCACGTCCAGAGATTTCCTGGACCTGGGCACCCGTGCGGCCGTCGATCAGGCCCTCTCCCGCCTGGTTCGGGATGGGCAGGTTTCGCGCGTCGGCCGTGGTCTCTACCACATGCCGCGCGTAAACCGTCGCCTGGGCATCACGGTGCCCCCGGATACCGATGCCATCGCGGACGCGCTGGCACGGAAGACCGGATCACGGCTTCTGCCGTCCGGCGCCACGGCGGCAAACCGGCTCGGACTCTCCACTCAAGTTCCGGCCAAGGCAGTCTATTTGACCGACGGCCGTTCGCGGCATTGGCATTCGGGCAAGCTGGATATTCAGTTCAAGCATGTCGCTCCGAAGAACTTCAAGGTTCGCCACCCATCCAGCGCCCTGGTCTTTCAGGCCTTGCGATACCTTGGTAAAGACAAAGTCGGCGATCGAACGCTCAAGACGTTGCGAACCGCCCTCACGCGCGATCAGCGTCGGGGTTTGTGTCGCGATGCGATTCATGTCCCCGCCTGGGTAGCGACGGCCGTGAAGAGCCTCGACGGGCCCACTGCGTCACAATGATGTCCCTGCGACGCTTTGAAAAATTCCCCCGTAACAGCATCAATGGCCGCCCGGCCCCGGTTCTTTGTGTTCAAGGTAAGCCGTGCGGCGCAACACATTGGCCAAATACGCATCGACCTCGGCTCGCGAATAACGTGGCGGATAAAAACCGCCGCGGCCGAGCCATTCCTTCAAACCCAAGGCGCGTTCGCGTGCCGTCTCAAAATCCTTCTCGCGCATGGCGTCGAACATTTCCATATATGCGGCGGTCGGGTCCATGGTGGGTTGGTTGTTACAAATCAAAGAGGCTGGTGGTAGTGAGGCGCCGGCGTTGATTGACCTTCGGCTCGCCGTGCGCAAGGGCGAGAAGGCCAGTGGCGCTCTCGCGGAGCCGGCAATTGCCGCCGACGCGGAGACTTTGGAGCCGGATGCAACCATCGACGTTGAGGCTGGTCAGGCCGTTGCCCAGGCAGTTGAGCGATTTGAGACTCGTCAGACCGGAGCAATCGAGGCGTTCCAGCAGATTGCCGTCGCAACGTAGATGGACAAGGTGCTTGAGTTCACGCACGTCGATGCCCGTGAGTCCGCAACCGGAAACGTGCAGTCGGGTGATATTGCCGCACGACTCGGTGTTCCAAGGCGCCCGGCACGACCAGAGTATCAGCCACGGCGCCGGATCCAGCCTGATGAATTCCTGGCCCTTCATCCGGTAATACCAGTGGAACACGCGCACCGGATTGTCCGGCGACTGGACGGCGACGCAGCCGGTCGTGCAGACGGCCATGATCTGGGACGGCTCATCGCCGACGAAGAACAAGTGCGCAGAGCCGTCCGTCCCGGCGGGCATATTCCGGGGAGACACTCTCATGCAAGATGCTTTTGAAACTTCTGGTCGCTCACGGCAAGACAAAAATTCACTTCCGCGGGGCGTTGGCGGCGACACGCCGCAAGAGCGTCCTTACGAGCGGCCGCATCGACTCTTTTGACAGGGAACCAAGGACCACGGCCTGAACGGTGTCGTTCTGGCTCAGAAACCAGTTCGCCATGCGAGTCGTCACGGCAAGTTGCGTCATGCCAAGTTTCTGACAGAGTGTATCAAGCCGATTCTTTGATTGGGCATCCATGCGGATCACCACGATTGCGCGTTTTGCTGCCATTGCCTCAGTATACACCCTCACTCCCAATCCGGCTCATTCGTCTCCTCAGCAATCACAGCCTGCATGATCTCGGTCAGGATTCCACGCGTGGCTCGCGAAAGTTCCACGGGTTTAAGGCCGTGCTCGATACGCAGCTTCTGACACTTGGGCGAAGCCGGCGCGAACGCCACACAGCCGTTCGGGCGCGTGGGATAGATGTCGCAGCGTTTTTTCGGCGTGAGGAAAGGGCACGGGTCTCCTGGGCCTGCCAGAATCCAGTACGCCTCAAGCACCGGAAGCTCGGCGCCGCGCTTGCGAATCGGCCTCGCCTTGTCGATCCGTGGTTCCCGAAGCACGTCGACCGCCGTGGCTTCCACCAGTAGGTTTTCGCAGCACAAACCGCAGTTGTCGCATGGGCCGGTGCTTTGGGACATGGAATCAGGCTTGGGGAGCGCCCGCCCTATGTCAATTCAATTTGGGTCAGAACCCATCCGACGCGGGAGCATAAGCTCCAGAACGAAGTCGTGCCCGAGTAATTGCGTTGACGCTTCATCGTCAGTTGTTTTAGGCTGGCTCATGGGCATCAGCGTCTGCATCCCCACCTACAACACGCTTGCACTCACCAGAAAATGCCTGGACTCGCTTCTGAGAACCGGCGCCGGCCTGTTGGATGAAGTGATCGTGGTGGATGACCTGAGCACCGACGGCACGCGGGAATACCTGGCCACTCTGCGGTCGCCGTTCAAAATCATCCTCAACAACGCCCACCGCGGTTACGCATGCAACAACAATCTGGCGGTAAGGGAGGCCAGGAGCGATATCGTCTGTCTCTTGAACGCCGACACGGTGCTGAGGCCCCGCTGGGCACGGCCGATGCTCGATGTATTCAACAGCGCTGCCACGGTGGGCATGGTCGGCAACATTCAGTGGAACCCGCAGACGGGGCGGTTCGACCATATGGGCATCTACTGGACGGACGATCTGGTTCCGAAGCATTTTGGCAAGGACTGGTGGTTTGTCCCGTTTCCCGGCGCACGCCAGTGGCCGGCGGTTAGCGCCGCGTGCTGCATGATCCGCAAGGACGTTTTCCTTGCGGCCGACGGTTTCGATGAAGGGTACAGGAACGGGTACGAGGACATCGACCTGTGCCTGAGGCTGGGTCGTCAGGGCTACAGACATTTTGTGGCCGGGCAAAGCCGAATCCATCACCGCGTCAGCAGTTCGCCAGGTCGTCACGACAACGATCAACAGAATCGGTCGCGATTCCTGAGCCGATGGGGGCAGACGCTCCAAGGGAATGCGTCGTGGCGCATGACGATGCTCGACGGCATCAACTACCTGGTCCGACACGCCGACCGGCCGTGGAGATACAACGGGGCCAAGTTGATTACTGCCTGGAGAAACGCGACACGCCCTGACCCCACCGTCAGTCTTCCCAAACTCTGGCCCTATGGATAACTCAATCTCATGCGACCCATCGTTCGATGGGTTGAAACAGCGATACTGGGATTTGGAGCAGGCCGTTCTGGATCGAAGCGACCTGCCGGTGCCGCAGCCATCGCCACTGGAGAAGTTCATTTACTGGGTGACCCCCATAGCGCTGCGTTATTACCTCAAGGCGCAGAGCCAGAAGGCCGAGGTTCGCTATCTGCGCCGGTCGCTGGCGTTCGATCCCGAGTGGTATCTGGCGAGGAATCCGGATGTGGCCGCGCAGAATGTCAATCCAGCCGTGCATTATGTGAAGCACGGCGAATCAGAGGGTCGGCCGCCATCACCACTTTTCGTGGTGGATGTCCGCAAGGTCCGGGAGTTTCAGCGACGGAACTTCCGGCAATGCTATTGGGTCGCCTACCTCAAGCGGTGGCACTCCGCGTACCAGATCGGCCGGCCAGCGCACACCGCCAAGCCATTGCCGCCAGCGGCAATTTCGATCTTCGCGGAACATCCCGCCAAATCAGTGCCGGGATTGACACACGTCTTGTTCGTCGGTCATGAAGCCAGCAAGACTGGCGCGCCCATCGCGCTGAAAAACCTGATGGCCGCGATGGTAAAAACCAAGCGCATACAACCCTGGTTTGTCGCCGATGCGGATGGGCCACTTTTCGATGAATACAAGGCGCTCGCGCCATCAATCCGTCTGTCGGATTGCCAGCCCGCTTCGAATTTCCGCAACAGCTTCATTTCCGCACTGGCCAAGTGGTGCCTTCGGCTGGAAGGCCCAAAGATCGCCATCTGCAATACCGTGGTTGCGGCCGACTACGCCCGCCAGCTTCATGGGGCGGGGATTCCGGTTATCACTTGGATTCACGAACTCCCCACGTCGATCACGCGCTTCGGCGGCGGAGCGCAGACCATGAAGACGATCACCTCGTCATCACGGCAGATTGTCTATGTCAGCGAGTCTGTCCAGCGGGCCAACAATGCCGCCTTCGGTCTTGATCCTGATTTTGGGAAAGTCATCCACAACGGCGTGATGATCAGCCAGAACCGCGATACGCAGTTTCGCCAGCGGCTGGCCGATGAACTGACGATCCCGGTCACAGCGCCGCTGGTCATGGGGTGCGGCACGATTGATGGCCGCAAGGGACCGGACCTGTTCGTGCAGGTGGCCCACAAGGTTCATTCGTCTCTCAAGAAACAGGGATGGCTGGCGGAGCCGCCGCATTTCGTCTGGCTCGGGGCCGGCGTGGAAAAGGAGTGGCACGCCTGGTGTTGCCACGACGCTGAACGTCTGGGCGTCGGCCGTCATGTGCATTTCCCCGGCGTCCGCAACGATCTGCCTGACTTCTACCGGCACAGCCGGGCGTTTCTGCTCACCTCGCGTGAAGACCCGTTTCCACTGGTGACCATGGAGGCGATGGGCTATGGCCTGCCGGTGGTCGCCTTCGCCGGTGCCACCGGCCAGGGCATTCTGCTGGAACGCTGCGGCGTCGTGGTTCCCTACCTGGACACGGGAGCGATGGCCGACGCTGTCAATAAGCTCCTGTTGGTGCCGCGGCGGCAGGCGGAGATCGGACAGGCCGCGTCGCGTCACGTCCTGGAGAATTACTCGTGGGACAAATGCGCCCAGGAGTTCCTGGGCGAGATCGATCACATCCTCGCCCCGCGCCAAGAAAGGCTCGGCTCGTAGCGTGACGCGATCCAGCCTCAGCGAATATCCCAGGAATATTCCCTAGGCTCACGCCCCCGATAACATCGCATTCGGCTTGCGCTGTCCCGTCCGCTGCGTAGTCTGTGGGTGATGGATCAACTCGACCTATTCGGCCCTCCGGTCGAATCGCAGCGGCCGCACGGCAAGTCGTCCGGCAGTATGGGCGAGTCGCCGGCCGCCCATCGGCAACGGAACCGACGCGAACCAGAGCTCGCGATCGAAGTGGGGAGCCAGTGGCTTGCCGACAGCGACAGTCCCCTGCCCTCACCCGATCTGACACCGCGACAGGTTCTGGAGCAATGGCTGCGGGAACAGGCCATCCCCTACATCGATGCCGAGCAGGTCAAGGCGGGCCTGCCGAGCCGTAATCGGCTCCAGTCGTTCGATTTCGTGGTTCTTGGGGAGGAAGCGAATTGGCTCCTAGCGGCGTGCCATGAAAATCCGAGTGACCACCTCGCATCCGATCTGCGCGAATGGGAGCGAATCCTCGGGCCGGGTTTCGTGGCTGTGCTGGCGCGGGTCGATGACGACGGCGGCATGACGCTCCGCACGATCGACGGCGACAGAGTTGATCTGGCACTGCCGAAGGCTCCGACGCCATCCTCGTGCAATACGGCGCCGCCGGCAGACGAGCCGCCACCAGTAGTCGAGCCACCAGTCCCACCGCCGGCCGCGTCCCCGAGAGCCAAACGGACGCTGCGCGACGTGGTCGAGCAGTATCTCCAGGATCGGAAGATCCCGTATGTCGATGTCAATGAAGCCAAGCGCGCCCTGTTCGCCAGCGCCAAGCTCGGCAGTTTTCATTTCGTGGCTTATAGCAAGACCGGCCCGAACTGGTTGATCTGGGCCGCCCATTTGCGTCGGCAGGCACGTCTGGACCTAGCTGAGTGGGAAAAAGTATTCGGCGAAGGGTTTGTGGCCCTCATCGCGAAGGAAAAGCGGAGCGGCGAATTGACGTTCAAAAGGCTCGCGGGCGAGCCGGTGGAGATCGCGTAAATTGGAACTTGGATACCACTTAAAACGCCCTCTGCATTTATGCGATCCAATCGAGGACTGTGGCTTGTGAATGGTTCGCCGTGTCATTCAACCGGCTTGCCCAGCGACTCGCGCGCGACGATTCGCCCCATACGTGCCTGTTCCTGTGGTGTTAGGTCGTTTACCAAACCGAGCTTTTGCACGCGGCTACGAATGGCTCCCCAATTTCGCTGTAGTTGCCCGGCAATATGCCCGATTGTGTTCCCCGCCTGTACCAGCGTCCGGAGGCGGGCGTCTTCCGAGTCTGTCCATTGTTCATACGCGCGCGGATATCGTTCGCGCTTCTCCGCGACGGTGTAGGCGGGGCGCGGCGTTCCTGACGAACTCGCGGCAAGGTTTAAGGCTTCCTGGGCCGCACGAAAAATATGCAGGTAGGAAAGCTCTGGATATGCTGACAGAATCTGCTCATACGTGCAGCCGGCCGCAATCATCTCAAGAACGGCAATTGCCGTTCGGCTAAGTTGTGATACCGAATCAGGCATGACAGTTGGTCTCCTATCGGCTGCACGCGTGCTGCTGCAAGCGGACATGTCCAACTTCAAATATTACCCCGTGAATACACGCCATCGCAATTCCGGCGCCATGCGTGCCTGAACTATTTACATGCTGAACGGCTCGACGATCGCCGGGCTCGCTCGGTGGCGGCTAACTCCAAGCGAGATCGATCGTCCCACACGTGCCCTCGCCCCATCGCGTTGGCGAGATTTATCGTCCAGATTCAAATGCGGTATGGGCATCGTATCCATAGAAGTGCGCCGCTTCCCATCCGTCCATGCGGACTTTGACTTCCCATCCCTCTCGCAAATCACGCTGCGTCCGTCGCGGTAGGCCGTCGATTAGGCTCTCCACGTCCACATCGTGCTGAATATAGGCTGTTCTGTGCCTGGGTCCGCCGTTCTGAATCACTGTCCGCAACACTCGACGGAGGATACGGGAGTTGACGAAAGAAAGATCGATGTGGCCGAAGCGGTTCAACTGAAGGCGAATGAGACTCACGGCAACTGTGGGAAGAGGGTCGATTCATCGCAACTTCGATTCGATCGTGGCGATCTGCTGAACGCCCCGGCGGCGCGACTGAGGGGTTTGCGGCTGTCCCTCAGCCATCCGAACGGCCGTGCGTGGGGTCGATTGGCGGCATCGGCCACCTTGTGCTGAAGTTCCTTTTCCGTCCATGCCGGCGAACATCGGGGGTTGAATCGTGTGGCCAGCAGATCGAGAGCCTCGGTTTGCGTCAGGCCGAACCCATGCACCAAAGCCGTGGCGGCATTGAAAGTGGCGTTGTGCCCGCCGGCGCCGCTGATCGCTGGCGGCAGTTTGTCGAGATACGCCGCGGCGCGATTGAGCAGACGGGTGTGGTCATCCGAAATCGGCACATGGCGCGGTTCTGGGGGTTGCCGTGCCGTGTTGGCCGGCTGAATATCGCCATGCCGGAGTCGGATCACTTCCTGGGCCAGTACGTCAACGCATTCCCAGAGCTTCGTGGCATCGACCTGGGCCGGCTGGCCGTCGAGCGGGTCGTAGGGTTCTCCCAAAGGATGAATGCTCGGGCCGACAAGGGTTTGTGAGCCGGCGCCGCGGAGTTCGACGATGCTGGCCCTGGTGACCGGATCGCGATGGCGAACCGTCTGGACATCGGGTGCAATATACCAGCGATGGGATCGAGGCGAGCTTGGCCGGCCGGTGATGCCGGCAGTGGGCGGAAGAAAGCGGTCGGCCAGTTCGCGGGCCTCGGGGCAGTCAAGATCAACGTCCACGAGATTGTGACTGGGGAATCCCAGGATCAGCCCGATATTGCCAGCGCGGGCGAATGCCGATGCGGCCGTTTCCTCCGTCAGCCGGAGATTGAGCCAGTCCTTCATGCACGGTGCCTTTTCACCCGCGGCGATGGGAATCGGCGCC
The DNA here is from genome assembly GCA_964420285.1 of uncultured Tepidisphaeraceae bacterium. GTDB lineage: Bacteria > Planctomycetota > Phycisphaerae > Tepidisphaerales > Tepidisphaeraceae > CAYQTE01. The sequence continues at coordinate 8,016 of CAYQTE010000018.1, forward strand.
CAGCCGCGGCGGATGTAGTTGCGGGCGGCCTGACTCAGAATCGCCGCCCGGTCCGTGTTGCCGACAGAGACGGAAACGGTGTTTGTGGGCGCTGTTCCGTAGCCCACAACATGCTCCTGCGGGGCAACCCTATTCGGATCGCCATCGTCGTTCTGATCGGCATCGGGCTTCTCCGCCCTGGCGCCAAGAATCCAGTCCGCCGATTTCTGGGCGGCGCCGGCGGCGCTGATGACGAGCTTCTTGTCCTTTTTGATCAAGCCCAGCCAGCCGCTGATATAGGCGGCGGAGTTCTGAATGACGGCCGGGTGAATGCCAGCGTGTCCGCACAGAAACGCGGCCGACATCTCGGCGACGAGTTCCTCCTTCCCGTAATCCGGCGATCCGAACGGCCGGGGATCGGTGTCGAGTCCGCGATTCAGTCGCTTCTTGGCGCCGGTCGAGTGGGACGCTTCATGGAAGTAGGTATTGTAAAACTCCTCATTCGTGGCGAAGCGTGTCGGCTCCGGAATTTTGATAGTGTCGGTCGATGGACGATAAAACGCCTGGCTGCCGCCGTACTCGATGGCCGGCCCGTCCTTGTAGCCCTTGACGATGGCCTCGCACGCTTCGATCGGGTTAAACGGCGTCGGCGTGAATTTTGGGGCATCCGGCGCCGGGATGTTTTCGCACTGATCGACCGAAAACACATTGTAATACCGGAGAATCGGCACTTGTTTCAGCTCGCCGGTTTCCTTGTCCTTGACCTCATACTGCTTCCAGAAGACGACCATCGACGCCTTCTCGCCTTTTTTGACGTTCCCTCCCCGATCGAGTGCCTGCTTGAACGTCAGCCAGTACGCGGATTCGTAGCCCTTGGCATATGCGGTGAAGGCGAGCAGAAAAACATTGATTCCACGATAGGCTTTCCCGGTGTTGAGGTTTCGCGGCTGCCGGGAGCCGGTGCGGCCCAGGATCGGCGACCGCCACGGGACAACGCCTTGGTCGAGCATCTCGATCACCTGATCGGTGATGCGCTGATAGAGGTCGTGGGCGCCCGTTTGCCCGAGCCGCGAAGATGTGCGGGTGCCTGGTTGACTGTCCGCTGCGTCGGACATGAGACAAGGTTATGACGGCCGGTGAAGTGAGCGCAAGCAAGAAAGTTTCTCGACGCGCCGCCACAGGGTCCAAGGGTCGAAGCGCCGACCTGCACCAATCCTATCTCGACAGATGAGATCGCCCTTCGCTTTACCTACACGCCCGACGGTATCGCGGAGGTATCGACGCAGATGTCATTTCGCCGCCCTCTGGACCCAGCGACCCACTGGTCAAGGTTCCTATACCAATGCCGTAGTCATCGCGTGCCCTTCGCCGCGGCGTCAAGTTGGGCCTGCTTCCATTCAGCGTAGGTGCGGCCATCTTCCAGATGCCAGGTGGTCCGGCCGTTGCGATTCGATGCGGTTGCCACCGCCGCGGCAGCACTCGGGCTGGAAAACTCTACGTCGGTGACGAACTCGAAGAGCTTATCGCTCTTGACCATCAGTTTGCCATCCTTCACCAAGGAATCCCGCAGGCTGATGTAGCTGTCCCAGGAAGGAGAGCCTTCATGCCGAGCGGTGGACCCTTTGGCCACAATAAACTGGCCATTGACCTCGTAGGCCGTGGCTTCGGCGCCAACCTCCTTCAGCAGCAGCTTCGGCGAGCGCTCCCCATCGCCGGCGCCAGGGCCAATTACGGCCGGCACTGGCCGTAGCACGTCGCAACCAAGCACCGGCAGCACCAAGTGCACCTGCTGGAGGAAGTACTCCATATCGGTCCGGTCAGACTCTGGGAGGGCCTTCGGCTTGGGAGTGTTGGCGTTGTCGATTACGGCTCGGCCGGCAGCGGTCGCCAGTTCGTGGAGCCGATGCTCCAAGTATCGCGCGTGGGCCTTGGTGACGTTCTGATCGGCGCTGCTGATTGCGATGACGCGGGTCCAGAATTCGCGGGCCTGGTGATCGGGCTGCTTGAGCCGGTCGAAGATCAGGTCCGCCTCGCCGATGTAGACTCGCTCGCCCGTGCCGCCGTGATCCGGACCGATCAGCAGGTACGCCCCGGTCCGCTGCATTTCGTCGCGCTCGGCGACTTCGTGAAGCTGTGCCCGAGGCACCAGTACCACCCGGCCGGTCCAGTTGATGATCTCGGCGGCGATGGGACCGCCGGGGGTGCCATCAGTCAGATACAGACGAATCGTGCGGCCGAGAACCATACTCAGCACTCCTCAAACGGCCAAAACTTCACAGCGCATTGACTACGCATCGTAACCCTCGATAGCTTCTGCTGCGTTCTCCATGCATTTGCCGAACGTGCGCTTTGCTTTAGCGCTTGTATTCCAGAACGCCAGGAACTCATGGTGACGGTTCTTGCCCTCGCGGAAGAAACGCGATACGTCCAAGGCGGCATTGCCCTTCCCGCGGTTCTGGCGGTAGTACCTAAGCGCCTCGTTGAACACCTTGTCAATTGCGCGATTGAGCCAATGGGGAACCTCCCCTGCGCCGCGCTCCGTCTGCAACCGGAACGACCGGGCATTGCGCGCCGAGCGCACCAGCGGGCTCAATTCCGACCAGACGAAGTTCAGGACCAGCCACTTCGCATAGCCTCGCTCCGGGTTGCCCCGGCCAGCGTAAGTCACCTCGCGCAGCAGGCGATAGCGCGACAGGTAGTAATTTGCGTCCGTATTCGGGAACACCTTCGGGTAGACGTCCTCCTCGAAGAGCTTCTCCTTGCCCTGCCGGAGCCACCATGGGTCCAGTTCGCAGGCGGCGACGGCCTGGGCAATCTCTTCCTTTTTAACAGTCATATAGTTCTTGCCGGGGGCGCTCCGCTTGGCCTCCCCCTTGCTCTGCCGCTTGCGGATGTACAGATACCCCAGCTTGCGGAACGCCCGCTCCAGTTCGATCTGGATGCGGTCGTTGGACATCAGGTCCGACGCCGTAATCTTGTTCTGCCAGTTGGTGCCGGCGACGATCCTGGACACCAGCGACTCAAAGCCGTTGCCTGATTCCCCTGCCTCCCGCGGCACGCGAATCACCTTCACCAAGACGCTGGCGCTCCTCGCTTCCTTTGCGTGAGCTGCCACAGTGCGGGTGGTCTGTTGCCCGTTGATGATCTGTGGGTTGCTGACCTGAAGCACATCCTTGCCCTGGCGGCTCTTCTTCTCCGCCTCATCGCAAATTATCGTGATACCGTTGTTGTAGTAGAAGAACTTGGCCGGCTCATCCCGCAGTGTGGCTACCATGCTGCGGTTGACTTCCGTTGCTGCGCCTAAGTAGCCGCGAATGTTCCGAGCGAACACCCGCGGGCCGGCGAACTCGTACAACGCTGCCACTGCATCCCCGCGCATCGAGAACACCCACGACTCGATGTTGTTGAGATCATCATACCGCTGGGCTACGCCGTTGACGGTGACATTGGGGCTCTTCTCCATCTCCAAGTCCAGCGTCGGGATCGGCGGAGCGACTCCATCCAGGTAGTCCCGGAACAGGAGCATCGCCCGGCTGCCATCAATGAACTCGATCTTGGCATCGGCCTTGGCTCGGCCGACTGTCTGCTCCGCATCGCGGCGGGTGGACACGCTGATCTTGCCCAGCGTCACGAAGTAGAGGATTACTCGGTATTTCTGCCCGTTGACGCGCTTCCTCGCCTCCTTGAATCGCTCCGCGGAGGCCGGCTCCATCGTGTCAATATAGGTGGCGAAGGCGGAATGATCTGACTCGGAAACCGCCGCGGCCGTCTCGGCGAAGCAGATCACGTCGTCGCGATTCTCTGTCTTGGCGCCCAGCGCCCTGCGGTACTTGGCCTGCACGATGAACACCGCCCGCGCGGCATCGTCAATCAGCAGGCCATCGATGCTCTTGTCACGCGAGCCGCCAGCCACAGCTTCGTGGGCGCGGTCCTCGCTGTCGGTCACGTAGGCCCGGAAGAACCACAGCACGAACCGGTCATCATCCGACAGGTTCGGAAATCTTGTGCCGATGTCCTCGATGGCGGCTTTCAGATCCTGAATGGTCAAATCCTTATGGTTCATGCTCGGTCCCCTCTGTTCCGCGTTCTCTCAACACTTCGTCGAAGTCCGGCAGGTTCAGCTACGGCTCCATCCGAGCCACATGAGTAATCCGCATCTCTTAAAGTTCCATTGGCCGCAGGCCGCGACGAGCGGTGTAACGCAAGACGTTGGCTTGGCCGAGGCCGTCCGGCAGCCACGGCGGGACCACCTCGGCGCCGGCCAACTCGGGTTCCACAGCAGTTCATCCAACGCCGCCATGCGGTTGATTTCCTTCGCCAGGGCTCGCCGGATATGCCGCACCGACCATTCGCTGGCGGAGACATCTTTCGGCGTTTTGGATTCTTCGGCTTCACGACGACCGATTGTGTTTTAGGCACTCTATCATATATCGCATCGCCTCCGCCAGATTAGTGGCCATGACCCCCGCGCGACGCCGAGACTGTGCCCGCAATGCGCGGCGGCCTTGCCTAACCTAGACGATTGCAACTGAAATCAAATCGGTCGGTCGCGTTACCCAGGTTGGAATAGAGAAGCTCAGCGCCCAGCACGATCGGCGTTTTTGCCTCCTGGTCCAGTGGCTTTGCGGTTCGTCTGTCGTCCCCGATGCGGATTTGGCTTGCGTTCATTGGTGAACGCGCCATGCTGGTGGCTATGGCGGGGGCAAGTCATCCGGGTGGCGATCACCAATCAACCTTTGATTGGACTGGGCCGGCGTCGGCGAACGGGAGTTCACGGTCTTACAGATACCCCAAGACGTTTTATCCGGGCGTGGACGGGCCAGTGATGCCGGCGTCAAGGCTATTGAAGAATTCGCCGCCGGCCGCGGGGCAGGATTCCGAGCGACGGCCGGACGCGCCGGTCTCCCCTGCCCTGCTTGGGCGGCGGTCCAAGCTGCGCGGTTGCGCAGAACGGATTTTGTGGGAAAGACAAATCCCCTACGTCAATGTCGAGAACCCATCATGACTCGCTATTCGCACGCCGACGCATCCGGCCATCGGTGGCTTGAAGCGCGGTCAGGTCAGCGGTGGTGAGCGATTTCGGGTTGTAACCGATCAGGGCCACGCGGACGGCATCGCTCATGGGGATTCGGTAGCCCAGCGACAGGGCCTGATTGATGATGCGGTTGATGCGTTCATGATCCTGGGCCGTGAAACGCAGGCCGCTGGTTCTGAGCGGGCGCGTGGGTGCGGCTGGGCGTGGGCGCGTGATGGCTGGCGATGGTGGCGGCGGTAGCGTGGCGGTGGCTGGTGTCGGTACTGGCATTGCTTTGGCCGGTGGATTCGGGGCTTCGGCCAGACGCGAGTTGCGGTCCATCGCCTGACCGAGCATGGCCATCGTTGAGTCGGCCAGGGATTTGGTGGATGTGGATTTGCTCATAGAAAACATGTGTGCGGCATTGTGCTATTGTGCAACAGCGGCATGGTGCGATTGTGCCATGTTGCCAATGTGCGATTGTGCGGCATTGGCGCCTTGCGATGGTGCAACTGCGGCAATGTGCGAATGTGCAGCTTCGGCATCTTGCGATGGTGCCATCTCGGCATTGTGCGATTGTGCGACATTGGCACTGTGCGACAGTTCCGGCGCGGCGGCGAAGAGTTCCAGGGCGACCTGGGCCAGTTCGATGCGGGCGGCCGCAGGGAGGGCACGCCAGCCTTCAAGCTGGGCCACCTGGTAGGCGGTCCGCTGATAAAGCACGCGGTTTAGGGCGGGGAAGGGAAGCCGGGCGGCGATGGCCGGGAGCGTGCCGGCAAAGCGGTTGGACGCCTGGATGCGGTTGAAGAGCACGAGGGTTCGCCGGGATCGCTGCTGGGCGATGATGCCGGCGGTGGCCGCGGTGGCGCCGATGTCGGTGGGACTGGGCGTGGTGATGAGCACGACCACATCGGCCGTGCGGATGGCCCAGAGCGTGTCGGGGTGGTGGATGTTGGGGGGCGTGTCGATGATGACCAGCGGCCCATCGGCCGGGGGAGAATCGACAACCGGCAGGCCCATGTTTTCGGCGAAGGTGGTGGCGCTTTTCTGGGGATCGCGGTCCAGCAGGACCACGTCACGGCGGACCTGCCGGAGGGCCAGCGCCAGCAGCAGGGAGACGGTGGTTTTGCCCACGCCGCCTTTGCCGTTAATCAGTGCGATGGTAAGGCTCATAAGGATGTGCTGAGGTTGCACAATGGCAAGATGCCACCGTGCGATGATGGCAGATTAGCGCGGGGTGGGGTGGGGAGGCAAGCAGATTCGACACAGCCACGCTGATAACAAAGGCATCAATCGCGGTTTCCCGGTCTACCGTACAAACCCGAGTGTCCCGCTGTCGAGTATCCACGCCAAGCCTAGCTTGCTTTTCATTGATCTGTTTAACCCGAAAGGAGGCCATTTATGGCTAGGTCCACAACGATGTCCCCGTCCCGGCCGCAAGACGCTGCGAAACAGCCCGAGCGGTCGGCCAACGCCTCTGTCTTCTCCGTTCGCCATCGCGCCCTCAAGGCCGCGGTCTGGCGTAACGAACTGGAAAACGGGCCGATGTTCAACACCACGGTCTCCCGTTCCTACAAGGACGGCGACACGTGGAAGGAATCCGGCAGCTTCGGCTACGACGACGTGCTGATCGTCGCTGAACTGCTCCGCGCCTGCCACAGCTTCGTCACCCGTGAGATGGCGAAGCAGACCGAAAAGGCGAGGGAATGATCGGTGCGATCGACCCCGACTCACGACGCCAGACCCGAAACGGTCTGGCTTTTGTGCCGATGTTTAGCGAGATGACTCAGCGCGAATGCCGACACTGTCGCCGAATCAATCCAGCCGGTTAATCCATTCGCGAAACTCCGTCAAGGCCCGTCGAAGGTCGTATGACTGCGATCGAAGAAGAAGAAGATGAACCTTCGGGTACGCGTCGGCATGCGCCGCCGCGGTGACGAATTGGCATGCCGCATAGTTAGTAACGATCATCGCTCTTGCGACGCGACGGGATACATCCGTCTCGACGTTGACGGGGCGAAACAATATGGAGCATAGTGGCTCGCCAACCGGCATCGTCGGCGTAATCGGCAACCCCAAGGCCGATTTAAGAGATTCGGCTCGTTGAGTTAGCTCGTCGGGCGTTGCCTTCTGGAATAGTTGCATCATTTGGGCCGACACACAGCCGACGTCCTTGTGCATCGGACGATATGCCTCCGGGTTTGGTATTGCGCCTAAGAAGCGATCCGCGTCTGCGAGGAATTTCGCGAAACGACTGGGAGAAACATCGTCCTTAAGAATGATCGAACGCAGTGAATCGCTCAGCCGTGGATTTGTCTCGAAGATATTACGGAGTCTTCGGACAATCACCTTATCCCACTCAAAGAGAGCATTGGACAAATCCGGAATGCTCGCCTCTGGCGAATTCAAACGGCCATCGGCAACCTTCGCGAGGTCCTGAATCCGAACGCTACATTCAAGCCCACCGATGCATGGGAGCCACGACGGCAGAATGGCCGGCGAACAAAGTTGTGGCACAAGGAGTTCCACGCGGCTGAGGAGAACAAGCACGAGCGGCCGTTCCGGACTTAGAACCACAAACTTTGCATCTGAAAGCGGCCCACGCTGCTGCTCAAGCAATCGGTTAAGGTCCGATAGTATTGCGTTCGCATTGGTGAAACCATCGCCGCGCAGGACAACAGGGAGAATCGGGTCGTCCTTGGTTAGTGCCATGAGACTGTTGTGGAATGATTCGCGGTCTTTCGTGATGGTATGCCAATACACCTGTACCTGGTCTTGGGCAAATGATCGCAACTCTCGGACCAGTTCAATTACCCGTTCCGGCGAATCCATGTTCTCACCTCACCATTTGGTTGAAGAATGGGCGGCAACGCACAGACGTGCGAGCAGTGGGATCCTAGCCCTAACGCGATCGTCATGCACCGTAAGGAAGTTGGCGAGTTGCGCCGTTCGCAAGAACTCGTTTCGAGAAACCATTTGACTGCCTGCCGATATTAATCCTGCCAGGATCGTATCTACCCGGTCGAGCGTAATAGGTATCAGCTTTCCCTCTTCCGCCGATTGTCTCAGCACCAGATGGACGCAGTGAAGCCACGGCGCGTCGCGGCGAGTAAGGTCTCCAAGGGCCTCGCCGACAATCCGAAGGAACGTGTCGTATTCTGGGCGCAACGACAACACGGATGGTCGAAGCTCCGCCTGGGCGAAGTCTGCAAAATCTTTTTCTTTTACTTCGACCGGCGTTCGTGGTCGGCGGTTCGCGATGAGCCAGTCGACGAAATGTACCATCAGATTCACAGTTAGGTACGGATGCCCCTGTGTTTCCAAGTACACCTCGTCGGCGAACGTTCGGCTGAACCGGACACTTTCAGTCAGAATCTGGCTCAGCAATGTACAGAACTCGGACCGTACAGATCCCGACTGATGCTCAAAGAGAGGAAATGGATCTTGCTCAACGTATGGGCTCAATTGGTTTTGATCCATGATGATGAAGTGCGCTTCTGGCCGTTGGCCAATCAAAATGAGCAGATTATCTCGGGCAAAACCAGCCATTTGATTCAGCAGCGGCTGAACGAGCGTTCGGCGCGTGGGCGGATTTCCCGCGGCAATGTCGCGCATTCGATCAAACAGCGTCTCGTATTCATCGAGCGCGAAGACTACTCTGGCGTCGCCGCGAATTTCCTCTGTCGCGCATGCCTTCACCGCGTCGCGGAAGAACGTGGGTGGAATGCGGCTTCCACCTCGAATCACTTGCTCGAACATCTCATAGAATCGGCCGGCGCCAGGATACACTTCGGAGTCGTCACAGGTTTGGCGGACCACGATTTGGCTGTTCGTAGCGGCGGCCAAGTCAAAGCACGCCGTTGTCTTGCCACTGCGGCGTACAGAACACCAAAGCCGAACACCGCTGCGGCCCTCGAAGCCTTGGAGCAGCCGCTGCACGCTGTCGCGATAGACATGGAAATAGCGTTGTTGCCTTGGGTTCTTTAGAGGAAAGTCCCGGGCGACGTTGTATGTGAATGGCGCGCCGATCCTTTGACCGGCCGCTTGCGATAGGAGGCGGTGAAGACATTCGAAGATCCGTTGAACTGATTGCACTGAATTTCGGTCGAGGCTAGTCGTATCAACAACGAAGTCGTCGTCTGTATCGTTGAAATCACCCATGCCTGACTCGGCGCGGGCGAACGGACCGACTGCCAGCACCTGACCGCGCTGAGTCAGATGTTCGAACGACCCCGGGATTGCGGGACTTGCGCCCAAATACACGTGGAGCGTCAGGTACTGACGCCCGTGAGTCGACGGGGGTAGGTCGAGGCGGATTTCCAGTCTCATTGGCACATCGCTGGCCTCGACCAACTTGGGTAGTCCGCGCGGTGCAAATCCATCGCTTTGCGCAATCCGATCTATTGACTCGAGGACAGGAAGCAGTGACTGCCCAAGGTCTTGTCGCAGGGCTCCGACCGGCAAGCATTGCAGAACACGACCTAAGCCTTGCTTGGTCAAAAAGCCCAGCGAGTGAAGCCACAGGCGAGGATACCGTGTCAGAAAACTTGCACCCAGATTCGAGCCGAAAGAAGCGAGGCAATACCCCTCAAGGACTGCCTCAATCAAGACAGATGTCAGCGTCCGTAGGCTCCTTGCTTCATATGCCGTGGAATCAGCGACCAGGAGGGAATAGGCTTCGATGAAAAGGTCGATCAACCGCTGAAGCCCATTCACCGACTTAAGCGTGGCGTCTACTACCCCAGTCGCAAGTGTCACATACGAATAGCCCTTTTCGAAGATCTCCTTGGAGTGGCGACGGTATTCCACTCGCAGCACTGCTTCGACGTCCGTGAGGCGCATGCCGGCGCGTAGTGATTCTGTTGCTTGCTCGTGTGTCCAGCGAACAGCATCCCGATAGGAAGTCGCCCATTGGAAGATATGGCGATCGGAAAGGTCGTTGAGGCAAGCGGCGAGATCCTTTTGGAATGACTCCCACCGTCCAGAGACGACCAAGCCGTCGCCTGGATTGGTTGGAATAGCTCCAGTAGTAATCACACTCTCGCGTTGATTCAAGACCGCGAGGAGTTCCTTGCGCCGCTTCGGGAGGAAGGCATCAATTACAGCGCGCACGTCATTAGCATGGGAACGCAATCGCCCATCGTCCATGCGCGCGAGGAGCGAACGAAGCCGCTGTTCGGCATCATTCGGCCTCGCGGAGTCAAGCAGAGACTTGATCTCTTTCAGTTCGTTGGCAACATCCAACTCGGCGTCCGGCATGCAATTACCTCGACGCGGCAAACTGTACCCGCAGCCATCGCTGCCTGAAAGACCATAGTCACCGAGACCGGGGCGAGAGACACTGCCTTGAAAAAGGAATATACGCCAACGACGGGGCGTACTAGCAGATGCCCGGGCTCAGTTGACAGGGCGGCCTTGCGATCGAGGAAGATCAACGTCACGACGGGGGAGCTTTGGGCCGCTCGGAACTAGATTGATTGTTGTCGGCTTATTCTCCGATTCCGCTTTCACATTTGTGCTCGACACCGCTGCACTCGCCGCATGGTCATGGTCGCGACCGTTTGTCATGGGATCACCTGTAGAACCTTTCGCCGCATTGCGGCCAAGAAGTCGTCCGGTACCCGCGTAGTAATTCAAAAGTGCGTCGCCGGAACCGACGAAAAGTACGATGCACAAAATTCGCACGGCAACGTCCGTGCGCGCCCCCAGGAAGGGCAACGTGTTCATGAAGCGGTTCAGGCCGTAGACCAGGGCGATCGCCACGGCGCCGCGCACGCGGGCCAAATTTACATCACTTTCCGAATGGTCAATCATTCCTTGGGAACCATTCAATGGACAGAAAACAGCCATTTTCGGATGCCGCTGACGATCAGGGGGTTGCGGAAGGGTAGGGCGTCGCCGGCGCATTAGTTGTCCAAACAAATTCGAGAAGACGCATTAGTTGTCCAAACCCGGGCGGGTGAAACGCATTGATTGTCCAAACGGCCAGACGTGACGCGGCGCATTAGTTGTCCAAACAATTGGCGGGCCAGGGCGACTACGCACTGCGGGTATTTGTGATGGGGCCGGAGACGGTTTCCATGATGCGGAAGATGAGCCGGGCGGTGGGATTCTTCGTCGCCTTTCGATCCTCCAGGACATCGCCCTTGGCCTCGGCGAGCAGACCGGCGAAGCGGGCTGGGCCGAGGATGGCCTTGGCCAGTTCAAAGAACCGCTCGTTGCGTGTGACCTCGATGCTACCGGTGTGAAGTAGCTCACGTTCGTATTCCGACAACGGGCCGATGTTGGCCAGAGCCTGATCCAGATGCTCGCGGCTTCGGCCGCTGTCGAGGTAGGCCTTGATGAGTTTGGAATCGCCGTGGCCGGTGCGCTTGGGCAACTTGTCGATCCATGCCTGGAGTTTCCAGTCTGTGCCATCCAGGGTTTCGACCAGTGCGACATGGAACCGGCCGGAGAGGGTTTCCACGCCGTCGAGTTGTTTCAGGATCGGATGGGAATTCTGGGTGAAGAGTTGGCGGCGGCGGTTCTTCTGCGAGGGGATCGGAAACGACACCTGGTCCAGTAGTTTGGTCAGGGAGATTTCAAACGGATCGTCGGCTGAATGATGATGGGCGCGACTGGGGATGTACAGGTAGATGGCCTGGGCAAGGGGCGAGCGGATGGAGGTGAAGACGTTGAGTTTGAGGTGTTGAAGTTCCGTGATGCGGTGGAGCAGGCCGAAGAATTCCGGGGAGAGCGTGCAGCCGTTGAACCACATTTCCAGTTGGGCGGAGTTGGCCAGCGAGGCATCGCGGCGGCGGATCGGGCGTTTTTCGATGTCGATGTGTTCGATGAGGCGGTATTCGTGGGCGATGTTGGTTTTCAGATCGGTGACGCGGATATAGGAGTCGAGCAGGTCGGCGACGATCTCGGCGATGGCACGGGCATACCGGCCGCCGTTGGTGCGGGCATACCGGCGGCAGAATTCGTTGAAGCTGAACCGCACGAGGCGGCTCTCGTCAAAGGGATCGCGGAAACTGAGCAGGGAGAAGATGGCACGGGCATGACGCACGTCCAGTGCCGGCGGCTTGAGGCTGCGACGCATGGGATGGAATCCGCCGATGTGGTAGCGGCGATTGGCGATGGTGACTTCGCGTGGGCCGGTCTGTTTGGTGGCGGCGAAAACCGGCCCGAGAAAATAATCCCGCGGCGCGGCAACCAGATGCGGCGGAAGGGTGGGGGACTTCCGTGAATCGGGGGGACTGGATTTGGGGGCTGGCATGATCGGCGCGGCGCCCATCGCGGCGTTACGCTTGACCATCAAGACTGACAGAGAACGGCGGGCGCGCCAAGCGAAAAGAACGCGGCAAAACCGCCGATGGGAATGAGGCGCGAAATCAATTCCGCTTGGCGGTCGACTTTTCAACCTTCTCGATCAGCGTGGCCGGGGATATTCGTAGTGCCCGCGCGAGCCGGATGAAGACGTGGATCGTCGGGGTCCGTTTGTCGTGTTCAAGAAGGCTGATGTATTCGCGTGTCAGGCGGACCGCGGCCGCCAGTTCCTCCTGGGTCATCCCCGCCTTCAATCTCGCCTTTTGGAGCAATTCGCCGAACACGGGAAGCACCCTAGCCGTTGACAGGGCGTGTGTCCGTAAACTATAGTTACGTGCGTCAGCGATCGGTTGCGACCGCATGGGTTGGAAAGTGATTGACGCCATGACCAAGTGCGACAACATGGTGGCTGCTCCCCCGATGATCGGAGTCGGAGCGATTCCACACCTTGGACATGTTCGTTGGTCAGTTCGGCCTGCTGGTCGGGTATCTCCTTCCGGGATTCCTCGGCTTGCTCGGCCTGGCGCCGATTTCGCCGGTGGTCGCCGGCTGGATTCAGGGTGTGAAGGTTGGCGATGCCGGCGTCGGCCCGCCGATTTATGCCGTGCTTTGCGCGACGATGATCGGAATGATCGTCGGGTGTTTCCGGTGGCTCATTGTGGACCATATTCACGAATGGACCGGCATCAAGCGGCCGACATGGGATTTCAACGTGCTGGAGAAACGGCTCAAGGCGTTCAACTACATCGTCGAGGGCCGGTATCGGTACTACCAGTTTTATTCGGGCACCTTGATCGCCCTGGTGTGGACATATTCGGTTTACCGATTGATGCAGACGTCTCCGCTTCTGGGAATTGGCACCGACCTGGGAGTTTTCATTCTGTGTGCCGTGCTGTTCGCCGGGTCCCGCGATGCCCTGCGACGGTATTACGCAGAGGTCGGCCAGCTCGTCGGCCCAGTCGCGGAGAAAGGTCGTAAGGGTGACGACGTGACAAACGGGTATCATCACGAAGCGGGTTCGTCCTCCAAATCCAAGTCCGAATCAAAGCCGGAGGCCAAGACCACGGCGCCGGCGAAAACCACGGCCGGAAAATCCGGCGATACGCCTCGGCCGAAATGAGTCGGTTGACGGGGTAGGGGAACCTTCAAGGCTCGCTCGATATGGGCGGGCCTTTTCTTTTTGTAAGGTCGATCTGGATCGAGCAATTCAGAGCTTGACCTGCTGGCATTTCCCCGCACACTCGCTTTGGAACTTGTGTTCTCAGGGGGAATGAACATGTCTCATACCATCATGGTTCCGATGACCGGCCAGGGCACGATCATCGACACGAATATTGACAACGTCGTTTCCGACCTGTCCAAGGCGCCCTTCAACTTCACCGACGTGTTCCTCTACTCGCACGGGTGGTGGACGACGGCGGACGCGGCGATCGTTGACTATGCCCGGTTTTCCACCGGCTTTGCCGCAACGGCGATGTCGACCGGCCAGGCTCCGACAGCAGCACTGCAAATCGGAATTCACTGGCCGTCCATGGTCAGCGAGGACGGCGATGCCTTGGCCAACGCCGTTGAGCCGTTCTCTTACTTCAATCGCGCCCAGATGGCGGACATCGTTGGCCAGCACGGTGGATATTCCCTGATCCGGCTGATTCTTGAATCGCGTAGAGCCGCCGGGTCAATGCCGCGATTCCATCTGCTCGGCCACAGCTTCGGCGCCAAGGTAATTTGCTCGGCGCTTCGGTTCCTTGCCGCCGACGCCAGTCTCAATGGGCTGCTTGCCGGCGTCCAATTCAATGTCGTGCTGCTGCAAGCGGCGTTCGACAACAACGCATTCGAGGCGGGACAGGCGTATGCCGACGTGCTTCACAAATTGCCTCAGCTGCGCTTGTTGGTCACTAAATCCTCTCTCGATGCCGCCCTGGACTGCGCCTACAAGGACGCCCACGTGCTGGTGAACCTATTCAGCGATCCCGTTCCGGCCATCGGCGCCGCCGGACCCTCAGCCGTCGCGTTCAATCAACTCGGCGGCATGAATCTGACGGTAGACGCCGGATACACACCCGCCGCGGGCACTCTGGCTGGCCGGCTGGTGGTCGCGGATTTGACGCCGCTCCATCAGAGCAGCGCCATACCATCGAGTCCATTCATCGGTCATCACAGCGACATCTATCGCGATGAGATTTACCGGCTGATTTCTGGCTTTCTGTTCGACTCCCGACACCACCAGTGAGTTACTCGGCGAAACCGAGCAGTCCAAGCGCGATTTCCCGACGTCTTATGGAGTTCGCACATTATAGCTTATGTTTAGTGAATGCTAAGTGTGCCGCTGTCCATGCGGGTTTTCCAGAGTGCCCCACGTACTTTATACGTTATGTGTAGTAGTCGCTAATATAGCCTGGTTTGGCTTGATACAATCGACTATGGCACAATTGTATGCAACGGTCTACCCAAGAAGCTCAATTTCGCCATCATCAAACCAGCCGCTATCGATCGCATGCGCCCGAGCCTTGGCCGGGTTGGTGGAATGAGCCACAACGGCTAAACTCAGTTGCGTGCGACTGCAACCCACATAGAGCAGACGACGAGTACGATCTATGGAAGTCTCTCTTCCGCTCCTCTCATTATTCAGATCCGCTGGGGTCTTCGCTTTGGCGCCGAACAATTTGTCGTAGCTAAACATGAACCCACGGGCATCTTCATCGTCTGCGACCATGAGAACTCGCGGGAATTCAAGGCCCTTGACGCCTTGGTGTGTAGCAAAAGCTGCGGTGCCTTTTACGTAAGTTGAATATCGCTCGATTTGCCAGAAAGGAGTGTTCAGGAAGTTCCTGAGTGCGACGACGGCGTCTGATGCGCTTTCTTCGGTGGCATCGCTTTCTGAGGGGTCCGGGATGTGGCCAATTGCCACGGGTTGCGGCAGCACGAAAGGATCGAGTACCTCTGGAAATTCCAAGAGCTTGCTCTTGGCAACGCACTGTAACACATCCAGAAATCGTGGCTCGGCTCCGCCAGAAAAGAGAGTCATGAGCGCGTCCACTGCCGCGCTTGCCTGCCTCAGGTTTGCGAGTTGGTTTGCTCCCGCGTCCTGAAGGGCGATTTTGCGCAGCATTGGGCACCACGCCCGCACAATGGCTGCGGCGGCGAATTGCTGCGCGGACTGCTTTGCTTTGATCAATGGCAGCACTACTTCGGAGAAAACACGCAAGGCGGGGAGTGTTCCGTCGCGCAGTCCCGTCTGAAAGCTGTCCACCCGATTGAGTGGCTCGAACATCTCAAGGAAACCCATTCGCTTAGCCGCCATGTGATGTTCAAGAATTAGGGTTTTGACTTGCTCCGGTTGCTCCCACAGTCGATCTGTGGTCACGTCAGCCATTTTCTTCCTCGCCTGCGCCTCCCGGAGAATCTTGTCAGCAGTGGCGCTCCCCGAAATAAAAAGGCGAACGTACCCGTCCACGGCGTCTGACCGAAATCGCTGCACCTGACCGTCGACAGGTGATCGAATCTTGTTTATCAGTCGGCCAACCCGTTGCGGGCATCTATGATTCATCACCTTTGCCGGCTTTGCCCAATCGTCCGGCACTTCTTGGCCCAGATCAATCTTGCCGTCTGCGTAGATGCGCTGCATCGTGTCCCCGAAAAGACCCAATGCAAAGCGATTTCGATGTGTGGCTTGGACGACCAAGAGCGATTCCATCAGCAACTTATTTGTGTCCTGACTCTCATCCACCAAGAGGACAGGGAACGCGCCGATCAGGAGTTCCTGCATCAATGACTTTTCCTTAAGGAACGTGGCGCCCATTTCGATGACTTCAGAGTGGTTCAGCGAATCGCGATCACGGTTATCGCCATCGGGACTGTAGATGAATTGCCTGATTGCGGGCAGCGTGGCAAGGCGAGTTTGTTTGGCATCGATCTTCCGCTGCCGTTCTATCGCGATTCCCGCGCCTGGCCTTCCCCTTCGGAGTTCTTCTTGTAGTTCGCTGATATCGCGAGCCAAACTGCGTTGCAACCATTGCCGAATATCAGTGTTGAAGCCTTGAATCAAACGCCAGACAAAGCTGTGGATCGTGGACACGCTGACCAAGGGGTCGAAATCGAGGCGCCTTATGATTTCATCGCACGCGGCGTTCGTATATGTGATTACCGCGACCTGTTGGCTGCGTACCCGCATGCGGTGGCCACTCCTTGTGCGCAAACGATCTAACGCAGTTACGAGCGATCGCGTTTTGCCAGAGCCCGCTCCCGCGAACAAAAAAAAGCTTTTGGGATGATCCAAATTGAGGCAATCACTAATTTCATCATCGACGTGATCGTCTACGCGGTCATCAGTTGTGGTCAAAACAGTTGTCATGCGTGTTCTCCAGAAGCATTAGCCGGTGACGCCACCCCTAGGGTTTTCACGTGCCGCGCCGAGACTTGCGACTGCAACCACTCCAGGCCATTCGCGATGTAGGCGGGAATCTTCATATCCTTCGGGTCTTTGATTGAAATCAACTCCAGCGCAAGCTCGGCCTTTCCATCGGTTTTTAGGATGTCGAAAAAGGCCTTACTTAGAGCGACTGGATCAGTATGCAGCTCTATAGCATCTTTCAACTGTCCAGCCATGCCGCCCGAATCCAGGGCTCGGAATAATTCAAGATTCTCAAATGCCATTGCGTCCTCAAAAGTGGTGGCGAGTGCCTCAACTGCGTTGCCTTGGCCATCTCGCGGCAGGGCGATTGGAATTTGATATGCGACCCGAACAGCAAAGGAGGGAATGTCGGCGTATTGCTTTGCCTTCGCATCTTCTGACAGATTCAATAGCTCGTCCAGGCTACTGTTGATGGGGTGCCATGTCTTGAGGGTCTCATTCCCGGTAATCTGATTGGCACCACGGCTCGGTGGTACTGCTGGATGGCGACCTAAAGGCGATCTCGAATCAAGGTCCGCAATTATGAGCGTGATGAGCCCCAGATGCTCGATAAGTCGGCGAAGTCTATGTGCGTGACTGCCGCCGATTTCGAGTAACGTCAGATAACAGCGGCCAAGGTCTGGGAAGTGCGTCCGTATGAAATGGGGCACCAGTATTCGCTCGGCCGACCCCTCGATCAGAATTGCGGCATCAGCAAAGAAGAGGTCGCAATGAGCCGCACGAAGGTACCTTGTGGCGAATTGTTCAGTCTGATCGTCTGATCCAAATACCTCCGAGAGATTAACCACGGCCGATGTTGGAACTCCGCCTGGTGCCTTGGGTGGCAACCGGCGAAAATAGCGTAGGGAAGAAAAGTTGCATTCATGCGCGATATGGCTGGAATGAGTGCTCACAATCAACTGCGTTCGCAGTGCGGGTTTGTCCTTCAGATCAGGATGATTGCGAAGGACTGCATACGCCTGATTGATGAAGACCTGTTGGACCTGGCAGTGAAGATGTGCTTCTGGCTCCTCGATAAGTACCAAGTGTAAAGGCGGCGGAAAGGGCTTTTCGGCTGCGTTGTCGCGCAGGCCGGCCTTGCCGGCCTTTCCGACCCGCATCCAGGCATCTCGAAATGCCATCAGCTTGAAGACCATCGAAATAAGGTTCTGATATCCAAGGCCGTTGTATTCTTCCGGCAACCTTAGTGGAACACTGGGCGACGTGGAATTTCCTTGGGCGACTTCGTACTGGACTGCGGCATTGTGATTCAATCCGTCGGTTGGTCGAATTCTCGTGGCAATCTTGAGCCTTGGATCCGTAAGGCCAGGGTAATTTAGTGTTTCTAGCTCGTGAATCGCCGCTGAAAACCCAGTCGAGAGGCGGTCATCAAAGACTTTCTGGGCGCTTTCTATGGCCTGAAGGGCGGCCAGATCGGCGGCTTCGGGAAACTCGGAGGGGTCAAGATGTTTTGCGTAGTAGGACCGGAGTTGCTCTGACAGCTTGCGACTTTCATTTGATGATTGGCCGTCGTGGCCATCAATATCGGCGCGTTCACCACCGGAATCAGCTAATCCTCTTTGAGCGGCGATCTCATTTATGCAGATAAGACGATTTAGAGGGTTGCCTTCAATGGGGTCACTACCGGTCGGGAGTGGCTGAGGTTTGGCGATACCATGTGTGGGTTCCACCCGCCGTGTTGGATCAAGCAGATAGGTGCGAAGAGTGAACATGGACCGCAACTTGCGATCCAAAAAAGTCCGCATATTCTCGGGCCAAAGGGCGAGCGTGTACTGGTGGCCGCTCTCGCCTGCGGCTGCGCCGGCCTGCCTCGTATCTTTGGCCGCGTTGATTGCAGTCAAATACTCCTTCTGCAAGTCGGAAATGTCCTTGGGCTCATATCGAAGCCGCACTCCCAACAAGCCGCCGGACCAGTCCAATGTTGGCAGAATATCGCGTACGTAGTGTATCTCGTCCGTTTCGACCTGCAGCCAAACGTCGAGGGCGGGGAGAACTGGGTCCCAAGCGGCGGATGTAGGAGCGAGAGCGTTGGTTTGATGCGCCTGTGTTTCCCATTCGGCGCCAATACGATCAATGGTGGCCCAACGCGAGAGCGTAAAGTCGTTGGTCGTGAAACCACCATGTGTGACCAAAAAACAACCCAACGCAACCATAGCTGACGTCTTGCCGCTGTTGTTTGCGCCGACGAGAAGAGTCGTGCTTTCGCTGAAATCGATTCGTATTGATTCCAGTTTGCGAAAATTCTGCACCTCGATAAAGCTTATGCGCATTTGTTTGCCTTAAGGTGGGGATTTGTCGACGCGAGCCATCAGGTCGTCGATGTTTCTGGCCGGCAGGAATCGCGCGGGGTTGTCCATGACGGCGATCGCCTTGAAGTGGGCTTTGCCGCACTCGATTTTACCGCTTTCTCGGTCGCGGAGGTCGTCGGTGAAAAGGCTGCTCTTGGTCTCGACCACGAAATAGAGGCGCTCTGCGCCATCCTTCTGAACCAGCACAGCCCAGTCGGGGTTGTAGGTGCCAAGCGGTGTCGGGACTTTGAACCATGCCGGGAGTTTGGCGTAGACCTTTACGGCGCTGTTCAATTCCAGTTGTTCCGCAAAGCTCTGTTCGACGCCTGATCCGTAAACGACCTGCTCATAAACGGATTTGTTGGCGGGCAGCATGCTCTTGAGATAGCCGGTCAATTCCTCCGTTTCGAATAGTTCCTGGGCGTAATAGAACTCGTCGCCGATGCGCTGATATTTGATGCCGTCCACGAGTGCGAGGCGCTTGGTGCGGTTGATAGATTCGGACGCAAGCTCGATAAATTGCTGAGGATTCCGCTTGAAGTCGTCCAGTCGATCGCTATCTGTCAGAATGCGCACGAGGCTGCGGCGGGTAAGTTGGGTTTTGTCCTGGAGGTCGGTCAATAGGTCGGGCAGTTCGATGTCCGCCTCGTCGAGAATGACCGGCGCGGTGGCGGCGGTCTGATCGGTCGAAACGCCCGCGCGCCCAATCGCCAAGTCGGCTTTGCGAATCTGAACGCGGGTTTTGCTGACTGGCGGGGACTTTTCGATGGCCTTGGTGCAGTCTTGCAAGAGCTTCTCGTTGTCGAATTGCACGCGATACGTGGTCTGGTGTTTGATGCGATTCCAAAGCTGCCGAAATTCCTCGCTGTGCAAGACGGCCTGGCGAGTCTTGATCTGCCGCCGTTCGTCGGCGTTCTTGATGTCCAGCCTTCCCGCCAACTTGCGGAGCACTTCACTGACCTGGGGCAGGTGAGCGGCAAACGGTTCGGGCAGTTGCAAGGTGCCGGCTTTGAGTGCCTTCCTTAATGAATCCTGCACCCTACCCTTCGCGTCCAGAAAGCCATGTTCCTTGAGATGGGTCCAAATGGCTTCGGATTGCTTCACGCCCAGAGCCGCAGTCTGGCCGGCCGCGTCCTTGACCGGGATGGAGGCAAATTGGTGTTTCTCCACGATGCCGAATCTGATGCCGGTGTCGTCCTCGATTTCCTTTTGCAGGCCGGCCGCAAATTGCTCGTATCCTTCCGTGGCGATGACGGTGAGCGTGTTGATTTCAAAGCCGCGCAGGCGATCACCTTGCTGGTTCACGCAAAGGCGCAGGCCACGGCCGATGGTCTGGCGGCGCTGGCGCTCGCTGCCCATTTCGCGGAGGGCGCAAATCTGGAAGACGTTGGGATTGTCCCAGCCTTCGCGAAGCGCTGAGTGGGAGAAGATGAACTTCAGCTTGGTGTCAAAACTGAGCAGCTTTTCCTTGTCACGCATGATGAGGCTGTAGGCTCGTTCGGCGTTCTCACGGTTTCCCTGATTGTTCTCGGTCGTGTCCGTCCAATTGCCTTTTTTGTCGATGGAAAAGTAACCGTCGTGAACCTCGGTGGCGTCGGATTGCAAATCCACATCGTTGAAAAGCGTGTGGTACTTGGGCTTGGCGGCGGCGCCGCGGTACTCCTCCTCGAACATGACCGCGAATTTGCCCTTCACTTGGGCGCCATCGGCGGCGTAGCTGCGATAATGTTCGACGACGTCGATGAAAAAGAGGCTGAGCACCTTAATGCCCTGTGGCCGTAGGCGTAGTTCCTTGTCCAAGTGTTCTTCGATGGTGCGCCGGATCATGAGTCGCTGGAACGCGTCAGTATCCACGTCGTCCACGGCCTCACCGATGCGAAGGCGTTTTTCCAGGTTGCTCAATTCCAGATACTCATCGCCTTCCTTGCAGCCGATATTTTGCACAAGATGATTGGCATAGATGTCGCGGCCGGTCAATTGTTGGAGGTCGTCGCCGGGATGGACGGTCACCGGCTCGCGCCGCACGTCGTGGTCGTGCTGCACGTCGAGTTCGACCTTCGCCGTGAACGTCCCGCGTTTATTGCTGGTGGAGAGCAGCTTCACATAGCCCTTGTTATGGCCGGCTTCCACTTCCAGGGACGCGACTTCGATCTGTTTCACCAGCTTGCGCTCATACGCATCCACGGCGTCGAGGCGGTAAACCATGTGGTGCTTTTCCGCATGGGTGGCGGAATAGCGCAAGGTGCATAGCGGATTCATCTCGCCCAGCGCCTGCTTTCCCCTGCCCTCCAGGCCGCCGTCTACGCTCTGCGGCTCGTCGACGATCAGGATGGGCCGCGTGGCTTTGATCAGGTCGATGGGTTTCTCGTCGCCGGTTTTCTCGCTGGCCTTGTAGAGGTTATTGACGTCCTTCTTGTTGATCGCGCCCACGGTCACGACCATGATCTGGATGTTGGGACTGGTGGCAAAGTTCCTCACTTGGCCGAGCTTGCTTGAGTCATAGAGGAAGAACTCAAAGGGCGCATTGGCGTAAAGGGCGCGGAAGTGCTCCTCGGTGATTTGGAGCGTTTTGTAGACGCCTTCTTTGATCGCGACGGATGGAACCACGATGACGAATTTCGTGAATCCGTAGCGACGGTTCAACTCAAAGATCGAGCGCAGGTAGACGTAGGTCTTCCCGGTCCCGGTCTCCATTTCCACGGTGAAATCCCCGGACGCCAAGGATGCCGAAGGGCGCAGGCCGTTGCGGAGTTGAATATTTTCCAGATTGGCCAGCAGTTCGTCATCGAGCAAAGTCAGGCGATTGCCGATGCCCAGATCGTTTTCGGCGAAGCTCAGCCGCGCCTGGGGATCGTTTACATCGCGCACGACGGTGAACTCGGTCCGGCAGATTTCCTGGCCGCGGAACAAATCGCACACCGCCTCGATGGCGTCGTGCTGGTAGTCCAGGTCTGGTTCAAAATGCAATTTCACTTCTTGCCTCCCGCCGTTGCCCGATACGCCTGCTGCGGATGAGCCGGGCTGTCGGGGAAGACAAATTCCAACTCGCCATCTCGCACCATGGGCGTGAGTTGAGTACGTGTCACATAAACCTGCTGACGGCCAAGGTAGCGTGCAATCTGCTCTGCCTTTAACGGTTTCCAGGCGCATAGGTCGCGAACGACGTGCCTGATCGTGGCCAAACTTGCCCGTTCGCCCAGATTCCTTATCGCCTCGGCAATGGCTGGGGGCAATTCATCCAACCCCTGCGCTTCGGCCTTAAACGCAGGGGTTAACCCCTGCGCTTGTGAGCTAAGCGCAGGGGTTGACCCCTGTTCTTGCGCCGCAATAGCGGGAGTTCCGGCCGCGGTGCCCACCACTCGCTGGGTCGGCACGTAGAAAGTCCCCACGCTTTTGCCCTTTTGCTCCAGAAGTCCCAAATCCCGCAACCGCCGGAGGTGGCCGCTGGCAACCAGCGTCTCCACCCGGTTGATGTCCCGATAGGCGGAGTTGTTGATCGCCCCAAGTTCGCGCGCAAATACGACCGCCTTCTGCTCGTCCTCGGTCAGTTCCATTGCGGCGAATTGCCCCAGCCACCGCACATCCTCTTCGTTGAGAAAGTGGTGGAACAGGAACGTGACTACGAAACAGTCCTTTTCCCGATCCGACTCAAACGTCGGCGGCGTCAGATTCGCCTGAGCCATCGACTCACGCATCGCCCGAATACCGCTGCCTTTTGTTTCGGCGTATCGCGTCTCATGCAGCACGGCCGCGATCTTCTCGTTGCGTGTGACCGACCCCGGCTCGCCCAGACGCTCGTCGGGAACCAGCGAATGCCCCGGATTGCGAATCTCCAGGCGGTTGGCGTAGCGGATGATCTGCACGGCCGACTTCTGCCGGTAGCTGCGGTGCATCACGGCGTTGACCAGGGCTTCGCGGATGGCCGTGCGCGGGACAAGCGGAACATCCTGTCGGCGGACGCTGTTGGCCGGCAAGTGAAACGCCTTGGGAATGTCGTCCAAGACGGCATTAAGCGCTCGTGGCAATGCCAGCATGATCGGGTCCAGAATTTCGACGGTGTCGAACCGGCTGTCCGGATTGCGCACCCACTCCCGTCCTGGAACGCGGATATAGTCCAGCCGCATTAGTGGAAACAGTCGGCGGATCGTTGTTCGCTTGCCGAAGAGCAAAACCCCCGCGATCGTCGGCAGCAGTTTGCCATCGCGCCGATCCGCACAGCACAGGCTCAGGAGCAACTCATCGTCGGCATATCCCAATTCGGGCGCATTGGGATTGGCCTCCGCCCGAATGCGCCGATACTCTGCGATGGCTGCGGGGTCCAAATCCTCCAGCGCACAATTCTCGACCACGCTCTCGTCGAAGCTGCGATGGTCGCGTCCCTGAAACAGCACTTGAAGGTCATCATCCGTGCAAACCTGGTCGGTTGAGCCAATCCGCCGATATGCCCCGCGCGGCAGACCCTTGGCCTTGAAATACACGGGTTTGTCATGGGCCGGTGCCTCGGCCACCTGAACCACCAGCACGACCTTCCCATCCGGGCGAACCTCCCGCTCAATCTGCGGCCGCACGATCACGTTGAATATCCCGGCACACTGCCCCGCCAAGTCGGCCTGCACCTTGTCGGGATTCGGCACTCCGACGACTTCATAGCACGGAAACAGCGAATCGGGCATGAGCCGCACGCCCAACAGGATGTATCCGCCGCCGCGTCCCGGTTCATTGGACATGGCGCAAACCGTTTCCAGCAGTGAGGCGCCCACCTCCTGTGAAGCCTTGGCCTCGATCTCGACGGTTTCATCCCCGTCGCTGAGGCTCTTGAATAGTTCATCGAAGGTCATCATCTTGTTCGGCTCCGCCGCACCATACAGTTCTACAGGCTTCTGACGTTGTCCAGTCCGTTCTGCTGGAGGATCGCCGTCATGTTGGTTTTGGCCACGTCGTCGGCAAAGGCGCTGTCGCGGAAGACCATGGTGATGTCGCCGGCCGTGGCCAGTTGCTTGTGCCAGGCGACGATGCCCAGGCCAAGCGGTTCCACCTCGGCCGTGGCGATCTTCTCAGCGAGGCAGACGAGCAGCGTGCCGGCGCCGATACTGTGGACGGTCTTCTTGGCGATGGTCTTTTGTTCGATAGGCACGGTCAGATCGAGGCCAAGTTTGAGGAGCAACTCAAAAAGGATGTCCGATTCGGTGCGACCCGTCTTGAGGTGTTCAACGGACTGCGCAAGCGTAGTCGGGATATCATTGCGATCCGGCTCCCACGCTTGGATGTTGCTGGATGCGAGCTTAAACACGCGGAATCCAAGATCACCCTTGAACAGCGGCTTTGCTTCGCCGGCTTTCTTACCCGCTCGGCGCAATCGCTCCTTTGTCAACTCGGCAATGGACTCAAACCCAGCCTTTCGAGCTTCTGATTCTGGCGGGGTCGTTTCCGGTAACTGCACCAAAATAAACCGGCGTTTTCCTGAATCTGACGCATTAAGCGCATAAGTTGCGTGGCCCGTCGTTCCCGATCCCGCGAAGAAGTCGAGGACGAGCGATTCTGGTAGCGAGCCAAGCCGAATTAATTCTTCGATCAGCCCGACGGGCTTCGGGCTTTCAAAGATTGTGGGGTTCTCAAATAGCTCCCGCATCTCGTTGGAGCCGCTGGTGTTGAGAGGAACGAAGTCCCAAATTGAGGGGTACGTGACACCCTCCTTAACGTCGCAGAGAAATCGCTTGAGTTTCGGCTTACCACGACCATCCTCTCCAAAGAACAATTCATTGTTTGCCTGGAGCCGATCAATGGTCTCTTTTGAGAAACGCCAGTTACCGTTGTTGCCAGGGTAATGTTCTTCTTTCGTAACGGGGTTAACGATGGGAAAGTACAATGATTTGACAAATCGGCCGCCCTTCACATTGGCCATGAGATCGCCAGCCGCCCACGGCCCTTTGGGGTGGTTGTCGGGGTTTTGGTATCGGTCAACCTGACTTTCCGACCTTTCGCGCAGCCGAAGCCGCATGGACGCCGCATCTTTCGCATAGCACAAAATGTAGTCGTGGTTTGCGCCAATGATCTTGTCGTTGGGCGGAGTGCTGCGTTTTCTCCATATGATCTGAACAACGAAATTCTCTTCGCCGAACACCTCAGCGCACAGCTTCCGAAGATTGTCCAGTTCGCCGTCGTCAATGCTGATAAAAATTACGCCGTCGCTCGACATCAGACTCCGGGCCAACTTTAGCCGCGGGTACATCATGTTGAGCCACTCAGTGTGGAATCGGCCGGATGTGTCAGGATTGCTGGAAACTTTTCGGCCATCGGAGTCAGTTTGGCCGGTAAGCATGAGATAGTTCTTGATGTTGTCTTGAAAATCGTCGGGATAGACGAAATCACTGCCGGTATTGTATGGCGGGTCGATGTAAATGACCTTGACCTTGCCCGCGTAGGACTTCTGGAGCAGTTTGAGGACTTCGAGGTTGTCGCCCTCTATCATCAAATTCTGAGTGGTGTCCCAATCAACGCTTTCCTTTGGGCATGGGCGAAGCGTGCCAATGGAGGGCGTCAGCGCGAGTTGCCGCGCGCGCCGCTTGCCGTGCCAGTTGAGGCCGTACTTCTCTTCCCGCTCGACTACGTCGCCGCCGAGCAGTTGCTTGAGCACGTCAAAGTCCAGATTTCCATCGGTGAGCGCCTCGGGGAACAATGCCTTGAGTTGCTGGATGTTTTCAGCAACGACATTGGCCGACTTGGCCTCGGGGTCTGCTGCGGTAATCTTCTGCATCTTCTTATCCTTAGAGCGTTTTTGCGGTGGCCGCAAGTTCGGCTTCCAGCCGTTTGATTTCCAGATTCAGCGTGACGCGGCGATTAACCTGTTTCTCCTTCATTGCCTGAGTCCGAAGGGTCGCTATTTCCCGCCGTAATCGGGCGTGCTGATCCAGGCCTTCGCGCTGGGCTGCGGATCGTTCAGCGGTGGCGGGCGGCTCAAAGGCGCCCGAAATTGTCGAGGCTTCCAGAGCGACGACGCGGTCGATCCAGCCCTGATAGAGCGCGAACAAATCGCGCATCGGCAATCCCGACAGCGACAGGCCGGCAAAGAACGAACGCTCCAGGGCGTTCGGGCTGTCGGGCCTGAAGGGCGCGGTTCGCCGTAACTCCTCGATGACAACCGCACCGTGCTGCCCTTGGGACCAGCGTTTATGGGTCAAGGATATCGTCGCGGAATCGCCATTTACGGCGATCAGAAAGACCGGATACGGGATGGAGCGATGGATCAACTCCACAAGGCGCGCCTGCTTGGTGGCGGTGCGGAGAGTGGCGGCCAGCACGGCGATTTCCAGATATTCGCGCGTGAGGTCGCGGAAGATCGGCACGCCGATGTTGGTGGGCTTGAGCGCGGCGATCCAGGACAGCTCGTCTATGCCATCCTGAATCTGGCGTTTGTCGGCGGCGGTTGGGGCGCCCTGTTCCAGAAGAAGTTTCTTGGGGACGCGCTGATCCAAACGGGCGCTGGCGGGCAGGCCAAGTGCTTCAATGATGGGCGCGTAGATCATCCTTGGCCGGCTTCCGGGAGAACCACGAGGAAGGCAACCACCTCGAAGTCATCGATTCCCCGGAATTCCCCTTTCATGGCATGTGTTCCGCCGGGCGTGAACAGGCTGGCGACGGCGCGTTCCTCCTTTTTGCCAACGATGGATGCAATCGCCTTGCCCAGCAAGTCTTGGGCGGCGGACATGTCCTTGCCATCCTTCGTGAGCTTGTCGAAACTGGCGCAGGCGCCGGCGTCGGGCGTGTCGCGGCCGATGCAGAGTCCTTTCAGACGATCGAGCGCCTGCTTGGCTTGAACAAAGGGAAGCAGGACTTCGCCGTTGTCGCCGACATGCACAAGATAATGTGGCGCGAGCGGATAACCCGGCTCGATGGCTTTGAGCGCTGCGTCGCCCACGGCCCTGAGACAAAAGATTACGCCTGGCGGAATTGCGGATTCGCCGCTGCCGGGCGCAGTGATGACGGCAGATGTGCCAAGCGGCAGGTTTTCGACCTTGCCGGCGTTTTCTTTGAGGAAGCCGGCCAGATCGACGCGGAAATCGGTGAGAGTCAGGTCGGCGATGGAGACGCCGCTGCTGAGGTCTTCGAGGTCGATGACGGCATCCTGAAGTCTCAGCAGTTGTTTGCGGCGATATTCCAGATCGTTCATCTGGTTGCCGGATTGGAATTCGATGATGTTCTCTTCGCCGGTGGCGGAGATATCGAGGAGCACCATCCTGCCGCTGACGCGCTGTTCGAGGTTGATGTATTCTTCGAGTTCGATGTTCGGCCAGAAGTTGATGAGTTGGATGCGATCATTAGGCGAGCCGAGGCGGTCGATGCGCCCGAACCGCTGGATGATGCGCACGGGGTTCCAGTGGATGTCGTAGTTGATGACGGTGTCACAGTCCTGGAGATTCTGGCCTTCGCTGATACAGTCGGTGGCAATGAGCAGGTCGATGTCGCCCTCGCTGGCAAGGTCCGCGGGCCGTTCCTTGGAGCGGGGCGAAAACGACGTGATAATGCTGGTGAAATCCTTGCGGAGATTGGGCAGCGTGGTCTGGTTGTGGCCGGCGCCGGTTACGAGGGCGGAATGCAGGCCGAGTTCCTTTTGCGCCCATCCCGAAAGCTCGCGATAGAGATAGTGGGCCGTGTCGGCGAACGCGGTGAAAACGATGATCTTGCGGTTGTTGGCATTGAGCGGCCGCCGGCACTTGTTCTGGATGACTTCGCGAAGGGCGTGGAGTTTGGCATCGCGTGCCGCACCCACCTGTTTTGCGGCCGAAAGCAGGGTGGCGAGGCGGTTGCGATCCTCGGCGAGGTCTTGCCGCCAGCGGATGCGATCGACATCCTGGAGCAGCACTTTGACTTTGCGCCCGACGAGCAGAGACTCAAATTCCGGATCATCCACATCGACGTTCTCAATGTCGATTTCGTCTACCGCGTCGGCTTGCGCTTCGATTTTGGCGAGCGTGGCTTCCACATCGGCGAGTTGGCGCTGAAGCGTGAGCGTGAAGGACGTGACGGAACTCTCCATGCGCTTGAGGACGTTGATCCGCAGCAGATGGACAAGGCTCTCTTCGCGATCGACCTGCCGGAAGAAACTCTCGCCGCCACGGACTCGCGTGCTGTATTTAGCGTCGTATGCGGCCTGCTTGTGCGGCAGCACGTAACGCAGTGGCGCATACGCGGCGAGATTCAGGCGCCGGATTTCGTTGTTGATCTCGCGGATGGAGCGGAACTGGCCGGCAATATCCACGTCGGGTTTGATGTTGATGGGCTTGAGACGTTCGGGGAAGCGGCCCGTTTCCTGAGTGCCGTAGTATTTTTCGATGTGCTTGCGGGAACGGGCGATGGTCAACAAATCCAGCAACTTGAAATAGTCGAAGCCGAGCATGTCCATGAGTCGGGCGGGGCGGCGCTCGGCATCCTCCAAAGCAAGCCAGCGATTGAATTGGAGTTGAGCCTGTCGGACGGTCGCCTCAATGCTGGGAATGCCGTGAGCGTCCAAAGCGGTGTCGTCGGCCTCGGTGACGAACGCGATCTGGTTTTTCAAGTCGGCCAGTCGATTGTTGACCGGCGTGGCGGAGAGCATGAGGACTCGGGTCTTGACGCCCGCCTGAATAATGCGGCGCATCAGGCGGTCATAGCGTGTTTCGCGGTCGTTGTGCGCCGCCTTGTTGCGGAAATTGTGGGACTCGTCGATGACGACAAGGTCGTAGTTGCCCCAGTTGATGTGGGCAAGGTCGATGTCGCCGGAGGTGCCGCCATCACGGGATAGGTCGGTGTGGTTAAGCACGTCGTAGTTGAAGCGGTCGGATGCGAGGAAATTGCGGCGGTCGTTGGCCTTGTAGAGCGTCCAATTGTCGCGGAGGCGTTTGGGGACAAGCACCAGCACGCGGTCATTGCGGAGTTCGTAGTATTTGATGATGGCCAGTGCCTCGAACGTTTTGCCGAGGCCGACACTGTCGGCAATGATGCAGCCGCCGAGGCGCTCCAGTTTGTCGATCGCGCCGACAACGCCGTCGCGCTGGAACTTGTAGAGCTTTTTCCAGACGGTGGTGTTGCGGATGCCGGTGGCGGCTTTGACGATGCGGTCTTCGTCCAATTCGTCGCCAAGGTCTTTGAAGACGTGGAAGAGCGTCAGGTAATAGATGAGCGAAGCGGCTTTTGGCTCCGCCAGCGCCTGCAAGCGGGCCAGGAATTCATTCTTCTGCTGTTCGCCGCCCGGCAGTGAACTCCACAGATTGTTAAACCATGACGCCAGAATCGCGGATTCTTCGGGCTTCTCTGAGCACTGAATCAGGCTGAGTTGGTTGCCAGGGGTGATGCCAAGCCCTTCGGTCGTAAAGGCGCAATTGCCCGTGATGACCCGATGGCTGGGTGATTCTGGCGCGCCGGCGACGAGGATTGATTGTGGCAATGCCCCCGGCGCCGCCCGCAGATCGACTTTCTTCTTGACCCAATTGGCACACTCCCGCGCAAGCCAGCGAAGCTGGAGTCGGTTGCGGAAAACTCGATCGGCGGCCGTTCCGGTCATGCCGAGTTCATCGGTGGACGCCGCCGGAACAACGACGCGGCACTGGCCGACAGATTCAAGTAAATCCCGCAATTCGCCGAACGCGAACAACGAAAAGGCTGGCGAAGCAAAAAGGAGCGGTTCGACTTGGGCGGGTGTGAGTGAGCGTCGAAGCTCATCAATCACGCGGTCGGTGCCTGTGTTCTTTACCAGCTTCATCTGTGACCCATACTCAAGTCTTTGCTGATGGGATGGAGCAAACCTAACCCCTTTAGGACTAACGAGCAAGCCTCAAGTGGGCCTCAAGTCGGCCACGTTTGGTCCCTCGTCTTGACAGCAGGTCGGCGATCGTGCTTTCATGTCGTGGTTCCCTGCCCCGCAACGCGCGCTGCCCTTGAGGGTGCAACACAGCAATTGGCTGGTTGGATCGTTTCGGGCTGGTGAACGCGAAAAGGAGACACTGTGGAAAACATCATTCCCATTGGAGCACTTCTGGTCGGAATCGCCCTTGGAGCGGTCGCGGTATATTTTTTCATGCTGGCGAAAGTGACGCACACCGAAAACCTTTCCAAGGCGACGGCCGATGGTGAACTTGCTCAACTTCGAGAGCGTGTCCAGGGGAGAGATGTGGCGATCGACGGTCTGAAGGCAGACCTCGGAGCAAGGGATCGGACGATTGAGTCGTTGCAAAACACGGTCACTACGCTGAAGTCCAATGACGCGAAATTGTCGGCCACGCTGATCGAGGAGCGAAAGGCCGCTGCCGAGAAACTAGCGCTGCTCGATGAGGCTCGTCAAAAGCTCTCGGATGCATTCAAAGCCCTCGCGGCAGAGTGCCTCGAGGCGAGTAACGCGTCGTTCCTTGAGTTGGCGAAGACCAGCCTTGAGAAATATCAGGAAACAGCCAAGGGCGATCTCGCTAGTCGCCAACAGGCAATCGCCGAGTTGGTCAAGCCGGTCAGAGAAACGCTCGACAAGGTCGATGCCAAGATGCAGGAAATCGAGAAAGTTCGGGCCGAGGCTTATGGTGGCTTGGTGGAACAGGTCAGGTCGCTTGCGGAAGCCGGCAAGGAATTAAGGGGTGAAACGTCAAACCTCGTGCAAGCCCTCCGACGGCCAAGCGCCCGTGGTCGCTGGGGTGAAATTCAGTTGAAGCGCGTTGTAGAAATGGCCGGCATGTTGAATCACTGCGACTTCCGCGAGCAGCAATCCGTTGGCACCGAGGATGGCCAGTTGCGTCCAGACGTTGTAGTGCAGTTGCCAGGGCACAAGAACATTGTCGTGGATGCGAAGACCCCATTGGCGGCGTTCCTTGACGCCATTCAGGCACCGGACGAGTTAACGCGGGTTGCGAAACTCAAGGATCACGCTCGGCAGGTGCGGACGCACATGACCCAGTTGGGCCGCAAGTCTTACTTCGAGCAGTTCTCGCCGGCGCCCGAGTTTGTCGTCCTCTTCTTGCCCGGCGAGTCTTTCTTCAGTGCGGCTCTGGAACACGATCCGGCTTTGATCGAATTCGGCGTAGACCAAAACGTGATTGTGGCCACACCCACGACACTCATCGCGCTGTTGCGCGCCGTGGCCTACGGCTGGCGTCAGGAGCGACTAGCCGAGAACGCAAAGGAAATTTGCGACCTTGGCAAGGACATGTACAAGAGAATCTCAGATATGGGCTCGCATTTCGCCGTAGTCGGCAAGTCTCTCGAAAAGGCGAATGAGGCATACAACCAAACGGTTGCGTCGCTTGAATCGAGAGTCTTGGTGACCGCCAGAAAGTTCCGCGATCTGGATGCGGCGGCCGCCGGGGATGAGATCAAAGAGATTGCCCCTGTTGAGCGCGTACCCAGGCTTCTTCAATCCCCTGAGCTTGTGCCGCCGTTACCGGCCGCGCCGGGGGGTGGTATTATGTGAACACTATGCCGCTGGGCTTTCTCGCCCAACAGCAAGCGAGCAACAATCTAGGAGATGCGTCGAATGGCAGAGCGTACGAGCAAATTTGAAATTCCGAGGCACATAGAGCGATATCTAGCCGCCTTGTCAAAACTGTATGCCCAAGAGGGGAAACGGCAACTACAGGAAATCATCGTAAACGCCCAAACGCGAGTGCATGAGGAATTTAGCTACGATAACTGGAACGGCGGCACCTATGGACACGCAATCTACCTTGTGATTCCAGAAGCGATTTTCCTGAGTTCCGTAAACAGCAAGGACAACATTGAGAAACAAATCACACAGGATTTGAACAGGATACACAACGTTCAAAACGAATTCATCGAGACGGTGTTTCTTGAAATGGAAGCCCTCAGTGATCCCGAATGGCGCAAAGCCTCAGGCTTACTCGCTACCGGACAGCGTGTCGTTACCGTAGACGCGGCAAAACGTATCTGGGGCGACGAGGGATTTCGGGTCTTTCTTAGTCATAAATCCGAGGTTAAGAAGGAGACCACCGAATTAAAAAAACAACTGCGACTATATGGGATATCCTCGTTTGTGGCACATGTTGATATTCGGCCTACAAAAGAGTGGCAGGATGAGATCGAGAATGCACTCGCCAGCATGGACGGGTTCGTAGCACTTATGACTGACAAGTTTCACGACAGCGAGTGGACAGACCAAGAGGTAGGCTTCGCGATTGCCCGCGGAATACCGATTATCGCGATACGGTTGGGGATGGACCCCTACGGATTCATTGGCAAATTTCAGGCGATCACGAGTCCGTGGGAAAAAGCCCACGAACAGATTGCAAAGACTTTGATCAGGCACGACCGGATGTTTAGCGCCTACGTTCAAGCTCTACGAAAATGCGAGCGATGGGAAGATGGAAACATTATCGCTGGGGCACTAGACGGAATCGAGCGGCTGACGACGGAGCAAATCAATGATTTAGTTTCCACCTACAACGAATGCGACCACCTACGTGGAAGTTGGGGATTCAACGGCGAAAAGTCGCAGTGGTACGGGCCGGGTTTAGTGTGGCACCTCAACCGATTAGGGTCACGCCGGTTCAAATTCTCACGGGCAGGTCAGATCGAAACCGTATGAATTGAGTGGTGCGATTGTCCAGCCAGCGGGGGGCGGACCGCTTTCAGCCTGGGTTGTCCTGCCCCTGCGGCAACACGGCAATAGAAAACTCAGCCGAAGTGCCAACTACCCGCACGCCGATTTCGCTTGATAATATGCCATAAATGTCGTATGTTCAACGGCGACTTTTATGGCTCAGTCTATTCAATCTGTCTCCAAGGGACTAAACGATCGCCGCAAAAAGCTCGGGATCAGTTGCTCAGTGCTGGCAAAGCGAATCGGTGTCAGTCTGCGCACCGTCCAGCGTATTCTGTCCGGCGAAGAAACGAATCCTGGGTTTTCAACAATACTATCCTTGGCGAGCGAGTTGGGTATTGGCGTTCGCTTCGTTGACGAGGCGGACGTTCGCACGATGCGCCGGCGTCAGGCAGAGAGAAAGGCCGATCGAATTCTGGCAATCGTTCAGGGTAGTTCGGCGCTTGAGGGCCAGGCACTTTCGCGCCGATCACGGAGGGATCTGCGTGGGAAGACAATCCACGAACTCCTTGGCGGTTCAGATCGCAAGCTTTGGGCAGACTGATTGCCGAGCGGAAAGTCTCGACCCATGATACGTCGCTACGATTAGGGAGTCTTTGGCGATCCAGATGTTGTACGGTAATGTGTCGGCGTCGGCCGGCTTGGATGGTCCAAAATGAAAACATACGGCAGCGGCAAAGCGGGGCAGTACCCCAAGCAGGAGGCGGATAAGCTGTATGACCGCATGCAGATACGCATGCTGACGGTTGTTGGCGTTGCCGCATTCTTCGCTGGGGCGTGTGTCGGATATTACGCATTCCCGTTTATTTTCAGGCATGTTTCCTGGGCACAGCGCGTGCCCGTGGCTGCGTATTGGATCGGGTTCTCTGCGTTTGGTGTGACTTCAGTCGCCGCCACATATTACTTGGCCTGCGGAATTCATGGGCCGTTGGACAGGCTTGCCAGAGAGAGAGTCCGCCATTTACGCGGGGGCCAGACGGAGGCGCTGGTTGCGTATTCACTCCGATCGTTCAATGACAAGTGGCATCTGTTCAACGGAATAGCAATGAAAGGCGGTGGCGACATCGACCATGTCCTGGTCGGCCCCGGCGGTCTGTATTGCTTGTCCACAAAGTCTGCGAAGGGCATATATACGAGGGAACAGGACGGCCGGGTGCTTCTGAATGGAAAACCGACCGACGACGTTGCCGAGGCGCAGCGGCTTGCGATGACGCTGCGGAACTGGCTGGAAGCCCGTCTCCAATCAGATCACGGGGTAAAGTCCATCCCATTCGTGCGGCCCGTGTTGGTCGTGCCTTTCGCGTTTATCGATTTCCCGTACTCGACGATGAATGTCTGGGTGGTGGATGAGTACAAATTCTTCGATGTGGCAGATACAGCAAAAGCCACGCTGAGTGCTACCACCGTGGAAGGGTGCGTGAAGATTCTTAAGGAGTTAACTGGATGGGATGAGCGACCCGCACAGATCGAAGGCGACAAGGCGGTGCAGGCCGTCAAATAATTACCAAATGCCCAAACCGCAACGCGCCAGGTTTTGCCACAGGCAGTCTCATTTCCCTTCCCCCTCCGTGCGGCGCGCGTCCCGAACCTGCTCGATGATCCTAACCCGAAGCGGCGGCGGCACGCTCAGCCAGATCACTGCCAATTGCTGCACAAGGGCGTCAATGGCGGCGCTGTCTTTGTCCAATATATGTCCACTGGCCGGAAAAACATGCGTATTCCCTCGGGAAAACGATGATTCCTCGTATCCAACTGAGCTACGGGTGCTCAAGACAATCGCATTATACATCGGATCATCCGAATAAACTGCATCCGTTCCGGCGATCTACTGCCCACCCGCTCTGGCCAACCCCCGCCATCGGCGGTATTCTGCGCACGGCCATTCGGGAGGGATTCGCCGCCGCAATGCCGGAGACTGGGAACGCCATGAGCGAGGTTAAGTTCGACGAGATCGGCTACTGGTCCGAGGTGAAGCTCGATATCGTGCGCAAGTACGCCCATGCGTATTCCAGCATCTTGGCCAAACACGAGCAGAGCATCAAGGCTCACCTGTACGTTGACGCATTCGCCGGGGCTGGCGTGCATATCTCCCGAAGGACGGGCGAGTTCGTCCCCGGCAGTCCGCTCAACGCCCTCAACGTCGAGCCACCGTTTAAGGAGTTCCATTTTATCGACCTCGACGGGACCCGGGCGGACCATCTGCGCAAGATTGCCGGTAACCGTAAGGACGTGTACGTTTACGACGAAGACTGCAATAAAATCTTAGTCGAAAAGGTGTTCATTCGCGCCCGGTATCAAGACTACAAGCGCGCTCTGTGCCTTCTCGATCCGTACGGACTCAATCTCGATTGGCAGGTCATGGAGACTGCCGGAAAAATGGGATCGATCGAAATATTCCTGAACTTCATGGTCATGGACATGAACATGAATGTCCTCTGGCGCGACCCTGACAAGGTGAGCCCCACGCAGGTCGCTCGCATGAACCGGTTCTGGGGTGACGACTCGTGGAAACGGGCGGCGTACGACGCTTCCCAAAGCCTCTTCAAAATCCCGGAGAAAACGAGTAACGAAGACGTCGCTCAGGCTTTTCGGGAACGGCTCAAGAAGGTGGCTGGGTTTAAGTTCGTGCCCGACCCGATGCCGATGCGAAACTCGCAAGGCGCCATTGTCTATTACCTGTTTTTCGCCTCGCCGGACCCAACGGGTGATAAGATCGTCAAGGATATCTTCGACACCTACCGCGACCGCAGGAGCACCTGATGGCCAATGGCTCATCCATCGAGTGGACCGAATCGACGTGGAACCCGATCACCGGCTGCACGAAAGTCAGCCCTGGCTGCAAACACTGCTACGCCGAGCGCATGGCCAACCGCCTGCAGGCCATGGGCCAGCCCAATTACCGCAACGGTTTTGAATTGACGCTCCAGCCGCAAGCGATGGCGCTGCCGCTGGGCTGGCGGAAGCCGCAGACCATTTTTGTTAACTCAATGAGCGACCTCTTTCACAAGGACGTACCGTTGGAATACATCCGGCAAGTGTTTGACGTCATGCGCCGCGCTCACTGGCACACCTTCCAGATACTGACCAAGCGATCCGACCGGCTTGCCGAACTCGATGGCCAGCTTCACTGGCAGCCGAACATCTGGATGGGAGTCAGCATCGAAAGCGATGCGTATACGTTCCGAATCGACGACCTCCGCCGTACCCGCGCGCACATCAAGTTTCTTTCGCTCGAGCCCCTGCTTGCTCCGCTACCCGATCTGGACCTTTGCGGCATAGATTGGGCCATCGTCGGCGGCGAATCTGGGCCACGCGCTCGCCTAATGCAGCGATCGTGGGTTGTCGATATCCAGCGCCAATGCCGCCGCAGCGGCGTATCCTTCTTTTTCAAGCAATGGGGCGGCGTGAACAAGAAAAAAGCCGGGCGGGAACTCGACGGACGCACATGGGATGAATTGCCCGAGCCAGGGAAGCCGGCGCCGCGATTGTCCCTTGCTGTGCTTGGCAACTTGGGCGGAGCCCGCCCATGAATCTCACCGACCGTGAACGACAACAGGCCAGGGCGATGATTGACCGAAGGGAGCCGCTGCCGTCCAAGTATAAGCTCATGGAGCCTTTTGGCGGCGACACTTGGCGAAAGAGAACCGCCGGTCGGGAAGAGTGACCGAGGCGACAGCCCGGGCGGCCCACGAAATTTCACCACGGGAATTCTCTCTTGCAAAAGGCGCATTATTAGGTTAAAGTTAACTATAGTGAAAAATTGACATTGGGCAACGCCAGGCAATGAACAATGGAAAATTGACAATGAACAATGATCAGCCGTCGATCATCGCTCTACTGTCTACTTTTCACTCTCTACCCTCTCGGCCGCAGGCCGACCCCCACCCCCCCTCCGGGGCATTCGGGGACATCCGGGACGCCCCCCACCCCCCTTGGTTGCATTCGGTTGCATTTTGGGGCATGCAAGGCGCGTGGGCGAGCGGGAGCCGGGGGAACGGGGCAGATGGAGCGGCCGGGTTTGGGTGGGAGGTGGCCGAAATGGCATGAAAAGATCTATACGGAATCGCACTCGGCCGGGCCAAGTTCAGACTTCTACAGGCAAAGGTGCAACTTTTTCGGGACATTTGGGGCGTTTTTTCGTCGCGGTCGGGAGGCGAAACCGCGATATTCGGCTGGAAACGCGGGTGGCGTTGGGGCGGGGCGTGGGGGTGGTTTGGGCGTAAGTGCTGGCCGTTAAGAGGGTTAGCTGGAAACGGGGAGCGATCTTGAGCGGCGTGGGGTTGGGTATCGCGTGAGCTTGTCGCGGATGGCGGCGGCGATGCCGGGGGCGTCCAGGCCGGTTTCGTGGAGCTGTTCCGGCCGGGTCGCAT
Organism: uncultured Tepidisphaeraceae bacterium; assembly: GCA_964420285.1. Taxonomy (GTDB): domain Bacteria; phylum Planctomycetota; class Phycisphaerae; order Tepidisphaerales; family Tepidisphaeraceae; genus CAYQTE01. The sequence goes on from CAYQTE010000018.1 coordinate 44,962, forward strand.
GGGCGATCAGGCGGTCGGGCATGCCCAGAAGGGTGAGGCGATCGGCAGGCAGGCCGGTGGCGATGGCATGTTCGAGGACGGCCGTGCCGAAGCCGTTTTGCAGGGAATGGTCTTCCAAGGTGAAGACGGGCCGGCCGGTCCGCAGGACGCGGGCGAGCATGTCGGTATCGAGCGGCTTGCAGAAGCGGGCGTCGACGACTTCGACCTGGACGCCATCGGCGGCAAGTTGCTCGGCGGCGGCAACGGCCTGAGCGGCCAGGGCGCCGTAAACGATCAGCGTGGCATCGGCGCCGCGGCGGAGGATGCGGCTGACGGCGGATTTCCATTCTACGGCGGCGTCATCGCGGAGATCGGGAGCGATGGTCTGCTCGAAGTTCTGCGCCGGGACGTTGTCGCGCGGATACCGGATGGCGCTGGGAGATTCCAGCGACATCGCGAAGCGCAGGGCGCGGTTGAGTTCGGCCTCGTCGCTGGGGGCCATGAGCGTTATGCCTGGCAGCGGGCGGAGGAACGCCTGATCCATGAAGCCGTGATGTACGGCGCCGTCGTCGCCGACGTAGCCGGCGCGATCCATGCAGAAGATGACCGGCAGGTTGTTCAGGACGACTTCCTGCCAGACTTGGTCGAAGGCTCGCTGGATGAACGTGGAATAGATGGCGGCGACGGGCCGCAGGCCGGATTTGCACATGCCGGCCGCCATCGCGGTGAGGTGCGATTCGCAGATTCCGGTATCGAAATAGCGATCGGGAAAGGTTTGACCGAACTTGGCCAGGCCGGTGCCATCAGGCATGGCGGCGGTGAGAGCGATGACGCGGGGATCTTTAGCGGCCAGGGCGATCATGGCGTCGGTGAAGGCGCTGGTCCAGGACTTGCCGGGCGATTTCTTGATTTCCGCCTGGTTGCCATTGACGGTAAACGCGGCCGGGCTGTGGAATCGCGTCGGCTCGTTGGAGGCGATGTCGTAGCCGTAACCCTTGATCGTCTTGACGTGGAGAAGGACGGGCTTGTTGACGTGCTTGATCTCGGCCAGGAAATTGATCAGGCCGGGGAGATCGTGGCCGTCGATGGGGCCCATGTAAGTGACGCCGAGCCCTTCGAAGATCTGTCGGGGCCAGAGAACGCCCTTGACGCCGTCGCAGAGGGCGCGCCAGGCCATTTCGACGGCGCTGCCGATGTTGGAGGGAAGGCGATGGACGGCCCGTTCGCTGACGCGCTTGAATTCGTCGTAGGTGGTGGACACGCGGACGCGCTCGAGATACTGGCTGAAGGCGCCCTGCGGCTGGGAGATGCTCATGCCGTTGTCGTTCATGACGATCAGGAGATTGCGGCCGAGCGTGCCGGCGTTGTTGAGACCTTCAAACGCCAGGCCGTTGACGATGCTGGCATCGCCGACGACGGCGACGACATGGTTGTCGCGTTTGAGGATGGCGTCGGCGCGTGCCATTCCGACGGCGGTGGAGATGGCGGTTCCTGCGTGTCCGACGGCGAAGAGGTCGTAGGGGCTTTCAACGGGGTTGGGGAATCCGCAGACGCTGCCGCGTTTTCGCAGGCGGGCGAATTGGCCGGCCCGGTCGGTCAGCATCTTGTGGGGATAGCATTGATGGCCGACATCCCAGAGGAGGCGATCCGGGCCTTTGGGAAAGGGCCCGAAGTTGTAAACATAGTGCAGGGCGATGGTTAGCTCAGTGACGCCGAGGTTGGAGGCCAGATGGCCGCCGTTGGCGCTGACGGCCGCGATGATCTGCTGGCGGATTTCGGCGGCCAGTTCGGGCAAAACTTCGACGGGCAACTTACGGAGATCGCTGGGTTTATGTATCTGGTCGAGAATCGGTGACATTGATCCATCCTTCGAACAGGCCGTAGGTTAACGGGAATGGGGGGATTCGTCTATGGGACCAGGCGATCACGAATGGCGTTCGACGACAAACCGGGCGATGGCGCGGAGGCCGTCGGCGGGCTGGCCGAGGGACGCGACGGCGTCGAGGGCGTGCTGCAACTCGGTTTGGGCTTGCAGGCGGCTGGCGTCAAGGCCGATCAGGGATGGGTACGTCGTTTTGCCGTGGGCCACGTCTTTGTTGGTGGCCTTGCCGAGCTGTTCGGGCGTGCTGGTGACGTCCAGGATGTCGTCGATGATCTGGAAGGTGAGGCCGAGGTGCCGGCCGTAGGAGTCGATGGAGGTCATTTTGGGGTCGCCTGGTTGCAGTCCGGCGGCCAGAGCACCGAGGCGGCAGGAGGCGGTCAGCAGTGCGCCGGTCTTCATGCGGTGAAGGCGTTGGAGTTGCGACAGATCGGTGGGCCGATCGGCGGGGTCGATATCCAGGACCTGGCCGCCGATCATGCCGGCCGGGCCGGTGGCGATCGCCAGTTCCTTGATGAGATCGGGGACGAGAACGGGCTGGGCCTGTTCGGCGATCAATTGAAAGGCCATGGAGACCATCGCATCGCCGGCGAGGATGGCGATGGCCTCGCCGAAGACCTTGTGATTGGTGGGCAGGCCGCGGCGGAGGTCGTCGTTGTCCATCGCCGGCAGATCGTCATGCACGAGACTGAAGGTGTGGATCAACTCGATTGCGCCGGCGGCGGCAAGGGCCGACGAGGGCGCCTGACGCAGATCGACCAGTTCGGCACCGGCCGGCTGGCAGGCTCGCCAGCATTCCAGGACAAGCGTCGGCCGAAGACGCTTTCCGCCGGCCAAGAGCGAATAGCGAACCGCATCAATGATCTTCGCCGGGGCGTCCGGATGCGCCAGTGTGAAGGCCGAGAGGTAGTCGGTGATGCGATCGGCGGCATCAAGCAGGATGGTTACCGCCTGCGGCAAAGGTGTGTCGGGTTGGGCTGTGGGGTTTGGCATGGGGTGAGACAGGATCGGCCCCGTCAGGTGGTTTTCTCGATGGGGATGGGTGCGGATTGGATTTCTCCATCCGGTCCTTTGGAAAGAAGTTCGATCTGCTTTTCGGCCGTCGCCAGAACGGCACGGCAATGCTGGATCAGGAAATTACCGCGTTCGTACTTGAGAAGGCTTTCTTCAAGGGCGACCTGGCCGCGTTCGATATCGGTGAGGATCTGCTCAAGCTCGGCCAGAGCCTCCTCGAAACTGCGCGGCGGGATTTGGTTCTTACGGGCCATGCGGGATTGGATTATAGAGAACCGCCGCGCCGGCCGCGAGGGGGTGGCCGAAACGCGACAAGCGACATCGTGATTTCGCTTGCAGCATTGGCCCCAGGGGTTAGATCATGCTACACTAGCGATCAGCCGTTCAGGAGGATTTCGCATGGCTTCATCAAGGAGCACCCTCACTATCAAAGGCCTCCGCAAGCGACAGATGGCGGGCGTGGCCCAGCGGGCCGGCAAATTGGGCATGACCCCTGAGCGTTACGTCAAATATCTTGTCGAAGAAGACTTGGCGATTTCGCCGGAAGCCAAGACAACGACCTTCGACGAGTTGATGGGGCTCGGCCGTAAAGTGGACGAGCGCGAAATTGACCGCCTCGTGGAGGCCGCCAAGACGAAATACCACCAACGCGTAGCGCGCAAGGGGTGAAGGCGTGCATGCACCGCCGAAGCGGATTGTGCTCGATACGAACATTCTGGTGCGAGGCCTTCTCGATCGGCGATGCGACTCGGGACGCATATTGAGTGCTTGCGAAGCTCGCCGGGTTGTGCCAGTGCTTAGTCGCAGCGTCCTGTCGGAGTACCGTTTCATATTGAACGACCCGGAACTGGTCGCTCGACACCCCGAGCTAGAGCCGATCAAGGCAAAAACGGCAATTGAACGGCTGATGTACGTCGGCGATCTCCTTCGCACGGTGCAGGCGCGTTTTGAGTTTGTCCGGGACAAGAAGGACGAGAAACTGATAGCTCTCGCCATTGAAGGGCAGGCCGATTACTTCATTACCACGGACAATGATCTCTTGGACCTGCCACACGGGCGCGACGATGCGGCGACGCGATTTCGCCAGCGCCTGCCAAATATCGAAGCTCTGCGTCCCGAAGAGTTTGTCGTGCGTTATGGGCGAAAATTGGGGATTGAGCGAGCGGATTTGCCGAAACGCTGATAACGCTGCTTGCGTCGGCTACCCGACTCATCGACCCCCGTTTGAATCATCGGCCGATAATTCGTAGCATTCCAGCATGGCCTGGATATGCGGCGGGTTGAGTTATCTGGCTGATTCCGAGGATCTGCCGATTCGGGAGATTCTCGTTCCGTGTCTGATTCTGTTCGGCATGCTGATCGTCGGAACGGTTGGTGTCACGGTGTTGCGTAAATGGCTTGGCCGCAAGGACAATGCGCCGGCCGGAGGGTTCTCATTCAACGACCTGCGGCAAATGCATCGTGACGGCAAATTGACGGATGCGGAATTTGAGCGCGTTCGCGCCAGGTTGGGCGGCAAGCTCGCCCGGGGCGGCGGGGGTCAGGGTCCGGGAAAAGGCCCCATGGAAGGGGACGGCGGGAACCGTGGCCGATAACTCCATAGCCCATCGAGAATTGTTGCAGCTTTGCGGATTTTGCCTTATCCATAGACCGATGACAGTTGTTAGAATAGGCGTTTTTAAGATGTATCAAGTCCGGTCTGTTTGCGGTTCGATAAGGAAGTTCGATGGCAACAAGCAATAGAAGCGGCGGCGGGAACCAGACGCCACCTCCACCCACCAATCCTCCGGGCGGACCTCCGGGCGGTTTTCGGGGCCGGCGCGTCACCACGTGCAGCTTCTGCGGCAAGAGCAGCCGCGATGTCGGACCGATGGTCGAAGGGCCGGGCGATGTCTATATCTGCGCCAATTGCGTCGATTTGGCCCATAACATCATCCGCCAGGAGAAGCGCAAACTCTCCAACAGCCAGCCGCTTTTCAATAACATCCCCAGCCCGCGGCAGATCAAGGAATTCCTGGATCAATACGTCGTCGGACAGAACTACGCCAAGAAGGCGCTGTCGGTTTCGGTTCACAACCATTACAAGCGGTTGAGCACGGCCGACAATCCCGCCAATCCGGAAAACGCCCAGGTCAATGACGTTGAGATCGACAAGAGCAACGTGCTGCTCGTCGGCCCGACTGGCAGCGGCAAGACGCTCTTGGCCAAGACGCTGGCCCGCATTCTCAACGTGCCATTCGCCATTGGCGACGCCACGACGCTGACCGAAGCCGGATACGTCGGCGAGGACGTCGAGAACATCCTCCTCAAGCTGCTGCAGAATGCGGATTATGATCTGGAATCGGCGCAGCGCGGGATTGTTTACATCGACGAAATCGACAAGATCGGCAAGACCCAGAACAACGTCTCCATCACCCGCGACGTCAGCGGTGAAGGCGTGCAGCAGGCCCTGCTCAAGATGCTGGAAGGCACCGTTGCCAACATCCCGCCGCAGGGCGGCAGAAAGCACCCTGAACAGCAATATATCCAGATGGACACCACGCAGATTCTGTTCATCTGCGGCGGCACGTTCGTCGGGCTTGAAGATATCATCCGCAAGCGCCTTGGCCGGCGGCAGATTGGATTCGGCAGCGAATCGATTCTCCCCGAGACCGCCCGCGACCGGGCCGATGTGCTGGCTCAGGTGCAGCCGGAAGACCTTATCGAATTCGGCATGATACCCGAATTTGTCGGGCGGCTTCCGGTGTGTGCCACGCTGGAGCCGCTGGACATCAACACTCTGATATCGATCCTGACTGAGCCGCGAAATGCACTGGTCAAGCAATATCAGAAGTTCTTCCGCATGGAAGGCTCGGAAGTGGAATTCACGCCCGGCTCACTGCGGATGATCGCCGAACGCGCCCTGAAGCGCGACACCGGCGCCCGTGCCCTGCGGGCCGTGTGCGAGGAGATCATGCTCGATCTGATGTACCGGCTTCCCGATCAGCAAACCGGCGCGAAATTCATCATCGACGAAGCGATCGTCGAGGGCCAGCAGAACCTGTTCGAGTTGAAGCCCGAGCGACGAAAAGAATCTGCCTGATTGCCGGGCGCCCTCAAACCAGATCGCACGCCTCGACGGGCATCCAGTGTTCGTCCTGCCCTTTCCATTTGACGTTGCAGCCAATCGGATTGGTCATTTCGACGGCTGGCTTCTTCCCGACCAGTACCGCGTCGACCGCGTCGCGCAGCTCGTGTGTGGTTTCCTTGCCGGGATTGCGCGGGTTGTCGTCCATGCGCCCTGTATACCGCAGCTTGCGCTCGGCATCGAACACATAGAAGTGCGGCGTGCGCAGCGCTCCGTATTTCATGGCCACGGCCTGCGATTCATCGCGCAGATACGGGAACTTGAATGCCTTTTGCCTGGCCCGTTCGATCATCTGCGGGAAGCCGTCATTCGGATGGTTCTCCGTCTCATTGGCGTTGATCGCCACGACCGCGACACCCTTGGGCGCGTAATCGGCCACGAATTTGGCCATGCGATCCTCCGAGCCGATCACGTACGGACAATGATTGCACCAGAACGCGACGACAAGCACTTTGGCCGCCTTGAAGTTCGCCAGCGAATATCTCTTTCCATCCACGCCGGGCAAATCGAAGTCCGGGGCGGATTGGCCGATTGCGAGTGTGAAAGCCATTGTATTCTCCTATTGCAAAAACTGACCAAGTCATTATGCTGAATAGACTGGCACGATTCTACGCCCAGTGGCGGAGGTACGGCAATCTGCTTGAGCGACAAGTCGGGACCAAGGACGCTTATTGCTTCTGGGGGCTTGGGGCTTACTCCCGTCCTGGCAGACAGGGAGCAGTCAAAGGGAGGTAACACATGTTGCCTGCAATACATATTCGCCGCAGCCGCAAAAGGCGGGTCGGTCAAACGGCGGCGCGGCAGGGTGCCCCGGTTCGCCGGGCTGTTTATTGCGTCGAGAAATTTGAGCGGCGAGTGCTTCTGAGCGGCGGGAGTCTCTTTGTTTCCAACGGCGACGCCATCTACAAATACTCGGCCTCAGGCGCGCCCCAAGGCAGTCCATTGGTGTCATCGTTCGACGGCATCGGCATTGCCGTCGCCGGTTCGGACATTTTCGTCCTTACGCAATCGCCCGACGGTGTTGGTACGGTTGGTGAATACACCACATCCGGGGCCACTGTTAATCGCGCCTTGATTACAGGCTTGATTGGACCGACGGCAATAGCGGCCTCAGGATCGGATCTGTTCGTGGCGAGCACTGGGCCCGCTGACAGTGCTACCAACCAGTTCGATGAGGGCGCAATTGGCGAATACAGCACGGCCGGTGCGATAGTAAACGCGGCACTCGTATCGGGGTTGGATGGGCCGGTGGGCATTGCCGTGTCCGGCTCTGAACTGTTTGTGACCTCTGAAGGCCAGTTCACCTGTGCGATTGGCGCATATATGACGTCTGGCGCGGCAGTGAACGCTGCACTGGTCACCGGATATTCCGAGAACCCTGCCGGCGTCGTCGGGCTCTCGAACCCGTCCAGTATCGTTGTCTCAGGCCAAAACCTGTTTGTTGAGAATGGCGATTCAAATGATGCAGCGATCGCCGAATACACCACCGCCGGCGCGATCGTGAATCCTTCGGTAGTGCAGACCAGCGCGACGGCATTGGCTGTCTCGGGCTCGGACCTGTTTGCCGTGGAAGCTACCGCCGGGGCAGGATCGATTCACGAGTTTACGCTCTCTGGCGCGGCGGTGAACACCTTTGCGAGCTTTAGTGGCAGTGGCGGAGCCGTTGCCATGTCTGGATCGAATTTGTTCCTTATCAACGGCAACCAGATCGGCCAGTACACCGTCTCGGGCGCGACAGTGAACGCCTCGTTGATGACGTTTCCCACGTTTACCAACCCGGGTATTGCCGTCTCGGATTCGGACCTCTTTACCGCCAACTCCAACAACGGCACGGTTAGCGAATTCACGACATCCGGCGCGACGGTAAACTCCGCACTGATCTCAGGATTGCCACATTATATTACCCTAAGCGGGCGCTATACCCAGACACTACCCGGCGGTCCGCTTGCCATCGCCGTTTCCGGGGATGACCTTTTTGTCACCGTCTTGAACAATAACGGACAAAGCTGGATAGGCGAATACACGACCTCCGGTGCTACAGTGAACGCCAAGCTGGTGACCGGATTGCAAGGTGCCGTGACGGGCATCGCCGTGTCTGGCTCGGACATCTTTGTTGTGGAATCCGGCGTCGCGCCCAACGGCATAATAGGCGAATTCACGACATCCGGCGCTGTGGTGAACGCAGCGCTGGTCCCTGATTTGGGTACGGTCGGCGGGTCGTGCGGCGGCTTGGTCGTGTCCGGGTCGGACCTCTTTGTCGCTTACGGAGGCAAAGTCAGTGAATACACGACCTCTGGGGCAGCGGTGAACACATCAATTGTCTCCGAGCCAGTTGTTTTTTATGGCCTTGCCGTGCTCGGATCGGACGTGTTTGTCACGTACGCGAACACGGAACCCGACGGTTCCGGCAATTTTGTTGGTGAATACACCACCTCTGGTACGGTCGTCAATGCAACGCTTATCTCGACGGGTTTCCCGTTGGGATTGGCGGCCGAAGCCGCCGGCCCTGCTTCCCAACTGGTCTTCGCCCAGCAGCCCTTTACCGTGGCCAGCGGAGCCGCGTTTAGCCCGACCGTCACTGTTGATGTGGAGGATGAAAACGGCAACATCGTCACCAGCGATGTCTCGGCTGTGACCATCGGCACCACCTCAGGCGGCGGGTCGCCACTATTGACCGGAACTACCTCCGCCCAGGCCATTAACGGTGTCGCGACCTTCAGCGACCTTGCTGTTAACACGCCGGGAACATACACGCTGACCGCAACCGACGGCTCACTGACTGGTGCGGCGTCAAGCTTATTCACGATACAAGCTTCGTTCGCCACGTTGACGGGCGGCAGCCTCCTCGTCCAGGGCACCGGCGGCAACGATGTCATCACCCTGCAAACCGATGGCGATGGCAACCTGACCGCGACGCTCAACGGCGTCACGTCGCAGTCGTTCCCTCTCACTTCGATCAACTCCATTGATGTTGAGGCTGGCGCGGGCAACGACTACGTCTCACTTGGCGCGGGTGTCCCCGGTTCCAGTGTCCAGGGTGGTCCCGGAGATGACACCATCTTGGGCGGTGCCGGCAATGACACACTCGGCGGCGGACAGGGCAACGATTCAGTCAATGGCGGCCCCGGCGACGATTCCATCAAGGGCGGACAAGGTGACGACCTACTCTGCGGCGGAAAAGGCAACGACACAATCTTCGGCAGCCTCGGCAACGACACGCTCCGCGGCGGCCTCGGTGACAACTCCCTCGACGGCGGGGCCGGCACAAATCAACTTTACGGCGGGCTGGGAAACAACGTCTTCTATGCTGTCGATGGAACCGCCGACCAGATTTTCGCCGGTGCGGCCACCAACGATAGCCTGTTTTATAGCACTACCGACAACCCCATTTTCGAATCGGGAACGATCCCGGCCGGGAATCAAACGCTCGTGAGTTGAGAAACGGGGTGGGTGCAAAAAGCGGAATCGGTCAAGATTCTATGCAATATCGCAGCTTGTTGGATGTTATTATAGGGAGCGGCTATGACCGATTTGTCGCACGATCAATCACTGCTGGCGATCGAGGATACTCTCGATCTCGTGGGGCAGAAATACCGCGTTCAGCGGTTGGTCGCCGGGGTGATCCATTTTGTGGCGGCGGGCGTTGTGCTCACTGTGGCGGCGACGCTGGCGGCGCATACGCTGGGGCAAGGGCGAATCACGCAGGCGATCGCGCTGGCGTGGGGTCTGTCGCTGGCGACTATGGCGGCCGTGTGGATCGGGCGGCCGTTGCTGTTTCGGCCGAGGCCGCTGGAAATGGCCCGGCTGGTCGAGGGCCGGATTGACGGCCTGTGTAATGGTTTGACCAACAGCCTGCTGCTTTCGCGGGCCGATGATCTGGCCGGCAGCCCGTTTCTACCCTCCATTTTCCGCGAGATCGCGGTGATGCTGGCGGATCGTCCCGTGGCGGCCGCCATCCGCTGGTCGGATCTGCGCGTGCGGGCGATCTGGCTGGGCGCGATCGCACTTCCATTCGCCGTCGCCGCCGTTGCCATGCCGGCGAAAGTCGCGCACGGCTGGGCACAGATGTTTCGGCCGGGCGCGTTCGTCCCGGCGATCGGATCAATGCACCTCATCAACGTCGATCCCGGCGATACGTCTCGCGTCTCCGGCCAGCCACTGGAAATCGCCATCGACGCCGCCGGCATTCTTCCGGCGCCACCGGCGCGCTTGATCTTCGATTCGGCCATCGACACACAAACGCTGCCGCCAACCATGCAGGGCGACGGCCAGGCGGTACGATACGGCTACCGCATCGATCACGTCGACCAGCCGTTCAAATACCGCGTCGAGGTCGGCGGCACTCAGTCCCCCTGGTACAGCGTCAGCCTTCGCCAACAGATTCGCCTGAGCAGCTTGAAATTGACCGCCACGCCGCCGACCTACATCAATCAGTCGGTGCCGATGCCGACGATCGACCCGGCCAATCCGAACTCGACGCCGGTTTCCGTTCCGCAGGGAACATCGGTTCACATTGTGGCGGCATTGGACGTTCCGGCCAGAAGTGCCATGCTGGCCGCCGGTGATGCCCCGCCGGTCGCGATGACCGCCGTTGATGCCGGCACGTTCATCGCCGATCTCGTGGTGCTTGACGACACGCCGGTGCAGATTCTTCCCACGGACGGCGGGCAGGTTCTGGCCAAGCTGCCGGAATCGCCGCTGCTGATTCACTGCCGCAAGGATCAGCCTCCAACGATCCGCATGATCTGGCCAAAGGAGGACAGTTCGGTTGCGCCCGATGCACCGCTGCATATCACGGCCGCACTGGGCGACGATTGGGGCGTCACGCGATGCCGCGTGCTCACCGCCACCAGCGCCGATGAGCCGATGACGCCCGCCGCCACCGTGAATTTCCCGGACAACAAGCCATCGCAGAGCGTCGATGTAACACTGCAAATACCCGCCGCACAGCGTACGAGCAATTCACGTCTTTTCGTGCAGATTGAGGCCACCGACAATCGCAATCTGCTGTCGGTGATAAAAGATGGCGGACCGCAGACGGCGCTGGGGCCGAAGATCCAAATCCGCTTTATTGATCCGGCCGCCATACAGAAACAGCTCACCGAGCAGGCCGATCAGCTTCGGGATCGCCTCTTGCAGATGCTCCAGATGCAGCAGTCGCTCAACGATCAGGCCATTGCCTGGAAACCGGCCGACAAGCCGGCGATGACGAAAATCGGCTCGGGCCAGACCGATCTGCGACAGCTCATGGTCGATACCGCAGCCGCGCCGCTCTATAACGGCGACACCCGCGCGGTCCAGAAGACTCTTCAGCTTCTGGCCGTCAACCCGGCCCAGGAGGCGATCGATATCTCCGCCGCGGCTGCCGTTGAACCCGACACCACGCAAAAGCAGAAACTCGACGATGACTTGCAGTCGCGGCAGCGGACGATCATCTCGACGCTGCACACGCTTTTGGGAACGGTGAGCACCGCCCGGGCCGCCGCGACCCAGCCCACCACGCGCACGGCCGATCCGCTGCTCAGCGAGGCCGACGCCCTGCGCAATCTCGATCAGGCTCTCCAGCAGTTCATGAAGGAGCAGCAGCGTATTCTCGATCAGCAGGCCTCGCTGGCCAAGAAAGCGGTCGACAACTTCGATCAGCAGGACAAGGACAAGCTCGACCAGCTCAAGATGGACGAGCAAAACCTCGACGCCTTCATGCAGAAACAGGTCGTCGATTATTCCAAGAACGGCGAGCAGGACATGTCCAATCCCAACATGCTCCGCGACCTCATGGAAACCTACGACGAAGTCACGCTGGCGGCCAATGCGCTCAAGACCCCGGCCAACGAGACAGCCGTTCCGCTGGAGGAAAGCGGTCTGGAGTTGGCCAAGAAGCTCGACAGCAACATCGAGAAATGGCTGGCCAACGTGCCCGATCACACCGATTGGAGCATGGAAGACCCCGTCACCAAGACCGAAGCCCCGCTGCCGGAACTTCCGCAGAACTTGCAGGATCTGGTTGGTGATCTGCTCGAACAGCAGGAGGATCTGCTTCAGGACGCGCAGGACGCCAATTCCAACTGGCACGATTCGATCAACAAGGGCAATGGCTGGGATGCGCTGGACGGGCCGATCTCCGACAATTCCGCTGCCGGCGTCACTGGCAATAATCTCCCCAACGACAACACCATGCAGGGTCGCAGCGGCGAAGGACGCACCGGCCAGAGCGAAGGTGAATTCGTCGGCGATTCGGCCGTCGGAAAGGGCGGCCGCAATACGCCCACGCGCCTCGATCCCACTCCGTTCCAGCAGGGCGTCGTCAACGACACGAGCAAAGACCCCACCGGGGGGGCGACAGGCGGCGGCAAGCTCAGCGGCCAGGGCGCTGCCGGATTGGAAGGGCCCGTCCCGCCGCCGCAGCAAAAGGAAGCCATGCAGCGGCTGGCCCAGAACGAGGCCCAGATTCGCAACGAGGCCGAGCGGCTCAATCTCGATTACCAGCTCGATCACTACGACAGCTTCCGCATGCTCGATTCGATCGCCCTGATGCGCCGCCTGGAATCCGATTTCCAGGCCAACCGCTATGACAATGTCCTGCAGCGAAAGGATGTTCTGCTGAACGATCTGGAAACGTCGCGTCTGCTGCTGGGCGGCCAGACACTCGTGCAGCACGATGCCACGCCGACCGGCAATCTCAAGCTCCAGCAGGATATCTCCGACTCGATGAAGGGCACGCTTCCCCCCGCATGGTCCGACGCGCTGAAACAGTATTATCAGAAACTCTCAAGCCAATAGGGCGGCGCGATCCGGCACCCCGTTGCCCAGCGGCTACTGATCCACGATCTTCACCACCGTGGCGACATCTCCGCTGACCTTGACGACGATATACGGCCGCAGAGTTTCGTCCCATCCCTTGTTGCGTGTCTGCACCTGCTCCTGGGTCAGTGTGGTCTGGCCGGGATAAAACGCGAATCGCACACCGGGAAGCTTCTCGGCCACCATCATATCCAGCGGATATTCCCAGTCGTCGCCGCCGTCGATAATGCCGATCTGGCGGCAGTGATGGGCATCGGCCACTTTGGTCGCCTCTCGAAACCAGTACAGCAGGTTTGGATGGGCGACGAAAAGGCGGGTGTCGTGGTCGTGAAGGAAAATCGAGTTGTCGCCAACCAGGGGATGGGAATAGTTCGTGAGTACGACCGGCACGCTCAACCAGGGAAGCAGTGCGGCAATCACCAGCGCCAGCTTGCGATTCATGTGCCGTTCCAGCGCGATGCCCACCAGTGGCGCCGCCGTGATCATGATCGGCAGATGTAGCCGCGCGTGCCACGGCTGCCAGCGCAGCTCGTAACAGAACGCCATCGCGGCGGCCAAAATCCCCAGGCCATAGATGGCGGCCTTCCCGCTGGCGCGACAATGCACCAGGATCAGAACCGCCGCCAAAAAAATGAGCAGCAGTTGCACCGGATTTGGCGCGGCGTCCTCGGTATTCCACAGCAGGCTGCGAAGCTGAAATATCGCCGGGGTCCGCTGCAGCGTCGTGGCCGGGTTGTCCGCGTCCAGCCCAAGCCAACCATGCACCGCCCGGATCGCCTGCTCAATACGGCCGGTGTAATCGTCCGAGGGGAGTATCAATTCCACGCCGATGTTGCGAAGCAGATTCGACGCAATTGTCCCTACCGTGCGCTGGCTGTTGATGTACTCATCGGCTCCGCGCGCACCCGAACCGCCGGTCCCGATCAGCGTGTGTGTGAACCGCATGTTGCGAACATACATCGGCGCGTTCAGCGCCACCGCCAGGATCGCCACAACCGCCAGCGGCGCCACCGCCCGCCATGTGCGAAGCCACATGAGTCCCAGCAAAAGCGCCACAACCGCCGGGGCGGCGAAGAGGTAATTGGTTGTCTTGGTGAGCATGGCCATTCCCAGCGTCCCTGCGCAAAACAGGATGTTCACCCATTGCATATCTCGCTGGTCGCGCCGAGCACCGACGAGTGTGCGCAAAACCGCCCAGGCCAGCGCCACGATCCAGAATGCGGCCACCAGATCGTTTTGCGTTGTCACCGCCTGCAAACAAGCCATCGGCAATGTGCCCGCCACGACGGCCGCTATCACCTGCCCGACCACATCCGCGCCCAGCAAACCCGCTATAGCCGAAACGCCAATGATGCAGCCACACCACGCGAACCACTGCACGAAGTCCGCAAGGTCGTCATCGCCGGTGAGTATCTGCAAGTGCAGGATGATGTATTCCGCCGCGGGCGGCATGTCGAGCTGGCGGGCGATGGCGGTCGGATAAAAGGCGACGTTGCCGTCCTGAATCCAGTGCAGGATGCGCGGCATGTGATAGACCATCGCGTCGTAATTGTTGGGCGGACCGCGAAACGCCACAACCGCCAGCGTCGCCCCGATCACCGCCAGCGGCGTCAACATCACCCATGCCAGCGCGCTGTCGGCCACATATTTCACACCCGGCTCATCCGAGTCTTCCTGGGTCCGCGAATTCTTGCGACTGCGGTGCTGCCGCCATAGCGCCACCAGCAGAACCGCATCCACCACGATCCATCCCGTCATCACCCAGACAAACACGATCCGATTGGCGATGCTGAGCGACTCGGTCATCGCAACCAAAATCACGCCCCACGTCGTGGAGGCGGCGAGAAATCCGTCACGCCAGCCGTCGAGTCTGGTACGCCACAGTTTCCACAATAAACCGAATGCCAGCAGTGCGATGATGACCGCCAAGTGTCTCTCCCAATGCGCTTCCGAACGCGGCCGGGCCGGCAGCCACGGCCTAAAGACGATTCTACGACGCCTCACTCGCGGAAAGTAGCGCCCCGAAGGCGGATTATTTGAAAAGCGACCGGTGGCCGAGATATCCGTTTTCGACAGTCCGTCGGTCAATGTCCGCTGCCGGCCGCGACGTCGCGCGCGATCGGACCGAGCGACGCCGTCGGCGACCCAGAACCACTCAAACGTACCCAGCCAACCGTGCGCGTCTCACCCGGAGGCAGTAGCTTGCTGGATGTGTCACCGGCCGGCCGCAGCAACACCTGGTGCGAACGTGGGTCGTCGACGTGCGTGAATCCGCCTAATCCGTCGGCCGCCACGAGTCCGGCGTCCGTCTGCCAGGCA
Source organism: uncultured Tepidisphaeraceae bacterium (assembly GCA_964420285.1). GTDB lineage: Bacteria > Planctomycetota > Phycisphaerae > Tepidisphaerales > Tepidisphaeraceae > CAYQTE01. The sequence goes on from CAYQTE010000018.1 coordinate 60,081, forward strand.
ATCGAAACCTCATCCGTCAGCGGGGCATCATCATCCCCTAAGTTCGTCAGCTCGAACTCCCACAAGGCGGTCGAAACCTGTTGTGCGGTAACCGTCAAATGCGCGGCGGGCGCTCGGCCGGACATCACCGCCGCCAGCGTCGGCCAGCGCCAATTGAGTTGATCGGAATCGACCGGCAGGCGATACCAGATGATACCGTGCAATTCCGGCGGGCGATCCGCCGCGAGGCTTTGCACGAGCGCCGCCAGCGCCTGTGGATCGGCACGCAGTGTCCGCCAGGTTGTGGCCTGGGGCCAGGGATTGTCCACCGATTCGGCCAGAAGCCCAAGGAGCTTTCCCTGTGCGTCAAAGCCGGCCAGATACGTGTATGTCGGCAGCGCAACCATGAACGGGACATGCACCCGGCTGGCCAATTCGATATCGCGCCGGGCCTCGGCGGTGTCGCACAGCGGCGAAAGCGAATCGGGCCCCACGGGCTGATGCAGCGCGTGAACCTGCAGCACGAACGACCCGGCCTGGCGCGCCAGCGGCTCAAACGCCGTCTGATTCAGCCAACTGGGCAGCGCGGTGATCGTCACCGCGATCGGGTGATCCGGTGATTGCGCCGCAACGGCCAATTGCACCATCCGCACCCAGTTGCAGAACGGCGTCAGCCGCGAATCCGGACAGTCAAAATCGATCTGGAACTCATCGATCGGGAGCTGGTTTCGCTGTGCGGCCGCGATGGCGTCGCGAGCGGCCGCCGCGATCGCCTTTGATGCCGCGGAATCCGCCCCAAAGGGATCGACCGCCGCGGACGAAATCGGCCCGATGCGAAGAACCAGACCGATCGACCGATGGCTGTCGCGCACGGCCGAGGCATCGAACGCAACAGTCGAGGTCTGTATCGCGTCGCCGTGGAACGAAATTTCCGCCGCGAGAATATCCAGACGCGAAAACGCGTCGCCGCGTTCGAGAACCGCCTGGCGAACGGTATCGATCCAATCGCGCTGGAAGACATAAGCCTGTTGCGGCAGGGGACCGGCGGCGCGGGGCGGGCGATGTGAAATGATCCAGAGCCAGGCCCCCAGTCCGACGACGGCGCACGCCGCGATCGCGCCGGCGCGCTGGCGATATTTCCATTCGAGAACAACCATGCCGTTTGTCCGGAAAACCCGACTCCCGCGGTGATCTTACGCACCGTGCGCGACCGGATGCAAACCGGAGGCGGCAAATCGGCCGTCTTGCGATGTCACCGTGAAACCGACGCCTTCATCCAGCAGGCGCAGGATATCGCCGCCGACGGCCTTGTTTCGCCAGCCGCTTGTCAGCCGCAGTCCGCCATTTGTGCCTCCGGTTTGCCGCTGATGCAGAAGCTGGGTGATTTCCTGACGGCTGGTGACGAGACTGGGATCGATCCCGCGGCCAAAACAAAGGCACTCGATGACGGCCCACAGGGCATCGCCGCGAAATTGCTCGGCCGGCGCAGGCTCGTGAAATCGCGCGACGGGGTGATCCGATGCCGGCATGGCCATCGCGCGCTGCACGGCCTGAATAAGCGACGATCCGTGTTGTTCCTCGACTGGACGTGGCAATCCCTTGACGCGATCCAGCGAGGCCAAATCGCGCGGCGGACGGCGGGCCATGTCCAGCAGAACCTGATCGGTCACGACCGAGCGCGACGGCAGGTCTTCGGCTTGCGCGGCCTGATCGCGCCACGTCACCAGTTCGCGCAGTACCGCCATGTTCTGCGGCGCCAGACCGATTGATCCGCGAATGCGCCGGCAGGCCGTGCCCGCGTCAAACCGATACAGTGCCGGATCGCACAAGGCAGCGGATTCCTCGATGGCGAACTCGGCGTGCCCGGCCTTGGTCAGCCGGCGCAACAATTCCGCGTGCACCGCCGGCAGATAACGCACGTCGTCGGCGGCGTAATGAAGCTGCTGATGCGTCAGCGGCCGGTGATCCCAGTTGGTCACCGTCAATCCCTTGCCCACCCGATGGCCGAGCAACTCGAAAATCAGCTTGGTCAGAGCCAGCGGATAATTCATGCCGACGAATCCGGCGGCGATCTGCGTGTCGAAGAGATTCGCCGGCGCACGACCGGTCAGGCGGAAGACCGGCTCCACGTCCTGCTGCCCGGCGTGAACGATTTTCAGCACGGCCGGATCGCACAATAGATCCCAGAAGGGCAGTAAATCGAGACTGGCCAGGGGATCGATCAGGGCGACTTCGTCGGCCGTGGCGACCTGAATCAGGCACAGTTTGGGAATGTACGTGAGTTCACCGATGAATTCGCTGTCGTAGGCAAACGTGCCTGTGGCTCGCAGCCGGGCAACCAGCGCGGCCAGATCGCCCTGGCTTGAAACCAGCGGCGCGGCGTTCCGCGGGACCAGGGCGTGATCGAGCGGTCCGGCCGCCGGCGCGGAGCCGGCCGCATCGGAGTGCGCCGTATCGTGGCTCATTTGGCGATGGCGGGATCGCATCGCTCGCATAGTGGACGGTTTGGATTGCTTGTCGTTTGAATCAGCGGGGTTGGACACCGAAAGATCCTCCGTGAAATCCGCGTATCGCGGTTTGGACTGATGGACTCATATTAACATGGACCGCGTCAAAAAAAGTTCCGATTATTCTCAACCCCGAAAAATTATCGCTCGAAGGGTCGGTCGTTTGACATATGGCCGGCAAACAAAAGAACCGATACCGCGAAAATTCGCTCTTTTCGCTTTTCGCCGGCCGGTCGTATGAGTAGAATTTTCCGCACGATGGCGCAACCAGGGCTGGCTGCGGTCGATCCGAAGGAGTTTGCCTGATGAATCTCACATACGCCGTGGACCGGCTTTTCGAGGCGGGATGGTTGCCGGACGACCTGATCGACTGCGAGCGATTGCCGGATGGACGCAGATATCCATCGGTGATGGCCGTACAGCAGGAGTTTGCGCGGGCGGGTCTGGAACTTTCAATCAAGCAGAACCTGATCTTCAACTGTTACCGCGCGACGTGGGCACCGGTGGGCGAACCACTCGACCCCAGCCGCGCCGCCGACAGCGCGCATGGCACCGTGGTCGGAACCTGTCAAAGCGAAGCGGCCGTGTACGCCCTGGCGCAATTGCGCGCCAGCCAGAACGAACGCCAGCTCACTCTGGCCGGGGCGGCGAACGAACCGGTCGCGTCGGCGGTGTGAAGCCGCGTTGGCTGGACTGACGCATGACCCCTTGCCCGCTTGCAGCACCCCGAATTCCCTCAATTGGCGACTTCGGAAATGGGCCTTGGGATCGGCTGGCCGGTGATGTGGCTGTACAAGACTTCCGGATCGAAATCCACGTCATTGGGCCAGACGATGGTTCCGATATCCGCATTCACGCTCGCCTGGGCGAAGTATGCCTTGTCCTCCAAAGGCGCGAGCACGCCGCCTTGACCGACGATCCATGAGGCGAAATCAAGACGCCCGGTTACCCCGTCGGCGAAGGTCAGCTCAAGGAGGTAATCATGCAGATATCGAACCGATGTCACGTCTGGAAACATCGCAATCTCCAATCTACACAAGCGGTTCAATCTTCCGCGTGGGGCGTCGCTCCAGCGTCGCGGCAAAGTTTTCGCGCAGCTCTCGGCGGTGAATCGTGGCCCATTCCATCACCATGCCCAGCGCACGCGGCGGCAGATCGCCCGCGATCAGTGTCGGCGGATCAATCAGAATTTTCGCCTTTTGCGATCCGTAACGTGCGTGAAAGTGCGGCGGCTCATGGTCGTTGTAATACATGGCGATTACAATTCCGAAAAACCGACTGATTTCCGGCATACGGTTATGTGATTATATGGACGCACACGCTCTTTGGCGATGCGGGCCGCACCCGTCCCAAGGGCGCATGACTTAAGCCACCGCCGCCGTATCCAGCAGCGTGGCCCACCGCCGCGGTTTGCGGCTCTTCCAGTTGCCCTTGTGCCAGACGTAGCCGACGATCAATGGCACGGCCACCGTCGCTTCGCTGTAGACCATCTGTTCGTAGACTGTGTCCACCTTGCCCCAACTGCTGGCTTCCTTGAGCGTGCTGCCGGACAAGGCCCCGTCGCGCACGTCGGCGACGGTGATCTGGATGGCGTATTTGTGCATGGGAGCATCGTTGCCGAGAACCTCGGCCGCCACGACGATGTCCTGGGCGAAGTTCTTCGGCACGCCGCCGCCGATCATGAACAGGGCCGTCTGCGGGTTCTTGATCTTGATCTGCGTCAATTCCAGAAAATCCTTGGCCGAATCGAGACTGACCTTGGGCTGATCGCCGCGGGCGCTCTGGTGGGCGATGAGACCGAACCCGGCCGAGCAATCGCTGAACGCCGGGCAGAAGATCGGCACATCCTTACGGTGGGCTTCCAGGACGATGCTGTCGGTGGTCTTGCCGTTGCGCTGGAGATAGGCGCCCATTTCGCGGATGAACTCGCGGGAGGAATAGGGACGGGGTTCCAGTTCATCGGCAATCTTCTGGACGGTTTCATCACAGACACGAAGTTCGTCCTCGTCGATGAGCGTGTCGTAGATGCGGTCGATGTGGAGATTGCGGAGCGTCGCATCGTCGAGCGTCGGGCTGCCGATGTAATGGCGGAAGCCCAGTGCCTCGAAGAAATCCTGATCGACGATGTTGGCCCCGGTGCTGACCACGGCATCGACCATGTTGTTCCGGATCATGTCGACGAAAACTTTCTTAAGTCCCGCGGAAATCAGCGACCCGGCCAGGCAGAGGATGATCCCGCAGTCGCGGTCGCGGACCATGCGGTCGTAGATGTCAGCCGCGCGGTGAAGATCGCGGGCAGTGAAGGCCATGGATTGCATGGCATCTACGACGCCAACGACGTTGTGGCGGGTGATGTCGTAATGGTCGATGGTCCTGGTGAGCAATTCGGATTTCGTGGGCATAAGGGTCTCCGTCAACGAAAAAAAGCCACCGCGGCACGCTACGGTGTGCCAGAACGCTGGCACCCGCCATTGCGAGCCGGGGTGGCTTTGGATTGCCATTGTGCCAAGATTGCGAACGGCGTCAAGAGGAATTTGCGGCCAGGTGCGCAAATGTTTTGTAAAGAACTGACCGTCAAATCCGGATTACCCCGAAACGCGCAGCGCGGATGGCGGTATAGTATAGTATTGGGCGGTCTCATATTCTGGTGCGGCGAGCTGCGAAGGAGAGTGTCGAATGTTGGGTTCGATGCAAAAATTCATCGGCGCCCTGGCGCGACTCTCTCTGGTCATTCTGGCCAGCGGGTTGTTCTGGTCAACGCAATCGGCCAAGGCGCAGCAAGACGACAAGATGCGCGCCTTAGAACAACGAGAACAAGAGGCTATCGCGCAAATGAACGCTGACGAGGCGCAGAACTTCCCGCCCCTGCGCGTCGCGGTTGAAAATGGCGATGCCGCCTGGGTCAAGCAACTTCTCGATGGCGGGGCCGATGTGAACCAGCAATTCGAGAATCACTTCACCGTGATCTATCTTGCGCCCACGCCCGAGATTGCCGATCTGCTGCTGGCGAAAAAGCCCGATCTGGAAATCCGAGCGGGCATGAGCGAGACCCCGCTTGAATCCATTGCAGAGGAATGCGCGCGAAAGAACAACGACCCCGCCCTGCGATCCATTTGCGATAGGCTCCTTGCGGCCGGCGCGCAATATACGGTTGACGCGGCCATCTATCTAAACGACATCGACCGGGTGAAGAAGCTGCTCAAGGCGCACGATCCCGAGGATCCTCCCTGGGTCAATGCAACACAGGGCGCGCACTCCGTACCGCTGCGCGTGGCGGCGATGATGGGCCGCGACGACATTTGCAAGCTGCTGCTGGATAACAAGGCCGATCCCAATGATTTCAAGCAGGGACTCGGCTTTCCCATCATAGTGGACGCGATGAGTCATCCGACGATCGTGAAGATGCTCATCGCGGCGGGGGCCGATCTCAAGACCCGCATCACCTGGCGCGGCGGCAAAGGCGGCCTAGTCATCATCGGCGACAACGCGACAGCCCTGCATTACGCCGGCGTGAGAGGGAATCAGGAATCAGTGCAACTCCTCATCGATGCGGGCATCGACGTCAATGCCGTCGACGCGTGGGGTCAGACGGCCCTTATTGTGGCGGTGCGAGAGGACGGCATGAATGCCGGTCGCGGCCCGGCGGCCGACGCCATCGCCAAGTCGCGCCTCGATGTGATCAAGTATCTCGCCCATGGCTCGTCGCTGACCGCGGCCGACACGCAGGGCCGCACGGCGCTTGATTGGGCCAAACAGATCAAGAAACAGGACGTGATCGACGCGCTGACCGCGGCGTCGCGGCCCACGACCCAACCATAAAACGAAATTGGCGAGCGTCTTTATTTCGCCATCGCCTCACGCCATACTTCGTCGATGGGCGATGAGTTGTTTGCATCGGCGGGTTCCGGCGGGGCGAAGCCGGCCGGGAAACCGGGGCGAAGGCGCGCGGAGACGGGGAAAAGGTTATCCGCTCCGGGGGGCGGGCCGGTGGTTTTGACTGTGGGGCAATTGACGCAAATGGTCGAGCGTGCGGTGGTGTCCGGCGTGCCGGCCATGGTTCACGTTCGGGGCGAGGTGAGCAATCTCACGGTGCATGGCGCATCGGGGCACGTCTATTTCACGCTCAAGGATTCCGCCGCCAGCCTGCGCTGCGCCATGTGGCGGGATGTGGCGTCGAAATTGAAATTCAAAATGGCGCACGGCATGGAAGTGATCGCCAGCGGCCGGATCGCCGTGTACGCGCCGCAGGGCGATTACCGGCTGTACGCGCGGTCGATCAATCCGGTCGGGCAGGGTGCGCTGGAACTGGCCTTCGCGCAACTCAAGGCGCGATTAGATGCGATGGGACTCTTCGCTCCGGAGCGAAAGAAACCGCTGCCGGCCTATCCGATACGATTGGTCATGGTCACCAGCCGTCAGACCGCGGCGCTACAGGACATGCTGAAAGTCCTGCGCCGCTTCCCCTGGCTGCGGCTGTGGGTCTATCACGTCCCGGTGCAGGGTGAAGGCGCGGCGGCGGCTATCGCGGCAGGCATAACTCATCTCAATTCACTGGCCGCCAGCGAATTGCATATTGACGCGATCCTGCTTGCCCGTGGCGGCGGATCGCTTGAGGATTTGTGGGCCTTCAACGAGGAACCCGTCGCGCTGGCGATCGCCGCGTCGCGACTTCCCATCGTCACCGGCATCGGCCACGAGGTGGATGTCAGCATCGCCGATCTCGTGGCCGATCATCATGCGCATACGCCCACGGAAGCGGCCCAAGTCGTCACAAGCCGCTGGCGAACGGCCCGCGACGCGATCGAACTGGCCGGAACCCGCCTGCGCTCCGGCGTGCGATCCATCATCCAGGAGATGCGCCAACGCCTGACCGGCATCGAGCGGCACCCGATTTTCCGCCGCCCAACCGATCGTATCGACGCCATGCGGCAACTTCTGGACGATCGCCAGCGTGCCCTGTCGATGGCGGTCGGCAAACGGCTGCATCAAGCCGAGCGCCGACTCGAAACAGCCGCCGCGAAATTCGAACAACGCCATCCCCGCCACCAGATTCGCCTGCGAACAACAGAATTGTCGGCCGCCCATGCCCGATTGCACCGGGCGTGGACATCAACCCGCGATCGGCTGAGGAACCGCATTGACGCCTTGGCGTCCCATCTTCAAGCAATTGGCCCGCGTCAGGTATTGGCGCGGGGATACAGCATCACCACGGTCAAGAAGACATCGCGGATTCTGCGAGCGGCCGCCGATGCGCCGCCGGGCACGGCCATTGTGACCCAATTGGCCGATGGGACTGTCGAGTCGGTCACGCGCGACGCGGCGCAGGGGCGGTTGTTTGAGGAGTGATGGGCACGATCACCCGTTCCGGCCACGGCCTGAGCGCAAGCGCGTTGCGGCCTTGCGAAGGTCGCTCATGCTGGTGCGATCCACCCAGGCATGCCTGCTCTTTGCATAATCGCCGCTCCCAGTGCCGAATTGTTGCGGAAAGCGGATCATGCCCGCGCGGCCCAACTTCTGACGCAAGACAGCCAAGCCTTCGCGACGGATCTCATCGAGCGTTTGAGTCATTGTCCTGCTTCTTTGTCTGAGGACTCACGGGGCTCGTTCTCCCTTGCCCGGCCTGCAATCAAGCCCGCTAGTATATGCCGACGAGTTCTCCCTCGTCCAAAACATGCCCGGACATGGCGGCCAGGAGGGCGGTCTTTTCCAAGCCGGCGTGTACGTCCAGCGGTTTGTCCAGGGCATAAAGTCGGAAATGGTAGTGATGCGTGCCATGACCGCGCGGGGGCGCGGGGCCGAGATAGCCGGGCTTCTTGATTGAGTTCCGGCCCTGCATCACTCCGGGCGGGGCTTTGGACTTGGCGTCGTTCCCGGCGCCTTCCGGCAGGGCGGTGGCGCTGGCGGGGATCTTGTACAGCACCCAATGCACAAAAGGCTCGGCCATCGGCGCATCGGGATCGTCTACGATCAGGGCCAGTTCAGCGGCCTGCTGGGGAACGCCCGTCCATCGCAACCCCGGCGAGATGTTCTGGCCGTCGCCGGTGAATTTGGTCGGAATCCTCTGGCCGTGGGCGAACGAATCGCTAGTGACTGTCAGGCTCATGGGCCACATCCTCTCTGGCGGCGTTGCCGAGGCCGTCGTCACTGATCATCATATCGCGCGATCGCGGCGCAAGACATGGGGCCGAAAAATAGCCGTGGGCACAGAGGTCGGCGATACTCGTATTACTGGCCGGGGTCGCGATGGCAGCGCGGTTCGCGGGCGAGGAGATCGGGGACGGCTGGCCGGTGGCGTTACTGGCGAAAGCGCAGAATTTCGATCCGCTAATTGCGATTTCGGGTTTGAGATCCCGATGGCGGATCAGGCGGAAAGGCTCTGGTCGCCGGGCTCGTCGGGGAGGGGGGCGAAGGGGGAATCGGGGTCGGCGGCGATATCGGAATCGTCGATCGGCAGGTCGGCGATGTCGATGTCGTCGGACGGCTCGTCAATGATCTCAACCGGCTCAACCAGCGGCGTGGCGGCCGGGCCGGCCTGGCGATTCTGGATCGCAAAGCCGATCGCTTCGAGCTGGCTGGTGAGGCGCGAGATGTCGTTCGGGCGGCGGATCGGGTTGGTGCGCACGCATTCCATCACGAGATTCGACAGCGGGATGGGAACCGCCGGATTGATCTGCGCGGGGGATTGGATATGCGTATCGCTCAGCAGGCTGTTCCCGGACTTCTTGATGCGATAGAGCGTCGGAACGTGCTGGCGCGTCAGGGCCCAATAGAGCGTGGCCCCGAAGTTGAAGATATCGGTGCGCACGGTCACCGGCTGGCATTTGACCTGTTCAGGAGCGATGTAATCCGGGGTGCCCTGAATGCGCTTCTTGATGGTGCCGATGGGGCATGCCTGGCCGAGATCGATCACTTTCACCGTGCCGTCTGGGCCAAGAAGAATGTTGTTGGGCTTAAGATCGCAGTGTACCAACCGGCGCGTATGCATGGCGTGCAGGGCGTTGGCGGTCTGCACGAACGTGTGGATGGTCTCCGGCAGCGTCAGCGGCGGGCGATTGTCCAATGCCAGGCCGTCGAACAGTTCCATCACCAGCGCTGCGTCGATCACGCGGCGGAGGAGCGTGCGGTTGACCTTAAGGTCGACGACCCGGCGGAGATTGGGGTGGTTGATCTGCCGGCCGACTTCGTATTCGGCTTCAAGCTGCTCGAAGAAGCGGTGGTGCTTTTCGTCGCTGATGGCGACATGCTTGAGGGCGTAGATTTGGCGCGTGGCGGGGTCGGAAACGGCGTAAATGCGGCTGCCGGCACCGGTGCCGAGGAAGTCGATTACGTCGAATCCGAACAGGGCTTTGGGCAGGGGATGGCCGTCGGAGGCTGTTCTCGGGTCAGACATCAACAACTCCAGCCATGGGAAACAGCCCTTCCAAGCAAACGGCGCTGCATCCTGCAAAAACGACCTGCCCCTCAGCCAACACACCGCGCCGGTCCGCATCCATTCTACGTTATGTCCCGTCCCTATCTAAATCGTTTGAAGGCGGTATTTGTTTCACCAAATCGATTGACCTGCGGGATTTGGAAAATGAAGCGGGACGGGCCGAGCCCATCCCGCTGTTAATATTACCCAAAATGCCCAATCATCCTATTTCTTCCATGCTTTCGCCTTGAAGTCGGCCAATGCGGCCTTGAGTTGGGCCTCGAGATCAGAACTCAGTTCGCGCTTCTGGGCCAGTCCGCTTCGCAATGCCGGGGCCGCCGAATCCACGTACGCCAAAAACGCGTTCTGGAACTCCTGGACGCGGGCGAGGGGCACATCGTCCAGGAAACCCTGCGTGCCGGCGTAGACGGCCATGACTTCCTGCTCGAACGCCATTGGCCGGAACTGCGGCTGCTTGAGCAACTCGACCAGCCGGGCGCCGCGATCCAGACGGGCCTGCGTGTCTTTGTCCAGTTCGGTGCCAAGTTGAGAGAAAGCTTCAAGTTCACGATAAGCGGCCAGGTCGAGTCGAAGCGACCCGGCCACTTTCTTCATGGCCTTGGTCTGGGCATTGCCTCCCACGCGCGAGACGCTGATGCCGACGTTGATGGCCGGCCGCACGCCCGCAAAAAAGAGGTCGGGTTCGAGGTATATCTGCCCATCGGTGATGCTGATGACGTTGGTGGGGATATAGGCGGAAACTTCGCCCTCCTGGGTTTCGATGATGGGCAGTGCAGTGAGGCTGCCGCCGCCGTGGGCGTCGGACAGCTTGACGGCGCGTTCCAGAAGGCGGCTATGGAGATAGAAGACGTCGCCGGGATAGGCTTCACGGCCGGGCGGACGGCGGAGCAGCAGTGAAAGCTGGCGATAGGCGGCGGCCTGCTTGGTCAGGTCGTCGTAGACGCAGAGGGTGGCCTGGCCCTTCCACATGAAGTATTCGGCCATGGCGCAGCCGGCATAGGGGGCGATGTATTGAAGCGGTGCGGGATCGGAGGCGGTGGCGACGACGACGGTGGTGAAATCCATCGCCCCGTGATGGCGGAGAGTCTCAACGACCTGCGCGACGGATGATTCCTTCTGGCCGATCGCGATGTAGAAGCATTTTACGCCGGTCCCTTTCTGGTTTATGATCGTGTCCAGGGCGATGGCGGTCTTGCCGGTCTTGCGGTCGCCGATGATGAGTTCGCGCTGACCGCGGCCGATGGGGATCATCGAGTCGATCGCCTTGATGCCGGTCTGGAGGGGTTCCTTGACGGGCTGGCGTTCGGCGATGCCGGGGGCGACGATGTCGAGCTTGCGGGTTTCGCGCAGGGGGATGACCGGCCCGCCGTCGATGGCGACGCCCAGGGGCGTGACAACCCGACCGACGACGGCCTCGCCGACGGGGACTTCGAGCAACCGCCCGGTGCTCTTGACGCTCTCGCCTTCCATGATGCCCAGGTTATCGCCGAAGATGACGGCGCCGATGGAATCTTCCTCAAGATTAAAGACCTGGCCCATGACGCCGGATTGAAATTCGAGCAACTCGCCGCTCATGGCATTGCGCAGGCCGTACACGCGGGCGATGCCGTCGCCGACCTCGATGACCGTGCCGACTTCGTTGACCTGAAGCTGCTGGGAATAACCGGCGATCTCTCGCTTGAGAACGCTTGTGATTTCCGCGACGTTGATGGCCATTACTTAGACTCCGGATTGGAAAATAGTGTGTGCGATAGTCAATGCGGCGCCGCCGCGAGCATGCGCTGGCGAACCAGTTGCAATTGGGATCGAATACTTCCGTCGATCAGCTTATCCTGCACGCGCAGGACGATGCCGCCGATGATCGAATCGTCTGTGGATTGATGGAGGACGGCCGTTTTGTTCAGTGCCCGGCCGATGCCGGCCTGAACGCTGGCCAGTTGCTGCGGTTCCAGTTCGCGGGCCACGGTGATGTCGACGTCGATAAACCCCTGCTCGGCGCGGAGGAGATCGTCAAACGCATCGGCGACGGCCGGCAGCACATCCAACCGCATTTTCTCCGCCAGATACAGCATCGCGTCCAGAAGCAGTGGAGTGATCTTTCCCTCGAAAACTCGCTTGAGCATCGCCTGCCGTTCGGTGGTGCCGATGGCCGGGTCGGCCAGTACATCTCGAAGCTGCGGCACGTTATCGCCAAGCTGGCGAATCTGCTTCAGTTCCTCGGCGACGTTGGCGACCTGGTTGTGTTCGTGCGCCAGTTCGAGAATCGCCCGGGCGTAGCTGACGGCCAGCGGAGATTGGTGGTTGTCATTATGCATGGCTGTGGTGTCTCAGGCTCCGGCCTTTTGAAATTCCGCGACGCCCTGATCGACCAGATCGCGGTAGTCGCCGGGGTTAAGCTGGCGACGGAGAATCTTTTCGGCGACGCTGGTGGCCAGATCGGCCGTGGCCGCGTACACCTCGGTAAGAGCGGCGTTCTTCGCGGCTTCGATTTCGCTGGTGGCGCGTTCCTTGATGTCCTCGGCCTCCGATTGAGCCGCAATGCGGATGTTCATCGCGATTTTCTCGGCATCGGTCCGCGCGCCGTCAATGATCTGGCGTACCTTCTCCTGCGCCCCGGCCAATTGGGCGTTGTAATCCGCCAGCACCTTCTCGGCCGCCTTGCGCGTGGCTTCGGCGCGCTCGATATCCTTGCGGATTCCCTCTTCGCGGGCCTGCAAGCCTTTGAGAATCGGACCCCAGGCGAATTTGCCCAGGACGGCCAACAGACAGCAGAAGATCACGATCGTCGTGACGGAGGTGATTATCTCGGCCGGGCCCAGGTGCGTGGGGATCATCTGAGGTCCGGATTCATCGGCGGCCAGGGCGCTGGTCACGCACGGCCCGGCCAGAATGAGCAATCCCGCAAAGAAAAGGCACAAACGCTTCATGATCGGCTCCTGATACCAGGGAGGCATTCGACGCAAAAGCCGCTCGGCCGGCGGCAAACCGGCCGGGCGGGGTATTTTCGCAATCTAGCTCTTCAGGACGCCCATCAGGGCGACGACGACTGCAAACAGCGAAATGCCTTCAATGAGGGCGGCGCTGATAATCATGGTGGTGAAGATTCGGCCGCCGGCTTCAGGCTGGCGGGCGATGGACTCAACCGCGTGGCTGCCGATGGCGCCGATGCCCTTGCCCGCGCCAATGACGACCAGACCCGCGCCGATAGCTGCGCCCAGGTGCGCGGTGTAAGCGACCGGCGGGAAGAAATACGAGCCGGCCGTCGGTGCGGCGGTATCCGCGGCCAGCGCCGACACGGCCGGCAGGGCCAGCATGGCCAGGCCGAAAAGAAACACGATCTTACGCATGACACGATCTCCAAAGCCCACATAGGGTTGGGCCAGCACCCCGGCCCGCGAGTCGGCCTTCTACATGCCACACGGGCCACAAGACCCGTCAAAGGACCGCCGCTCTCGCCCGCGGGGGTCATGGATTTTTTCGTCGGTCGCTCAGCCGGCCATGTGAGCACCGGCTTGTCGGGGAGCGTCGGGAATCTGTTCGCCGTCCGTAAGATCGCCGCCGCCGACCGCTTCGTGATCTTCGTTGTGATGCCCGCCTTCGCCGGGCTTGTGCTCGTGCTCATGGACCACCAGAAGGCCGATGAACAGGCACGTCAGCAGCGTAAAGATATACGCCTGCAGGAACGCGACAAAGGTCTCCAGGCACATGATGGCGGTCGAACCGAGTACGATCGCGACGGACAAGGCCGTTCCGCCGCCGCGCCCCAGGCTCTCAAAGCCCGTGGCCACGAATCCAATCAGCACCGCCAGCAGGATATGGCCTGCGCTCATGTTGGCGAAAAGACGAATCGCCAGCGCGAACGGTTTGACCAGCATGCCGATGAATTCGACCGGGATCATGACCCATGCCATATACCAGGGCGCGCCGCCGAGGAAGTGCTTGAGATAATTCGACAGGCCGTTGGCGCGAATGCCGCTGATCTGCATCACAATGAAGGCAATAATTGCCAGCGAACCGGTCACGCAGAGATTGGAAGTGGCGGTTCCCCCCAGCGGAAAGCGTGGCGCACCATTGGGCAGTGTTCCATGCCAGAAGAATGCGGTTAGCGCGGATAGCGGCAGCAGCCCCAGAATGTTGTTGGTCAGGATGAAGAAGAACGTCGTCCAAAGGTAGGGCATGAAGCGGTCGGTCTCTGCGCCCAGCACCGGGCGGCAGACATCCTCGCGAAGGTACACGATGATCGCCTCGACCAGATTACGCCCGCCGGTGGCGACCTGCTTGCCATCGCGGTAGACCCTGGCCATCCACGGAAAGACCAACAACATGATGACCGCGGCGGTCGCCATCAGGATCATGTGATTGGTGATGATCGGCGTGTTGTGCCAGAAGAACTGGGGATGATCGACCACATGGTCGATGGGGCTTTCCTCGGCCAGGATAGGTGCAAGAGAATAATACATAGCAGGCGTCATTTGCATCGGGCGACCACCGGCCGTCCGGTTTTCAGCACACGGTTCAATTTCGTCTCACGCCGTCCGATCCCAAAGTACCAGGGCCAGAACGAGCAATTCGACGACCAGCAGGGCGGCGTAATAGATCATCACCAAGATGATCGTGTGTACGACGGGCACCTGCCCGACATACGCCGCCACGAGGATTCCCACCACCACGCCGACGACCCGCACGGCCGCCGATATGAAATATCCGACGACCGCCACCATCAGTCCGCGCTGCACGCACGCCGCCACCGGAATAGTCGATGCGATCGCCACGATCGCCGCGATCTCGCTGGCGGCCTTGAACGCCGGCCAGTCCGGCCGGCCCGATCGGGCCACCACCAACGCCATCAACAACCCGGCTGCGATCGTCACGCCGACAGCCGATGCCGACAAGGCAAGGGCGGCGTGCCGACACAGCCACGACCGCACCGGCGGCAAGACCGTAGTTGCGGTGTGGGCGGCATGGTCGGCCATCGCGGGCTCACATTGCTCGATCAATCCGGCTCCACAATCGCATGAACCAGTCGCACCTAGCGAAACATGCCTTTCGCCGCCTGCATCAACAGCCACAACCCGGCGCCGAATCCGATCAATCCGCCGACCAGCATGAGCCACGGCCCGCTGCCCAAAAGCCGATCGAGCCACCATCCGGCCGCGCCGCAGACCAGCACGGCCACGATGAACTCCAGCCCAATGCCCGATAGCCGATACCAACTCGACAAATCCGGTTCGCCCGCAGACGAATCCCGCGGCGACGGGCGGTTCGGGTCCGACGGTTCCGTCTCCGACGGTCGGTCCGGCGGTTTAACCATAAAAACAGACCAATCGGGGGAGAATTGCAGCGGCGACATCGTGCCTTTTGGCACACGCCAAGCCGCAACCTCCCGCACCGTATTTTGCGGGCGGTAGATTAGTGAACCGGGGTACGCGGGTCAAGGCGGGAGGCGGCCGCAACATGACAGGGTGACAAGGTGACAAGGTGACAGGGTGACTGCGAGAAAGTAGGTCCGTCGATTTGTCACCTTGTCACCCTGTCACCAAGTCACCTTGTCATTTCAGCCCCAGCACATCGGCGATCCCATACCTCCCCGGCTTCTGATCCGCCAACCAGCGGGCCGCTCTGAGGGCGCCTTGCGCAAACGTGTCGCGCGTCGTTGCCGCGTGCGTGAATTCCAGCCGCTCGCCGATGGCGGCGAAGTGGATGCTGTGGCGTCCGACCTCGTCGCCCAGACGCAGGGCGTGCATGCCGATCTGGCCCGGCTTGCGCGGGACATCGGCGCCGTGACGGTCGTATTGGAGTTGCGCGGCGGATTTGCAAGTTGCCTTGAGGATCGACTGCGCGATGGCCATCGCCGTGCCGCTGGGGGCGTCCTTCTTGAAACGGTGATGCGATTCCGTGATCTCAATGTCGTAGTCATCGCCCAATGCCTTGGCCACATCCGCGACGATCTTGGTCAGCAGCGCGATACCCAGGCTCATGTTCGCCGCCTGCAAGACCGGAATGCTCTCGGCCGCCACGTCGATCGCCGCGTGGTCCTTGTCCGCCAGTCCGGTCGTCCCGATCAACATGGCGATCTTGCGGTCGCGGCACGTCTTGAGCCAGTGTCGCATCGACGGCGGGGTGGTGAAGTCGATAAGCACATCCGGCGTCGGCCGCAGATCGAATGTGATCGGAAGCCCGATCGGCCCGATCCCGGCGATCTCGCCCGCGTCCTGGGACAACGACGGATAATCCGGCCGCTCAATGGCGCCGACGATCTTAAACTGGCCGCCCTGGCTGGCCAATGCGATCAGTCGCTGGCCCATACGTCCGGCGGCCCCGGTGATGGCGATCTTGGTCATGACTGGCCTTTGGAATTGACTCGGCCGGGTGGCAGTTTAGCCTTGGATGGATCGACGCCCAAGGCGCGGATGATGGCGTTCAGATCGTCCGCGACGACGACCGGCTGATTGGCCATCCGCCCTCTGGGCTTTTCTCGCGGAGCCACGTCCTGGGCGCTTTTCAGATCGATTCCCGTGTGATAGCGCACAGTGACGTTGGGGTCTTTCAGTTCATGGCCGGTGAGAATGCACACGACAGTGTCATCGGGCGAAATGATCTTCTCGTCCAGAAGCTGATGCAGTCCGGCCACGCTGGCGGCGCTGGCAGGCTCGCAACCGAATCCCCACCGGGCCACCATGGCGCGATGTTCCAGTATGTCATCATCACTGGCCTGGCGGACCACGCCGTTCATGATCGACAGCGCCCGCAGCGCCTTGGGAAGATTGACCGGCCGGGCGATCTCGATGGCGCTGGCCACCGTGTGCGGTTTGTGATGCGATTCGTCCATTGCCGCGTACATCTTCTGCACCACGGATACATCGTAGGCGCCGTTTTCCCAGCGCAGTTGCTGGCGGTTGACCAGTTCCGCCAGCGTATTGGCCCCGGCGGCGTTGATGATCGCCAGACGCGGGATCTTCTTGATGAGGCCCAGTTCCGCCAGCTCCGCAAACGCCTTGCCGAACGCGGAGCAGTTGCCGAGATTCCCGCCGGGCACGATGACCCAATCGGGGCTTTGCCAGTCGCGGGCTTCGAGGATGCGGTACATGATGCTCTTCTGGCCCTCGAGCCGGAAGGGATTCACGCTGTTCATCAGGTAAATGCCGAACTCGGGCATATCGACGGCGATCTGTCGGATACGGCGGAGGCAATCGTCGAAATCGCCCTCGATCTGCAGCGTCAGCGCCCCGTAATCCAGCGCCTGCGATAATTTCCCGACCGCGATTTTCCCCGATCCGATAAACACGATCCCCTGCATCTGCGCCAAGCCCGCAAACATCGCCAGCGATGCGCTGGTGTTGCCCGTCGATGCGCACGCCACGCGATGCGCCCCGACCATCTTGGCGTGCGTGAATGCGGCCGTCATCCCGTTGTCCTTGAAGCTGCCGCTGGGATTCAGCCCCTCATATTGCAGCAGCAGTTTCCCCGGTTTCATGCCCAGGTAATGGCCCAGCAGATCGGCCGTTTGCAGAGACGTGCGGCCCTCGCCGATGGTGACGATGTCGTTTTCGGTTCGATAAAACGGCAGCAATTCGCGGAATCGCCAGACCCCGGAAAAATCGAGCCGCCCTTCAAATACGCTGCCCTTGGTGCTCCAGCGATGCTCGAAGAAGGCCATGCTCTTGGGCACCGGCAGGCGCGACCAGTCGTACTGGATATCCAATAGGCTCCCGCACTTGCTGCAGGCCACCAGCGGCTGGGAAACAGAAAACGTGGCCCGGCAGGCCGGGTTGATGCACTGCTGAAAAGCGGCCTCGCCGCGTGTGGACGTCATGGCCGACAGGTTAAGCCCAACCCCCCGGAAGGTCAAAACCGCCAAAGGGTCGTCTGGTCCCGAAAGCGAGAAAATTCGCTCGCCAATCTAGATTACGCGCGCCCATTTACAGCCTGCTTGCCCTCGACGATGCGCCTCGTCTGAACTGATCGATTCAATTCACACTGGCATCCGGCGGAATTCGCTCCGGATCGACCCACGGCCGCAGCGTCACTTCCGCCACCAGCCTCGACCAAAGACTCTCCCCGGCGTCAAAAACGCGCACGCGATCCGCCTCCGTCAGCAGCCATGATCCGCCTTCCAATTCCTTCTCGAGCTGCCCGGGCGACCAGCCCGCGTAGCCGACGAAAAATCGGATCGGTGTCGCCCGATTATGCACCAGTGTTTCGATCTGCGATTTCTCGGCCGTGAAATGAATGCCTTCGGTCACCTCGATCTGCGATGCGTCCGGATCGCAATGGACCACCATCAGCGGCCCCTCGCACGGGCCGCCTTCGTGCAGCGGGCCCTCGACCGTGCGCTCCCCTTCCAGCACCTGTTCCAGCGCCTCTTTAACCGTGATTTCCAGCGGCCGGTTGACGATCAGCCCCAGCGCCCCATCCTCGCCGTGCTGCACCATCAGCACAATCGCGTGCGCGAAGTTGGGGTCCAGCAGGCGTGGCGATGCGACCAGGAGCTGTCCCTTGGTATTGTTCACCGCGCCCCTGCCGATCCTTCGTACCGCTGCCCGCGCAAGCCGGTCCGCCCATGCGGGTCCGGCTTGCAACGGCACGGCCGTTGTGATTATCGCTTGCGCCGATCGCGGCGCGCCTTGCGCTTCTTACTACCGATCTTACGCCGTCGCCGTGGCTTGGACATTCAGGCCTCTCCTTCAATTATGAGCCGCTCTCAAAATATCGGCCAGCACGCCGTAAGTCCAGTGTGCCCGCAATCCGCTCCGGCTTTTCCTGATTGACACCGCCTCCCGCTCGCGCCTAGGGTCGCTCAACAAAAGGAGCTCCATGCAGTTGAATCCCTATCTCAGTTTCAATGGCCAATGCGATGCGGCGTTCAAGTTCTACGAGAAATGCCTCGGCGGCAAGATCGTCTTCAAGATGACCTACGGCGAATCTCCCATGGCCGGCAAAACCGCACCCGATTCCCTCAACAACATCATGCACGTCTCTCTGAAAGTGGGCGACATGCTCCTGGCCGGCGCCGATGCCCCGCCACAGCATTACAGCAAGCCCCAGGGTTTTTGCGTATCGCTCAGCGTTGACGACCCGGCCGAAGCCGAACGCATCTTCAAATCCCTCTCCGAAAACGGCAAGGTGCAAATGCCCCTGCAAGAAACCTTCTGGGCCCAGCGCTTCGGCATGTTCATCGACCAGTTCGCCACCCCGTGGATGATCAACTGCGAAAAGAAGGCCTGAATCGCCGTCGTAGAGAACGCTCGAATTCGCGCGCCGGCCGTCTCTTCCTCCTCTCCCTGTACCCAGGGGGAGGACAGAGGTGGGGGTTCTTCGCCAGCGGCTCTGCAAGGTCGGGGCCGCGACCAATGCATTTGTGGTCAACCCCCACCCAACCCTCCCCCTGGGTATAGGGAGAGGGTAATGACAGTGGTCCCGCATGCATCTGCACTTGCCGGCCGGGCGCCAGCGCCGATAATCGCCGGCACGACCCTTCGCGGCCATCGCCGTGACCGGTCCACTGGAGTAACGTCATCGCCGCCATGCCATCCGATTACTCGCCTCGCCCGCCGCGACCGGCCGTGTTCTTCGATCGGGACAATACCCTCATCGTCAGCGACGGCTACCTCGGCGATGCCTCGCAGGTCCGCCTGATCGACGGCGCCGCCCCGGCCATCGCCCGCGCCCGGCGCATGGGATTCGTCATCGTCACCGTCAGCAACCAGAGCGGCGTGGCCCGCGGCATGTTCGATGAAGACGCCGTCCGCGCCGTCAATGCCGCTCTCGATGCCGCACTGGCCGCCATCGATCCCGCCGCCGTTATCGATCGTCACGAATTCTGCCCCTTTCATCCCGACGCGGTCATCGATCGCTATCGCCAGGAGACTCCGTTGCGCAAGCCCGGCCCCGGCATGATCCAGAAGGCGGCCCGCGAACTGAATCTCGACCTTCCATCAAGCTGGCTCATCGGCGACACCCCGCGCGACATCGCCTCCGCCCGCGCCGCCGGCTGCCGCGCCATCCTCTTCATCCCTCCCGGCATCGCGCCTTCTCCCTCCGTCGCCGAGCCCGGCCCCGTTCCTGATCACACCGTCACATCCCTCTCGGCCGCGATGGATATCATCCAATCCAACCCGCCCGCCCGCCGAATTACTCGATAGACGCCAAGACTCGTGCCTTTGCCCCGCCATCTCCGCGATCTCCGCGCCTCCGCGTGAGATTTCTCGTAAGTCGATTCCCACACTATGTTTACGCCCAAAACTCGCCACAATCCCCCTTTCTGCCCACCCTCGTTTCCAGCCGAATATCGCGGTTTACGCCAAACATCGCGTCCAAAACGTGCCCTAAATGTCGCGAAAAAGTTGGAACTTCGCGCGCAGGAGTTGGAACTTTGCCCGGCCGAGTCCAATCTGGGCGCGCGGAAAATTGAAACGATGGAACCGCGGATAAACGCCGATGAACGCGGATAAGACAAGAACCGGATTTTATCTGCGTTCATCAGCGTGCATCTGCGGTTGATCCGTCCGATTTTCGGAGCGGCCGCCAGGAACACCAAGCAGGCCGCGTTCGTTATCCATTGTCCATCATAAATTGCCAACCATGTCCCAAAGTCCCCGAATGTCCCGCAGGGGGGGGTGGGGGGCGGCCCACGGCCGAGAGGGTAGACAGTGGAAAGTAGACAGTAGAGCGACGATCCACGCCTTCCGCCTCACGCTCTCCTTTCTCCCCTCCACCAGCGCCGCGATCTCCTCTCTCGCGCAGCGCGACCCAAATGCAACCGAATGCAACCAAGGGGGGGAGGGGGGGGTCGCAATGGATAGTGCATAATTGATAATGGATAATTGCCGTATTCTGCTCATTGTCCACTGTCCATTGCTTCCGCCTGTCTCCAAATGTCCCCGAATAGCCCGGAGGGGGGGGTGGGGGCCGGCCTGCGGCCGAGAGGGTAGACAGTGGAAAGTAGACA
>CAYQTE010000019.1:0-77243 GCA_964420285.1 uncultured Tepidisphaeraceae bacterium
CAACTAAATGTCGTAAAAGCCCTTGACATCTAACACAGGTGCTTGGCGGTTCAATCGCCTTTGCTCCTTTACCCCGGCCGGGCAATGCGTATACTGCGGCCTCACGATACGGAGACGCATGACCACCCAGCAGATCATCGAATTGGTCGCCGCCCAGTTCGGCCCGAAAATCACCGAGGCCCGCGACAGGGACAAGCATCCGCGGATTCATTGCGCGGCGGAAAACTGGCGGGAAATCGCCCTCTTTCTGCACGATGATCCCCGGCTGAAACTCGATTGGCTCTCGTGCCTCAGCGGCATCGATTACGCGGCCGACCAGAAATTCTGCGTGGTCTACGACCTGATGAGCTTCGACATCCGCCATCGCGTGGCGGTGAAGGTCTTTCTGCCGCGGGACAAGCCGCAGATTCCCAGCGTGTGCGATTTGTGGCCGGCGGCAAACTGGCACGAGCGCGAGGCGTACGACATGTTCGGCGTGGAATTCACGGGCCATCCGGATTTGCGGCGGATTCTGTGCTGCGACGATTGGGAAGGGTTTCCGCTCCGCAAGGATTATGAATTTCCGCGTGAGTACCACGGGATCCCGGCCAGCGTGGAACTGGACTGGCAGCAGCGGCCGGACTATCCGGGATAGGCGACAAGTGGATCAACGATCTAAGTTTTGTCAATCCCGTGGTTTGGGGAGTATTGCGAACAATTTGAAAAAATTTTTTGAAAAAAGAGAATTTGGGCTTGCAATTTGTTCGCGGATGTCTAATATACTCATTCATCGGTGGCGTGCAGTACGGGCGCCGCCGAGAAGTTCTGGCGAAGGAATTAAGCCACAAGGCTCGGACGCCTGAATCGCGTCAGAGTTTTATTGTCGGGGGTATTCCCCGAAGAAGGTTCCCCCCCTCCTTCTTCAACCCCCGACATTTTTTTAGCCCTCAATGCTCCGAGCACCCCCTCGGAGCAACCCAGCAACATGCTGGGCAAGTAGCCCCGGATTCCCCCGTCCGGGGCTTTTTCGTTGACTTTCCGACCAAGCAGGCCTTCCATGAATGCCGTAGCGGTTTTTTTACCCATTTATCCAGCGCGTTGACGCCAACTTGTCGATATCATCCATATTGACGTACCATTGACGTGAAATCGTTCCAGGCGAGGTTCTTGTAGTGCGTTATCGTTTTCGAGGCATGTCCCGCGACAGCGGGCGCTTGATCGAAGGTCATGTCGAGGCCGAGCGCGAGGAACAGGCCTACATGACATTATCGGACAACGGCGTCATCACCGAATCGCTGGTGCCAGACGCCGCTCTGGACGCCCTGCCGCCCGGGGCGCCTCTGCCGGCGGCCGGCTCAGTCGTCTCGGTTGCGCCCTATACCAACGCCATCGACACGGCCCTGAACAATGCCGCGTCGCAGGTCTCCGTCGACGCCATCGCCCAGCGTTTCAAGGGAAAATCCGTCTGGGTGATTGACCGTGAAAAAATCCGCCAGCGCGTCGCCCAGGTGGTGGATCAGGCCATCGGCCAGAGCATGGTCGGCGGCGAAGGCGCAAGCGGCGCCCGCCAGCGAGTCGCCGGCGCCATCGACGATCTCTTCCGCGACAGTCGAAACCTCACCAGCCAGGCCACGGCCAATAACACGGCCCTGGAACGCCAGATCGCCCGGCTCGGCCACGTCATCCGCCAGGCCGAAAACCTCGTGGCATCGATGACCATGGCGATCGGCCGGATCGGCAGCCTCTCCGGCGGTGGAGGCGGTTCCCCGCGGCGATACAATATGAAGCCCGTCCATCGCGACGAGCAGAACGAAGTGCTGGCTGAAATCTTCAAGGCCAACCTCGATCTCATTCGCTCTCTGGATCAGGAACTCACCGGCGAGCCGATGCCGCCGGAAATGGGAACCACCCCGGATTCCGCGCCGATCCTGACCTCGGAGGATTCCATGGCCGGCGCGACGCTGTCGCAGCCGTCGGCATCACCCAATGCTCAGGGCCCATAACTTGCCGGCCTGATGTCAGGCGAGATCGACCTTGCACTCCGAAACATAATTTCGGTAGAAGTTGAGTTTTCCGGCATTGTCGGCCCGGACCATACAGCGTAAGTTTGATTTGTTCTTCCCGCGTTCGTTTTCAAAGGAGTCAACCCAGCATGGATACAACATCCACCCCCGCCGGAGGCACCGGTAAGATACGCCCCATCGCCGGCAAGCCGATCCTCGCCGGCAGCGATCAGGACACCGGCGAGAACCAGAGCGTTCTGCTCATGGGCATCGACCTGGGCACGTCGCGAAGCTCGATCGTGTCGCTCAACGGCGTGCGCAAGACCGTCGAGAGCTACGTCGGCTATCCCAAGGATCCGGTCAGCCGCAAGTTGCTCAAAACCGACATCGTCTACGGCAAGACCGCCCTGGACAACCGGCTGGCGGTGAATCTCTATCGCCCGCTGGAGCACGGCGTCATCAAGGGCAGCAACGACAAGTCCGGCGCTTCCGATGTTGACGTCAAGAAGAACCTCGAAGCCGCCGTTCATCTGCTGCACCATCTCGTGCAACTGGCCAACCCCGGGCGCGATGAGGCGCTGTATGGCGTCATCGGCGTGCCGTCGCGGGCCAGCCAGAAGAACAAGCAGGCGATCCTGGAAGCCGCCCGGCAGGTGCTGGACAGCGTGATGATCGTCTCCGAGCCGTTCACCGTCGCCTATGGGCTGGAACGCATGAGCGACATCCTGGTGATCGACATCGGCGCCGGCACGACGGACCTGTGCCGCATGCACGGAACCGTCCCCGGCGACGAAGATGAGATCTCGCTGACCATCGCCGGCGACGCCGTCGACCAGAAGCTCTATGAACTGATCACCCGCCGGTATCCCAAGGTGTCGCTGGACATGAACATGTGCAAACTGTTCAAGGAGCAATACGGCTTCGTGTCCGACGCCAAGGACAAGATCGAGGTCATGCTGCCGGTTGACGGCAAGCCGACGCCGCACGACATCACCAACGAGATGAAAGCGGCCTGCGAAATCCTCGTCGAGCCGATCCTCGAGGCCATCCACAAGCTGGTCGCGACGTTCCCGCCGGAATTCCAGGAACGCCTGCGCAACAACGTGCTGCTCAGCGGCGGCGGCGGCCTGATGGACGGCCTGAACAAGCGCATCGAAGACGGCATGTCCCGCATCGGCGGCGGCAAGGTCGCGATCGTCGATGAACCCCTGTATGCCGGCGCCAACGGCGCATTGCAACTGGCGGTCGATATGCCGGGCGAATACTGGCAGCAGGTCAGGTAAATCGGCAGCATTTCACAGCTACTCAAAGCCCACGGATTGCCTTCCGTGGGCTTTTTCGTGCGCTGCGCCCCTTCACATGGCAGATTGTCACATCCCCTGCGTCGTTGCGGGCTGCGTTGCCGGATGCTGTCCCTGTGCGATTGCCCGTGCCGTCTCACCCAGGCCAAAATGCCCCGTCGCCCGCAGCAGGTCCAGATAGTAAATCTTGTAGTTGTATTCCTCGCTCACCAGTTGCAACTGCGCGTTGAGCAGATTGTCCTGCGCCGTCAGCCGGTCCAGATTGGTGGTGCCGCCCAGTGCATACGATCGCTCGGCTAGATCGTACGCCTGATGGTTGGCCGCCACCTGGGCCTTGAGTTCGATGATCTTCCGGGCACTGCTCTGGCTGTTGTCGTACGCGGTTCGCACGTCATCATCCGATTGCCGCGCGATCCGCGAATCGTCCAATACCGCCTGCCGATACCGCGACCAAGCCGTGCGCACGTCGGCCTCGATTGTACCGGCCGAAAAAATCGGCATCGTCCCCTGCAATGCCAGCGACCAGAGCGTCTGCCCCGACGGCTGGCCGTACAGCAAATACTGCACGTTGGCGGAAATCGACGGGTAGTATTTCGAGACGGCCACCTGCACGCCCTGTCGCGCGGCGGCGACGGCGGCGTGGGCGGCCAGAAGATCCTGCCGGTCGCTCTGGGCGCGGTTCTGAAACTCGGCCACCGCCGGCAGCGGGTCCGGCGGCTGGAAATCGTCCAGCAGCGGCCCATCGACCACCGGCACTCCCAGCAGGTTCGCCAGCGAATACCGGCTGTCGCGCACGCTGTTGCCGGCCGTCAGCAGCGAAACGCGCGTCCCGGCCTGATCGCCCAAAGTCTGAGCGACATCCAGCGGCCGGGCATCGCCCAGGGCCACGCGCGCCTGCATATCGCGGACTCGCTCGCCTTGAAGCTCCAGTGAATGGTTCAAAACCCGCACCTGCGCCTCGGCGCGAAGCACGCTGTAATACGTCTGCGCGACGTTGAGCAGCAGCGTCGCCTGCTGGTCCAGGAGCAACTGCCGCTGCTCTTCGCTGGTCGCATGAGCTTCCCGCTGCGCGGCGACATCGCCCATGCCGTTGAAGAGATTCCCCTGCGCCTGGATAGGGACATTGATGTTGCGATTGACGCCATTGCTGCCGCCCAGGGCGAATGACGAGCCGCCAAAACTCACGGCGCTGAGCCCGGTGCCCTGCTGCTTGGACCAGTTGATGGCCGGAGCGAGACTGACCGTCGGCATGAACGCGGCGGCGGCGCGATTTTCGGCAATCAGCGCCTGCAGATACGTTTCACCCTGATGGGCCAGCGTTTCGTTGAGGAGATTCGCCAGGAGCAACGCATCGCGCAAGGAAAGCGGCGCATCCGCGGCCGGCCGGGTTGATGGCAATGTCGAGGGCTGCGTGCCGGCCGGTTGATCGATGACCTGACGATAGATGGCCACTTCGCGATTCTGATCGACGGCACAGGCGCCGCCGCCGAGGAGGGCCAGTGCGATGGCGGCGGACGCTAGCAACCTGTATTCGTTTAATTCGCGGGCGTTACTCATAGCGCAAAGCCTCGATGGGGTCCAGACGGCTGGCGCGCCAGGCGGGATACAGGCCGAAGAACGTCCCCACCGCGCCGCTGAAGCCGATGCCCACCACGACGCTGAGCGGCTGCACGGCGAGTTTGTAAGGGCTGGCGGCCGTCACGCCCCAGACAGTCGCCAGGCCCAGCCCCAATCCGATCAGGCCACCGATGCCGCTCATGACGACGGCCTCGAGGAGGAACTGGCCGAGGATGTCGCGGTCCTTGGCGCCGATGGCCTTGCGCACGCCGATCTCGCGGGTGCGCTCGGTAACTGTGACCAGCATGATGTTCATGATGCCAAATCCGCCCACCAGCAGGGAGATCGCGGCGGTGCCGCCCAGCAGCAGGGTCATGACAGTATTGACGGTAGCAAACGTTTTCATGACGTCGGCCTGATTGAAGACGTCGAAGTCGGAGGGATCGGCGGCGCCCAGGCGATGCCGGCGGCGCAGCAGTGCCGTGGCCTTGGTCTGGATGATGTCCAGGTGGGCCGGATCGTCGGCGTCGATGTCGATCTCCTGGAGATAGTCCAGGCCCATGATCTGTTTCATGGCGACGGTGTAGGGGATGATGATCTGGTCGTCGGGATTGAACCAGCCCTGGTCGCCCTTGGCCTTGAGGACGCCGACGACGCGGAAGTTGATGCCGTTGAGCTTGACGAACTGTCCGATGGCGACTTGGCCGCCGAAGAGGTGTTCGGCCGTTACCGGACCGATCACGGCGACGCGGGCCAGTCCGTCGGCGTCGGCGTCGGTGAGGGCACGGCCCTGGTCGATCTCGAAATCGCGGATGTGGAAATAGGTGCCGCTGGTTCCCAGCGCGGTGGAGCGGGTGTTGTGATTGAAATACTTGACCTGCACGTTGCCGCGGACGACGGGAGCCACCTGGTGGATTTCGGGGACGCCCTTGAGCAGCGCCTCGGCGTCGGGGAGTTTGAGATTCTCCCAGATCCCCGATACCACCCCGCCGCTGCCGCGCTGGCCGGGGCCGATCAGCAGCAGGTTGGTTCCCAGCGCTGATATGCGATCGACAATGGTCTGGCGCGTGCCCTCGACCAGCGAGAGGACGGCGATGACCGCCCAGACGCCGATGATGATGCCGAGCATCGCCAGCGCCGAGCGCAGCTTGCTGGCCCACAGGCTCTTGAGCGCCACCTTGACGACGGTCCAGACGATCATGGCGCCTCCGATGCACCGGCCGGCTGGGGCGCGTGTTCGTGTGGCGGGTGCGACGGCGATTGCATCGGCAGCGGCAATCCGTCGCGGGAGAGTCGCGTCATGCGGACGGATTCAAAATCGGGGGTCTCGACCATGCGGCCGTCGCGGATGACCAGTTCGCGCCGGCAATGCCGGGCGACGGATGCATCGTGCGTGACGACGACGACCGTTCTTCCCCGCTGATTGAGGTGCTCGAAGAGAGTGAGGATTTCTTCGCCGGTCTGGCTGTCCAGGGCGCCGGTCGGCTCGTCGGCCAGGATGATGCTGGGATTGCCGACGATGGCGCGGGCGATGGCCACGCGCTGCCGCTGGCCGCCGGAAAGCTGGTTGGGTTCGTGGTGCGAGCGATCGGCCAGTCCCACCTCGGCCAGGGCCTCGCGGGCGCGGGCGCGGGCATCGCGGCGGCCGGCGTAAAGCAGCGGCAGTTCGACATTTTCCAGCGCTGTCATGCGCGGCAGGAGATTGAAGGTCTGAAAGACAAACCCGATGCGGTGGTTGCGAATCTCGGCCAGTTGGTTGTTGGACAGTCGCGAAACATCCTCGCCCGCCAGGCGGTAGGTGCCGGCATCGGTGCGGTCCAGGCAACCGACAATGTGCATGAGGGTGGACTTGCCGCTTCCCGACGGGCCGCGCACGGCGACCATTTCGCCCTCGCGGATGCGAAAGCTCACATCGTCCAGGGCGCGCACGACCTGGCCGCCCAGTTCGTACGATTTGGATAATCCGTCGGCCTGGATCATGTGGCGATCCCGTTAATTGTTTGGCCCGCCGTTTTGATCCCACCGGCTGGGAGGCGGCTCGGGAAACAGTTCGATGGTTTGGCCTTCGGTGAGGCCGGACAGAACTTCGCAGTTGTCGCCATCGCTGAGCCCGAGTTTGACCGGCTGAGGCAGACGGGCATAGTTGGCGCCGATGACATTGGCGACGAGTTTGCCGCCGTCGCTATGCACGCCGGTGACCGGAATAACCAGGATGTTCTTGTGTTCGGCGGTGATGATGTGGACATTGGCGGTCATTTCGGGCTTGAGGAGCTTCTTGTCGGGGCCGAGCACTTCGATCTTGACCTCGAACGTCACGACGTTGGAGACGTTCACGCCCTTGGTCGCTATGCGCACGACCTTGCCGGGAAATTCACGCTCCGGATAGGAATCGACGGTGATGCGGACGGTCTGATCGAGGCTGACCCGGCCGATGTCGCTCTCATCCACGCTGGCCAGCACGAAAATGTGCGAGAGGTCCGAGAGCGTCATGACCGTCGTGCCGCCGCCGATGTTGCTGATGGCCGACGAGATGATCGTGCCGTTCTGGATGTTCAGCGTGCTGACCACGCCGTCCATGGGCGAATTGACAGTGGTATCCGCCAGGCGCTGGTTGGCATCGGAGAGGGAATTGTTGTCGCTGTTGACCTGCCCCTCGGCCAGCGTGACATCCTGCTCCTTGACCTTCAAATTCAATCGCTGGGCGGCGAGGTCTTCAATCGCAATCTCGGCCGCGTGCAGATCGGCCTCGGCGCTGGCGGCTTCGGTTTCGGCGGTTTCGTATTCCTCGCGCGAGCCGAGGTTCTGGTCGAGAAGCTGCTTCTGCCGATCGGCCTTGGTGCGGAGATTTTCGGCCCGCACCTTGGCCGATGCCAGCGTCGCCCGGTCTTTTTCCTCGGTCGTCGTGACATTCTGCCTGGCGATGGCCAGGTTCTGGCGCGATTGCTCCAGGCGCGCCTCGGACTGCTTGACGGCGATCTCCATGGATTCGACGGTTCGCTTTTCGTCAACGGGATCGAGCTGAACCAGAAGTTGCCCGGTCTTGACGCTCTGGCTCACATCGACGGGCAGATTGATGACCGTGCCGCTGGCCTTGCACTTGATATCGACATCGAGATTCGAGACCACCTTGCCGGTGCTGTCGACGGTCTGCTGGATTGTCCCGCGAGTGACGACGGCCGTCTGCGCCGGCGCGGTGGTCGTGGTGGCGGCGGCATTGTGCTGACGCACGGCCAGGCCTCCTGCGGCTAACAGGAGCAGGATGACCAGCACGACAAAGAACTTTCGCATGAGCGAACACCTCGACCCAACGCAAGGCGGCGGAGGCCGCGCGGGCACTTATTGGGGTCAATTCCGGCAAGCCGATTTCAATCCCCTGTTCTAAACAACTGTTTTACAACAAACACGAATCAAGAACAAGCAAAATCCGCCGATGGCAGCCACGGATCGCCCGGGGGCCGATCATGTCCAGTGGATAAGTCGCCATCAAGCGATTAGAACCAATCGCTGATACGAGACGATCCGTCTCACTTTAGGAGCGAACATGCTTTGGTCCCCGCTCGAAGTTCTCGAAATCCGACGGCTGCTCAGCGGTGTCTCGTTCGCCGCGCCCGCGTTCTACGGCACCGGTGAAACCCCCGATCAGGTCGTCATCGGCGATTTCAACAACGGCGGCCCGCCCGACGTGGTCGCCACCGAGGTCAATTCCGACGTCATCGGCTGTCTCGTGGGATTCGGAGATGGCACCTTCCTCCCCCAATCGAGCGTTGTCGTCGGCAACGAGCCCGAGGCGCTGGCGGCGGCCGATCTCACCGGCAATGGAAACCTCGATGCCATCATTTCCAACGTGAACGACAAGGACATCGGCATCCTGATGGGCAACGGCAACGGCACGTTTGCGGCACAAACGCTGATCGGCCTGGACACCGGCGTCGCCACCATCGCCGCGGTCGACGTGAGCGGTGACGGAATTCCAGACCTGGTCGTCGCCGAACCGGGACAGGACCAGGTCGCCGTCCTGCTCGGCAACGGCGATGGCACCTTCAAGCCCCTTCAAACCTACAAGACCGACAAGGATCCTATTGACATGGCGGTGGCCGATCTCACCGGCGACGGCCGGCCCGACATCGTCACGGCCAATGTCTACGGCACGGTCTCGGTGCTGCTGAACAACGGCGACGGCACGTTTGGCAGCGCGGAAACCCTGCAAACCGGCGGCCTTGTGCCCTGCGGCGTCGCCATCGCCGATCTCAACGGCGATGGCATTCCCGACCTGGTCGTCGCCAATCGCGATTCAGACGACGTCTCCATCCTGCTGGGCAACGGCAACGGCACCTTCAAGGCCCCGTACACCGTCGACGTCGGGCGTTACCCCTGGTCGGTCACGGTGGCCGATCTCACCGGCGACGGCCACGCCGACATCATCGTGCCCAATCTGCAGGATGACACCATCAGCATCCTGCCGGGCAACGGCGATGGCACTTTCGCACCGCGGCAGGTGCTGTCGCTGCCGGACGGGTCCGGCCCGGTCCATGTGGCGGTTGGCGATCTGACCGGCGATGGACGTCCCGATCTGGTCGTCGCCGATACCAACAACAACAACATCGCCGTGTTTCTCAACACGTCTTCGCAGTTCGGCCCGTCCTGGGCAACGCTGGACAGCAGCGGCAAGTTGACCGTGACCGGCTCGCCGGGCAACGACACGATCGGCGTGGCCGTGCATGATGGCTCCATCATCGCGACGCTCAACGGCCAGGATTCGCCCCCGCTGCCGCTGTCGGCGGTTTCATCCATCGATGTGCTGGGCGGGTCAGGAAACAACACGATTGCGATCGGCGACGGCGTACCCGGCGGCAGCATTCAGGGCGGCGGCGGAAATGACGCGATCCACGCCGGGGACGGCAATTATTCGATCAGTCCCGGCGACGGCAGCGACTCGGTCGTCTGCCAGGGCGGCGACGACACGGTTCTGGCCGGTAATGGAAACGATTCCATCCAGGGCGGCCGCGGCAATGACCAGATCGCCGTCGGTAACGGCAACAACCTCGTCCGTGTTGGCGTGGGCAATGATCTCGTCCAGGCCGGCGGCGGCGACAACACCATCACCCTGCTTGGCGGCAATGACATGGTCACCTCCGGCGCTGGTAACAATGCGATCACTCTCGGTGATGGCAATGATTCGGTCTACTGCAACGGCGGAAACGATACCGTTGTCGCCGGCAACGGCAGCAACTTCGTCCAGGGCGGCCGCGGCAGAGACCAGATCACCGTCGGCAGCGGCCACAATGTCATTCACGCCGGCAAGGGCAACGACACCATTCAGGCCGGCGCCGGCCGCAACACGTTCATTCTGCGAGGCGGCAGCGACAACATCACCACCGGCGCCGGCAGCGACACCATCCTTGGCGGCAGCGGCCTGGGCGATTTCACAACCTCCGGAACCGACCTGCTGTTTATTCAAGGCGGCGACACGGTGAACGGCACGGGCAACGACACGATCTGGGGCGGCCAAGGCGCCAGCACGATCACCGGCGTGCCGTCCGACCAGATTCAACCCGGCCGGCCCGCCGATTGGGCAACCGAGCTTTTGAAGTACGAATCGCGCGTGTAGGCTTGCAAAACAGCGGTCCGATCGCATTTCCGTTCAGCGCCGGGACAGCTTCTCTTTGATCTGCGCCAATAAGGCCGGCGAGGCGGCGCCGTAGGGTCGGAACTTCTCCATGTTGCCCTGCTCTTCGCTGTACAGCAAAGCGCGATGCAGGCCGAGTTTGTTGCCGGCCGGAGAATCGATCAGGGTGCTGGAATCGGCGGCGCTCATCTGGAAGAGCAGGCGGTTGTCGAATTCGCGCAGCGTATTGCGATCGATCGCTCGATCCACCGACACCAGTGTGTCCACCCACGCCATGATATGAATACCGAACGACGAACCTTCCTTGGCAAGTTCCGCAAACTGCTTGTCCGGCTGCGGCGCCTTGGGTTCGTCACTGCTTGAGAAACTGCTGTAGCTGTCCTCGCTGCGCCGCAGTGCCCGATAGCGCTGCAGGCCATAGATCAGCACGTAGATTGTCTGAGCATCCGGTTTGTATTCCTGCTGGCGGGCGTGAAGCTGGTCGGACAGTTCCGTCAGTGCGGCCGGGACGCTGCGCATCTCGACCAATCGCACATCGTGCGGCAAGGCATCTTTGGTTCGGGGCAGCACGGCCGACAGCGGCGAATCGCTGGGCGAACCATCCAGCACATAGAAGATGACGCTTCCCGGCTTGTGCTGTGCGGCGAGCGTGAGAATCATGCTCGAGAGCGTGGCCATCGCGGCCTCTTCCTGCTGGCCAACCAGCAGCACGTTCGAGCCGCTCTGGTGGCGGAAAAGCACGGCCGTCGGCTCCTTGATGGCGACAGGCTCGCCCAACCAGGCGCGCGGCGGCTGGCTGCTGGCGGACAGATCGGGGTATTGGGCCGCATTGACCAGATCCATGAAAACCCGGTTCTTGGAGATATCGGCCGGTGCGTTGCCTTCAAAGACGATGGGAGGCTCGGGGCGTGTCGTCAGCTTGCTGGCCAGTTCGGAAACGCGGTCGAGATAGGCCTCGCGCTGGTCGTCGGGAAGCCAGGCGATCTGGAACGGGCTGTTGCCTTCGACCAGGCCGCCGGCGTCGTTGTAAATTGCTTCGCCGGGACGCGACAGCAAACGCGCGGCGGAGTTGTTGTCGCCGAGAATCATCTGCGAATCGGCTTCGCTGCATTGCAGTGCGATGCGGACGGCCATCTGGCCCAGCGTGCTGCGGGCCAGGCCGCTGGAGCCGGAAATCGTCTGTGATCCGAGCAATACGTGGATTCCGAACGCGCGGCCCTGGCGGACCAGGCGGTCCAGAAGCACGCCGGCCTCCTGCGCAACCTTGTCATCCTCGGAGAAGAACTCCTGAAATTCGTCGATGATGAGGATGGTGCGGGGCATCGGCCCGACATCCTTGGCCGCCGCTCGGAATGCGGCCAGATCCTGCACGCCGTATTTGCGATACAGCGCGCCGCGGCGGCTGAGCTCGGCGTCGAGGCGTTGCAGAACGGACAGTCCGAATTCGCGATCGCTCTCGACGGCGATGGCCCGCGCGTGGGGCAGATCGTGGGTCGCGTAGGTTTTGAATTCGACGCCCTTCTTGAAGTCGATCAGGTACATCTCCGCCTGATCGGGGTGATACCACATCGCGATGTTGGTGATCAGCGCGTTGAGCAACGTCGATTTTCCCGATCCGGTCTTGCCGGCCACAAGACCGTGCTGCGCCACGCCACGCCCAAAGCGGAACATCTGCAATCGCGTGGCCCCGGATCGGCCCATTGGGACATGCAGATCGCTGGCCGAATCGACCGACCAGAACTGCTTCGGCGGCGGCGCGATGGTCTCGAAGGAGACCTCGACGCGATTGGCTTCCTTGGCGGCCTCGCCGACGCGATGCAGAAGCCCGGTCAGCACTTCATCGGAGGGCGCGACATCGAGCGACAGCGGGAAACGGTGGAAGACATCGTCCTTCCAGGCGAAGCGGTCGCCGTCGCGGATAAGATTGATCGAGTGCGATTCCAGATCGTCCAGGTGGGCGCCTTTGGGCAGCGGCAATCGCGTGTCGCGGACGATCATCATGTAGACGCCGCAGCGCGGGCCACTGGCGGCAATGCTCGCCAGCCGCCGCATCGATTCCTCGCCGAAATTCGTCGGAAAATCGGCGATCACGCAGAAGCGATACGGCTCAGCCAGTTCACCGGCCTGCTGGTTGTATTGGTCGATGGTAGCAAACTCGTTGCGCAGATATTTCTGGATGACCGTCTCCATGTGCTCGGTGAGATCGGTCAGCCGCCGGGTGATCTGCTCTTCATCGGTCCAGATGCGGCTGGAAACAAGGGCTTCGTCGTAATCCGCCAGGTGCATAAAGCCGGCGAAGTTCTGACCCAGGCCGACCGGGTCGATGATCGTGTAACGTACGCGACCGGCCGGCAGCGATGTCAGCAGCCGGGTCATGAGCATGCGCAATGCGTTATGCGCCTGGGCACGGCCGGCGCGATCGGAGTGAATCAGCAGCGATGCCTGGTTGGGAAACGCCATCAGCGCCGGCACACCGAATTTGGGCGGCAGCGGCAACGTGAAGGGGCGTGGCGGGGCCACTTTCTCGGGAGCGGCGGTCATTTCCAGAGGCGATTGCCCGGTGCCGACGGCCGATTGCGCCGGCGGCGGCGCGTTAAGCGTCTCCTCGACCAGCCGGGCCAGATCAACCTGCAGTTCGCCGAAGCGCACCGTGGGCGGAAACTGTTTTGGCGTCTTCCAGCTTGCCCACACCGCCGGATCCCAGCCGACGCTGAATCCATTATCGTCCCCGCCGGAGGATTGGATGCGCGACAGGCTGGCCGTCCAGTGATTTTCCAGTGCGGCCCGCTCATCGGCGCGCTTGCGGACGATGTTGTCCAGCGTGGTGTTGTGCTTTTGCAGTGCAGCCGCCTGATCGCTGGTGAGCTTGGCGTCAAGCTGGGCCTGGCTCTCGTTGTGGCTCCTGGTCACTTCGGCTTGCGCCAGCTCGGCCTCCTTTTGCATGTGGGCGCGCTGACGGGGGGTTTCAGCGTCGATCTGGGCGATGGCGGCTTCGAAGCGTTTGTTGGCGGCGGCGATCTCCGGCGCCAGGGCATCGCGGATCGCCTGCATTTCGTTCTTGCGATTGAACTCGGCGCGGGCCAGCGAGGTCTTGCGGATCTGCGCCGCCGCTTCCCCCTGCGCGGTGATCGCGACACGGGCCGCAACCGTCGCCTCGCGCAACGGCAGGTAACAGGCCACGATCTGCCGCCGGGCGTATGAACCCAGGAAAATCCCGCCGACCAGCGACACGACAAACGCCGATCCCGACACGATTTCGATCAGTTCCCACGGCGCATTCTGCACGTCCGTTCCCACCGTGCCGAACAATGTGGCCCCGCCGGCCAGTGCGATGATGAACGCCCCCAGCACATACGGCCGGCCGCCCACCACCCACGGCGGCGATCTCAGGTCGTCCAGCGCGGTCAGGTGTTTCTCGACGGTCGCGACGGCGGCGTTGGCGGCGTCGATGGCGGCCTTGTGCGCGGCGATCGCCTCGGTCACAACTTGATCGGGAGTCAGCGCGGAATCGGCCGGCGGCTTCACCTCAGCCGGTGGAACCACGACCGGCCCATCGGGCAAACGTCCGAATCGGACCAGCGTCGCGCCGGTGCGGGATTCCAGATCGTCAACAGCGACCCCGGCCACGGCAACATCGTCCTTGGCTTTCTTATACGCCTGGGCAACGCGGATCTGTTCGGCCTCGAGGACGCTTTCGGCCAGCCAGTCGGCCTTGGCGAGTTTCTGCTTGACCTCGCGCTCAAAGGCAACGCGGTCCTGTTCAACACGCTGGCGGCGGGACTTGTCCGTGCCGGCCAGTTGCAGCTTGTCGGCTTCGAGTTTGCGGCGGATGTGCTGCGTGCGCTGCTGGTACTTCTGCTGGCCGGCCTGGACCGCGGCGGTGTGCCGCTGTTCGATCGTCCAGACGACGTGCTTGTAATCCTTGTCCTCGCCGGCGACGGCGGTTTCAAATTCGGTTTCGATGCGCGCTTCTTCAGCGGCGCATTGACTGGTCAATGCGACAAGGTCTTTCAATCGCGCCCGCTGCAGATCGCGTTCGGTGGGAGGATCGGCGGGCTTCTTGGGCCCGGGGGCATCGGCCGGCGCAGAGGCTTGTGCCGCCGGGCCGGCCGGGCCGGCCGGCCCTCGCTCCAGGTTGCTGATGTCCAGCGGAGCAAGATCGTCGTTCCACAGGGGCTGGCTGGGCGGGGTCATTCGCACTCCCGTCGGCAATTGCCCAGCACCTGGCCCATGGCGTCCATCGCCTGCGTGGTGTTGCGCATATCGTGCTCCCAGTTGTCGATGTACTTCTTCTGAAAGGCATCGGCGTTGGAATCGCGCCATGTGTGCGTCGTATAGCTCCAGACCAACAGAAGCTCCTTCATGGCTTTGTCGATCCGGGCCCGGCTGTCAGTCATTCCCATGTCGCTGTCTCCTGCGCAACGATCGGCCTCACACACCATCAAGACTGGGCCGCCGCACTGGCTTGCTGCCAGAGGTCTTCTCCCTGCGGATCGAGCACCGCCATCACTCCACCGGCGCCCAGCAGCACGGCGTAGCCGGTCCCAAGGGCCAGCATTTCCGCCAGATCCGGCCGGGCCGCCAGCAAATCGTCCACACGCACGGCCTGCCAATGGGCATCCGGCGCTGGGCTAATCGGCCCAACGCACCAGCCGCTATCTCCTACCGCCGCCGGCGCAAGTCGTTCAAATGCGATCAAAGATTCTCCCCGCGCCTCGGCCGCTGCGACCAGCCATTGCGCGCTTCCCGGCGGGCGCGAATTTCCGGCGATCGCCGCCAGACGACGGCGCGTGTCATCGTCCAGAATCGCCAACGACCACGGCGGCTTATGGGCATCGACCAGTATTGCGGCAGCGCGAATCTCCGTGGCCGGCGGCGGCGGCCGTTGCAAAATCGACTCCGGAACCGCCTTTTCCGCCTCGGCGGCGGCCTTCGGACCGGCATCTCCGGCCGCCGGCGCTCGCGCCATCGATCCGGCTCCCGCCGCCATCGCCTCACCGGCGGCGGCGGCATCGTATTCGCCACCGGTTCCGGCGGCGGCATGCAACGCCGCGTAGGCCTCCAGCGAGATAATCATATTGGTCAATACACTGGCGGCGCCGGGGACTTCCGATGACAGAATCGTCGAAAACCGCTGCACCGCCCCGCGAAAGACAAACGATTCCTTCTCCAGCCGCTTGGCCCACTTCCTGCACGCATCCAGCTTCTCGTTGGCTTCGCGCAGCCGGACCTTGGCCTTGTCCACCGCCTTCTGCTCATCGACGGCCGACTGGCGCGTGCCGTCGAACTGCTTGTAGAGCGTCTTGCTGCGCAGCAACTCCTCGGCCCGCTGCAATTCGATGGTGCGCTTGCGAATCTGCCCGGCCCAGAACGTCTGTTGTTCGGTCTCGACCCAGCGAATGGTACGGGAGACTTCGCTTTCGGAATCGGCCAGCACGGCGCCGCAGATTTCGGCGAATTTCATCAGCCGGACGCGGAATTCCTTCAGCGCCTCGATCGAACCAACCCGTGCGGTTTCGCTCACGCATGACTCCTGACGCCGCTAGCGCTGCTTGAGATACTCCTCGATCAGGTTCGCCTTCTTGCTGAGGAATTGCACGTGCAGATGCGATGCCTCCAGGAAATTGCCCATCGCCTTGAAGGTTTGCTCGAACGCCTCGGTGAATTTCCGCTGTTCCTGATCGCGCCAGGTATTCTCCAGCCCGCGCAGTTTCGCATGCAGGCTGCCCATCAGACCCTCCAGATCGTTGGTAAACCGGTTCAGGTCTGAAGCGAATCGTCGCAGTTCGGCGGGGTCTACATCGGCCTTGGCCATGATTCTTCTCCCAATTCCATTTCAATTCACTTTCCCCATCATACCAGCCCCCCCGCCGCCAATCACGCCCAAATTCCACCCGGCTCGCCGCCGGTCCCTCGCGGCGCCGCGTTTGCCGCGTTACAGTGCGGCCGTGCGCTGGGTCATTGGCGACATTCACGGAATGAACCGCCCGCTGCGATCGCTGGTAGGCGCGATCGGCCGCGCCGACACTTCGGCGCGGCTGTTCTTTACCGGCGATTATGTCAACCGCGGACCGGAATCCCGCCAAGTCGTCGATTTTCTGCTGACCCTCCACAACGCCCGGTTTGTGCGCGGCAATCACGACGACCTGTTCGAACTGGTGCTCGGCGGCCGGGGACTGGATTCGCAGATCGTCGGCAGCGACAGGCTCTTTGCCCTGCGGTGGTTCAGCGAGTTTGGCATGCTGGAAACGCTGGACAGCTACGGCATTTCGCTGGATCGCGTCGCCCGAACGTCGCGGGAGGACGATGTCCAATCGCTGGACCGCATCCTGACGGCCGTGCCCGCGCCGCATCGCGAGTTCTTTGCCGCCCTCGAGCCGGTGATCGACGAGCCGGACATCTTCATCGCCCACGCGAAATGGCCCATCGAGGAACCGGCGACGGGCGGGGGCATCCCCGCGACGCTGGGGATTCGGCCGGAATGCGCGCGGATGCTGCTCTGGGGACGATTCACGCTGGATGAACTGGTGGGCGAGAAGAGCTGGGGCAAGCGCGGATATTTCGGCCATACGCCGGTGGATGCCTATCAGAGCCAGGACCAAGCCGTCGCCCTGCCGCTGTTTGCAAAGCAGATGGTGCTGGTGGACACGGGCGTGGCGCTGTCGGAGCGAGGCCGGCTGTCGGCCGTGTGCGTCGACACCCACGCGGTCATTCAGGCGGATCGGGACGGCGTCATCTATACCGGCCAGGGCCCCGCGCCGGCGGCGCATTAGGCAAATGACTGCGGTTTCCGCTGCCGGCGTCATTCCAGCGACGCGTACCAGAACAGCGTGACCGATTCCTTGACCAGATCGTGGTTGGAGCGGCGATGCGTATCGAGGCCGGCCAGGTCGAAGCTCAATCGGCTGAACATCTGATTGGCGGGGAAATTGTTGGCGGTGGTCTGGGCGTGGATGGCACGGCAGGACCGGCTGCGCGCCTCCTGCACCATCTGAAAAATGATCGCCGACGCCAGACCCTGCCGCCGATGGTCGCTGTCCACGCGCACGTCCAGGATGTGCAGAAGGGATGTGTCGGGATTCGCCTGGGCCAGGCCCAGTGCGACAATCTGCGATTCGTTGTCAGCCACCAGGGCGATGCCGTCGTCGGTTCCCTCGACGATCTGCCGCAAGGCCAGCCGGCGGCAATCGTCCAATCGGAACGGCTCGATCAGCCGCTGCCGCAGCGGACGTTCCTCGACGCGCCAGCCCATTTGCATGCCTTCGCCGGTGCGGTCGATGTGGAGATAGCGGTGCGATTCAATCGTGCCGTCGATTTCCTCGATGGCGGCCAGGTCGCGCGGCGTGGCACGTCGGATTTCCATGGCCCGACAGTATACACAACCGTGCCGAAGGATGCCTCACATCTCAGGGCAATCCCATCGCCGCCGCCAGGGCCGCGCGGGCGCGCCGGGCGAGTTCGACGTCGTGCGTCGCCAGCTCGCTGACATGCGGCAGCCGCCCCTTTTTCAGGTAGACCACCAGACTCAGCCGATCGGACAGGCCCGGAAATACGCTGTGGTCCTGCCGCATCACCACCCGCTTGATCCGATCCCTGGGCGTGAATCG
This sequence comes from uncultured Tepidisphaeraceae bacterium, assembly GCA_964420285.1. Taxonomy (GTDB): domain Bacteria; phylum Planctomycetota; class Phycisphaerae; order Tepidisphaerales; family Tepidisphaeraceae; genus CAYQTE01. The sequence goes on from CAYQTE010000019.1 coordinate 18,074, forward strand.
AGCACGGCAATGCCACAGTCCCGGCCGCCAGTCGATCAGGCCGCTGGGCGATGCTTCCAGAACCCGCGGCACCCGAACGCATTTGTGCTGCCAGAACAACTGCCAGACTCCGGCCGCAAACCAGAAGCAGTTTTGCCAGGCGATCTGGCCGAGAAACGCCACCACCATCGGCCGGGGCAGTTTGGCCAGCGGAAGCCGCTCGGAAAGATCCACGCACAGTCCGGCATTGACGGCAAACGCGACGAAGCAGACGGCGGCGGCGACGATTCGGGGCCATTGGGGAGGCGCGGCGTTGTGCAGCCGCGTCACCGGGCCGTCCACGTCGATCCGAAAATCATCGGACTGGATCTCGTGCGAATAATAGTTCAGCACGCGTAGGGACATGTCGTCGGGCCGCGGCTCAACAAGGTACGCGGCCCGCCGTGTGATCGGGCAATCTTTCGCACAACTTAACTTCCATCGCGGCAATCCCCGGCTATTGCGTCCGGTCAAGAAGGATGAGCGTGAGATCGTCCCTGGGCGCCAGGCTGCCCTGCTGGTTGTCGAGATAGGCCGTCAGATCGGCGATGAGTTCGTCGCTGCCCTGGTGGATGCGCGATTGGATCTCGCTGCGCCATTGCGTGGTTTGGGAGGAGTCGCCGCCGCCGAATGTCAGTTCCACGCCGTCGCTGTAAAACAGCAGCCGCTCGCCGGGCTTGAGCGTGATGCGGGTGGTCTCGAAAACCTCATCGGGAAAGATGCCCAGCAGTCCGCCGCTGCCGGGCAGGTCTTCCATGCGGCCGTCGGGCGTGATCAGCAGCGGCGAGGGATGCCCGGCGCGGGCCATCTGCACGTCAAGCGTTTCGGTATTGACGATGCCGTAGATGACCGTGGCAAACGTGGCCTGCGCGAGGTTCTGTTCCACCAGCGCTGTGTTCAGCCGCCCGAGCGTTTCACCCGGCGTCAGCAATGTCAGCCTGTTATTGGTCACCTCGCGCGTGATCATGCCGTGCTTGATATACATGGTCAGCAACGCCGCCGGCATGCCGTGACCCACCGCATCGGCGATCCAGAACCCGACATGCCGCTCATCCAGCCGCGTAACGTCGAACAAGTCGCCGCTGACATAGCCGGCCGGACGGAACAGCGTGTGGAAGCTGGCGCGCCCGACCCGCGGAAGAGACTTGGGAAGAAAGTCCTGCTGGATGCGGCCGGCCAGACGCAGTTCCTCGTCGAGGCGGGCCATATAGGTGTTAAGGCTGTCGTCGCGACGGCGGAGGAGGTCGATCTCCTCGGCCATCCAGTCGCGCTGCATTTGAACCGCCGCCAGATGTTCCAGCAGTGACTGCCGGTCCAGCGCGCCGTCGGCATGTCCGCCGGCCCGCAGCGGCGGCGACTGGAAATCCTCAAATTCCGCGGGCGAAGTGGCCAAACGAAGAGCTGCTTGCACGATCAATCTCCCCGTCCGGCCATATCACCGGACGACGCACCGACGACGCAACATGCTCGCACCCGCCACATCGGCGGGCGGTCGCCCTGATGCTTATGGGTAGAGTCGGCCGATCCAGACGGGGACTTAACCGCCCCAGCGGCAATTTCAGAACTGGCAGGGCGGACGTTATCGGCTGCAAGGCGATTGCTCGCTCATTCCGATGCGGTCTGGGCAATCCTGGGAATATCCAGGTGGTCGCCGGGCTTGGCCCCGGCCTGCGCGGCGGCGTGCTCGTTCAGTTCGATCGCCCATTTGGCGGGGGCGTCGCTGTTGGTTGTGGGACTGGTGACATACGGCTGCATCTGTTGAATGGAGATGATGTTGGCCCGCTCGTCCAGATAAAGTATGTCCAGCGGAATCCGCGTGTCTTTCATCCAGAAATAAAGCAACTGCGGATCCTTGAAGACAAAGATCATGCCATGATCCGCCGGCATCGAATCGCGAGCCTTCAGGCCCTGTTCGCGCGTCGCCTTGAGGTTGGCGATTTCCAGCTCGAACAACGTGTTGCCGATCTTCACGTCGCAGACGCTCAGGCCGGGCTGGCGACCCAGAACCGACAGCAGCCACGCCGGCAGGTCGCGGTCGGGGAGAAGAGCGACGGCAATCGCGGCCGTTACCAGCAAAACCGCCACGACGGCCAGAATGAGTGTCGCAAGCGACGGTCGCGAAGAAGATTCGTTGGTTGATTTCATGAGGGCTTTTGGGATTTGGTGATGTGCATTCGCCGGGTCATGCGCAGATCAATGTACGCCAGGACCATGATGCAGGCCAGAAGCAGCATGACCAGCAGCCAGATGAGCAGGAACAGTGTTGCGTGATGGGCCGGCTCAGGCAGGTGCAGACCGATAAAAAGTGCGATCGCCAGCGCGAACAGCGCCCCGCCGCCGGATTTGCGCAGGACAATCCGCCGGGCGTTCATGCGGGCATCTTCGATGGCGACAAGCCGGCCGGCCCCGTGGGCGTTGAACAGATAAAACCACCCCGCGGCGGCGATCAGAAACGTGAAAGTGTCGGCCAGAATCGGCATAACGTCTCGCGGCGTCATACGGAGATCGACCGTTAGATGCCCGCCGGCGCCACTAAGTTCGTTTTCAGCGACGGCGGCGGGTTCTTGCCCGCTTTCAGTTCGGCGATGATGGCCGCGGAGTCGTCCGCTGATTCGCTAAGCACTCTGCCGTCGGACAGCATGAACACGTTGCCGCCGCTGGAGGCCTCAGGCTTGATGTACCCAAGAACGGACAGGTTGCCCGGCTTGAGCGACGGGTCGCTGCCGAGATACACAAAATCCGTATTGGCGTTGACCCATTGCGCTTTCGCCTTGGCGTCCATCGTCTTCCATTCAGCGGGCGGCTTGGTCTTGGAATCAACCGTCAGGAACAATTCCGGCGCCATGCTGTCGTCCAAAACGGAGCCCAGGTCCGACGGGAATTTGCCGTTGCGGGCGCCCAAGACGATAGGAGCATTTAGCAGCACCAGCTTGTTGCCATTCTTGATCAGCGCCACCTGCTCGGCGTCCTTTGCTACCAAACCATCAAATGCTTTCTGGTGCTCGGCGCTGAGGGCCCCGCGAACCTGCGCGATCATCGATTGCGAAAAGCTCTGGTCCGATATTTTCGACGGGTCCGCCTTCAGTTGATCGTCGGCCGTTTTCTCGATGGCCGCGAGTTGCGTCTTCTCCGCATCGCTCAGAACGCCGAGATCCTGCGGCAATTTTTGAAAAGTATTGTGAACGGCGGCAATGGCCTGATCGGCCGTCATCGTGGCTCCGGAACCCGCCCCGCCCGCGGGTGGGATCCCGGCCGGCGGCGTGAGCGGCGTTCCGGCGGGAGTGCCGGACGCGGGCGCAACTGCCGATTCCGGCGCGATAACGGCCGGGAGGTACGGCGTCACGTCTTTCTGGGCCGAGGCTGGCAGGCGGTTAAACGCATCCTTGGCCTTGGCCAGATGCCCGGCCTCGACGTCGGGCTTGAGTGCCGCCCAGTCCACCTGCAAATAGATCCGATGCTCCATCGCCACGTTCTTCATGTCGGCCATGTCGCGCGGAGTGGTCGCTCCGCTGGGCTTGTCCAATGTCTGGTCGGCCTGGGTGTACGCCGCCTCGGCGGCGGCCACTTCCGCCTTGTATTGCGTATCCAGCGAATCTTTCAGTCCATCCGGCAGAGTCAGCCTGGCCTTCCTGAAGACCGGCGTGGCCGTGGTTATCACACTCTGGCGGTTGGCCAGATCGGCGGCTTCGGCGGCGTGAAGATCGCCCAGCAGGCGCTGGCAATCCGATTGCTCGACCTCGTACAACTCCGGACTGTTTTTGTCGACGCGGTTCTTGGCCGCGGCCACCGCCGGCATCAACGGGACGCTGGGGTCCGTCGGCAATGTGATCGCATTCCGCGCCATTGTGGCTCGGGCGGTGGCCATGTTGAGCTGCGTGTTCGCCTTTTGCAAATGCTCTTCGGCCGCCTTTCGCTGCTCGGCCAGATCGTTGACCTGCTTGACCAGATCGGCGGCCAGCGAATTGACCGACGGCGCATCGCCCTTGTCGTAATCCGAAATCCGCTGCTGGGCGTCGCGAACCTTGCTTTGAAGTTCGGTCCACGATAGATCCAGCCCCGCCGAGATCGAATCCATGTTCGCGATCGCCTGCTCCACGATCTGCACCTGCGCCTGCGCGATGCCCAGATTCTCAGTCAGCGGGACGAGGGCGGCCTGGGCGCTATCGACCTGAACCGAAACCCCGGCCGCCTGCTTGCGGAGATCCGACGCCTTGTTGAAATCGTCCACCGACGCCTGGCCGGTTTCGCCCTCGGACCGACGCTCCAGTTGATCCGCCGCGGCGATCATGTCGTCGTGTTGCTTCTGCAAACCCTGCTGTTGCGCCTTGTTATCATTGATCGCGGCCGACAGGCGCGCGATATCGGCCTGGGCCTTGGCCAGCGTCGGAATCGGATCCTGATCGTGCTTGTACCACACCGCCACCGTCGCGCTGCCGATGGCGCTCTGCTTGTCGGCGGCCAGGCGGGTCTTCTCCCGGCCGGGATCGGCCGCCGTCCACGCATCCACCACCGTCTGTTCGCCGCGGATATTGTTCACCAGTCGGGCGATATCGCTGGTGAGGCGGTTGGCCTCAACCCGGCCGCGATTGATCTGGTCGATCAGGTCCACCGCCGTCTGCCAGTGGTTCCTGGCGCTGGCCTCCAGCGCGATGGCCTGCTGAATGGGAGATGCGTTGACGTTGGCGGCGGCCTTGTCGTACAGCGCCTGAGCCGCGGCCGGCTTGGCCGCCCGCGCTTGATCGATCGTCGCCTGCACCTGCTGGTCGATCTGCCGCGTGGGATCCTCGCACCCGGCCACCAGGCCGATGCCGCAACAAACCGCCCAACTCACCAGCCCTGCTCGCCAGACCCGATTGTGCATGGAGAACACTCCTGGCCAGCCCATACCTGCGGGCTGCGGCCATCCGCCAACCCCTCACTTTCGCCAGTGGATTGTGACGATCGGACATAGTAAAGTCAAACGCAAGTCCGGCGTGCGACGGGTCGCTGAAAAACATCAGACCGCTCGCGACCGGGGCGGTGTTTTATTGGCCGATCCGGGAGCGGCGACGCTGTTTCATGACAAACGATTCCGCCAGCACGACCGATTCTTCGGCCCTTGAAGCCGATCCGGCGCCGCCGTCCCCGCCCCAGCCCGCGCGGTCGGCCGCCGCGGAGCCCGCCGTTCCAATGCTGCCCGTCGTCGAACATCAATCGGCGCAGCTTCCGCCGCCGCTGGCCGTCGCGCAGCCAATCGTCGCGCCGGCCGCCGCGCCCGCGATCGCCAGGCCAGCCGGTCTGGTTGAGGGTTCACTGCAGGGCACAATGGCACTGGCGATCATCATGGCGTATCTGTGCCTCGGCCTGGCGTTGGCGTGGGGATTTCAACAAAGCCGACAACAACAGATCGCCAAGGCCCATACCGAGCAGGAACGGCTGGCCGCCGATCGCATTCTCGCCCAGCAGGACGATCTCGGCCGGTTCCTGGCCCAACACGCCACCATCTCCATTCCCCTGACCGGCGCCACGGGTGGCCCCGTTCCCTCGGCCACCGTGGCATGGAACAAGGACCGCGGCGACGGCGTGCTTTTCTGCGACGGCCTGGAAAAGCTCCTGCCGCCGCGCACCTGCCAGCTTTGGTTCAAGAGCCCGACAGGCACCGCCTGCGCCGCCCGCGTCGATCCCATCGCCGGCCAGGACATCTACCGCTTCCACATCGACGGCCCGGATGTCGATCCCTCGGAGATCATCCTCACGCGCGGAACACCGGCGGCCGATTTCGCCCACATCGACTCCACGGCCGTCTTGGCCCGCGGCGGGCGAACGGGCTCGTCGGCAAATTAAAGTTTGATCCGCGTTAGCACCAAACGTATTATTGAGCCATGAGCAAGTATCGCGTCACATTGATCGAACATGACGACGGCGTTTCCGTAAGCTGTCCCGCGCTCAAAGGCTGCCATTCGCAGGGACGCACGCGTGAAGAAGCTCTGAAGAACATTCGCGAAGCGATTCAGGAATGGCTCGCGGCCGAGGCCGAGGAATCGAAGATCTTCAAGGTGACCGAAGCCGAAGTCATGGTCTGATATGCCGAAAATTCCCGGCATCCGGCATCAAGACGCCATTCGCGTATTTGAGAAGCTTGGATATCGCATCATCCGGCAAGGCGGGCACGTCGTCATGTCCAACGGTGAAACGCGCCTGATAATTCCGCGCGCAAATCCGATCGACCCGTACACCATGGGCGGCATCGCCCGCGATGCCGGCCTGACCCCGGACGAATTCCGGAAGTTGACATGAGGCGCGCGGGCGGCACGCTCTGCGCCGCGCGCATCGATCCACCCGCTGGGCGTAGCCCGTTGCAAATCTGACGGCCAACGCCGTTAAGCATATTCGAGGGGCGTTATGTCCAACCCACCGATCCTCGACTACGGCAAACAACCCCGCCGCCACGGCTGGTTGAGACGCGCGGCGATTGTAGTTGTCACGGCGGCTGGCCGCCGATCGCATCCTCGACCAGCGGGACGATCTCGGCCGGTTCCTAGCCCAACGCGCCATTGTGTCCATTTCCCTAGTCGGCCTTATTGCCGACACAGCAACGTCCGGCATGCTCCGTGGTTGCAGAACGAAATCTGTTCTATTCCCGGGCAAGACAGGGTATAAATGGCGGCATGAGATCATTCACTGCCATTATTCATCAAGGCGAACCGGCGGAAGGCGGGTTTTGGGCAACGTGTCTGGAGGTTCCCGGCGCCAACGGACAGGGCGAGTCCAAAGAAGAATGTCTGGCAAACCTCAGGGAAGCCATCCAACTCTTGCTGGACACCGGGCGAGAAGAAGCTTTCCGGCTCGATCCCTTGGCGGAAACGGCGGAACTGCTGCTGGCATGAAGAAGGGGGGAGAATTGACACGGCTCGCGGCCGAGGCCGAGGAATCGAAGATCTTCAAGGTGACCGAAGCCGAAGTCATGGTCTGATTTGCAATAGTCAGCACATCGCACAGCGGATACAATACCCTCGGAATCGGGTACCTTTGAAGGGAGCGCACATGCCGCTACAACTTGCCAACGAGCCGACACACAGGAACCCCCTGCCTCCCAATCAGGTCACTCGCATCATCGACCAGTTGCAGAAGGGATACAATAATTTCTTCCCCTCCGAGGTCTGGGCCCCCAACGTCAATCTGTACGAGACGGAAACATCCTATCAGGTCTGCGTCGATCTGGCCGGCGTCGATAAATCCAAGATCGACATCGACGTGGTCGATTCGCGGCTGACCATCCGCGGATCGCGGGCCGTCCCCTGCCGCGACGAAAGCGACGCCGAAGGAAACACCCGCCGCACTCGCGTGCATCTCATGGAGATCGATCACGGCGCCTTCACCCGCGAGGTCGAGCTTCCCGAGGATGTCGTATCGGCCGATATCACCGCCGCCTATCACAACGGCATGCTCTGGGTCGAACTGCCCCGTAAACATTAATGTCCTCACCCTTACCACGCCACGGAACCGGCGGAGCTTCTCATGGCTGAATCCCAAATCATCGAACGCACGGACGCCAACACGACCATCCGCACCACCGCCAACGGCCAGCGGCTGGTCATTCCCAATCTCATCCCCCTGTTGCCCATCCGCAACATCGTGGTCTTCCCCGGCACCGTCATGCCCCTGAACGTCGGCCGCAAGAAGAGCAAGCACCTCCTGGACGAGGTCATGCCCGGCGAGAAGGTGATCGGCGTGATCTCGCAGAAGAACGCCGAGGTCGAAGACCCCGCGCAGGCGGACCTGCATCCCGTCGGCGTGGTGTCGATGATCCTCAAGCTGTTCAAACTCCCCGACGGCAACCAGTCGATCATCGTCCACGGGCTGATCCGATTCCGCCTGCTGTCGATCGAAAAGACCGAGCCGTTCGCCATGGGGCGCATCGAAATCCTCGAAGACGTCATTGTGCCCAGCCCCGATCTGGAAGCGCTGGTCGCCAGCGTCCGCCAGCAGGCCAATCGCGTCATCGAGCTGTCCCCCAACACCCCCGACGAGGCGGCCCAGGTCCTCAATTCCATCTCCCAGCCGTCGGCGCTGGCGGATTTCCTGGCCGCCAACCTCCCCGTCGAAAAAGGGGACATCGCTGAGAAGCAGTTGATGCTCGAAGAGCTCGACGTCCAAAAGCGGCTGCGCCTCATCGCGTTCCGCCTTGCGGCACAGCTCGACATGCTCGAACTGCAAAACAAAATCCAGTCGCAGGTCAAGGAAAACATCGACAAATCCCAGCGACGCTACTACCTCCAGGAGCAGCTCAAGGCCATCCGCAAGGAACTGGGCGACGCCGATTCCGCCGCCGGCGGCAGCGAGATCGAGACCCTGCGCCTCAAGCTCCAGGCCGCCAAGCTCCCCGAAGTCGTCATGAAGGAGGCCGAACGCGAACTCTCCCGCCTTGATGCCATCCCCAGCGCCAGCCCCGAATACGGCGTGATCCGCACCTATCTCCAGATCCTCTCCGAACTCCCCTGGGCCGTTGAAACCGTCGACAAGCTCGATCTGCTCGAGGCCCGCCGCATCCTCGATCGCGACCATCACGACCTGGACAAGGTCAAACGCCGCATCATCGAATACCTGGCCGTCCGCAAGCTCAAGCCCGACGGCGGCGGCGCGATCCTTTGCTTCATCGGGCCTCCCGGCGTCGGCAAGACCTCGCTGGGCAAGAGCATCGCCGAAGCCATGGGCCGCAAGTTCATCCGTGTCGCATTCGGCGGCTCGCGCGATGAAGCCGACATCCGCGGCCACCGCCGCACCTACATCGGCTCGATGCCCGGCCGCATCATCGCCGAACTCCGCAAGGCCGGCACCCGGAATCCCGTCATGATGCTCGACGAAATCGACAAGCTGGGCATGGACGTGCGCGGCGATCCCGGCTCCGCCCTGCTCGAGGTGCTCGACCCCGCTCAGAACCACACCTTCACCGATCACTACCTCGACGTCCCGTTCGACCTCTCCAAAGTCTTGTTCATCGCCACCGCCAACACCCCCGACACCATCCCCAGCGCGCTGCGCGACCGCATGGAGATGATCGAAATCCCCGGCTACACCAATTCCGACAAGCTCAGCATCGCCCGGCAATATCTCGTCCCGCGGCAACTCGACGCCAACGGCGTCAAGCCCAATCAGGCCCGCTTTCTCGATCCCGCCCTCCGCTGGATCATCGAGGGCTACACCCGCGAAGCCGGAGTCCGAAACCTCGAACGCGCCATCGGCTCGGTCGCCCGCGCCATCGCGGCCGATATCGTCGGCGGCAACACCAAACGCGTCACCGTCACCCGCGACATGGTCGGCAAAGTGCTCGGGCCCCGGCGCTTTGATCCCGAACTGGCCAGCCGGACCAGCGTCGCCGGCGTCGCCACCGGAATGGCCTATACACCCGTCGGCGGCGAAATCCTCTTCATCGAGGCCACGCGAATGCCCGGCAAGGGCGCCATCATCCTCACCGGCCAGATCGGCGATGTCATGAAGGAATCCGCCACCGCCGCATACAGCATCATCCGCTCCCGCGCCGCCGACATCCACATCGATCCCAAGCTGCTGGTCGACAGCGATTTCCACATTCACGTCCCGGCCGGCGCCGTGCCCAAGGACGGCCCCAGCGCCGGCGTGGCGATGTACGTGGCGCTGGCGTCGCTATTGCTGAATCGCCCGGTCCGTCACGACGTCGCCATGACCGGCGAGATCACCCTTCGCGGCCTGGTGCTCCCGATCGGCGGGCTCAAGGAAAAAACCCTCGCCGCCAAGCGCGCCGGAATCCGTCATGTCATCGTTCCCAAGCGCAACGAAAAGGACATGCCCGAAATCCCCGAAGAGGTGCGGTCGACCCTCGAATTCCATTTTGTCGAGCACGTCGATCAAGCCCTTGCCATCGCCCTTGGCCAGGCCGCCACGCCATCCCGCAAATCCGCGCACAAAGCCCCGGCGGCATCCGGGAACAGCGCCAACCAGCGCCCCCCGGGCAACGGCGCCGGCCATAAGCCCCCCGCCGACGGCGCCGGCCATCCGACCCGGCCGCCGCGCCACGCTCCCGACCCGGCGACTCATCCCTCACCTGCAAGCCCATAAGGATCATTATTGATGGATCACCCCTACACCGTGCAGCAGATCGATGGTTTCACGATCGTAGAGCTTCAGACCCCGTCACTGCTCGACCCCGTCCTGCTGGCCGACCTGGGCGATAAATTCTACCATCTGGTCGATGAGGAGGACCGCCGCCTGCTGGTCCTGGATTTCGATCGCGTCCAATACATGTCCAGCCAGGCCATCGGCATCGTCATCACCCTGCAAAAGAAACTCGCCGCCCTCCCGCACGGCCGGCTCATCCTCTGCGGCGTCGGCGAAAAGCTCTCCGAACTGATCAAGATCACCAGGCTCGATCGCATTCTCACGATCAAGCCGTCACAGAAGGAGGCGATCAAGGTACCAAAGTCATAAAAAGGCGAATAAACCGCTAAGACGCCCAGACGCAGAGGTTCGAACTACGCCAAGACATGTCCAGGCGCATGGCGGCGTTTCGACCTCTTGACGGTTACCGAATATTGTTCTGCGCTCCTATCCAAATAAACCTTCGCGGATTTCCCCTTAGCGGCTTGGCGCCTTTGTGGTAGATTCGCATTTCCGGAGGGCCATTGCACCATGTCACAATCCACCCAAAACATCGTCACCGCCACGCAGTTCAGCGTCTTCCTCATCAACCGCCCCGGCGTTCTGGCCATGGTCACCCGCGCCCTGGCCGAGGCGCACATCAATATCGTCGCCATGACCCTGGTCGATTCGCAGGAGCACGGCGTGCTCCGCGTGGTCGCCGTCGATCCCGCCGCCACCCGCGCCGTCCTGGCCAAACTCAATCTCCCCATGACCGAAACCGACGTGCTGTGCCTGGCTCTCAGCAACCGCCCCGGCGCCCTGTCCGATATTGCAACCCTGCTGGGCCAGAACCACATCAACATCAATTACGCCTACTGCACCAGCGGCGCCCCCAACGGCCGCACCACCGGCATCTTCAAGGTCGCCGACCCCCGCAAAGCCGTCCACCTGCTGGCCAAAACCTCCGAAAGCCACAAGGAACCAAATTTGCATCGCATGCGCGGCAAGCGCGGCGCGTAACGGATTCGCGGCTGCCGTGTCCGCCGCCAAGACTCGAATCGTTCGCAGCGAAATTGCCTCGCACGCCTGCATGAGACGTGATAGGATAAGGGCATGGCCAAACAAGCACTGCCCGAGATTCCCGTCACTCTGCGCCTGTCCAAGCATGCGCAGGGCACGCTCGTCGAACGCGCGACAGCGGCTGGCCAGCCGCTCAGTGAGTACATCGCGACGCTGGTGGAATCGTTCGTGGAATCGCCCCGCACCATCGCCCAAATCAGCGGCCCGGTCTACCAGCGGTTCCTCGACAGCGGAACCACCGACGAACAACTTTCCGAAGAACTCGAGAAGGCCAAGCACGAAATGCGGGCCGAGCGTCGCGGCCGGCGAGCCTCATGACGCAGGCCCCGCCAAGAGTCGAGTTCGATTGCAACATCTTCGTTCAGTCCCTCATCAATTTGAACGGGCCGGCAGGGCGTTGCATTGAAAAAGCAAAAGAGCGAAGCGTCCTGCTCTTCGTTTCCCCATACGTGCTGGCGGAGATCCGCGAGATTCATTTGAAGACACCGGCCAAATACGGCATCACTGCAGCACAGACGGATGAGTTGGTTCGTGCCATCACATCGTTCGCACTCATCGCGACAAATGTTCCCAGGGTCTACCGCCATCCCCACGATCCGGACGATTCGCATTACGTGAACCTCGCCCTCAAGACGGGCGCTCGGCTCATCGTCAGTCGTGACAAGCATCTGCTTATGCTGGTGGATTCCGCTCACAAGGATGCCCGGCAATTCCAGGCCCGGTTCCCCAGCCTGAGAATTCTCGACCCTGTTCAGCTTCTTCGCGAATTGGAATCGCCCGCGCGAACCGAGGAGACCCCTTAGGCCCGAGGTCCGTTCTGTTTCGTCTCGACCGTCAGCTTATCGAGTCCCACGTTATCGGAATTGAATCGCCTTTTGCAGGGGACTTGGCCCCGGCGTCATGTCAGGGGAAGAATCGCTCCGCTTGGCATGATAAAAGTGCAGACATAGTCGTTTGTGCCCTCCTTACCGTGATCCTTCATCAAAATATCCCCCCGCGTTGCCAAGTACGAAGCCACGCTCGCGTCCATTATGCTTATCGGCGTTCCGGCCCTCTTGGGTATTCTTCGATACGCGATATCGTGGAACGCCTGTATTTGTTTCTCCTGGCACTGTTCGGGCGTTCGGCTAAAGAAGATTCTGGAGAAGGGGCGTCTCTTGAACCTGGAAAGTCCGGCGACGACAATCGAGTCGTTCGCCATCGCCCCAATGCTGGTGGCCCGCCAATAGCGCTGACCGTCCTTTCGGACCACCGGAACAATTGCACGCAATACGGATCCCCTGTCAGCCAACTCCAAGCCGTATTTTTGCTCGTAGGTCTCCCAAAGCGGGAAATTGGGGTCAGCCGACACTTCAGCAATAAAGATATACGAATGGAAGCCCTGTGAAACCAGCGTTCTGTCGACGAATCGCTGGCTTTCCTCAAACGCATCCCACTCGTTCCGCTCATAGGCGACGCTCTGGCCGCTGGCCGTGATGCAAACGATGTCTACAAAGAGGTCTTGCGGAATCGGTGACCCCATTTCCGCGCGTTCCAACGCGTCGTCGCACAGTATTTCGGACGACGCCAATTGGTGATGACGAATTGTTGAGAGTGCCGCGGCCATCGCTGCACACTAATACTGATCCAGCGCAATCAGCTCATGCACCCCGTCCGGCACGTCCAGAAACCGCCGAAGTTGCAGGTTCTTCACGTTGTTTAGCGTCATCCCCGGCACCGCATCCGGCCGGTCGGCTTCAACGTCGCGCATCTCGCAGCCGGTCACGTCGCTCATGGCAAACGGTGGCCGGGCGTCGGGGATTGCGGTGGACAGGTGAATATCCGTCATCCGCAGCCCGCTCACGTGACGCACAAAGAATCCGTAGCTGGGCGTATCCCCAAACATCCGCGGCTCGGGATACATATCCGTGTTCTCCGGCGGAACCAGCGATGCCTGATGCTCGGTGCCGCCGCCCTGGCTGTAGACGCGGATGTTGTCCAGCGTCAAATCCTCAATATCGTGGCCGGGAATCCCGGAAATGATCGACGCACAATGCGGATCGGCGTTGTAGACCACGACGTTGGAGATCATAACCCGCCGAAGCTGCCCGATCGGCGCAGTGATCGGCCCGCGCATCCGGCTGCCCAGCCGCAGGAAGATCGGCGAGTTCACAATGTCCCGCATCGTGATATTCGTGATCGTCACATCCTCCAGCAGCCCGCCGTCCACCGTCTCCAGCGCTAGTCCCCGGCAATAGATGAACACGCAATTCGAGATGGTGATGTTCTTGTACCCGCCGTTGGATTCCGTCCCGAACTTGATCCGCCCCGTCGGGCTGCTTCCCCGCGGGCCGTGCTTGTACGTGCCGTCCAGGAACGTACCGGCCACGAATCCGCTCACCTGGCAATTGGTGATCGTCATGTTCTCGCACGCCTGCGGAATCCCCAGCCCATACGAACTCTTCAGACAGATTCCATCATCGCTGGGTGAATTGACCGAGCAATTGGAGACGCGCACATTCCGGCAGCAATCCAGATCGACGCCGTCGCGGTTGGTGTCGATGCGGACGTTGTCCATCGTCCAGTTGTCCAGCCCGGTGGCCAGAATCCCGAAATGGCCGCCGTTGAGAATCGCAAAATCCCTCATGTTGACGTTGCGGCAGAACTTCAGCGCAATCGCCTTGTCACCGGCATACAGCGGCGGCTCATCCTCGCGGTGCAGCCCCTTGCCGTTGATCAATCCCGGACCCTCGATCGTGATATCGTGAAGGTTTTCGCCCCAGATCAGGCTGTTGTGCCAGTGCGTATGGCCGAAGTCCTGATACCGATACCACGGATTCGGCTCCGGCTCGTCGTAGTGTCCCTGGGCCGGCCCGGCCACCGCCAGAATCATCGAGCCTTCGTCCAGGTACAGCGTGATATTGCTCTTGAGCCGAATCGATTCCGACAGATAAATCCCCGCCGGCAGACGGACTTTCCCGCCACCCGCCGCCGCTGCCGCATCGATCGCCGCATTGATGGCCGGCGAGTCGATCATCGTCCCGCCGCCGGTCGCGCCGTAGTCTCTTACGTTATATTCACCGCCGGCGCCGGCGCCCGCATGCAAGTTCACCGGCGCCACCGGCAGCGGCTTCACCTTCGCGCCCTCGCCACCCGGCCCGGAGATGCCATTGGCCACGGATACGTCCGTGGCCGAATTGTTGGCGCATCCCACCACCATCGCGGTCATGGCGACGACACAACACAGCAGCGAATTGAACTTCATCATGGATTGCCGGCCACTTTCCGCCCCAAACGCGTCTGGCACTCAGCGATCAATATGATCCCGCATCCACATGATCCTTCTTGCCATCCGCCAGATTCGGGCATTGCTGCACGGTGAAATCATCGACGCTCTTGAGCGAAAACACCGGCGTCTTGGCGTCGTGCTCCGCTTCAACATGGTCGAAATTGCTGTGCTTGACATCGATCAGGCTGAACGCCGACCGCGCCTCGGGTGTCTCATACGTGAGTTGCACGTTGCTCACCTGCAACCCCGTCACGTGCCGGATGAAAAACCCGTAGCTCGGCAGCGTGTTGAACATGAACGGCTCGGGATATCCGCCATCCGATTCCGGCGGATTGATGTTGTTCATGTCGGCCGTGCCGCCGCCCCAGTATTGGAAGCGCAGATTGTCCAGCCGCAGATCGTCGATGGTATGTCCCGGCAATCCGGCAATCACGCAGCCAAACCGCGGCTCGACGTTCGACGCCACGATATTGGAGATGAGGATGCGTTTGCAATCGGCCACCGGCGTTCCGGCCGGGCCGCGGGCCCGGTTGCCCAGGCGGATGAAGATCGGGCACAGGCCGACATCGCGCATGGTCAGGTTGGTCACGGTGATGTCTTCCAGCGGCCCGCCATCGACGGTTTCCAGGGCCACGCCGCGAGAATAAGAAAACGCGCAATTCGAGATCGTGATGTTCTTGTACCCGCCGTTGGATTCCGTGCCCAGCTTGATTCGCCCGACCGGCCCGAAGCGATCCGGGGCCGACGCCATGGTGTGCTTGAAGGTGCCGTCCAGGAACGAGCCGACGTCAAAGCCGCTGACCTGGCAATTGGTGATGGTCACGTTTTCCGTCGCCCGCAACTCGCCCAGTCCATAGCTGCTCTTGAGGCAGATTCCGTCGTCCTCCGGGGCGTTGACCGAGCAATTGGAGACGCGGACGTTGCGGCAGCAGTCGATATCCATGCCGTCGCGGTTGGTGTCGATCTTGAGATTGTCGATGGTGAAATTGTCCACGCCCGTGGCGAGGATGCCAAAATGCCCGCCGTTGAGAATCGAAAAATCCCGCAGCGTGACGTTCCGGCAGAGCTTGAGCGAGATGCTCTTGTCCGCCTGCCCCGCCCCGCCGCCGCCCATGCCCCCGCCCGCGCCACCGCGCCCGCCGGGAGCACCGCCGCCCGCCCCGCCGCGACCGGCCGGCGCCGTTGCCGCGCCACCGCCGCGGCCAGCCGCGCCGCCGCGCCCGCCCGCGCCGCCGCGTCCGCCGGCATCGGCCACGGTTCCCGGCCCCATCCGTCCAGCGCCGAATCCACCGCCGTTAAATCCACCGCCCGCCCCGCCGCCGCCCGGTCCGCCGCCACCGCCACCACCACGGGCCCGGGCGCCCGGCGCCGCTCCGCCGCCACCGGCCGCCGGCCCAGCGCCAGCCGCTCCCGCAGCGGCCTCACCGCCAGCGCCGCCGCCAGGCGCTGCCGCGCCACCGGGCGCGCCGCCTGGTCGGGCGCCGCCAACGCCGGCTCGGCCACCGGTGCCCGGCCCGGCATCGCCTCGCGACACGCCCCGGCCGTCGATCAGTCCCGGCCCGAGGATCGACACATCGTGCAGATTCTCGCCCCAGATCAGCGCATCATGCCAGTGGCTGTGCCCGCCGTCCTGATACATCTGAAACGCATTCGGCTCGGCCGCGTCATACCGGCCCGCAGCGCCCGGCGTCGCCGCCAGGATCGTGCTCCCGTTGTCCAGGTACAGTGACACATTGCTCTTGAGCACGATCGAATAGCAGAGATACGTCCCGGCCGGGAAATCGACCGTGCCCCCGCCCGCCGCCGCCGCCGCGTCGATCGCCTTGTTGATCGCCGGCGTATCGACCGTCTTGCCGTCACCGACCGCTCCGTAACTGCGCACGTTGTAGGATGTGCCCGGCGCCACATCCATCAGCGAAACCGTGACGATATTGGAAGCCCCAACCGGCCCGACAGCCCCGGCCGGCCGCTGCTGCGCGCAGCCGAAAACCAGTGCCAGAGCGAGCGTAGCCAAAGACGCGCGGCGAAGTGAATACATCATGTGACTGGTCCGTTTCAATTTCGCTGGCGTCGCGAAGGGGATGATCCTGACATGCCTGGCGCGACGACTCGCGCCATTTGGGGCCTTCTCCCCACCATTCCGCCGCCAACGGATGCCCGTAATTAACATGATTCCCCCCCGATTTCCAGTCAGGTGACATTTCATTGCGCCCCGATGGGACCAAAAGAAGAATCTCACGCAAAGCTGGACATGAGCGGGCCTCTCACTCTGAGAGAATGAAAATGGAAGCCAGGCGATGGAACCGCAAATGAACGCCGATGAACGCGGATATATCAGGTCTGGATTCATCTGCGTTTATCAGCGTTCATCCGCGGTTGATTCGCATTATTCTCGGAGCAGGCGCGAGGACGCGAAGGAAATGCATGTTGACCAAGGATTTCACTGATAAACGCGTAAGGTCATCGACCCTGATGCATGAGCCTCCGATTCGGTCTGAGCCTCACGGTCGAAGACAGGCTCAGACTCGACGGGAATGACGCGTTTGGTTTGCTTTTTATCCGTGTTCATCCGTGCCCATCCGTGGTTAAATCGTATTTGCCTTGGGCAGGCCTGCTACCAGGTTCCAACTCCTGCGGGCCAAGTTCCAACTTTTTCGCGACTTTTGGAGGCGTTTTTGGGCGTCGTAATTGATCGAAGCCGCGATAACGGCCTGGAAAACGGGTGGCAATAGGGAGATATTGAGCGATGTTTCGGGTGTAACTTATGGCCGGACAACAAGTTGCTCTGGAAATTCGGGGCTGGGGCGTATATCGTCCATGCAGCGCGGTGGGGTTCTTCGGCACCGAGCCGTCCTTCCCGCAGCTTTCTTTCAGCCATCGCCCTTGCCCTGCCTCGTGCGTTTGCCGCGTGGTTTAATGCTTTTCGGAGACCAAGGATGGAATTGCCCCGACGCGATCGCGGAGACGAATTGCTCAAGAGCGGCGAGCTGGCCGCGATTCGCGGTCGCCTCCGCCAGGTGGCGCCGGCCCATGACCTGGCCACCGTCATCGCCTGCGCGTTCGACCATCGCACCCGCATGCTGCCGTTCATTTTCGCCGATACGCGCATGGCCCCGGCGGGAGTGCGGGCGATCGGGTCGGCAATGGTCGATTGCGGCTTCGACAAGACTCGCATCGTTCTTCAGCAGTGGAACCGCCATTTCCGGCCCTCGCGCATGCAACTCGACGGGCGAATTCCCGACCTGTTCATGGTCTCCAGCATGGGTCTGCATTCCGGCCAGTGCATGGAACTCATCCGCGATGCACGACGGATCGACCCGGCGCGGCGGCCGCTCATTATCGCCGGCGGGCCTCACGCGGTTTACCAGCCGTACCAGCTTTTCGGAACCGATCCGGCCGATCCCAACGGCGCGGATGTGGCCGTCACCGGCGAAGAATTCGTGGTGCTCAGTCTGCTTGAGGTCTTGCTGTCGCTTCGTGCTGATGGCGAATCGATGCGGTCGGTTTTCTACCGGGCACGCGACACCGGCGCGCTGGATGGAATCCCCGGCCTCATGTACGCGCGCGGCCGGATGGACGGTCCGGCCGAGGAACTCGTCGACACCGGCACGCAGCGACTTGTCGGCGATCTGGACGAGTTGCCGGATTCGGTGCTGGGGTATCGGTTGCTGGAGCCGCCCAGCGGCCGGCAAACGCTGGGCCGCCGGGCTCTTGAGGCCGATCAGATTCGCAAGCTCAGCCCGATCAGTTCAATCGTGCTGACGTTCGGCTGCAAGTTTGCATGTCCTTACTGCCCGATTCCCGCCTACAACCAGCGTCAGCACCGCCTGAAGAGCCCGGGTCGCATCGCCGAGGAATTGGGCCGGTTGAATCGTGAGTATGGGCTGAAGTATTTCTTCGGCGCCGACGACAACTTTTTCAACCACAAGGCGCGCACGCTGGATATCGTGCAGACGCTGCACCAGGCCCAGATCGACGGCAAACCGCTTCGCAAGCGCGTTCGCTGGCACACCGAAGTCACTGTTCACGACACCTTGCAGATGAAGGATCATCTCAAGATGGTGCATGACTCCGGGTGCCGCGCCCTGTGGCTCGGCGTCGAGGACATGACCGCAAAGCTGGTCAACAAGGGACAGTCGGTCGACAAGACCATCGAGGCGTTCAATCGCCTGCGCGATGTCGGCATCTGCCCCATGCCGATGATGATGCACTACGACGGCCAGCCGCTCTATTCCCGCGGCAGCAACGCGGGCCTGCTCAATCAGATCAAGCTCCTGCGCAACGCCGGGGCCGTTTCGCTGCAGGTGCTCATGATTACGCCTTCGGCGGGGACGAAAATGTACGAGGGGACATTCACCAGCGGGCAGGTGCTGAAAAGCGCCGGAGGCCGGCCGGTTGAGGCGCACATGTGCGACGGCAATTATGTCGTCGCCAGCAGCCACAGCCGCCCGTGGCGAAAGCAGCTTAATCTGCTGGCTGGTTATCTCTATTTTTACAACCCGATCCGATTGGCTTCGCTGGTCGTGCGAAAGCAGACCAAGGTAGGCCAAAGGGCGGCCGGCATGCAGATTGTCGGGATGCTCGGCCTGATTCACACTGCCCGCCGCACGCTCGGCTGGGCGGCGCGGCTGATGTTCGGCAGGATCGAGCGGCTCTCGGACCCGCCGTCCAGCCAGGTGCCCACGCGCATCGCCTGCCACAGCGGTGACGATGCCGGATTGGTTCAGCTCTCGGCGCCCGACGGCCAGTGGAAACAACAAAGAGGCAAACCCGAGACAGCGCTGGCCGGCGGTCAGGTTCCGTCAGTGTCTTGACGTCGCGTGCTCGCGCAGCAGCGAATCCAAATCGAGCGGCCGGGTATACATGGCCAACCCGCCGTCCGGCGTGTGCGGCCACTTGTCCTGCGGACGATCCCAATAGAGTTCCACGCCGTTGCCGTCCGGATCGCGCAGATACAGCGCCTCACTGACGCCGTGATCGCTGGCGCCCTCGAGCTGCACCCCGGCCGCCATCAGCCGCCGCAGCGCGTCGGCCAAAGCGGCGCGCGTCGGATACAGAATCGCCAGATGATACAATCCCGTGGTACCCGGCCCCGGCGGCGAGCCGCCTGCACTTTCCCACGTGTTCAGCCCGATGTGATGGTGATAACCGCCCGCCGACACAAACGCGGCACTGCCTCCGAATCGCTGCGTCAGCTCAAATCCGAGAACGCCCGTGTAAAACCGCAGCGCCCGATCAAGATCGGCCACTTTCAGATGCACATGGCCGATGCGAACTTCCGGACGAATTGCCTGCTGGTCCATGCCCGCGATCATACGGCCGCATGATTGGACGAATCCAGCCTGCGTTACTTTCACAGCGGGCGACATGCGGTTATGATCCGCCCGACACATTTCACTGGAGAGTCAACACATGAGCCGTTTTCAAACCACTGCGTTGCTATGCCTCGCCGTCTCGGGCCTTTTGCTTTGCCAAAGCGCCCGCGGCGCCGATTACAAGAACCTCAAGGTGGCAGTCTATTTCCGCTATCAGGAAACCCAATCGACCCCCGGCAACATGGATCGGTTCGCCGCGCAATGGGCCAACATCGAAAAGCAGGTCAAGGTCGATAAGGTCTATCTCGAAACCACCCGCAACGGCGATCTGGCCACCGATGCCGCCGTCACCACCATGAAGAAGTTCTTCACCGATCGGGGCATCAAAGTGTCCGGCGGCATGGGCCTGACGGTGAACGAGGGCAACGGCTTCCAGTCCTACTGCTACACATCCCAGGCCGACCGCGACAAGGTCAAGGCCATGAGCCAGTTCACCGCCAAATACTTCGACGAGATCATTCTCGACGACTTCTACTTCAACAACACCAAGACCGATTCCGACATCGCCGCCAAGGGCGATAAGTCCTGGACACAGTTCCGCACCGAACTCATGGACGAGGTCTCCAAAGATCTCATCATCGATCCGGCCAAGGCGGTCAATCCCAAGGTGCGCGTCATCATCAAATACCCCAACTGGTACGAAAGCTTCCAGGGCCTCGGCTACGATCTGGCCGTCGAACCCAAGTTGTTCGATGCCATCTACACCGGCACGGAAACCCGCGATGCCAACGGCGGCCAGCGGCTTCAGTCGTACCAGAGCTACCTCCAGACCGAGTATTTCAACAATATCAAGCCCGGCGGCAACCAGGGCGGCTGGATCGATGGCGGCGCGGACATCAATCGCTACGCCGAAATGTTCTGGGATACGTTCTTCGCCAAGGTTCCCGAGATCATGCTGTTCAATTCGCAGCAGATCATGGCCAATCTCGGCGGCAACCGCGGCGGCGCGGTCGATCCCAATTCCAGCCTCGCCAAACTGATGAACCCGATCCCGCAACCCGATGGATCGACGTTTCCGCCCACCAATGTGGCCCGCATCGCCGGCTATTCCGCGGAACTGCTCGACGGCTTCTACGACAAGCTCGGCAAGCCCGTCGGCGTGGCCACCTACAAGCCCTGCAACTCCGTCGGCGAAGAATATCTGCCCAACTACCTGGGCATGGTCGGAATCCCCATCGACCTGGTACCTGCATTCCCCGCTCCCTCGAACCCGGCCGGCACAACCCTCTTCCTCACCGCTGCCAGTCGCTATGACAAAGACCTGGTCGCCAAGACCAAGGCCTTCGTGCAGGCCGGCGGGCGCGTCATCGCCACCACCGGGCTCCTCGAGGCTCTGGGCGACAAGGGATTCCAGGATATCGCCGAGATCGACGTCACCGGCAAGCGCGTCATCGCCAAGAGTTTCGGCGGCGGCGGCTTTGGCGGCCGGGGCGGTGGCGGCGCCGGCGGCGCAGCGGCTTCACCGGCCGCCGATCTGAATATCCTCATGCCCCAGATCCGGCATTTTGAGAATGACACCTGGACCTCGATTCCCTTCACCACCGCCGACTCCGGCTATCCCATGGTCGCCGGAACCGAGCGCTCCACTACCTACGGCAAGGGCACGTTCTACGTCCTGGCCATCCCTGATGACTTCGGCGATATCTATCGCCTGCCGGTGAGCGTGCTCAACCAACTCCGCACGTTCCTCGGCCGGGATGTCTTCGTGAGCATGGACGCCCCGGACCACGTGAGCCTCTTCCCCTACGACAACCGGACATTCATCGTCCAGAACTTCCAGGGCCAGCCCGTCACCACGCGCGTGACCGTGCAGCGAGCGACTCGACTGCTCGACCTGGTGAGTAATCAACCCCTCACCGCAGCCCAAGGCGGCGCCGCCGGTGGCGCCCCCGCCGGCCGCGGCGGCGGTCGAGCCGGCCGCGGTGGCGGCGGCGGCGCAGGCGGCGCCACATTCGAAGTAGCCGTCCCCGCCCATTCCTTCCGCGCCTTCGCGGCGGAATAGCCCGGGCAAGCGGCTATGGAAATCCGCGCCTTGACGCTTATCCCCTCGCCCCGTGCGCGGGCTCTGGGTTCTTCCGGAACCCGAGGATGAGAAGGACTGTCCATGCCCCCCGGAATCGACAAGACGGGGCCTTGCTCCCAGCCTGGGATCATGGCATACTGGCCGACAAGGCAATGAGAATTATCTCACGCAAGCGGCTGCGGGAGTTCTGGAACACTCGGCCCGATGCCGAACAGCCGCTGAAGGCCTGGTTCCGCGAAGCCTCCAGGGCGGATTGGAGCGGCCCGCTGGAAATCAAGGCCATGTACCGCAGCGCCAGCATCGTCGCCAGCAACCGCGTGGTCTTCAACATCGCCGGGAACAAATACCGCCTGGTGGTCAAAGTCAATTATGCGTATCGCGTGATGTACATCCGGTTCGTCGGCACGCACCAGCAATACGACGACATTGACCTAACGGAGATATGACCGTGAAAATCAAACCCATCAAGACCGACCGGGATTACCGCCGGGTGCTCGGCGAGATCGACGCATTGATGGATGCCCGGCCGAACACACCCGCCGGCGACAAGCTGGATGTTCTGGCGACCCTGGCCCAGGCGTGGGAGGAGAAGCATTATCCCATCGACGCCCCGGACCCGGTCGAAGCGATCCGGTTCGCCATGGAGCAACGCGGCCTCTCCCGCCGTGATCTGGAAACCTACATCGGCAGCCGCGCCCGCGTCGCGGAAATCCTCAATCGCAAACGTTCCCTGACTCTGCCCATGATCCGCAAACTCCACACCGGCCTGGGCATCCCCGCCGAGGTGCTGATCCGAGAAGCCGTCTAGCGTCCAGCCGGACAATTTTGGAACGATCCGCGCCGACAACGCCGGATGGCACGGCGCGGTATGATAAATGTCGCCGTGGATCGGCCAAGGATGACAGGGCTGGCAAAAACCGGCGGGCCTCTATCCGTGTCAATCCGTGGCCGATGATCCCGCGATCAGAAGCCGGCCGCAGAAGGGAAAGAAGGTGCCCCATGCCAAATCGGGATAAATCCAAATCGTGCGGCGTGCGTTGGGCGTTCGTGGTGGCTGCGCTCGCGGTCATGGTGCTCCGGCCGTTCGCCATCCCGCCAGCATCGGCCGGGCTGACGACGAGCGCCACGCTCATCGGGCCTGTTCCGGCCACGCAATCCGTCGGTCTGCTGGCGATCTCGGAGAATTGCCATACCCTGGCGATGTCCGTAGCGGACTACGCCACTCGGAAAATGGTGCTCACTCTCAACGGCAAGACCATCGCCACTGGCGACTCGTTCCCGCAGATCGCCTTGAGCCCCGATGGAAAACGCCTGGCCTATTTCGAGGGGGATGCGGGCAAGGCCTTTGTAACGATCGACAGCGTGCGCGATGCCAAGTTTGACCATATTGCGGACGAT
The DNA here is from genome assembly GCA_964420285.1 of uncultured Tepidisphaeraceae bacterium. Taxonomy (GTDB): domain Bacteria; phylum Planctomycetota; class Phycisphaerae; order Tepidisphaerales; family Tepidisphaeraceae; genus CAYQTE01. Next base: position 41,331 of record CAYQTE010000019.1, read on the forward strand.
GACAACCCCGGATTGGCTTTCAGCCCGGACAGCAGACACGTGGCCTTCATCGCCGGAACCGCCGCCGGCTGGACCGTTGTTCTCGACGGTAGGCCAGGTGCGACCTATTCCTCACAGCCGACGGCGCTGCTGTTCAGTCCGGACAGCCAGCATCTGGCCGTCGTCGACACGTCGAGCGATCGTCAAGCCGTTGTGCTGGATGGTAAGGAAGGTCGTGGGTACGCGTCGGTGTACGATCTCTGTTTCAGCCGAACCGGCGGACACCTGGCCTATGTTGCTCAGGTTGCCGACGACAAATATGCCGCCGTCGTGGACGGGAACGAAGGGCCCGGCTATCTGAGTGTGACGGACCTTCGCTTCAACGTGGACGGAACGCGCTATGGGTATCGCGCGATGGAGAGTTCCGATCCACTGCGCTGGCGCGTGGTGATCGACGGCAAGGCGGGGGATGCACATTACAACATCGGTGCGGGGCCGGTTTTCAGCGATGCCGGAAACCATGTGGCGTATTCCGCGTATGACACGACACCGGGGCCGACGATCCCATATAGCGTCGTGCCGGCGGAGCACTCGTTTCTGGTCGTTGACGGAAGGGAATCCGACGTTCCTTACATCGCGAGAGATATTGTCTACAGCCGTGACGGCACCCATCGCGGGGCCATTCGGCAATTCGCGTTGCGCAGCGATCTCAGCCGCACGTACCGATGGGAATACGAGCCTGATATCGACGGAGTTACCCGCGGCGGCGGGCACCCATTCGGCGATACTCTCTTCTCCGCAGCGACGGCGATGGCCGGCTTGACTTTCAGCCCGGATGGTCGTCACGTTGCCTACGCCTTATACGATTCGGGAGCGTGGTGGATCAGCAGCAACTTAGGCCCTCCGTATCCGCCGGAGTACAACGACGTTATGCCGCTGACCTTCAGCGACGATGGCGATCATTTGGCGTTCGCCGGGCGGCTGCGTTCCACCACCACATGGCAGATGACTTTCGACTATTACTATGTGCCCGGCTACGAACCGATTCGCGCGTGGTCCGATAACGGCCCATTGGGCATCGCGGGATCATTGAGAACGTCGGACACGGAGCCCGCCGCCTATCAGATCTCCCAGGTTCCGTACCATTTCGATCCCGACGGAACCCTGGTTTTCTTCGGAGCCAAAAACGGGAACATCTATTGGGTGCAGGTGAAACCCGGCGCAATGGCGGCAACACCGGCGACCCGGCCATAAACCGGGGCTCACTTCTTGGTCTGATCCGGCTCTTTTCCGTTGACGGTGAGGCGGACCGGATGGCCGAACCATGCGTGCGTGTCGCCGCCGTGGGCGTCTTGCAGGAGCGTGCCGACCTGGGCGATTTGGCCGCCGGCGTCGATCCAGCCTTTGTTCAGGTCGGGGAAGTCGATCGAGCAATTGGCGCATTTTTTGGCATCGTCAAAACGGATCGGGCACCAGAACGATTCGACGTTGCGCAGAATCTCCGACCCCAGCGACCAGACGCCGGTCATCCAGTCGCAGTACAGACACCAGATCAAATCCTGCCCGATCAGGCCGTCGAATTTGTGCCGCGAGACGCGCACCCATTCGGAAGAGTCGTATCGCGGGAACTTCACCAGCCATCGGAACGGCGGATAGATGAAAATCTCGCACATGCGGATCAGCCAGAAAATCGGCGTGACGATGGCCGTCAGCCACAGCGCCGCGTGGTTGTTCCACCGGCCGACGATGCGATTAAGGACGGTCGTGATTCGCGGCTCGCGCACTTTGTGATGATTGATCCGCTCGTGAAGCCCGGTCCAGATCAAAACGCTGACCACTTGTCCGGTGATCGCGCCCAGCAATCCCGCCCAGCCGGCGGCAATGGGGCCGACAATCAGCGGTGCGGCCGTGAAATACGTGACGACTACATCCAATCCGGGCGCGACGCACAGGGCTTCGGAGATGCGCTTGCCCGTGGGACCACGTCGCGGAATAAGATGAAGGAGTCCGGCGCCGGCGAGCATCCCCACTGCGACAATTACAAACGTCACCGCGTAGCAGATAATAAAGTGCATGTCGCCGACCGTTGGTTAGCTTTCGTATCCGCGCGGGTGGCGGCTGTGCCATTTCCATGCCGAGGCGATGATCGTTTCCGGGTCTTTGTATTTCGCTTCCCAGCCGATGATCTTTTTGGCCCGCGAGGCATCAGCCCACAGCGCGATCGCGTCGCCGGCGCGGCGCGGACCGTACTTCACCGCCACCTTCTTTCCCGTGACTTTCTCGGTGACGGCGATGATCTCTTTGACGCTGAATCCCCGGCCGGTGCCGAGATTGCACACGATCGGCTCGCCCGGCCGCAGCCGTTCCATCGCCAGGATATGCGCATCGGCCAGGTCTTCGACATGGATGTAATCGCGAACGGCGGTTCCATCGGGCGTTGGATAATCCGTGCCGAAGACGGTGATGGCGTCGCGCACGCCCAGGATGGTTTGCAAGACCACAGGGATCAGATGCGTTTCCGGATCGTGGTCCTCGCCGATTGTGCCGTCCATCGCGCATCCGCTGGCATTGAAATACCGCAACGCCGCGAAGCTGAACGACTTATCCGCCGCCGCGTAATCCGACAGGATGGTCTCGACCATGAGCTTGGATCGGCCGTAGGGAGAGACGGGGGCTTTCTTCTCATCCTCGGAGATCGGCACCTTGGTCGGATCGCCGTAGGTGGCGCAGGTGCTGGAGAAGACGAACTTCTTCACGCCGGCATCCGCCATGGCCTGCAAGACGCTGACCGTCGTGGCGACGTTGTTCTGGTAATACAGCAGCGGCTTCTCGACGCTCTCGCCCACGTACGCGAACGCCGCAAAGTGCATCACGGTGTCGATATGATGCTCGCGCATAGCTGCGGCCAAGGTGGCGCGGTCGCTCAGATCGGCCGTGATCGCCGGCACGCCCAATATGCGGATCACCGCCTGATGCCCGCGCGAGAAGTTGTCGTAAATGACCGGCCGATGCCCCGCCGCCGCCAACCGTTTGACCGTGTGCGATCCGATATATCCCGCGCCCCCGGCAACCAGCATATTCATGATCCTGTCCCTGCCAATCCCCCCGTAAACGCCAATGTCGATAACCACGTAACAGCCGTAACTATAGACGCCCATCGCTGGTTGCGACAGTCGCATTGTCGCGGTTCAGCTTCTGCGAAACGCCGGCCGATGCCAGAGCACCGCCAGCCGGCTCGACCAGCGCGTCACCCGCACCGACGCATACGCCGCCGGAAGCAGCGCCGCCACGATCAGTGCCGGCCGCCAACCCACATACCCGGCCACGAAACAGGCATCATACACGATCAGCCACGCCATCCCGCCGCGGAGCAATCGCCGGCCGGCCTCGCGCGCCGAGCTGCGCGTTCGCCAGATGAGCGTGCCCCAGATCGCGAAGACGGCCACCGCCGCGATCGGCCAGACCAGACCCGGCCCGATCGACAACAATTCCGCGGCGCTGCGATAACCGCCGGTTTCCATACGCCGCCGCCACAAGAACATGCCGATGACCACGGCATCGAATCCCGCCAGTCCGCCGATGGCCGTCCGCCAATGATTCCGCGTGAGGAGCGGCCGTTTCTGGCCCCACCAATAGGCGATGGCCGACACGATCGTGATGTGATTCATCAGGAGCAAAGGCTGCCACAGAACCGGCAGGTGAGGGGCCGCGATCGACGCATGGAAGAACCAGATCAATCCCAGCGACAGCAATCCCAGCCCCACCAGGTATTTGGCCGCCATGTCGTAGAACACGATCAGCAATCCCGTGCCAACCAGAAGCAGCAGACTCCGCCACCCCGACGGCGACCAGATCGAATACGCCGCGCCCGCCACTCCCGCCATGACGGCCAGAAGGACACAGATCACGTGTGCCGCGCCCGGATCGATGCGCCCGCTCGGCAGCGGCCGATCCGGCGCGATCTGCGCATCGCGCCGGCGGTCGATGATGTCGTTGAGACTCATTCCAAACGCGTAAAGGCACGCCGATGTCACGATCATCGCCGCCACGCATCGGGGTTCCAGCGTGATATTCGCATGCCCCGCCGCATCCGCCCGTTGCCGCGACCAAAGCAGCATCGCGCACAAGCTGTCGGCGATGGCCGTATACACCAGCGCCATCCGCGTCAGCCGCAAGAAACTCACGATGCGATCGATCACGCCGCACAGCCTACCCGCCGGCGACAGTGCCATAAACAGATCCACCGCAGACGCGTTTCGGCCTCCCCGTCACCTTGTCACCGTGTCACCCAGTCACCTTGTCATCCGCCCCGCTCTCTCGCAATTTCGGCACCAATTCGTACGCTCTGCACCATATGAGCAAAAACGCCCCCGCCGCCCGTTCCGTTATCCTGCCGCGCAACTGCCGCATTGCCATCATTGCGGCGCGGTTCAATGAGAATCTCGTCGATCGCCTGCTTGCCGGCTGTCTCCAGCAACTCATCGAGCGCGGCATGGCCGAAAACCGCATTGATGTCTGTCGCGTTCCCGGCGCGTTCGAGATTCCCCTGGCGGCCCAGCGCGCGGCGCGAACAGGCAAATACGCGGCCGTCATTTGCCTTGGCGCGGTCGTGCGCGGGCAGACTCCGCATTTTGATTTTGTGGCCGGGCAATGCGCCGCCGGCATTTCTCGCGTCGCGCTGGACGAATCGCTGCCGGTCATCTTCGGCGTTCTGACCACCAACACGATCAAACAAGCCACCGACCGGCTTGGCGGCTCGCACGGCCACACCGGACGATCGGCCGCGGATGCCGCGATCGAGATTATTGGACGGCCACAGCCTGCTGCCGAAAGAGTAGAGAGGAGAAAGTAGAAAGGAAACGAGCCACGCACGATTTGAATCTGGGTCTCCTCGCCCCTTTCCAACAGCACAGCGCTCTACTCTCTGGCGCCGCGCTGTATACTGAGCCGCGATGTCGATTCGTCACACAACCCGTCAGATGGCCATGCAGGTGCTGTTCCTCTGGGATGTTGCCGGGGCGATGGACCGTCCGCAGGCGGAGCTGGCCATATTGCAGGCGTCCGACGATCCCGCCTCGCGCGACCGGGCAATCGAGATGGCCACCGCGGCATGGCTGATCCGCGACGACACGGACAAATGGCTTGAACGTCTGGCCCCGCAGTGGCCGCCGCGCCGCCAGCCGGGCGTCGATCGCAGTATCCTCCGGCTTGCCACATGGGAATTGACCAAAACGCAAACGCCCCCGATTGTCGCGATCGACGAAGCTCTGGAACTGGCCAAGGAGTTTTCCACCGAACAAAGCTCGGCGTTCGTCAATGCCGTCCTCGATGCCCTGCTTCACGAAATTCAGAACGCCGCGCCGCCGCCGGACGCGCCGGCCGTCGTCGCGCCGCCGGTAACATCGTCACCAATAACGGTGGCGACACCGGCCGAGCCGGCGCCGCCCGACGCAACCTGACCATTTCTGATCCTGGATCACTTCAATGGGTTTCTTTTCCAAAACACTGGACAAGCTCAAGGGCGCACTCAAGAAAACCGCGGCGGTTCTCAATACCGACGTCCGCACACTTTTCGTCCCCGGCCGGCAGATCGACCAGGCGTTTCTCGACGAGGTCGAGCAGAAATTCCTTCAGGCCGACATGGGAGTCGTCCGCGTCGAGAAACTGGTGACGGAAATCCGCGAGCGTTGGCGACTGGGCCGTATCCGCAATGCCTCGGAGGCCGAGAGCGTCCTGCGCGAGCAACTGCTCGAAGGCTGGGCGAATGTCGATCGTGAATTGCGCATGGCGCCCAGTGGCCCAACCGTCATTCTGGTCGCCGGGATCAACGGGGCCGGCAAAACCACCAGCATCGCCAAGCTGGCCTGGCTGCTGAAAAACCAAATGCACAAATCGGTGTTGGTGTGCGCCAGCGACACATTCCGCGCCGCGGCGGTCGAGCAGCTTTCGATCTGGGCCGGCCGGCTGGGCGTCGATATCGTCAAGCACAAGATGGGTTCCGACCCCGCCGCCGTCGCCTACGACGCCTGCGAACGCGCCAAGGCCCGCGGCGTTGATGTAGTGATCGTGGACACCGCCGGCCGGTTGCATACGCAGGACCACCTCATGCGCGAATTGACCAAGATCCGCGATGTCGTCGCCAAGCGCATCGAAGGCGCCCCGCACGAAGTGCTGCTGGTCCTGGACGCCACGACCGGCCAGAACGCCATCCAACAGGCCAGGCACTTCTCCGCCGCCATCGGCATCACCGGCCTGTTCGTCGCCAAACTCGACGGCACGGCCAAAGGCGGCGTCGTCATCGCCATCCGCGATCAACTCAACATCCCGGTGAAATTCATCGGCCTGGGCGAAACGCCGGAAGATATTGAGACCTTCGACCCGGTGAGATTCGTATCCGCCCTTTTCGGCGAAGCGCCGCCGGGGTGATTGCGCGAATTGCGCATGGCCGTGCTTTTCGGATTGAATGGCGCTGCATTGGCCTGCTATAATCGCAAGGATAGGAGATGTCATGTCAACACCGGCGTCACAAATGACCGAGCTTTCGCTAATGCTCCGCCTCTCATCCCAAACGCGTGAGAAGCTCGCGCAACGTGCAGCAGCGCGCGGAAAAGACATGGCCTCCGTTGCTTCCGACATCATCGAGCAGGCTGTCGCGGCGTCCGCCAACAGTGATGAACGTGACACAACCGCACAACGTGCCGCCGCATGGGAGGCATGGGTTTCCGAGATGCGACTCTGGGGCAAAGATCACCTGCCGCCGGGACATATCGTGGATGACAGCCGAGAGAGCATATACGAGGGACGGGGGGAATGAGAATCTTGGTTGACACTAATGTACTGGTGAAAATTGCCGACGCCAATGACCCTCAGAGCGCCGCGGCCGCCGATTCGATTACACGGCTGATTGAACGGGGCAATCAAATCCACATCGTGCCGCAGAATGCGTACGAATTCTGGGTCGTGGCAACCCGGCCGCTGGCCAACAACGGTCTGGCGATGACGCCCGAAACCGCCGACGCAAGACTCGACACGCTCATGAAGATAGCGACGCTTCTGCCGGAGACGCCAGCGATCTTCGCGCAGTGGAGGAAGCTCGTACTCGACTTCGACTGCAAGGGCAAGATGGCTCACGACGTTCGACTCGTCGCCGCAATGATCGTCCACGGCGTGGACACCATCATCACTTTCAACAAACGCGATTTCTCACGCTTTTCGCGGGTCGAAGTTGCCACCCCGGAGGAAGTCTTGGCGTCGATGCGATAATGGCGTGAACAACTACGAAGCAAATTAACACGGACCGCGGGCGGCCGTCCGCAACTTCATGGCATCACAGCGTCCGCCGCCAGATCATCGCTGTCGATGCTGCTGCTGACTGTCCCGATGTGCGTGTACTGAACCCAGCGGTCCTGGAGGACTTCCCCTTTGGCGGCGGGGCCGAGTTTCTTGATGGCGTCCTGGACTTTCTTGATGCGGTCGGGCAGGCCGGGGTGCGTGCTCATGATGCCGCCGCCCTTGGCCGCCGAGAGCGTTTGCAGGCGGATCAGGAAATTGAGGTATTGATGCGGGTCGTACTTGGCGGCGGCCATGATCTTGACGGCGCCGGCGTCGGCGGCGAATTCCTGGTCCTTGTCGTAGCCGGATTCCATCACTTCCGAGATGGTGCTGCCGGCCGCATTGGCGTACGCCTGCGTTCTGGCCGCGCCGCTGGCGACCTGGGTCAGGCCGGCAAATTCGCCCGCCTTTTTCGCGGCTTCCAGGCCGTCGTGGTTGCAGATGTGTGTCGTCTCATGCGCCAGCACACCGGCCAGTTCGGCTTCATTGTGAATCTGCAGGAGCAGGCCGTGCGTGATCAGGATATATCCATGCGGCCCGCTGAAGGCGTTGATCTCAGTGTCCGATTTCAGGATGGCGTATCTGTACATGAGATCGGGGCGCGGCGAGGCGGTAGCCACGACTTCGCCGACCAGCTCGACATACCTGGTCAGGCTGTCGTCGCCGTATAGGCCGTACGTGTTGGTCGCCTTGATCGCGATCGACTGGCCGAGGCTGTCCTCGTCCTTTTCGCTCATGTTGGCGGCCCGCAGGGCCGTGCCGCCGCCCTGAACCATTTGGCCGATGTCCATGTTATTGATGGCGCCCTTGCATCCGAAGAGGCCGGTCAAGACGCCCGTCGCCAGCAATCCCCTGATGAGCGATTTTCGCATGTGATGCACGAGCGGCAAATCCGCCCGGTCCATAATGAGAAGCCTTCAACCGTTCGCAAAACTCCCTCGACCAAACCGCGCCGATCACTTGCCCAGTTTCGTTCCATCCGACAGCGTGCGGAATGCGGCCAGATCGGCCGGCGTCACCAGGCTGCGATCCTTTTCCATCTTCAACTCCAGCGTCGGGTCGAGGTTATTGTTCTTGGCCCAATCGGCGGCTTCGGGGTTAAGTCCCTTGCTCGCGGCCGATGCGCTGACGTCCGATGCCGTGGCATTGCCGCCGCCGGTTAGACCGCTGAAGAAATCGCCGCCCGGCCTGGTCGATTGCACGTTGGACGAGAACACCCAACCGGTTACCGTGCTGCCGTCGGCGAGCGTCACCTGAACGTTGATCCAGTCCCCATCCCGCGCGATCACCGTCATCGCCGTGCCCTGCGGCGCGGTCGCCAGGAGCGTTGCGGCCGGCCCCTCATCCGACAGCACATTGGCCGTGTCCGTCACGTAAACCGTCTCGGCCAATGCCGTGCTGACGCCGCCCAGCATCGCCATGCCAAGCACCACAGCCGGCCATCGCCGCGATCGAATTTTTCGCTTCATAACAACCCTTTGCCACATATCTCGCCGTGCATCGCACCGAACTCGCCGTCGTCACTTGCTCTTGTACCGATAGACGCCGTCCCAATCGTCGCCGGGCGGATCGGCCGCAAATTCGACGACGCGATTGAGCAGTGTACCGGTCGGCCCGTCGTCGGGGAAGTCTTTTTGCAGCGTCCGCAGAATCGCCTGGGCATCCGACCAATAGCGCCCGCTGTATCTTTCCAATGCCGATTCGTAACGCGCCGCCAGATCGCGCAGTGCATCCGTGCCGGCGCCCTCGGCCAGCGGCTCGAACACCGCCATCGGCTGCGTGCGGCCCTTCACCGCGATCACATCCACCTTCCGCAGGAGAAACTGGGATCGCACCTCATCCGCCGTCGGCTGGCTGACCAGCAATCGCGTTCCATAAAACTTATTTGCCGCCTCCAGCCGGCTGGCCAGGTTCACCGAATCGCCCATGACGGTGTAGTTGAACTTCTGATCCGATCCGAACGTCCCGGCCGCCATCGCGCCGGTGTTCAGGCCGATCCGCGTGTGCATGTTGTTCCCGCCACGACGATTGAGTTCCTCGGTCATGTCGATTTCGCGCTGCCGCATCGCCACGGCCGCGCGACAGGCGCGCAGTGCATGGTCCGGCTGCGGCGAGATCGGCGGGTTCCAGAACGCGACAATCGCATCGCCCACAAATTTGTCCAGCGTTCCCTCCTGTTGCCATATGAGATGCGTCATCTGCCCGAAATAGAACCGCAGAAGTTCGCTCAGCCGCTCGGGCTCCAGCTTCTCGCTGAGATCTGTGAACCCCGCGATATCCGTAAACATGACGGTCATCTCGCGGCGCTCGCTGTCGATCTTGAGGCTGTCACGGTTCCGCTCCAAATCGGCTGCCACGGCTGGTGATACATATTGCGACAGCGCCTTGACGAACAGCCGCCGGTCGCGGTTCTCGACCAGATAGCTCCACGCCATGCCCGCCACCACCGAGACGATCGACGCCAGCATCGGTTCCGCCGGCGCCAGCCATCGAATCGTCCAGCCCTGGAACAATTCCATCGGCACCCCCACCGCCAGCGCGAACGCCACCGCCGCCAGCAGCAATTTCACCCACATCCGCCGCGGCAAAATCGCCCCGCATGCGCCAAAGATCGCCGCCAGCAACCCCATCGCCAGTCGCCACGCCGTCCCCACTGGCTCAACCCGCATCGCATCCAGCATGTTCTGGATCGCCGTCGCGTGCAGTTCCGCCCCCGGCGTCACGTCCGAAAGCGGTGTGCTCTTGAGGTCATACGTACCGGCCGACGTACCGGCTACGATCACGATCTTGCCGCGGAAATCCGAGTCCGATATCCCGTTGTCCGCCAGCCCGCGCGTCGTCGGATTGCCGATCGCCGCCAGCACGTTAATTGCCGAAAGATATTTGAAGGTCCGCTGCGTCTTGCCATCCCGATCCGTGTACTGCTGCGGACCGTAAAACCGCAAGAGAAACGGCTGCGTCGTCGGCCATTTGGCGCTCAGACCGGCCGCCTTGATCGTCGCCAGCGCCAGCGAATCGTTTCCCTTCGCCGTGACCGGGTAATACCAGCGCGCCACATCCTGATCGAAATTGACCGCCCCGAACACCGGCTTCTTTTTGCACGGCGGCGTGAAGCGGTCCCAGTCGCCGTCGGGCAGTTCCATGTTGGCGAAAACCACCGGTATCTTCGACGCATCCGCCGCTGCCGCCAGTGCCGGATCGTCACCGGATACCGCATGCTGGCTGAACGTCAGATCGAACGCCACCGCCTTGGCCCCATGTGCATTGCAGAATTGGATGACCGCCCCCCAGATCATCCGCGGCCACGGCCAGCCGACGCCCTTTTGCTGGTCCACCATATCCAAACTGCGATCGTCCACCGCGATGATGACGATCGGCCCCTTCTCCTGATTCTCCACTGGCCGTCGCCTATAGAACGCATCGTACATGACATTATTGAGCAACCCCATCGGCGCGCGCACCCCCGGCGTCGCCGCCATAGCCGCCACCAGCCCAATCGCCAAAACCCCGATGATCCCCCCCGCCGCCGCGTGCCGGATCAACTTCCCGCCAGGGAGCTTTGGGAGATTTGCCATGCCCGGCAGCTTACCAAAACCGGAAATACCCTTCGACTTTTGGCCAGGGCTGGTTATCATGGGAGCGGCTGCGGGCGTAATTCAGTGGTAGAATGCAGCCTTCCCAAGGCTGACGTCGAGGGTTCGAATCCCTTCGCCCGCTCTTGTCCTCGTGTATTGCGTGCGGTTCAGGGGGATCAATCGCCGCCAAGCAAATCCGCCAGCGCGCCCTCGAGATTCGGGAATTGGAATGTGAATCCCTCGTGCATGAGCCGCGTGGGCACACATCGCCGCCCCAGCAGCGCCAGTTCCGGATCGGTCCGGAGTATCACCGAGCCGATGCGCACCAATACGGCCGGGACGGGCGGCGACCACGGGCGATGAACGGCGCGGCGCAGCAGTCGCATGAAATCGCGGTTGGGGACTGGATTGGGAGCGGTGACGACATACGCGCCGCGCATTGAATCGTCGACGATGGCTCGATGGATGATGCGGTGAAGATCGGTTTCGTGGATCCAACTGATGAATTGCCGGCCGGTGCCGATTCGGCCACCCAGGCCAAGTCGGGCCAGACGCGACAGTGTTGCAAGCGCCCCGCCGTCGCGGCCAAGAACGAAACTAATGCGCAGCACAACCGTGCGAACGCTGGGCAGCGCAAGTTCGGCCAGCGCCGCTTCCCACGCGAGGCCCACCTGCGGCGCGAAACCCGTGCCGACCAGTGACGACTCGTCGAGAATCTGGTCGTCGGTGTCGCCGTATATGTGCGCCGTCCCCGATTGAATCCAAACCGGCGGCGGCGATGAACAGCGTTTCACGGCCTGTCCCAACACGTTCACTGAATCGACACGGGAATCCAATATTGCCGCTTTGTTCGCCGTCGTCTTGCGGCAATCCACGCTCCGGCCGACGACGTTCACGATGGCCGACGCGCCCTCCAGTTCCTCTTCCCACGGCCCAATGGTCTTCGCATCCCAGGCAACAAACCGCACAGACCCGACATCTCGAGCAGGCCCGCGTGTCAGCACAACAGCGCTTTGCGCCACGGCCGACAAGTGACGAATCAAACCGCTGCCCAGAAACCCGCTGCCCCCGGCGATGACCAGGCGTTTGATTGCGTTGGCATTTGCGTCGCTCATGGCAAACCATATTCCGGTGCTGGCGGCACTTCTCCATATTTCGGAAGTTTCAAAAAATACCATGCCGCCAGTTCCGCAGTGATTCTGAAATCCGGGCTGGGTTGCCCGCCTTGCCGTTGCCTGCCGTTTCCCAGCAGGTCTGGCCTGTAAGAAGTCGCCAAATCCCGGACAGCGGAATCAACCCCCCCCGCCGGCGCATATTGCGACCGCAACGGCGGCGGCCCGTGCCACGATGACTTCCAGCGGCAGGATAACAGCAATCCCAACCGCGAAGCACCGACGCCCAAGCGCGCAAGCTGGCAGGCAATCAGCCAAGTCCAATAACGTGTAATCGCTCTGCGCGGAACGTTCCACGTTTGATCGACGGCGGTGCGCTGCAAACGGAATCTCGCAAAAAAGTAACGTGCTCCTTACCCGCCGTCCTATTCCAGACGATCGATATATACGTTGCAAGCGCTACAAATACCGCAGGTTCAACTCTACCAGCCTGTGGCAAAAGTCGCGCCGACGGGAGTTTGGCGAAGGGTATCATATGGCAGCCCATAGGCGACGGTGGTCGATCACATTCACGATTGTGCTGGCGACGGCGTCTTTGGCCCTGGCCGACGACACTCCGCCGGCCACGCAGCCCGCGACCTCCGGCACGCCTGCCGCGTCCGGAGGCGACTTCACGAACATGTCGCTGGAGGATCTGCTCAACGTTCAAGTCGTGGGGCCGGCCGGGTTGACGGCCACCGACGTGCGGCATCTGCCCCTTGACGTGACGGAGCTTGATGCCCGGGATATCGAGCACTCGGGGGCTGAGGATCTGAATCACTTGTTCCAGGACTACGTGCCCAACGCGGAAATCATCAACCATCACGCGCCGGAGATGAATCTGGGATTCAACGGGATCATCAGCGACCGCGAGGACAAGTATCTCTACCAGGTCAACGGCGTCACGCTGAACAACCGAATGCTGTTCGGCGCCAACGATGAACGCGACCTGCCGCTCATGGGAGATATTAACATGGTTGATGTGGTGACCGGACCGGCGTCGGCCACCTACGGCTCGGGCGCGCTGGCGGGCGTCATTGATGTCAACACGTACAACGGACTGACGTTCCAGGGATCGGACGTCACCGTGCGGCAGGGCCTCGTGGACCAGTATACATCCGCCGAGGCCCGGTACGGCCGCAAATTGAGCGATACCTCCGGCTTGTTTGTGTACTACGGGTACGCCGACATGTCCGGAACCGACGATTCCTATTTTATTGGCAAATCGTACCCGGCGACAAACGGCCTGCCCGCCAATATCGCGGGTCAGCCCTATTCCGGCCCGAAGGACAACGACGGCACGACCGCGTTTGGCGCGCCGTGGCAAAAGGCCTTTGTGAGCTATGTGGACGGGCCTTGGGAACTATGGGGGCGCTTCACCCAGGACGGAAGCGAGACACAACCCCGCCGCGATATCTACACCAACTCCAAACCGGCGAATGATCCCGTGGACACATGGACGGAAGGACGCTCGACCGAAAATCAACAGGTAACCGCGACGGCCCGCTTCAGGAAGGATCTGTCGCAGACCTGGAACCTGGATCTGCTGCAAAGCTACGACGTGTGGGTGGCGACGGACCAGCGCTGGGGCGACAGCCCGGGCAAGCCAGTGCGGGTTTCCGACGAGAACCAGCTCTTCAGCCATGCGATAGCGACATGGACGCCGTGTGATTCCCAGTCAATCGCCTTCGGGACCGAGTATTCGCATCTGTGGTACGATGATCCCCCGGACTCCGACTCGCTGGACAGCACGCCGGTGGTAACCCAGCGAACCTGGCAGGTCGACACGATCTCGTTCCTGGCGGAAGACCAGTGGAAGATCGATAAGCAGTGGACGCTGTTCCTCAGCGCGCGGACCGACAAGAACACATTTACGCATTGGCTGCTGTCGCCGCGCGGCACGCTGGTCTACACGCCCACCAGGGACGACACGATCAAATTCATCGAAGGCAAAGCCGACCGCCGCCAGGACGACGAAACTCTGTGGGGCCAGTGGGAACGCACCGGAACCTTCGCCAGTCCGGAAACCCTCGGCACCACGGAGCTCGAATACGAACACAAATTGACCAAACAACTCAAATTCGGCGCCAATGGATTCCTGGAAAATTACAACGCCGTCGGCTGGGATCCCAATGCCCTGGAGGCCACAACACTCGGCCGGTTCGAGATTGCCGGTGGAGAACTCGCGCTGAACTACAAATCCGACTCCACGCGGTGGACGTTCTCGGAAGGTGTCTCAACGCTGGTGCATGCCAGTGTGCCCTACGGATCACCCCGGCCTCGCAGGGAATCAGCGCCGCGCCGTATGGGTACGGCAACGAACTGGCCGAGTGGGCTCCCTCGATCACCAAGCTGGCGGTCGAGCACGACCTGACCCGACAATGGACGGCCAGCGCCTCGATGGTCTATTACTCCGGTTTCCCCGGCGCAAAGGATTATTCCCATTACGCCGCCACGCTCACTTCCGCTCCTTCGGCCGTGCCGCTCAGCGACCCGGGAAACAACACCGCCTACGGCCCGAACTTGTACGTGAACATGGGACTGGAGTACCACCCATCGAAGAATTGGACGTTCCGCGTGGACGCGTACAACCTTGAATCCCTCGTGGACCCGAAGTTGTCGAAGGTCAATTACATCCTGCGCGAATCCGAATACAACGAACAGCCCGCCGCCGTTGCCTTCATGATCCGCTACACGTTCTGACCGGACCATAGGCGTAGGGAAATGCGGGATTTCAGTACCGGCGAACCGTCACAGCGTCCAGCTATCCGGTCGGGAACAGATCGCCGATGCGATGGGATTCGCCTGCCGGCAACCGGGCATTCTAATGCGGCACCAAATTCGCTCCGATGGATGTAATTGAGGAGCCAGACATTGAGTGCGTTTCAAATTGCATGGCTTTCCAGATGCACGTTTTGACGACTAGCGTTTGTTCGATTGTGGCGGCTGTGGTTTTGCCGGGTTTGTGCGACCCCGCTCTGGCCGACGCGCCGTCCCTCCAACATCAGGTTGAGGGCGCGTTCATCTACAACTTCACGCAATACGTCGAATGGCCGCCCCAGGCGTTTGCGGACGGCGGATCGCCTTTTGTCGTCATGGTGATCGGGGACGATGCTTTTGCCAAGGAGTTGGAACAAATCATGGCCGGCAAGGCTGTTGAGAAGCGGCAGATTGTTGTTCAACACTGCGCTTCGGCCGACAAAATCGGCGGTTGCCAGATTCTGTTCGTTCCGGCCTCCCAGAACAATTCGCTGAAGACGATCATTGAAGCCATCGGCACCAAACCGGTTTTGACGGTGGGCGAGAGTGATTCGTTCATGCCCGACGGCGGCGGGATTCGTCTGTTCGTGGAGGACGGGAAGATGAAATTCGAATTGGACCCGGATGTGCTGGAGGCATCAAAGCTGCGGCCCAGCGCCAAGTTGATGAAACTGGCCAGGATTTACCACAGGTAAGCGTCGGAGTTGGACCATGCCCAGGCTGAAGAACCTGAAAACAAAACTGCTGGCCATGAACCTGGCGACGACGTTCGCCGCGCTGTCGGCTGCATGCGCCGTACTGTGCGCCTGCGATTACATCACGTTCCGAAGCGCCATGGTGAGCGACACGACGACCCATGCCAGGATCGTGGCCGACAACAGCACGGCCGCCTTGTCGTTCGGAGACGAAAAAGACGCCGCCGAAACCCTTGCGTCGCTGCGCACGTCGCCGCATATCGTGGCCGCCTGCACGTACGACCGGACGGGCAAGTGTCTGGCGACGTATTTCCGCGACAAAACCGTTGCGCCGTCCCTGCCAGGCGATCTGCCGCCGGAGAGCCACCGATTCAAGAACGATCTGCTGGAGGTTTCGTGCGGTGTTGAAATGAACGGCAACGTGTTGGGGTCGGTGTGCATTCAATCGGATCTGGCGGCACTGCACGCCCGGACCCACAGCTACGCGGCCGGATTCGGCATTGCGGTGCTGGGCGCGCTACTGGTGGCCATGGGGCTGGCCGGTCGACTGGCGCGGTTTATCGCCGGCCCGGTGCAGCATCTGAGCCGCACGGCCCAGGAGGTCTCCCGGGACCGCAATTATTCCGTGAGGGCGGTAAAGACCACGCAGGACGAACTGGGCGATCTGGTGGATTGCTTCAACGCCATGCTCCAGCAGATTCAGAGCCGCGATGAACAATTGCGGCTGCACAAGAATCACCTGGAGGAGATTGTAAACGCCCGAACAGCGGAGTTGTCGACCGCCAAGGACAAGGCCGAGGAGGCCAACCGCGCCAAGAGCGCGTTTCTGACCAACATGAGCCACGAAATACGCACGCCGATGACGGCCATACTCGGTTACGCCGACCTCATGCTCTCGCAGACACAAACCATGTCCGACCGGATCAACTGCCTGCAGGTCGTGCAGCGGAACGCACGGCACCTGATGGATTTGATCAACGACATCCTGGATATCAGCAAGATCGAAGCGGAAAAGATGACCGTCGAGAGCATTCCGCATGACGTCGCGCAAACGGTCGTCGAAGTGGCGTCGATGCTGCGGCCTAAGGCGCTGCTCAAGGGTCTGTCACTTGGCGTCGAGTTCGTCGGCCCGATCCCCGCCAGCATCCTGACGGACCCTCTTCGACTCAAGCAGGTGCTGGTGAATCTCACGGGCAACGCCATCAAATTCACCGAGCGCGGCGAGGTCTGCCTCGCGGTGCGCGTTGAAGACCAGGGAGCCGACAGCCGCGTTGTGTTTGAAGTGCGCGACACGGGAATGGGCATGAACCCCGAGCAGATTGCGCGGCTGTTCCAGCCCTTTGTGCAGGCGGACGACTCGATGACCCGCAAATATGGCGGGACCGGACTGGGTTTGGTTATCAGCAAGCGCTTGGCCGGCTACATGGGCGGCGATCTGACAGTCCGGTCGGAGCCCGGCAAAGGGAGCGTGTTCTCGCTGGCGATCAGGGCGGGATCGCTCCAGGGCGCGGAAATGCGGCATGGGCTCACCGAATCGATGCTTTCCATGAGCAGCCAGGTTTCCGACGAGAGCGAGATCAAACTGTCCGGCAGGATCCTGCTGGCCGAAGACGGCGTCGACAACCAGCAGCTCCTGACGCTGTACCTGAGCATGGCGGGCGCCGAGGTCGTGGTGGCGGAAAATGGACGCATCGCCGTCGACCGCATGCGCAGCGAGCGATTCGATCTTGTGCTGATGGACATGCAGATGCCCGAGCTGGACGGCTACGGCGCCACGCGCGAACTGCGCCGGCTCGGATACGCACTGCCGATCGTTGCCTTGACGGCCCACGCCATGTCCGGCGACCGTGAGCTGTGCCTGAACGCGGGCTGCACCGACTATCTGACCAAACCCATCGACCGCAACCTGCTGCTGCGGACCACCGCGTTCTATCTGGCCAATACCAGCCGCGCCGCCGCGAGGCGAGCGGCTGACAAAGCCCCCTCCGGCCCCAGGCCGCCGGCACCGCCGGCTCCACAGCCATCGGATTCAGCAGTTGTCCCGTGCGCCGGTGGAACCAGCGACGCGATGCATCGGGCTGTGCAGGCCTATATCGGCCGGTTGCCGGCGCGCGTGGGATCGCTTGTCGCGCTTCTGGAGGCCGGTGATTTGGAAGAGCTGCGGCGGCTTGCGCATCAGCTCAAAGGATCGGGATCGGGATTCGGATTTCCCCCGATCACGCAGACCGCCGCCCGCCTGGAGGCGGCAATCAAGGGCGATCGCGATCTGCAGCAGATTTCCGGTGCCGTCAATGAACTTGTCGAGTTTATGAGGTCCATCAATGGATACGACCGAAATGCGGAGCACAACGCAGCGGCAGAAGCTCCTCATTGTTGAGGACTCGGCCGATATTCATGACCTGGTGCAGGTGTGGCTGGAGGGCGAGCCCCTCGAGTTCTTCTCCTGCTTCAACGGCCAGCAGGCTCTGTCCATGGCCGTTGACGTGCGTCCCGACCTGATCCTGCTGGACGTTGATCTGCCCGGCCTGGACGGCTTTGAGGTTTGCACGCAACTGAAGGCCGATCCGCGCGTCCGGGAGATCCCGGTGGTGTTCCTCACCGGCGCCGCCAGCACGCAGGAGAAACTGCGGGGCCTGGCGCTGGGCGCCGCCGATTACGTCGTCAAGCCGTTTGATCCCGCTGAAATGCGTGCCCGCGTTTGCTCGTCGCTGCGCACCAAGCGACTGATGGACCTGCTGGAGCAGAAAGCCTATAGGCTGCAGGAGAGTGAAGAGCGGTTCCGCGTGCTGGCCGAAAACTCCTCGGACGTGATTTCCCGGCATGCCCCCGACGGCGCCTACCTCTTCGCCTCCCCGGCGGCGCTGGCGATCCTGGATTACCCGCCCGACTCGCTGGTGGGCCGCACTCTCAGTGATTTTGTGCATCCCGATGACCTGGCCGCCGTCAACGCCTGTTACTGGCGGCCCCGCTCCGACGGGGAAACCGGGACAGTCGAATTCCGATTTCGGCGCGGCAACGGCCAGTACATCTGGCTGGAATCAACCTGCCGAACCCTGATTGATCCGCTCACGCGGGCGGTTTACGAAATCCATGCCTCGGCTCGCGACATTACCCGCCGCAAGCAGATGGAAGAACGCGAGGAGCTTCGCGCCGCGGTGCTCGAGATGGTTGCGCAGGGTCGGCCGCTGAACAACATTCTCCGCCGCCTGATCGAGGGCGCCGAGCGGCAGGAGCCGCAGGCGGCGGCGGCCGCTGTGATGCTCAACGCCGGCATCGTCCATCATTGTGCTCCCAGCCTCCCGCCCTCACTGGCAAGGTCCATCGAGCTGCAATTGTATTCGCTGCTGCAGCGGTTCTATGATTTGAGTTCCGGCGGCAAGGATCGCGTCATTGTGTGCGACCTCATGAACGATCCCGCGTGGGCAGGGTTGCGTCCGATGCTGGTCGAGCACGGGCTCAAAACCTGCTGGGCAATCCTGGTCCGATTCCGCTCCCGCGAGGCCACGGGCGCCTTTGCCTTCTACCACCGCGATCACGCGCGGCCCGGCCCCTCGGCCGTGGAATTCCTTCGCCTGGCCGGCGATCTTACCGGCGTTGCCGTCGAACAAAGTCAATTCACCGATCAACTGACCTTTCAGGCCCATCACGACGCGATGACCCGTCTGCCCAACCGCACGCTGTTCACCGAGTCGCTGCGCCAGGCGCTGACCAGAGCCGCCCGCACCGGTCGAACCGTCGGTGTACTGCTCATCGACGTCGATCGCTTCAAGTACATCAACGACACCTACGGCCATCAGGCCGGCGACGAGGTGTTGTGCCAGGTCGCCCGACGGCTGCAAAACCGGCTCCGCGCCAGCGATGTTCTGGCCCGAATGGGCGGCGACGAATTTGCCGTCATACTCTCGGATCTGACCCAACCGACCGACGCCCATAATGTCGCCTGCGCCATTGTCGGCGAGTTCGGCAACCCCATCGATCTGCACGGCCGAAAGCAGTTCATCACCGTCAGCATCGGCTCGGCCACACTGGGGCGCGATGCGCCCGACGCCAGCTCGCTGCTGAAGAACGCGGATCTGGCGCTGTACCGCGCCAAGGATGACGGTCGAAACACGGCCCGTTCTTTTTCGGCGGAAATGGAAACCGGCTCGGTCGAGCGCATGGAAATGGAAAGCGCCCTTCGCGAAGCCGTCGCCAGAAACCAGCTTCTCCTGCAATATCAGCCAAAGGTGAACACGGATGGGAGAATCGTGGGGCTGGAAGCGCTGTTGCGCTGGAAGCACCCCGTATTCGGCGTGGTTCCTCCCGGCAAGTTCATCCCGCTGGCCGAGGACACGGGGATGATCATTCCCATCGGCGCCTGGGTCATGCAGGAAGCGGCGCGGCAGGCCCGCGCGTGGAAGGCCGCCGGACTCCCCGTCCTTCCCATCTCCGTCAATGTCTCCGCTCTCCAGTTCGCACAACCCGATTTCGTTCACACCGTGTCCAGAACCCTGGCCCTCTGCGCGCTGGCGGAAAACTGGCTGGAATTGGAACTGACCGAGAGCCTCATCATGCGCAACATCTGTGATGCCGAGGACAAGCTCGCCCAATTGCGCGAATTGGGAGTGGCGACAGCCGTCGACGACTTCGGCGTCGGCTATTCTTCCCTGGCCTATCTCCAGCGTCTTTCACTCGACACGCTGAAGATCGACCATTCCTTCGTCAATGCCATCGAAAACGGTCACCAGCGGGGCAACGGCCGGGCCATTATCGGAGCGATTGTCGCACTGGCGCGGAGCCTTGGCTTGCGAGTCGTGGCCGAAGGCGTCGAAACCCCGGCTCAGCGCGACTTCCTGCTGCAAATCGGGTGTCAGATCTTCCAGGGGTTTCTCTACTGCGCTCCGGCGGACGCAGCGAAGATCGAGCCACTGCTGCGCAAGCAGACCTGCCTGGCGCCGCAGGCTCTGGCCCAACCGGCCTGATCCGCACATATCGTTTGACGTTCCCGACGGGCGTGGGGATGATGGGCGGCCGTTACGCTGATGGCGGCGCGCACATCGGGCGGTCGTGGACCGTCGGCGCTGCTCGAGTGAGGAGACGAGATGCGGCGTGCAGACGTCCAGAAGAAATTTGTCTGTCTTATCTTGACAATGGCTGTATGGGGCGGAGTGGCGCGGGGGCAGGCCGCGGACGTTTCCATCTCGAACATGCGCTGCCAGTATTTCATGAATCCGATCGGCGTGGATGTGGCCCGGCCGGTGTTGAGCTGGATTGTTACTTCGGCGCGGCGCGGAGTCGTTGTATCGGCCTATCAGACCATCGTGGCATCGTCGATGGCGAATCTGGATGCGGACAAGGGGGATTTGTGGGATAGCGGGGCCGTCGCGGAGGCAGATGCAATTCGGGCCGATTACGGCGGAGGCCTCTTGGCCTCTGGCCGGACGTATTACTGGAAAGTCCGCGTGCGGATTGGGGATGGCAATGGCACATGGGGGCCGTGGAGCGCGGCAGCGCAATGGACGATGGGGTTGCTGACGGCGGCGGACTGGCCGGCGCAGTGGATCGGTGCGCCGGCGGATAGCGGTTTCAAATCGCTGCCGATCTTCGGCAAGTCGTTTGACGTGACCAAGCCGGTGAGCCGGGCGACTGTCTACATCTGCGGGCTTGGGCAGTTTGAATTGCATCTCAACGGGGAGAAGGTCGGGGACAATGTCCTGGAGCCGGGGTGGACGAATTATCACAAGACGTGTTTGTATGTCGGATACGACGTGACGCGGCAGATTCGCGGCGGCGCCAACGCGCTGGGCGTGATGCTGGGCAACGGGATGTACAACGTTGAGCCCGCCGCCGGACGCTATGCGAAATTCACCGGGTCGATGGGCAAGCCGCAGCTTATCGCGTGTCTGCGGATCGAATACGCCGATGGCACGGCGCAGAACGTCGTCAGCGACGGAACATGGAAAACTTCGGCCGGCCCGATCACCCTTTCCAGCATCTACGGCGGCGAGGATTACGACGCGAATCTCGAACCGGCCGGGTGGGATAATGGGAAGCTCGACGGCGCGAACTGGCATCCGGTGGCGGTGACGGCGGGTCCGGGCGGAAGACTCACCGGCATCAGTGCCTCGGCGCCGCCGATTCGCGTGATGAAGGTGCTCGACCCGGTGAAGACAACGAGCATCGGCGGGAATTCGGTGGTGTACGATCTGGGGCAGAATTGCGCCGATATTCCGCGCGTCGTTGTGCATGGTAACAAAGGCGCGACAATTCGCATCGTGCCCAGTGAAATGCTGGGCAACAACGGGACGGCCACGCAAACTATCACCGGCCGCAAGGTGTGGTATTCGTACACCCTCAGTGGCAACGGCACCGAAACGTACAGTCCGCGGTTTTCGTACTACGGCTGCCGATATCTCCAGGTCGAAGGGGCCGTCGCGGCGGGCGACGCCAATCCGAACAATCTGCCGGTGATCGAAAAACTGTCGGGACAGTTCATCACCGGCGACAGCGCCCCGGCCGGGGAATTTTCCTGCTCGAACGACACTTTCACCAAAACGGCCACGCTGATCCAATGGGCGATGCGGAGCAACATGGTGAGCGTTCTGACCGATTGCCCGACGCGGGAAAAGCTCGGTTGGCTGGAGCAGGATCACCTGGTCGGCCCGTCGTTCATGTACGATTACGACATGCAGCCGTTGTTCCGCAAGGTGGCCAACGACATGCGCGATTCGCAACTGGACAGCGGTCTGGTTCCGGATATCGCGCCGGAATTCACAGTATTTTCCGGCGGATTCCGCGATTCGCCCGAATGGGGAAGCGCCGGCGTGCTGGTTCCGTGGGAAACCTACCAAACCTACGGCGACACCGGCATTCTCGCGTCCAGCTATCCGATGATGACCCGCGAGGTCGCGTACCTGGGCTCGAAGGCATCGGGCGGCATTCTGAATTTCGGCCTGGGCGACTGGTACGACATCGGACCCAAGGCGCCCGGCAACGCGCAACTGACCCCGGTGGCCCTGACCGCCACGGCGTTCTATTATCGCGATCTGATTGCCGTGCGCGATACCGCCAAAGTCCTGGGAACGAGCGACGATGCCGCCAAGTACGCGCAACTGGCCCAGCAGGTTCGCGCCGCGTTTAACGCAAAGTTCTACGACCCAGGCAAGCACACCTATTCAACCGGCAGCCAGACGGCGATGGCGATTCCATTGGTGATGGGGCTGGTCGATGCAGCCGATGCGCCGGCGGTGCTGGATAATCTGGTGGCGTCGATCAAGGCGAACGACTACAAACTGACCAGCGGCGATGTCGGATATCGATATCTTCTGCGGGCGCTGGCCGATGGCGGGCGATCGGACGTGATCTTCAACATGAACACCCGCGCCGACCGGCCGGGGTATGCCATGATGCTCGCCAAAGGGCAGACGGCATTGTCCGAAGCGTGGGATGCCAGTCCGGCAAGCTCGCAGGATCACTTCATGCTCGGGCACATCAACGAATGGTTTTACGGAAATCTGGCGGGGATCGCTCAGGAGGATTCATCCGTCGGCTACGCGAAAATCCGCATCAAGCCCAGTGTCGTGGGCGATGTGACCTGGGCGAAGGCCGGTTACGATTCGATCCGCGGCCGGATTTCCAGTTCGTGGAAGATTGACGGCGGGAAGTTTGCGCTGGATGTAACCATTCCTGTCGGCGCCACGGCGACGGTGTGGGTGCCGACCGGAGATGCGAAATCGGTGACGGCGGACGCGGATGCACACGAAGCGCTGGTTCACGCGGAAATTCCGCCAGGTTGGGCGGCCTATGTCGTAGGCAGCGGGACATATCACTTTGCCTGTACACTGGCCGGGTGATCGGTACGGGACGATACGGTTGGGACTTTTCAAGCGGCAGGAGTAAACGACCTATGCGATGCACGTTGAATTCACTGGTTCAGTTGCAGGTGTGGATGGCGGTTGTGGCGGCGGCAGCCGTCTTCGGGCTCGGCGGCAGCGCCGCCCGCGGCGCGGATGACACCTCCGGCCCTCGCCAGCGGTTGCTCATGGACGCCAACTGGCTCTTCAAGATCGGCGATACGCCCGATGTCGGCACCATGTTCGATTACACCGAGCCTCGCGGACTGTCCAAGGCGTCCGCCACCGACCTGGCCCAGGAAACGCAATTCCTCTCGACGCACCCGGACGAGGTGGCGACCAACGTCGGCGGGAATCTGCCCATCGTCCAGGCCGCATTTGACGATGCCGCGTGGAAGACCGTCAATCTGCCGCACGATTGGTGCAATTCCCTGCCGTTTGATCAGACCGCCGACAACGGGCACGGCTCGCACGCGCTGGGAACCAAATGGAATTCGAGCATCGGCTGGTATCGGCGGAAGTTCGATCTGCCGGCCGCCGACGCGGGCAAGACCATGTGGCTGGAATTTGACGGCGTCTATCGCAACAGCCTCGTCTGGCTCAACGGCCACTGCCTGGGCCGGAACCTGAGCGGTTACGCGAGCTTCTCCTACGACATCACCAAGTACGCCCAGCCGGGTAAGAGCAACACTCTGGTCGTGCGCGTGGATGCCACTCGCACCGAAGGCTGGTTTTACGAGGGTGCAGGGCTCTACCGCCATGTCTGGCTGGTGAAGACCGATCCGCTGCATGTGGCGCATTGGGGTACGTTCGTGACAACCAGGATGGACGGCACGGACGCCACGATTACGGCCGAGACGACCGTGAATAACGATGCCTCCGCCGCCACCTGCTCGGTGGACTCGGCGATCGTGGATGAATCGGGCAGGCAAGTGGCGCAGCTCAGCATGGACGGTGTAAACATCGAGGCCGGCGGCCGGCAGGTCGTCAAGCCGTCGATCAAGATCTCCAACCCGCAGCTTTGGTCGGTGGAAACGCCGCACATGTACACTCTGGTCACAACGATCAAGCGCGACGCAAAGGTTGTGGATGAATACCGCACGCCCTTTGGGATTCGCACGCTGGCGTGGGACGCGAATAACGGATTCAGCCTCAACGGCAAACGCGTCGAGATCAAGGGAACCTGCAATCACCAGGACATGGCCGGCGTCGGTTCGGCCATGCCGGACGCGGTCATTGACTACCGCGTCAAGCGGCTGAAAGAGATGGGGAGCAACGGCTATCGCATGTCGCACAATCCGCCGGCCCCGGAAGTTCTGGACGCCTGCGACCGGCAGGGAATTCTCGTTCTGGACGAAACGCGGCGATTCGGGGAATCCAGGGAAGCGCTGTCGCAACTGACGCGCATGCTCCTGCGCGACCGCAACCACCCCAGCATCTTCCTCTGGTCGCTGGCCAACGAAGAAAGCATGCAGGGCAGCGCCGATGGCGCACGCATCATGACCACCATGCAGAACCTCGCCCATAAGCTCGATCCGACCCGCCTCTGCACGGCCGCCATGAACGGCGCCTGGGGAACCGGATTCTCTAACGTTCTGGATGTGCAGGGATTCAACTACAACAACAACGGCGTCTCCGGCTTCCACGCCCGGCCGGAATTCCAGACCAAGTTCTCCATCGGCACGGAAGTGTCCAGTGCGCTGACCACGCGGGGCATTTACACGGTGAACGGCAATGGATTCGAGAGCGCCTACGACGAAAACGCTCCGGGCTGGGGGTCGACCGCCCAGGCGTGGTGGCAGGTCTATTCGGCGCGGCCGTTCGTTGCCGGCGGGTTCGTCTGGACGGGATTCGACTATCGCGGCGAGCCGACGCCGTACAGTTGGCCGGATATCTCTTCGCATTTCGGCATCATGGACATGTGCGGTTTTGCCAAGGACAACTACTATTACTATCAGGTCAACTGGATCGACAAACCCATGGTTCACATCCTGCCGCATTGGAACCAGCCCAATTACACGGGCGATGTGAATGTCTGGGCCTACGCCAATTGCGAGGAAGTTGAGCTCTTCCTCAACGGCACGAGCCTCGGCCGGAAGCCCGCCGTCAGGACCGGGCATGAAGCGTGGGCCGTGCCCTACGCTCCCGGCACCCTGCTGTGCCGCGGCTATATCGGTGGCAACGTGGTCTGCGAAGACAAGGTCGAGACCACCGGCCCGGCCGTAGCTATCAAGCTGGTCCCCGATCGCGCCAGCCTCCGCGCCGACGGCGAGGATGTTTCGCTGGTCACGGTGCAGATCGTCGACGCCCAGGGCCGGGTCGTTCCGACGGCCGACGATGACGTCACCTTTACCGTCACCGGCGGGACGAATCTGGGCACTGGCAATGGCAATCCGATCGATCACACGCTGGACAACGCCGCTCATCGCAACGCCTTCAACGGCCTGGCGATGATCCTCGTCCAGGCGACTCGCAACGCCGGCCCGATCACCGTCACCGCCAGGAGCGGAACCCTGACGACGGCCACTCTCACGATCGACGGCCAGGCCGCGACGCCCCGCCCGAGCGTCCCGTAGAGTCCGCACTGCGGACCACGATTGTAAGGAATACAGGCGAATGTCCGCAGTGCGGACCCTACAAACAATTCATCTTCCTGCGGCGCATGGCAAGAAGCGAGAACACGGCGGCCGCCATCAACAGCCCGCCCGATGGCTCAGGGACCATGATCGACGTGATCTCCGGCTGATACGCAGCCAGATCGATGGGGTCCATTCCGTCGCCGAACATGGCGGTATTGGCGGGCTGATTGATGTAGGTGTCAACGTAGGCATTGAGCGCGACCAGCGTGTTGTCGGATTCGAAAATGCCGCCGCCGGAATCGCCCGCCGTGGCCATCCCTTCCTCGGACGTCCCGCCGCTGGCCAGGTAATCGGCAAGGCTGTCGTAGAAATCGGCGTACAAGCACGTTGTGGCGCCGTTGCCGATGTTCTGAGTCGAGGTTGTCTGGCCAGTGACGGGATCAAGCGCCGTCAGATTGGTTCCCCAGCGTTTGATCTGGGCGCTGGGGTCGTATCCAAATCCGCCGGCGTTGGCATCAGACGGATTGGCGACGACCGTCCAGGTCGGATTGTTCGGGTCGCCGGTGACCGCGTAATACGTCGGCTGCGCGTTGCGCTGGCTGTGGCCGTAGCCGACCATGTAGATGCTTGTTCCGGCCGCTGGCGTCGACGATGCGATGTTCAGCGGCGTCAGCGCCGGCGCAGTTGCCAGTTGAAACATCTGCAGGTCCACATCCTGCGACGTGTTGGGATCGGTCAGGCGAACGACATTGCCATTGCACAAATAGGTGCCGTAGCCGTCGATAGTAAACGAGGAGCCCGTAA
The DNA here is from genome assembly GCA_964420285.1 of uncultured Tepidisphaeraceae bacterium. Taxonomy (GTDB): domain Bacteria; phylum Planctomycetota; class Phycisphaerae; order Tepidisphaerales; family Tepidisphaeraceae; genus CAYQTE01. Next base: position 68,038 of record CAYQTE010000019.1, read on the forward strand.
CGATGCCGCCGATGTGGTCCGCCGTGATGACCCAGCCGTTGCCCAGATAGGTTCCGCTGGCCGAATCGACCGTGCCGACGTAATTCCAACCGTTGGGCATCGACCCCTGGGTGGCATCCTGCGTGCCGTCACCCGGCCCCACGAGGATGGCATGAGCGGCCTTGGGCATGGCCAAGACAAGAATGCCGAGAACCGCCCCACAGGTTTTTCCGAGCGAGCATTGGACTGGCATCTTTTGCCTCCGATTGAAGGAATGCGTCCGCAAGTTGTGTGCCGCGAGCCTCCGCGCCGTGGACAATGAACCTAACTTCCGATCCTCAAAGATATTAGCAAAATGCCGCATATTCCCGTGTCGGACAAATGGACAACCGCCGACCTACCACGATGGCAGGTCGACGCCAGCGCACGACCGAACGCATCCGCTTGTCCAATAGCAACTTGGATGCAAAACCCACCGCCTTGGTGCGCACACCCACCAAAACGGCGGGCGCAGCCTGCCACCATACCGGTTCGTTCAGTCAATCGACCCAACGGCGGATCACGTTCTGTTCAAGTTATTCCATGTCACACGTGTAACTCTATCTTCTTCTCCTGCAATGAATTCCGAGACTGTCGCACCCGCCGTCCCCTGGCCCGAATTCGCGTTGTGCGGCTGCCCAGCCCAACCGAACTGGACCGCGACATCAAACCAACATCAAAACTCCCAATAGGATCAAGCAATATCAATGCCACAACGGCCGCAATGCACACACACTTCACACGACAGGCCAACAACGTCACGGTTGCTATTCGGCAGCTCTCGCCGGCGGCGGTACAATCGCTCCGCGAGGAATTAGCGGCACAGATGGACTCTCCGCTCAGTTGATCGTCGGCCGAGAGTCGGAAAGGCCAACCATGAAGCTCGGTTATCGATGGACCATCGGCGTTTGCTTCTTGATGGGGGCCGTCCAGACAACCTCGGCTCGCGCGGCGGCAACGGCCGGGCGAGACCTGGTCGATTCGGCAGACTCGCCCGGCGCGTTTCGCCTCGCGGCGGGTGGCGCGACGGCCGATGTTTACGTCGATACCCACGATTACAAACTGGCCAACATCACCGCCGGACTGCTGGCCGATGATATCCAGCGCGTCACCGGCCATCGTCCGGCAATCAAATCGGATACAGCCCAACTCGGCGCCAATGCCATCATCCTCGGCACGCTGGGCCATTGCCCGGTCATCGACAAGATGGCGGCCGACGGAACTCTCCACGTCAACCAGATCGCCGGGCAGTGGGAGACATTTGCCTGGGAAATTGTCGATCACCCGCTGGCCAACGTCGATCGGGCATTGGTAATCGCCGGAAGCGACCGCCGGGCGACAGCATACGGCGTACTCGAGCTGTCCGAGGCGATCGGCGTCTCGCCCTGGTATTGGTGGGCGGACGTAACGCCTGCCCATCGCGACAATCTGTTCATCCGCCCGCAGCCGATGCGCCAGGGTCCGCCGTCGGTCAAATATCGCGGCTTCTTCATCAACGACGAGGATTGGGGCCTTCAGCCGTGGGCAGCCAAAACTTTCGAGCCGGATCGGAAGAACATCGGCCCCAGGACCTACGCGAAAGTGTTCGAACTCCTGCTTCGGCTCAAGGGAAATTACCTCTGGCCGGCCATGCACCCGGTCTCGATGGATTTCGGCCGCATTCCGGAAAACATCACGCTGGCGGACGACTGGGGGATCGTCATGGGCGCCAGCCACACCGAGGCGATGAACCGCAACAACGTGCTGTGGCCCACCGAAGGCGTCGGCCCGTGGCGCTACGACACCAACCGCGCCAATGTGCTGGCGTATTGGGAGCAGTGGGCGAAACTTCGCGGGCCTTATGAAGCCGTCTGGACGCTGGGAATCCGCGGCGTTCACGATGCGGCGATGGAAGGCCCCAGCGACACGCCCGGCCGCATCCGCATCGTCGAGCAGGCGATCGCCGATCAGCGCGACCTGCTCAGGAAATACGTCAATCCCGACCTGTCCAAAGTGGCGCAACTGTTCTGCCCCTACAAGGAAGTGCTGCCGCTTTATCAGGCCGGGCTCAAGGTGCCCGACGATGTGACCATCCTCTGGACGGAGGACAATTTCGGATACATCCGCCAGCTTTCCACGCCCCAGGAACAAAAACGATCCGGCGCCGCGGGCGTTTATTACCACATCAGCTACATGGGCCGGCCGCGATCGTATACATGGCTGAACACCACCCCGCCCGGGTTGATCTGGGAGGAAATGACCAAGGCCTACGCCTACGGCGCCGATCGCGCCTGGGTGCTGAACGTGGGCGATATCAAGCCCGGTGAGATCGGCCTCGATTTCTGGATGAAGCTCGGATGGGATATCAATTCGTACGACCAGAAGACCGTCGGCCAGTTCACAACGGATTTCGCGGCCCGGCAATTCGGCCCCACCGATGCCGCCGCCATTGGCGACGTTCTGAACCGATATTACCGGCTCGGCTACGCGCGCAAGCCCGAAGCGATGGATTCCGATTCCTTCAGCCTGGTGAATTACGACGAGGCACGGACACGGCTGTCGGAATATCGAAAGCTCGATGACGATGCCCGCGCGATCAGCGATCGGCTGTCGCCCCGGCAACGCGACGCGTTCTATGAACTGGTGCTCTACCCGGTGAAAATGTGCGATTTGTCGAGCCAGGCGTTTCTCGAATCGGCATACGCACGCCTGTACGCAAACCAGCAACGCGCCAGCGCCGCGGCGCACCTGGCGAACATGACCCATGCGCTGGCGGATATCACGGCCGAGACGGACTATTTCAACGACGCGCTCCAGGGCGGAAAGTGGAAATACATCATGACCGCCCAGGGAACGCTGGGAACCTACGGCTACAAATGGCCGACATCGCCTGCGCTGCCGGCGATAACCGGACCGGCCCGATTGGGCATCGCCATCGAGGGCCGCGAATCGGCCGCGGCCACCGCGAATCAACTCCCCGAGTTCTGTCCCTGGGGACCAAAGCACTGGGTGGACGTGTTCAATACCGGCCCTGGCAATATCGATTGGAAGGCCGCGGCATCCGATCCGTGGGTCGTTGTCTCTCCCGCCAGCGGCAACGGTTCCCAAGACACGCGCATCACCGTCTCGATCGACTGGTCGAAACGCCCCGCCGGCGCGACATCCCGGTCGAGCATCACATTCAGCGGACCCGGCGGCGATCGCGTATTGGGAATAACCGCGATCAATCCCGCCAACGGCCCCGACGCATCGACGCCGTTCGCGCAGGTCGCGGCATATGTCTCGATCGACGCGGACCAGTTTTCGCGCAATACGCCGCAATCCGGCGCGCAGTGGCAGTCCATCGCCGGACTCGGACGGACCAGCGACGCCGTGACCGTCCTGCCGACGACAATGCCGAGTGTGACAGACCCGGCCGCACTCGCCGGCAAATCGCCGGAAATCGAATACGATTTCTGGACCACCTCCGCCGGGTCGGCGCAGGTCGCCGCGTACGCTCTGCCCACCCATCGCATTCATCCCGGCATGGGCCTGCGCTATGCCATCGCGATCGACGGCGAAACGCCCACGATCATCGACTGCGACGATTCAGCCGTAGCCGGCGGCGAATCCAGCGCCCAGTGGCAGAGTGCCGTCGTGCGCGATACCTACATCACCACCACGCCCCACCAACTCACCGCGCCGGGGAAACACACGCTCAAGGTCTGGATGGTCGATCCGGGCGTCGTGCTGGAAAAATTCGTGATCGGCCTGGGCGCGGTCGCACCCTCGGAACTTGGCCCGCCGCCTACATTATTCACCCGGAGCACACCATGACGGATGATACGGACTCGAACCCCACCGCCGCCAACACGCCGCCGGATTCTTCCGGCAACGGCAACGCAGCCCCCGATGCCCCGCCGCCGCGCCTGCCGGCGTCGCAAGCTTTCTCGCTGGCGAACGAGACCGCCCTTGTCACCGGCGGCAGCAGCGGCATCGGTCTGGCCATCGCGCGCTGCCTGGCCGAAGCCGGCGCTCGCGTCGTCATCGCCGCCCGTCGTGAGTCATCTCTCAAGGAGGCGGTTCAGATCATCGGCCACGGGTCGCTCTGGCTGGCTCACGACGTGACGCTTTTGAAAATGGCCGACCGGCTCGTGCATCGCGCCACCGAGGCGGCCGGCGCTCCGCCCGGCATCCTCGTCAACGCGGCCGGCATTCATCTGCGAAAATGGGCCCTGGACACCAGCGACGACGAAATGGCACTGCTGACCAAGACACACTTGCAGGCGGCCTTTGCCTTGTCACGGGCGGTGGCCGGCGGCATGGTCCAACGCCAACACGGTTCGATCCTGTTCATCGCGTCGGTCGCGGCGGGCCTCGGCGTTCCGCAATCCGCCGCTTATGCCGCCGCCAAGAGCGCGACGCTCGGCCTGATGCGCGCCCTGGCCGGCGAATTATCCCCCTCCGGCGTTCGCGTCAACGCCATCGCGCCGGGCTGGATCGACAGCGATGCCACGCGCAATTGGATGAAGACCGACCGCACCGCCAGCCGTCGCATCCTGCAACGCACCCCCATGCAGAGACTCGGCGCCGGCGACGACGTCGGCTACGCCGCCGTCTATTTGTCCTCAAAGGCCGCACGATTCGTCACCGGCACCGTCCTGCCCGTCGACGGCGGCGCTGCCATCGGGTTCTGATCGGGCGCCGCGCCGTTTGTCCGCCGCAAGCGTGTATAATCCCGCCGCCGTGAAGCCGCCCATGACTTTCATCACCCTCCTTGCGTACGACTATCGCTACGCATTCGACGCCATCGCCTCCTATTACTCCATCGCCGACCAGATCATCCTCGGCCTCGATCAGGACCGACTCTCCTGGACCCGCCAGCCGTTTCTCATCGATCTGGACGAAGTCCGCGCGTTCATCCGCCGGATCGACCCGGCCGGGAAAATCCGCCTCATCGAAGGCAACTTCCACTCCCACGAATATCCCATGGACAACGACACCCAGGAGCGCAACGCCCTGTCCCTCCACTGCCCCGCCGGACACTGGATCGTGCAGATCGACTGCGATGAGATTCTGCTCAACGCCGGCCAGTTCGTCGCCTGGCTCGAGCAGGCCGGCGATACATTGGACCACTCGACCCTCGGCGCCCAGTGGATCACCGTCTTCAAGCAGTTTGGCGATCAGGTTCTGGTGATCTCGCCGGCGTCCGACGGCGCGCCGATCGCCACGCGCTCGCCCGGCCAATACGTCAACGCCCGCTGGACGCGCCAGCCGCTGGTCAAATCCCCGCTGAACCTGCTGCACTATTCCTGGGGCCGTACGCCCCAGGAATTGCGGCAGAAACTGGGCAACTGGAGCCACGCCCGCGATTTCGACACCGAAAACTTCTACCGACGCTGGGACGGCCTCTCCCTGGAAAACTATCACCAGTGGCACAACTTCAACCCCTTCAAAGGCCCCCTCTGGCCCGCCCTGGCAATCGCCCGCATCGCCCGCACCCCACCACCGCCGTGACAACAAGAGCGACGCCTTGGCGTCACCGGCCGTGCCATCGCCGCCCCCTCTTGGCGCATTTTCCACCTCGGCGCTCTTGGCGTCTTGGCGGCTTATGCTCTTCTTGCCCTTACTTCGCCTTCAGGAAATTCTCGAAGTTGTCCGCGAAATAGGCGCTGACCGTGCGCTGAACTTCCGCCTCCGTCACCGGCCAGCCCGCCGCGGCGATGTCGTTGAACTTGTCCTTCAGCACCTTGGCGATAATCATCCGGCTGTGGTCCCATTTGTAGATGATCTGTTCCAATACGCGGGCGTCGCTGTGCTGCGGCGTAAAGCTCGGACCTAGCAACTCCATCCGCATCCGCGTCATCTCCTCGATAATCACCGGATTGTTCAGGAACCACCAGCAGCCGAACAGGAACAGGTTGCGGAACTTGCGCGCCGTCACCGCCAGTTCGTGCTGGTTCTCACGGCTGAGCATCGTGATCAGAAACCGGTTATTGGGGTTGGCGGCCAGAATGCGTTCGAGGCTGCGGATGTCGGCCTTGGCGAGCGAATCGCCCCCGACGCGCAGGGCCGGGTTCACCAGCTTGTTCACGCCGATCATCATCGCCATCGGCAGCCCGCGCTCGCGGCAGATCGGCAGGATCGCCCCGTCCAGCACCTTGGTCGACGGCGAATCGTCCGGATATTTCCAGCTTGGCGGCAGCGAACAGGCGATGTAAATCGCGCCCATGCGGTCCAGCCAGTCGTTCAGGAACCGGCGAATCTCCTTCATCGACTTCTCGCCCAGATCGGCACCGGCCGTGTAGCCCATCGCGCTCAAAGCTCCGGCCGTGTTCGGCCAGCCGACCAGCAGCGGGTCGATGCGGAGGACGGCCCGCATGCGCGGATCGACGGCCGCCTTCTTCATCCAGCACTCGCGCTCGACCGGGTCGAACGGATCGTTGGTCATGACGATCGTCCGCACGTTGGCCGTCTTCATCGCCAGATCGATCTGCGCCGCCGGCGACTGGCTCTTGAAGAACGCGCGATACGATTTGAGATCCCGGCTGGCCACGTCCAGTTTCAGCCGGCGAAGCACGGTCAGCACCCCGCGGCAGGCCTCGCTGATCGGGGCTCGCTCGAGGAACAGCGTCTGCCACACATGCTCGGCCTGCTTTTCCTTGGGCATCGCGTAAAAGGCCTCGGCATCAATCGACCCGGCCCGGACCACCTCGCACACCAGATAGTGGTACGTCAGCAGCTCATCGATCCCATACAGCAGCAGCGACCCAAAGGCCGGCGGATACAGATGCGTGTGCAGATCGACGATCGGCGTGGACCAGACGGCGTTATCGACCCACTGTGCCACGACGGCGACGGAAGGAACGGTAGGATGATCGGACATGTCTCGCTCCGGTGTATGCGATAAAAAAGGATCGCCCAGCGCCCGCGGCGCCGCAACGACGGGCCGTATGATACGACTTTGCCAATGCGCAGTTCAAGTGACAGCCGCGCCGACACCCTGGGCTTCCCCCTCGCCCTGCACCGCCATTCCCCCAGGCCCTGTACCCCCATTCCCCCTCGCCCTGTACCCAGGGAGAGGGTCGGGGTGAGGGTCTTTTTTCACCTGCTCACCTGCTCACCTGATCTACTGCTCTTTTCAGGAGGGTCGGGGTGAGGGTTTCTTCACCTGCTCGCCTGCTCACCTGCTCACCTGATCTACTGCTCTTTTCAGGGGGGTCGGGGTGAGGGTTTGTCTTTCACCTGCTCACCTGCTCGCCTGATCTACTGCTCTTTTCAGGGGGTCAGGGTGAGGGTTTTTTTCACCTGCTCACCTGCTCGCCTGATCTACGGCTCTTTTCGGAGGGTCGGGGTGAGGGTTTCTTGCCGATGGCCATGATGTTCCAGCCAGGGTGACAGAAGGTGACAGTTTTCGCGTTATTGTCACCCTCCCACCCCGCGACAAATCCCCGCCCGGCCGCAGTATTCAGGAGCGACACCGCCTTTTTTGGCGTCGTCCCCGCAATTTCGCACGCCGCGCCGCCTCATTTCCAACTAACTTATCATGTCCCCTCTAGTTGCTTGGGCAACAATACGACATACGGTGCAAAAACGAACTACGTCCCCGTTCCATTCCCCGCTTCAGTTTCTACGGCCGCTTGGGTCGCACCGAATCGCCACGTTTCAATTCTTCGGCTCCTCCTCTTCTATCTGTTTGTACTTCTCGACCCCACCGGGGACTTTCGTCCAGACGACGTCCTGGTCGTCAAGCCTGCCGTCAATACACAAATCCGAACCGTCGATGCGAAACGGTATCACGAAGCGGCTAGAATCCGTGGGGTCGATGTGCCCGACATAGAAGACGGCGCCCAACCTCTGGGTGTAGACCAGATTTAGACACGCTTCAACGCCCGCACCAAATGCCGGCACACCGCGAGGCGGAGGAGGAACTTCTTCCTCCGCCAAGAACGCCCTGTTGACAAGCTTCGGGGATTTCCAGTCGCTTACATCGATTACGGTCTGAATCAAATACGGGAACTTCTGCACGCCAACCGACACGAGCCTTCGGTGGCCGCCAGGGCTGGTCATCGCATGCAGGAAAAGCGTCGCTTCGGGTTTCGCATTTGGGACGGCGATGCGGAGCAGGTCCATCCAGAACGACAGATGCCTGCCGGCGTTGTCAACGGCGTTGTAATATCCGTCTGGGCGCGGCCCAGTGAATCGCTGTATGAACTCAGGAGAACTTGTGGTGGGCGGCGTCGCTTTGAGCAGAAGTGGTGCGCCGTCAAGCTTTCTCCATGCGATCTGGTTCGGCGCCGGCTCATAATCGCAGGCCCTGTAGACGAGGACTTCCACGACACACCACGTGTACATGATTGGGCCGAACTGTTGCAGGCAGTAGACCGCCACCGCCGCCACCACCAGCGCCGCGGACCACAAGATGGGGCGTCGCCGTTTGCGCGGGCGAGGGCTGTAATCAAGCATGTTCCCGTTACGTGGCATTTGTCGCTCCGGTCTTTAGAGGAAGCGATCTCTCACCATGGATACGGCTGGGGGAATGGAACAGGGACGCACCTCGCTTTAAGATACATTTGCAGTCATTCATTTCTCCGCACCTTCTCGTCCGTCGCCGGCCAGAGCCGATCTTTGCCCGGTTTGGGTAACTGAGTGCCACGACCCTACGATGGGGCAAATCACCTCCGGCACAACCGAATTTCGGAAATTCGTGCTTCATCACGCATCCTCGGTCCGCCGGCGCGCGGCTGCCGGATAGTTCGCGTTTCCCTCGTTCGTCTCCGCCTGCCCGGCCGGGCCGCGCCACAGCCAGCGCCGCGACCATCTTACCAGGTTCGCCCGCGTGGTGTTATCACCGTTTTCCGGTAGAGCGCCAACGAGTGTGCCCGAATCTCCGGGCGAGGGTAACTCGATGCGGAGCAACCTCTTACCCCTCCCCTTGTACTCAGGGGGAGGGTTGGGTGGGGGTCGACCGCTATGGCGTCGGTCGCGGCTTCGAAATGGCAGCACCTCTGGCGAAGAACCCCCACCTCCGTCCTCCCCCTCCAGTACAAGGGGAGGAGGAAAAGACAGGCTCCCGGAAAATCGGGCGCCCTCGCCCCAGCGAGCCAGCAAAACCGCCAGGCGAGCAGGCCGGGAAAAGTTCTCACGGGGGAACAGTTTTCTCTTGCCATCGGCCTTGAGTTTGGTTAATGTAAGGGATGATAGGCAATGAACAATGGATAATTGACAAT
>CAYQTE010000020.1:0-75974 GCA_964420285.1 uncultured Tepidisphaeraceae bacterium
TTCGGTAGATCATTTGGCAAAAGGGGAAATCGTGGCCATGCTCAAACGGCCGAAGATTCGCTTCAAGGCGGAGGCGATGCTCGCCTGAGGCAAGCGCGGCAGGGCGAGCTGGCGGGATTTGAACTCGATGCTTGAAAACCAGGAAGCATCTCGTTTTTGCGACCAAAAGGCTGCGTCCTGGTTTCAAGCCCCGTTCAGGCGCGACGCATTCAGCCTAAGGGCCGCTGCCAAGAAGTAACCGAGTAAACGGGCTCGTTGGGTCCGGGATGGACACGCCGCCGTAGAGTTCGGACGCGTCCCACAGCCGTAGCGTATATGTTCGGCTCCTGGAACCTTGGTCGTGGTAGCTGTCCGAAGTTAGCAGGCGGCCCCCCGCCAATTGCCAACTTTGGCCGGAGAAGAAGCGATCCTCACCGAACGTCATACCCTCCGCGCCCTTCAATACGACGTCTATGCGGCGTAGCGTCGCGAGGTCGAACTGGTAAAGTGCGAGGTTGCACTGCCAAGCCAACAGCCGGTCGTCGCCTAAGAAATGCACGTCGTAGGAGAAACCGTCTTGCGGATTTTCGGGAAACGCTTGCTCAGGCTTTACGCTGGCGATCAAATCTCCAGATGGGAACCGCATCCGGCACAGCCCTAGACTGTCGTGCTGGGACACGAACTCGCGTCCTGTCGGGTGAAACCACGGGAGAGACACCCCCTCTATCTCGGGGCGGCTAAAGACTTGCAAGCGACCATGCGCGTAATGTGCCCAGAACATCCACTCCTCGCTCTGCCCGCTGAACGCGATTGCGGCCATTGCTTCGCCCTCCGGATGGGCCACGAGGTAGTAGCCAAGCCCGCGGTTGGGTAACGGTATTTCCGCAATGACAGTGGATGATCCAAGATCCCAAGCCGACAGGATTGGCCCCTTCGCCCATGAAGCCACGCACAGTACCTGCCCATCACGATCAAATACGCAGCATGGGCCCGAGGTTTCCGCCGCGGCCAGGCTGAATGAACGAGAAATGCGACACGACGTTGTGTAGCCGTCAATACGGTCTGCGAATCCGACGAGAAGTGTTGACCCGGTCTTGTCGAGTTGCACCCATTCCACGCCGATTCCAAAATTGATCTCATCGACCGCCCTCAGGTCGTCGTCAAGCAAGGTGCATATCCCGGTGCGTGTGCAGACCACGAAACGTCGGCCGTCGTGCGAGACGGAGGTGTGGGAAGGCCTGTCGCTCAGGCGGAGTTTGCTAATTGGGTTCAGCATCAATGGGTCTTGTCCATGACAGGCCTAAGAACAAGTCTAACCGGCCCCGTAAGGTAGACTCAAGTCTTGAAGCTCTCCGTCAGGTTCCGTTCGATTGTGTCCTGTCGCAGCGGAGTTACGGGATTTGAACCTGCAAAGGCCACAATAGGCCGCAGGACTGCTGGTCGAAAAATGGCAAGTACAGGGTCGCGGCGCGACGCCCGCGATTGGTCGAGTTCAGTCGATAGGCCCGCCGGAACCTATCGCGTATTCGACCCCATCGGCGTGGCCGGGTTGGATGAGCCGCGGTGGATGGTGAGGGGGATTGTCGGCTCTTCGGGGCAGCGGGCGGCGAATTCGTCGTAGAATTTGGTGATGAATGTGCGCGTGGCCCATGCGGTGCCGTCGGCAAGGCCGCAGATTGTTGTGCCGGGCATGATGCCCATCGTTTTTTCAAGTTCCAGAAGCATGTCGAGGTCTTTGACGCGGCCCTGGCCTTCGAGGATGCGATTGAGAATCTTGTGCATCCAGGCGGAGCCTTCTCGGCAGGGGGTGCATTGGCCGCAGGATTCGTGGGCGTAGAACCGCACGCAATTGCGCAGGGCGGCGACCATGTCGGTGTGCTCGTTCATGACGATCATGCCGGCCGTACCGAGGCCCAGGCAGCCGCCGCGGAAGCGGACGTCGTCAAAATCAAGTTTGATGTCGAGTTGATTGGTGCCCAGGACGCCCATGGAGATGCCGCCGCAGATGCAGGCTTTGTATTTTCCGCCCTTCATTCCGCCGCCGAGTTGATTGATGGCGAAATCGAGGGTGATGCCGAGTTCCTGCTCGTAGACGCCGGGTTTGTTGACGTGGCCGGACATGCCAAAGAGCTTGGGGCCGGGGGAACTGGGCGTGCCCATCGACTTAAACCACGCCGGTCCGCGTTCCAGGACATGCGGGACGCAGCAGAGGGTTTCGACGTTATTGATGACGGTGGGTCGAGCAAAGGCGCCGGCGATGGCGGGGAACGGCGGCTTATTGCGCGGCCAGCCGCGTTTGCCTTCGAGGGCTTCGAGCAGGCCGGTCTCCTCGCCGCAGATATAGGCCCCGGCCCCGCGATGGAGGAAGCACTCGACCTTCTGGCCGCTGCCCATAACCCCCTGCTGGCCGAAAATGCCGTGGTCGTAGGCTTCCTTGATGGCGTGTTCGAGGACGGCGGCCTGGCGATGGTATTCGCCGCGGATGAAGATGTAGGCGATATCGCATTGCGTGGCCAGCGAGCAGATCGCGATCCCTTCCAGAAGCTGATGCGGATCGAAGTCGATCAGGTAGCGGTCCTTGAACGTGCCGGGTTCGGATTCATCGGCGTTGACGGCCAGGTAATGCGGGCCTTTCTTTTCCTTGGGAATGAACGACCACTTGGCCCCCGCGCCGAACCCCGCCCCGCCGCGACCACGCAGGCCGGATTCGGTCACGATCTTGATGATCTCATCGGGCTTGAGATCGACGGCCTTTTTGAGGGCCGCGTACCCGCCGGTGGCGACGTAATCGTCGTACCAGTGCAGCTTTCGCCTGGCCGGGTCGGGGTCGATACGCTTGAGGAGAACGGGTTCGGTGAAGGCCATGGTGTTGTCGCTATTTTCTTGGCGGCGTCTTGTCGAGCTTCGGCGTCTCCTTGGAGACGATGACTTCGTCGATGATCGTGCGTCGCAGTTTGACGTTTGGATCAACGGGCGACGGCTTTTCCTCCATCCTACTGTCGCGCCAGACGGTTTTCGAGTCCGGTGGCGTGACATCGGTGTGGATGGCTTGGCGGATATGACCGATTTGCCGGCCAAGCCAGCCGAAAAAGCCTTCCCCGGGAAGGGGAGCATCGGTTGGTGGCGGCGGTGTTGCGCCATTTCTGGTCCCCTCGCCCTGTATGCAGGGAGAGGGATAGGGTGAGGGTCCAGTGGTAGGAGGCGGTGGCTTTGCTGACGCGGCAGAACCCTCACCCCGACCCTCTCCCTGAGTACAGGGCGAGGGGGAAAAAGGCGGATTGGGTTGGGTATCATTCATCGGCCACCTCGACGCCGAATTCCTTTTTGACCTGGAAACAGACATCGGCAAAAGTGCCGTGCCAGGTGTCGCCGATGAACCCGCCGGACTTGTCGAGCCGATAGACCACCCAATTGTCCATCAGCGGCTGAATGATGATCCGGCTGACCATCCCCGCCACCGGCCGAAGCCCGACGCCGCGCGGGGCGCCGAGGTTCATGGCCGCGTGGGGCAGACAATCATTCGACGCCGCCACCGGCCTGGGCAGGTCGATCGTGATGTTGCGGTTGGATGCGGTCATGGGGTGAGTATATCGGGTCATTCAGCGCTTCGCGGCAGTTCGCGGGTCATGATTCTGGCCACAGGATCATAGACATCGACGAACCGCTGGATATCGCCGACGGTGCGCTGGCTGTGGCCGAAGGTCAGCATACTCTGTTTGGCCCGTGCCGCGTCGTAACCGAGGATCGATTCCTGATACGCGGCGACCATCATCCCGGTGCGGCGGACTCCCTGGGCACAGTGGATGAGCACCGGTTGGCGGGCGGGATCGCTCGTGATCGAAAGAAATTGGCGAATCTGATCGCCATCCGGCCAGCCGCCCAGGGTGATGGGGATTCGCACGATGTCAATGTGGTTGTCGCGGCAATAGGCCAGTTCGTCCGCGAACGGCGCGTGACCGATTTCCGTATCATCGACCAGGCAAACGATTGTGCGCGGTTTGACGATGCGGACGGTGGTTTGGAATTCCCGCATTGTGCGCACGCCGTCGCGATAGAGAACGCCAGCCTGCACGGTCGCCAGATGATAAGCGTCGAACCAGAGCGACCATATCAACCACGCAACGCCGGCGATGATAACAACCGCGATAATCGACCAGCCCCAGACGGGCACGCGAGCGAATTGCATGGTAATCCGGAAAAGACTCCTTAGCCACAGAGGTCACAGAGAGCACAGAGTTAAATACAAACCACGGATGACACGGATTTCACGGATAAGTCTCTCTGTGAACTCTGTGTGCTCTGTGGCTAACCTCTTTCGCATTTTCTATGCTCGGCGTCCTCCGCGTCTCTGCGGTTCATAATCATTCATGCCCCGGCCAGTTGATCGACGGATCTTTATAGTCATGCGGGTCCGCGGGCAATTGGTCGAGTATTGCATCAAGCTGCTCGATCGTCAGCGGCCCTTTCAATGTTTCATTGCATAGCATGCACGGCGCCTGTTCGCAGGCGCCGAGGCATTCCAACTCGACCAGCGTAAATCTCCCATCGCCGGTGGTTTCGCCGACATCGATGCCGAACTTCTTCTTCACGTGTTCGGTGAGCTCTTTCGATCCGGAGATTTCGCACGTCAGTGAACGGCAGACCTGGATCAGGTATTTGCCCTTGGGCTTGAGCCAGTATTCCTCGTAGAAACTGGCCGTGTCGAGCACTTCCGCGGGGGTCAGTTGCAGGAAAGCGGCCACTTCCTCCAGCGCCTGCATGGGAATCCACCCGTGGGCATGCTGAATCGCGTGCAGGGCCGGCAGCAGCACCGCCCGTTTGTTGGGATAGCGGGGAAAGTAGGTGTTACTCAGACGACTCTTGATATCGTCGGTGAGATAGGGTTCGGGGCGGCGCTCGATGGTTTGGCTGCGACGGTTTTCAGTGATCCAGGCCATGTTAGTTTCCAGATTTCAGTGCGTATCAGCTAGCGCAGATATTATGTCGAAGACTAAAGTTATCGGTCCAGTTCCGCGGCGATGACATTGATGCTGCCGAGCACGGCCACGACATCGCTGATCATATGACCTTCTATTGTTTTGGCGAAGGTCTGATAATTGATGAAGCACGGCGGCCGGGTGCGCACGCGCCACGGTACCGCGTCACCGGCCGAGACGATGTAATAACCGAGTTCGCCTCCCGCGGATTCGATGCAACCATAGACTTCGCCTATGGGGGCGATGAAGCCGCGGTTGGTCATGATCATCTCAAAGTGCTGGATGAGTCCCTCGATGCTGCCGTAAACCTGGTCCTTGGGCGGCAGAACCTCCTTGCCTTCGGGGCTGACGTTGACCGAGCCCGGCGGAATGCGGTCGATAAGCTGGCGGATGATGTCCAGGCTTTGGCGCATCTCCTCCAATCGCACAAGATAGCGCGAGTAGACATCGCCGGTGGTCATGACCGGAACCTGGAAATTGACGGCCGGCGAGCCCTGGCCGTCCCAGTTGTCGGCAAAGCAGAGATAGGGCCAGTCCTTGCGGACATCGCGGCGGACGCCGGCGGCGCGGGCGATCGGGCCGGTGACGCTCCAGGCAATGGCTTCCTGGGTGGTGAGTGCCCCGACGCCGCGGGTGCGATCGACGAAAATGCGGTTCTTATTGAGGAGCGTCGCCACATCGTCCAGGGCCTTGGGCATGGCCACGTCGATCAGATTCTTGACCATCTTGCGGAACGTCGCTTCGTCCGGGAGGTCCATGTTGAGCCCCCCTACCCGCGTCCAGCTTGTGTGGTAACGCTGGCCGGACATGAGCTCGACGATGTCGTAGATCAGTTCGCGTTCGTTAAAGCCGTAGAGGAATGCGGTGAACGCCCCCAGATCAAGCCCGGCGGCGCCGACGCAGAGGAGATGGGACTGAATCCGGCCCAGTTCCCCGGCGATGGTGCGGAGCACCTTGCAGCGGGGCGTGAGTTCGATCCCCATGAGCTTTTCGACGGTTCCGTGCCAGGCCAGTTCATTGTAGATGGGGGCGGAATAGTCCATCCGGTCGACGATGGTGACATACTGGTTGTAATTGAGGTGCTCGCCGAGTTTTTCGAATCCGCTATGGAGATACCCGATATGGGGCGTGGCGCGCAGGACGCGTTCGCCGTCGAGTTCCAGCACCAGGCGCAGGGTCGTGTGCGTGGCGGGATGCTGCGGGCCGAAGTTGAGAGTCCAGAGGTTGGGCTGTTCGGCGACCTGGGAATCGCTGCTGACCTTGGGCTCGGCGGGCATGAGGGTAAATGGCATATCGGGAGGAGATTATAGCGGCCGGCCGGCAAGCCGCCAGCGGGCGTGGCGGGGAAGAGGCGTGGAACACAAAGGAAGCCAACAATAGCAATATATTGATAATTACGGTCGCCGCTGGCGTGGGTGGAGTGCATCGGAATCCGCGATTCGATGGCATCGCCCGATTGCGGCCGATGATTGAGCGCGATATGGTATCCGTCACGACATGTTCCACGTGGAACATGCCATGACGGATCGGACCATTCAAGGAAAGGATGCCATCGTGAGCACCACCAAACAGAAATCGCGACTCGGCCGGGGATTGAGCAGTCTGATTTCCATCTCCAGTCTGCCCATTGAGGCGGAGGCATCGGCACAGCCCCCTGCCGGCGAATCGGTGGTCTTGGCGGACGATGCCGCGGCAAAAGCCCAGGCGAGCCGGCCCGATAGCGTCTCGAGTTCGACTTCCACCCCAGCCAGCCGTCAGGCAAGGCCGGCCGGTGCGGCAAGTCCGTCGTCCGATCCGACCCTGCACGTTCCCGTTGAGGCGATCATCCCCAATCCGCACCAGCCCCGCCGGGCGTTCGATGAAGCGGCGCTGGATCGGCTGGCGGGGAGCATCAAATCGTCGGGCGTGATCCAGCCAATCCTGGTTCGCGCGGTCGACGGCAAGGCTGGCTCATACGAATTGATCGCCGGCGAGCGCCGCTGGCGGGCGGCGAAGATCGCGGGTCTGGCGGAGATACCCGCCATCGTGCGTGATGTCGACAGCTACTCGCAGGCCCAGCTTGCCCTCGTTGAGAACATCCAGCGCGAGGATCTTAACCCCATTGAGCGCGCCAGTGCCTACAAGGAACTCATCACGAAGCTCGGCCTGACGCAGGCGGAATTGGCCGGGCGACTGGGTGAGGACCGCAGCGCAATCGCGAACTACTTGCGTCTGCTGGAACTGCCCGAGCCGGTGCAGGTGTTGATCCGCGAGGAGAAGATATCGCTTGGCCACGCGAAGGTTCTGGCGGGGGTGAGTGATGTATTGGAGCAGACGAGGCTGGCGACGCTGACGGCCGAGCAGGGGCTTTCGGTGCGGAACCTGGAACGCATGATCCAGACCAAGTCAGCGCCTCCCGCTCCGGCTCCGGCCGGGAAATCGGCTCATCTGGCGGATTTGGAAAAGTCCCTGGCGCGGCAGCTTGGGATGAGGGTGCAGATCAAGGCCGGGGCGAAGAAGGGGAAAGGCCGGCTGATCATCCACTACGCGGACCTCGATCAATTCGATCAGCTTCTGGCGAAGATGGGTTTGAAGGCGGAGTGATGTTCCACGTGGAACAGGTGAGGCCGTGGCAATTTCCAAAAATCAAAAAATACATATCCCTCGCAGAGGCGCAAAGGCGCAGAGGTAGTATTCTCTTGACATGGATCCGTTCGTCAGGCACAGCCCGGATGAACGGTGGTCCAAGCATCCCGCGCCGAAATCGAGCGAGCGTTTCCGCCTTTTCTCTGCGCCTTTGCGCCTCTGCGAGGGATATTCTTGTTTTTTCGGCCGCGAGCGAGGTCCGATAACATGCGAAGCGCGATTATATAATTTGTATATCAATAGACATAATGTAAGTCAGTATACTATTTATATCTAATGAGCCGCCCTGGCGTCCTTCGCGCCTGCCTCACACCACGACCCGCTTCCAGCCGCCTTGAAGAAAACGGCCCAGCACCAGACTGCCGCGGATGAAAAGCTCGGAACTGAGGCACACCCACACCGCCGCCAGGCCCCAGTGGTGGAAGTAGCCTACATATAAAACGCCGGTGAAACGCAGCGTGATCACGCTCGACAGGTTCAGGAGCATCACCGTCAAGGTGTCGCCCGCGCCCCGCAGGGCGCCGCCGAAAACCAGGTTGGCGGCGAATCCCGACTGGATGAACCCGGTGATCATCAGGCAGCGGGCTGTCAGGGCGACAATTTGCGGATCGGCCGGGGACAGCCACATCGACGGGTATCGGCCCAGCGTCACGAAGAGGATCCCGCACAGCGTCATCGCGCCGCCGCCGACGATGTAGGCGGCAAAAGCGCTGCGCACGGCGCGGGCGGGATTTCGCATGCCCAGGCTGATGCCAACCATGGTGGCGGCCGCAGCGCCGAAAGCGATGCCGCTGAGATAACTGAAGCTCTCCAGCCGGATCACGGTGATATGGGCGGCACTAGATGCGTTCGTGGGGTCCATGTTGTTGATGACGCCGATGACGGTGAGATTGGCGATCCATTCGAGCGAATCGCACACGGCTGCAGGCAGGCCGATGCGGGCGATGCGCTTCACCGTGATCCAATGCGGGCGCAGGCGATGGAGATACAGCCGCACGCCGCCGCGGCCGCTGAGCAGCACGGCGAACTGGATCACGCCGCCGGTGACGTAGGCAATGATCGTTCCGGTGGCGATGCCGTTAAATCCCCAGGCGGGCAGATTGATATTCAACTTGCCGAAATGGGGGTGGAATCCGCGCGTCAGCAGGAAGGTAAACCCCATGTTGATCACATCAACCAGGATCATGACGATGGCGGGGGTGACGGTGTCGCCGGCCCCGCGCAGACACGAGCCGGCGATCAGCATGAGCATCGTAAACGGCAGCGCCAGACTGAGCCGCCGGAGATAACTCGTCGCGTATATGGCGGCCAGGCCGTCGAGACGGCTGACCCGGATGATCGGTGTCGCGCCCAGGAACAGGGCCGTGCCGACGACGATGCCGACGCTGACGGCCGCGGCGACCGATTGGCCGCAGACGCGATTGGCCAGTGACCGGTGAGCCGCACCGCGGGCGCGGGCGATGAGTGCGGTGCTTCCAGTTCCGATCGAGCCGACCAGAATGCTGAAGAACCAGACGAAATACGTGATGGTTCCGACCGCGGCCCCGGCGTCATCGGCGTGGCTGGGGAGGTGGTTGGCCAGATACACGTCGTTGAGTCCAACCAGCGAATGCAGCAGATATTCTCCCATGATCGGCGCCGCCAGGGCGATGACATCGCGCACCAGCCGCGACATCGGTGGCACCGATGAATCGCGAGCAGGCCGGTTGGGATCGAGCGCATCCAGCATGAGAGAGGGCACACTATAGTCGATCGCGGCAAAAGACCTACTGGGAAGAACGGCCACAGAGGTCACCGCGAGCACAGAGGACGGAGCGGCCGCGAGACCGTGGCTGATTGAAGCTCACAGCGCCTCAAAGAACTGATCAATGCTAAACCCCGCTTCGCGAATAAGGGCGCGAACAGTGCCCTTGGCCAGTTCTTGGAGGGCCGGAATAGTCAGTCGGCGCCGGTCCGGATTTCTCAAGATCGCGTGGTTCTCGGTCTGATGATCGACGTCGTACCCCAGCCGCCAGAAGGCCTTGACGGCTTGTTGCCCAGAACAGACCGGTAGGTCGCTCACGCCGAAACCTCGACAATTTCTTATGCGGTGGACGGCGGAATCGCTTCTCCATGCTTCTTGAGGCTCGCCAGGTAGCCCATAGCGGCGTCCTTGATGTTCGCCACCGCTTCGTCAAGTGTCCGGCCCTGTGAGATGCAGCCGGGAAGATCCGGGCACTCGGCGATAAATTGGCCGTCCTCATCCTGTTTGATGACGACTTGGTAGAGCATGTCTGAATGCTTGCACGACATGCGGCGCTTGTCAAATCCGTGGTCGCATCTTTCGCTTGCCCAAGATCGGCAGTGGCGGGAGAATTGGCGATCGACATTGTTCTTCAGACATACAGAGGAATGCACATGACCACGATGCAGGCACCGAGTGATATCACAACCGGCCGGTTGCGGGCGGGGATGACTTTTGACCAGAAGGTGTGGGCGGTAACGGCCCGCATTCCGTGCGGGTGCGTGGCGACGTATGGCGACATCGCCGCCGCGCTGGGAACGCGCGGTTATCGGGCCGTGGGGGCGGCGCTGAACCGCAACCCGCACGCGCCGCGCGTGCCGTGCCATCGCGTCGTCGGCTCAAGCGGCGAACTGACCGGCTATGCCGGCGGGCTGGACAAGAAGCGGGCGATGCTGCGCCAAGAGGGGATCGCCTTCACCGGCGCCAAGGTCGATCTGGCCCGGCATCGGTTTCGGTTTTGACGGCGGGCGGGGCCGATTCGCGAATTTGCCAAAAAAATTGCCGGTTTCGGCGGCGGCTTGGCATTCGATATCGAAATTCCGCCAAAGAACCGATTTTCAACCGCGGTAACTCACATGGGCGAGCAACCAGGGTCGACAGCAACGCCGACTGCATCCACAGTCACCCGGCCGAAGTATTACCTGAGCGTTTGCTGCATCTTCAAAAACGAATCGGAGTATATCGAGGAATGGCTGCGGTTTTACGACCTGCTTGGCGTCGAGCATTTCTACCTCTATGACAACGTCAGCACGGATGGTTACGCCGACGTGCTGGCGCCCTGGATCGCGGCGGGGCGGGTTTCTCTCTATCACATCGACATGCCCGCGCCGCAACTGCCGGCGTATTCGCATTGCATCCTGACTCTCGGGCACGAGAGCCGGTGGATCGCGTTTCTTGATGTGGACGAGTTTCTGTTCTCGCCGATTCAGACGGATCTTCGTCGCTTTCTTCAGCCCTTCGAGGGCCAGGCCGCCGTGGCCGCCAACTGGGTCATGTTCGGCCCTTCGGGCCACCAGACCAAGCCGCCCGGACTGGTGACACTCAGTTACACGATGCGCAGCGATACCAGTCTTTGCACGTTTGAAGCCGGCCTGTTGAAGCAACCGCAGTTGGATCGGCTGGATCCCCGAAGCTACCACCCGATTTGCAGCCATGTGAAATCCATCGTCAACGCCCAGGACGTGGTCGGCGTTTACACGCCGCATCATTTTGCCTACCGCAATGACCGCCTGGCCGTCAGCGCGGCGGGCAGGCCGATCCGCGACAGCTTTTCGGACGAAGTGGCGATCGACCTGCTCCGAGTCAATCATTACCATTCGCGCTCCTGGGAAGAGTTTCGCCGCAAGATACAGCGGGGCCGTGCCGACGGCGGCACATACGACGCGGCCGGGATGACCAGGGTCGCCGGCTTGTTCGATCAGATTCGCGATACGACGATATTTCCGCTGGCGGAAAGGGTGCGCGCGGCCATTGCGAGCCACGCACCGGTCGGCAGAAGAGACGAGTAATTTGCCGAGAAGGAACAATCATGATGAATCAACCCGTGACTGACCCAGCGAAGCTGACACCCGACGAAATCGTCGGCCTGATCGACCATGCGCTCTTGCATCCGACGCTGACGGACGCGCAATTGCGGACGGAACTGTCGGCCGTGAGCAAATTCAAACTGGCGTCGGTGTGCATCAAGCCGTATGCGGTGCCGCTGGCTGTCGAGGTGTTGAACGGGACGGGGATTGCCGTCGGCACGGTGATCGGGTTTCCGCATGGGTCATCCGCCCCCACCACCAAGGCTTTCGAGGCCCGGCGGGCATTTATCGATGGAGTACACGATGTCGATATGGTCGCGAATGTGGGAAAAGTGCTGTCCGGCGACTGGGGGTTTGTGCGCGATGACGTGCGGGCGGTGCTGGACGTCGCGCGCGAGCATGCCGGCGTCATCAAGGTGATCTTCGAGACCGATTATCTGACCGATGATGCGGCCAAGATTCGGCTGTGCGAGATTTGCTCGGAACTGGGCGTGGACTTCGTGAAAACATCGACCGGCTTCGGCTTCGTGAAACAGCCCGATGGCACATTCGCCACCCGCGGCGCGACCGATCATGATCTGGTTTTGATGCGACGCCATAGCGCGGCGTCGGTTAGCGTGAAGGCGTCGGGGGGAATACGCACTTTGGATGATGTGGTCCGGGTTGTGAAACTGGGCGTCACGCGAATCGGCACCAGCTCGACTCTGGCAATTTATAAGGCGGCGATCGAAAAACGAGACCGCACGGCAGGCCCGGCAGCGCCATCCGCGGCCCGGCCGACGGATTATTAGGCTTTTTGCGGCCGGGGAAAGGCTCTCGGCGCGTGTTCCGGGCGACAATAAACTCACGGGACGGCCGTTATAATTGCGGTTTTGAATAACGGCATAAGGAGAGGTTCCATGAAACGTGTGACTTGCGCCCTCATCGCCGCTTTGGCGCTGGTTTCGATCGCCCTGATTCAGACTCGCGCCGCGGCGGCGCCGGCCAATAATTCTAGCAATGCAGCTAATCTACAGGGGCAGGTCCAGGCGGTTGCCGCGGACTTTGAGGCCTTGAAGACGGCGGTCGAAAACCGCGACAAGGCGGCGGCCGTGGCGGCTTTCGAGAAGCTCAAGACCGACTGGGAAGCCCTTCCGCCGGCCGTCAAGGAGCGTGTTATTGCCAATCATCCCGCGCTGGCCAAGCTGATGGAGGATGCCGGGACGCTTCGCGCGGATGTCGCAACCCTTGAGAAAGCCTATGTCAACCGCGACAAGGCGGGCGTGGAGGCGGACATTGTGAAGATCAAGGCCGATCTGGCCACCTTCCCGCCGGTCCTGCGGGCTTTGATTCTGGAACGGCATCCGGCATTGGCGAAACTGGTCAAGTAAGGGTTTCTGAACACGGCCGATCGCACGGCCAGTGGCGTCCGCTGGCTATTTCGCCTTGATCTCCGTCCAAAGATCCGAGATCATCCGATCCGTCGCTCCGCCCAGGGCATTGAGATATTCCCAGTTCTTCAAGGCGCTATCCGGCGGATAGATGTTGGGGTCATTGAGAATCTTTGGGTCGATGTGCGCTTTGGCGGCTTCGTTGGGGCTGGCGTAGTTGACGCCGTTGACAATCTGTGCGGCCGTCTCGCCTTCCAGCACGTAATCGATGAACTGATACGCAGCATCGACGTTCTGGGCGCCGGCGGGAATGGCGATGTTGTCCAGCCAGATATCGCCGCCTTCCTTGGGGAGGATGTAGGCGTAATCGTCAGGATGGTCGGAGACAACCTTGGCCATCTGGCCGTTCCAGCCGTGGGCCACGACCACGTCTTTGCTCAGAAGCGTATTGTCATAGTTGGTGCTGTCATAGGTGCGGACGAGATCGTGCTGTTTCTTGAGCATGTCGGCCGCGGCGCGGAGCGTGGCGGGATCGGTTTCATTGACGCTCTTGCCCATCAACTTAAGGGCGACGACGAAGCATTCGCGCTTGTCGTCGAGCATGAGGATCTTGCCCTTGTAGGCCGGATCAAACAGGACATTCCAGCTATCCGGGGCGGGATTGACCAGCTTCTTGTTATAGGCCAGGCCGGTGGTGCCCCAGAGATACGGCATCGTGTATTGGTTACCGGGGTCGAACGCCTGATTCACGAACCGCGGCGTGAGGTTGGACACGTGCGGCAGCCTGGCGTGATCGAGCCCGTGGAGCAGCTTCTGCTGGATCAGCGGCTGCACGACGTAATCGCTGGGCACGCACAGGTCGTAGGATGTAACGCCGCTGGCCAGCTTGGCCATCAGTTCCTCGTTGCTTCCGTAATGGTCGATTGTGACGCTGATGCCCGTCCGCTTCGTGAATTGATCAACCACCGCCGGCGGCAGGTAGGCATCCCAGATGTAAATGTGCAGCACTGGCGCGCTCTTGCCGCAGCCGTTCAGGACGACGGCCACGATCGCCAGAGCCAATGCAAAAAGACGTCGGTTTTTCATTCGGCATTCCTCCCGGTCATCAACTTCTGTGACACTACCACAAGGATGATCGTGCAAACCAGCAGAACTGTCGAGACGGCGTTGATTTCAGGTGTGACGCCGGTTTTGACCATCGAGGCAATCTTCACCGGCAGGGTGGTTGAATCGGTGCCGGCCACGAACGATGTCACGACGTAATCATCGATCGAAACGGTGAAGACGAGCAGCGCTCCGGCGATGATGGCGGGTGTGATGATGGGGAGTTTCACGCGGAAGAACATCTGGACGCGATTGGCGCCCAGATCCATCGCAGCCTCTTCCAGCGAGGCATCAAAACCGATCAGGCGGGCACGCACGATGATCGCCACATAACTGACGGTAAACGATATATGAGCGGCCATCACGGTCACAAGACTCAGGTGCCAGCGGGTGATGGAAAAGAATGTCAGCAAAGCGGCAGCCATGACGATTTCAGGAATGACGATCGGCAGATAGACCAGAGCGGTGGTGGTCGAACGGGCGGCGCGGGCGGATAACTCCCGGCCGTTGCCGGCCAGGCCGAGTGCCGCCATGGTGCCGATGGCGGTCGAGGCGGCCGTTGCGACCAGCGCTACAATCAGGCTGTGCCAGGCGTCGTGGACCAGTTCGGCATCCTGCGCGAGCTGGACATACCAATCGAAGCTGAATCCCGTCCAAACGGCCGCCTGCCGCGACTTATTGAACGAGAATACCATCAGGACAAGGATCGGGCCGTAAAGGATGGCGTAGACGACCAGTGCATGAAGAGCCAGCAGTGTGGATCGGGCGGATTTCACAGGCCGATCTCCCAGCCGCGCCGCCGCGCATACCACGCCCAGGCGATGAGCATGGTCAGGACCGCGATGGTCAATTCCAGGGCGATCGCAGCGCCCAGCGGTTTGTCCTTGCCGCCGGAAAACAGGTCGTTCACCACGTTGCCGATCATCATGGAATGCGAGCCGCCCAAAATGTCCGACACAATGAACTGACCCAGGCCGGGGATGAAGACCAGCACCGATCCGGCCACGATTCCCGGCAGAGTCAGCGGCAACGTGACGCGCAGGAATCTCGCCGCCGGCCGGGCGCCCAGATCGGCGGCCGCCTCAAGCAGCGAGCGATCGAGTTTTTCCAGCGATGCATACAGCGGCAGGATCATGTAGGGCAATTCGCCATACACCAGACCGATCAGCACCGCCAGCGGCGTATCGAGCAACTGTCGCGGCTCGGTGATCAGGTGCATTTTCAGCAGCAGCGTGTTGAGCAATCCCTGATCCTGAAGGATGAGCCGCCACGCCGCGATGCGCACCAGAAAACAGGTCCAGAATGGAATGACCACAAGCGCCAGCAGCAGGTTCTTGCGCGCCGGCGCGGCGATCAGCGCAATGTAATAGGCAACCGGATAACCCAGCAGCAGACACGCCGCCGTCGTAACCAGCGCCAGAACGAACGATCGAACGTGAATAGGCGGGAAGGGCGGGCGGACGGATTTCTCATAATTCGCCGCCACCTCGCCGGAACGAATGTGCTGGCCCCAATTCTCGACGGAAGCGGCATTGCCGAAATCGTCGGCCTGATGAAGACTGACCGCCGCGAGAATCAACAGCGGCAAGAGATATAAGCCGCCCAGCACCAGCCATGTCGGCAGCATCAGGCCAAGGGCTCCTAAGGGGTTTGACCGGGTTGGATCGCGCGTGGGCATGGGTCGTCTGAAAAGAGCCGGTCAGTTCAAGACCTGTCTCGCGGCCGCCGAGTGTGCCGGCCCGGCATCCGAGCCGAACGCATCGGCCAAGAGCACGGCGTGGCGCGGATCGAATGCGGCCAGGGCAGATTCACCGCCCGATTCGGCGGCATCAAACGGCCGGGAATTCTGGCTGATGATCGTGATGCCTGTTCCGTCGACCGTCTTTGCGTTCCATATGGTATTGATCCCCTGGTAGATCCGTTGTCGGATCGTGACCGGCATCGCGATCAGACCGCTGGCAGCGTCGGGCCGCACGGCCGTCAGGTGCATCTTCTCTGGTCGCATGACAAAGCGCACTGTCTGTCCGGGTTCCGGGGTTCCAGAGCTTCGCGGAAGCGACAAATCCATGTCCAGCGCGCGAACGTTTACGCTGTATTGCGTGATATTCAGCACCTCGCCCGAGAACACGTTGGTGGCGCCCATGAACTGTGCGACAAACGCCGTGGCCGGCCGCTCGAAGACGGCGGCGGACGTATCGACCTGTTCGACCCGGCCGGCGTTCATGACGGCGATGCGGTCGCTCATGGTCAGGGCTTCTTCCTGGTCGTGCGTGACGAACACGAACGTGATGCCCAGGTGCCGCTGCAAATTCTTCAGTTCGACCTGCATTTCCTTGCGAAGTTTCTGATCCAGTGCCCCCAGTGGTTCGTCCAGCAGAAGCACGCGCGGTTCGAGCACCAGTGCCCGCGCCAGCGCCACGCGCTGCCGCTGGCCGCCGGACAGTTCATTGGGATACCGCTTTTCCAGGCCGAGCAATCGCACCAGCGCCAAACCCGCCCGAACCCGATCATCCCACGAATTCGCCGGAACCGCACGGTAGCGCAAGCCGAACGCGATGTTCTGCGCGACGTTGAGGTGGGGGAACAGCGCGTAATGCTGAAAGACCATGTTGACCGGACGTCGATAGGGCGGGACGCGGGTACATTCGACGCCGTTGATGGAAAGCCGGCCGCTGCTGGGCAATTCAAAACCGGCGATCATGCGAAGCAGGGTTGTCTTGCCGCAACCGCTGGGCCCCAGCAGGGAAAAGAACTCGCCGCGGCGGATGGCAAGGCTCACATGATCGACGGCGGCGAATTCGCCAAAGCGTTTGGTGATGTCCCGGAGGTCGATGCTGATGTCGTTGTCCATGCTTCCGTTCAACCCAGGTGCCGGGATTCTGCGTTGCCGCGTCGCGCAAGTAAAGCCCAGGATGATAGGCGCTGCCGGTGTTGCCGATGCATGTGAACGAGATCATCATTTACCAGTCCGGCGTGCGACGATTATGGGACTCGGGCCGGTAATTCAGCCCCAAAATTGGCCCCCGCCATTTTGATATTGTAGCGTTGGACCGAGCCCGCTGAATCGCCAGGGCGGCGGCTGGTGCCAGGCCTGGAGAGAGATGATGCTGCAAGAACAACTCGAGCCCGAGGCGGCCCTGCCGGCGGCGAAATGGCCGCCGGAGGTTGGACTCATATTATCGGCCCTGGAGGCCGGCGATCACCGCGACGAAGAGCGCCGCCAGATTCAGCGCGGGCATTATCGCGTGCAGGCGGCGTTGCGATTGTTCAGCGATCCGCCGGGCGCCGACGCCTGGAACCTGTACACCCGCGATGCCAGCCCGCGCGGGCTGGGGTTTATCGCGCCGCATCAATTGCCGCTTGGACACGGCGGTATGGTCGAGTTGCTCGATCCCTATGGAAACGAGATTTCCGTCAACTGCACGCTGTTTCGCTGCCGCCTGGCGGCGCCGGGGTGGTTCGAAGGCGCCTTGTATTTCAACCGCGACCAGTGGGTCTTCCAGGAACTGATCGAACAGCAGGCCGCCGGTACGGCCTCGCTCCGTTTGACGACTGACAATTCGCCCGCCAGAGGATAGACTTCTTTCGGCTCGCATGGCCGCCGCGACGCTGGCGCGCCGCGGCGGCTAGAGCGGCGAGCCGGGAGCGCTCCATGTCAAACCGCCTGGCCACGCACCGGAATTTCATCGGCCGCGTTGGGTTTATCTGTATAGCAATCGCCGGCCTGCTGGGCGGGCGGATGGTTTCGACTGGCCGCGCCGCCGATCCGCCGGCCACCGCGCCGGCCCCGCTGGGAAATCTGCCCCACATCCGCATCGACGCGCACAACCATCGCGTCCAGGTCGATTGCCAGGCTCTGGCCGTCGAGCAGCCGCTGGAGTTTTTCTGCGTCATGTCCGGCGGCAACGAATACGAATCGGTTCTGCGCTCGCCGGCCAAGCCGTCGGATATTCATCTGGCCCTGCTGATGATCGGCCTGACGCCGGGCGGAAATGTCCATTCGGATCCGCAAACGCAGAAATGGATGCCGCCGTTCGGACCGGCGCTAAACATCTCCTGCCAGTATACCCTCAACGGCAAGGCGATGGACGTTCCCGCCTGGAAGCTGATGCGCTCGGTCAAGGACAAGACCACCATGCCGCCGATGACCTGGGTCTTCTGCGGATCGAAGGTCATGGACAACGGCTCATATGCGGCCGACGAGACCAGCTACACCGTCAGCGTCGTCAATTTCGAATACACCCTGATCGACATTCCCACGCTGGCCAGCAACGCCAATGAGACTCTCGAATGGGAACGCGATCCGAACATGATGCCGCCCAAGGGAACGCCGGTGGTCATGACCATCGAGCCGGCCGAACATGCGACGACCCTTCCGGCCGAGGCGCCGGTTAAGCCCAGTGAGCCGATCGCGATGGCGCTGGTGAGCATCGATGCCGACGGAAATATCGAGCTGGAACACGCGCCGGTGAAGGCGGCCGAACTGGCCGACCGGCTGCGGGAAATGAAGACTCGCGGCGCGACGAAGGTGGGTTTGTCGGCCGATCCGGCCGGTCCGGCCAAGGCGCTGGCGTCGGTCATCGACGCTGTAACCGCCGCCGGCATGGATATGGAAATCCGCAAGCCCTCGACGCGACCGAGCACCGCGCCATGATCGATACGACGCCCCAGCGGCCTGTCACGAACAACTGCTGAATGCTCACCGCGGAGTCGCAAAGGACGCAGAGGAATTGATTTGTTGAAAGAAATTGGCTCCATGGTCCAGTCCCAAACGCCAACCGGGGGCGGCGCAAAGAAAGTTCGCCATATCCACCGCCTTCTCCGCGCCCTCCGCGGCTTTGCGGTGAATCTGATCTCCCGCGGGCTGGACGACCCGGCGAACCAGTGGCTTGATTGGGCAGTTCCGCTGTGCGCCGCGCTCGTCTCTGCCGCCGCGGCACGCGTGGCGTCGGGAGCGAATCTCGGCGCCATCATCGGCGGCCAACTGGGTGTCACGATCCTGATGCCGCCCCTGGTTCTTGCGGTGGCGCCGGGCCGCAGACAATCGTACGCGGCAATCGGCGTGATCGCCGGTGTGCTGGCGGTCTGGTGGACGACGATGGATCGGTGGGTCTTTCCGGCCGGGCAACTGTTCGGCGTCACGATCTGCACACTCGCCTGGTCTATCAATCTGGCGATGTTGACGGTCGCAGCGCAGCGCATCGGCCTGGGCCCGGTCGCACCGGGCTGCGTAATAGCCATCGCCCTCGCCTTCTTCACCTGGCCGATTTGGCTGGCGGCGCATATTTCATCGGCAATGGCCGGTCGATTGGCGGCCGTGCATCCGGGCCTGGTCGCCAACGGACTGCTGACGGCGACATTCCCGTGGTTCGAGCAGCCGGTGGCCTATCGCCAACTGACGGTGCTGAATCAGAGCGTGCCGTGTACCCTCCCGACAAGCTGGATCGCGTGCTCGCTGGTGCATGGGGCGATAGCGGCGGTGATCGGCTTGGGGCTGTTCGTGCAATCGAGAGTTCGGCGAGGCGCAAATCGAGATCGATGTCCAAGTTGCGGCACTACGGCGCGGAAGTAGTTGCCGAGTGAATTGCTATCGGTGTCGTCGCGGGTTGCGTCGCCGGGGCGGCATGATGTCGAATCGGCAGTCCTTCCCACGCGACGACGACAAAGACGACGAATCCGAGCAGAACTTTGGCGGCGATTCCCATCACCCGGCCTTGTGCAGCGCCGATGCCGACGGAAACCGAATGCCCAAATCGCCGGCCGGAGATCAGTTCGGTCAAGCCAGCGCCCAGGGCACTGCCCAGCAGCACACCGGCCACCGTGGAAATCACCGGCAGGAACGCCAAAGCGATCGACAGAAATATTCCACCTAGCAATCCGCCGATGATCGCGCCCCAGACGGCCGGGCGCCCGCCGCCGGCTCGACGCGTCATCGCGCCGCCCAGAATGGTCTCTGCGATTTCGCCAACCAGTGCGATGGCCGTCACCGCGCCGAGCGTGTACCAGCCGACGAACGCCAAGCCCGTGCATGCGCCGTAGATCGCCGACGCGATCAGCATCACCCACAATCCCGGCAGTGCCAGCAGATTCGCGCCCCAGCCGGCCAGCAGGATCAACAAGAGCAGTGCGTACAGGAACCAGTCGAGCATCGAACCCCAATCAGTATTTAACCGGCCCGCGCTGGGCATCGGCGATCAAGAGCGGCGCCACGATCTGCTCGACGAACGTATGCGCCATCGGGCCGATATGACTGCCGTTGTTGCCCAGCCACACCCATTCGCTTTTGTACGGATGGCCGGCGACTTTGGCGTATTCCGTCGCATCGCCCGCCTGCGGCCGGACGAACCCGACCATGCCGGCGGCATCGCCCTTGGACCGGTCCATGTTGCCGAAGAGCGATGTGCCCAGCCCCAGGACAAAATTGTCGTTGGCGCTGTAGAAGACATGGATGTGTCCGCTGACATGGCGCAGTGCGGCCGTCAGGTCGTAGTCCGGCGATAGCGCCGGCGACAGCAAGACCGCATCGCGAACCCGCACGCCCGGCGGGAGCTTTTCCAGCGCCCACACCGCGACGCCCCCGCCGCCGCTGTGTCCGCTGATGAACAGCGGCGAATCCGGATCGAGCCGATACCGCTCGGCCAGCATGTCCGCAACCGCTTGCGCCTGTTTCTGGTTCTCCTCGATGGTGAATAGCGAAAAGCCGCGATCGCCGTGCGTCCAGTCGTGAATCTCGATATCGCCGCTGAACCCGCCGTCCTTAATGCCCTGGGCATACGTATCGTCCACCCACAGATGTCCGACGATCCCCGGCAGATGGAGCAGCAGCGGCGGCAGGGGCGCCGGCCGCACCGGTGGGGGTGGTTGTTCGGCGCAGCCGAAACAGAACGCAATCACTGCCAGCAGCGCCAGCCAAAGTGCGCAGCGCACCGCCCCCGAGCCGGGCGCTGATTCATCCACCGTCTGGATGGAAAGCAAATCTCCGCGAGTCATCGCCGGCCCTTCATGAAAAGTTCGCACACGCCAAACATGCCTATTGTACCTGAAGTGCGGCGCCAATGGCGAGCCGCCATGCCGGAATCCGCGCGTTTGCACTCCGGCGGCTATAATCCGCGACGAATGGCCCTGGAGCTTCACGAACTGGCCGGGCGGATCAAGGGGATGGCGCGGGAATTGGGTTTTGATCTGGCGGGGATCACTTCGGCACGGCCCAGTGCCTATCGTGACTATTTCCGCCAATGGCTCGACGACGGCAAGGCCGGGACGATGGACTGGTTGCGGCGGCGGTTCGACGAGCGTGTCGATCCGGCGGTCTATTTCCCCGGCGTCAAAAGTGTTGTCTGTGTGGCGGTCAATTATTATGTGACGCTCGAACCCGCGAAGGGCAATGCCTCCGGGGCGACCGGGCGCGTGGCCCGCTATGCCTTAGGCAATGATTATCACGATTGGATAAAGCAACGGCTGCACAGCCTGGCGGATTGGATGCGGCAGGCGACCGGATGCCGGACGCGCTGCGGCGTGGATACCGCGCCGATCATGGAAAAAGAACTGGCCGCCCGCGCCGGTATCGGATGGCTGGGAAAAAACAGTTGCGTGATCCACGAACGACAAGGCTCATGGCTTTTCCTGGGCGAGGTCTTGACCGATCTGGAACTTCCGCCCGACGAACCGGCCGTCGATCGCTGCGGAACCTGCCGCCGATGCATCGACGCCTGCCCGACGGCCGCCATCACCGCCCCTTATCAACTGGACGCCACCCGGTGCATCTCCTATCTGACGATCGAACACGACGGCGCCATCGACCCCGCCCTGCAAGCGCGGATGGGAGACTGGCTCTTCGGCTGCGATATCTGCCAGGATGTCTGCCCATTTAACGGCCGTCCCACCAGCGCAACCGACGCGGACGTGCAACCGCGCCTTCCGGACGGCCGGGTCAATCTCGCCGATCTCCTGGCGTGGGATGCGAACCGATATCGCCGCGAATTTCACAACAGCGCGGTCCGCAGGGTTTCGTTGCCCGTCCTGCAGCGCAACGCGGCGACTGCCTTGGCGAATCAGTCCCGATAAAACGTCACGGGCGCCGGAACGTACCGGCGCCCGCGGCGGACCTCGAAACGGATCAGTTCGCCGGGCGATGTTGGACTTGTCGCCCGGTGGAAAATTAGCTGACCTGCACGCGGCGCGGCTTGCTTTCCTCTCGCTTCTTGAGCGTGATCGTCAGCAGCCCGTCCGCCAGCTTGGCGGCCACGGATTTCTCATCGACCGTCGGCGGCAGCGTGAAACTGCGTTCGACATGCGTGAAACGCCTCTCGTTGAGCAGCGTCTGCGACTTGCCGTCGCCGGTCTTGTTTTGTTCAGGGCGATCCGCACTGATGGTCAGTGTCTGGTTCTCCATGGTGATGCCCACCTGCTCCTTGGTGAAGCCGGGCAATTCCGCCTCAACCACGATATGATCGACATCCTCATGAATATCGACGCCATAAGGGCTCCAATATGTGGTCGCGACCTGCGGCCTGTTTCCGAAAAGCTGGCCCAGCATGTAATCGAACTCGCGATGCGCGGTATCGAAAGTATCCAGTTGTTGGGCGGTTCGGCTGACTCGTGTCGGCAATGCCATGACGATCTCCTTTCATACGTTGGAGGTACTGGTGTCGTATTTTGTTACTCGAAAGGGATAAAACAAACCGCGTGCCAACCCGCGGCATCGAGATTGGGCGCGTCAAATCGCGATTTTGGCAGCTTTTTATCGGGATTTCCTTCACAAAAAGGCTGCCGTTTTTGCAGTGAGTTGCCATGATGGCAGTTGATACGCCTATTCTTGCGATTGTGGGGCCGACGGCATCGGGCAAATCGTCGCTGGCGATGGAAATCGCCCGCCGCCGCGACGCCGAAATACTCAGTATAGATTCGATGCAAATTTATAAGGCGCTGGACATTGGTACGGCCAAGCCGACGGTCCAGGACCAATCGCAAGTTCGACATCATCTCATTGACGTGGCCGGTAGGCATGAGACGTTTAGCGCCGCGAGGTTCGTCGAACTCGCCGATATTGCGATCGCCGACGCGCGCGGTCGTGGCAAGCCGCTGGTGGCAACGGGCGGGACGCCGATGTATTTCCGGGCGCTGTTCGACGGGCTCTTCGACGGCCCCGGCGCCGATGAGGCGATTCGACATCGACTTGGCGAACTGCCCACGGACGTATTGCACCAGCGTCTCACTCGCGTCGATCCGGCGGCGGCCGGGCGAATTCACGTGGCCGACCGCAAGCGACTGGTGCGGGCATTGGAGGTGTTCGAGCAGACCGGTCAGCCGATTTCGTCATTGCAGACACAGTGGGCTTCTCGCCAGCCGCGGCATCGGGCGGTTTGGGTCGGTTTGAGCTGGGAGAAATCAGCCCTGAATCAGCGAATCAACGCACGGGTGCGTCAGATGATCGCGGCCGGTTGGGTGGATGAAGTGCGGCGGCTCATCGAGCACCCGGCCGGTTTGTCGCCGACGGCTTTGGCGGCGACGGGATATCGCCAGTTGATCGACCACGTTCAGGGGCGGATGTCGCTGTCGGACGCGATCGAGGACATAAAAATCGCGACCCGCCAACTGGCCCGGCGGCAAATGAAATGGCTGCGGCGGTTTGCGGATGTGACCTGGCTTGAAGGGGATCAGCCGCTGGAGACGCTCGTTCAGCGCGCGCTGGCGGCGTGGGATGCGGGGGCGGTGATATGAATGGGCCGGCAAAATGCTGCGGCGGCCGCCGCTCGGTACAATACGATGCGCGAGGGAAAAGCTCATGAACAACACAAGTTCCACTGGCGCATCGAACGTCGTCGGGTCCGTGTTCGCGGGCTGCTTTGTCGGCGTGTTCGCGATTGCCTTTGGCGGCGGCGGGTTTTTCATTCTTTCACAGGCCGTGCAAAAACACGATTGGAAAGCCGTTTTCTTCAGCCTGCCGTTCCTGTTGGTGGGCATAGTGGCCGCAGGGGCATTGGTCGGGGGCGGGCGGGCGATTGGGCGCCAAAACAAGTTAAAGGCGGCACATCCGAATGAGCCATGGATGTGGAACACGGACTGGGCGAGCGGGCAGATACCCGATCATGCGGTGCGTGGCACGGTCGCACTCTGGATCATCGCTCTGTTTTGGAACGGGGTGGCGATACCGGCGGCGGTCGGGGCAACGCAGCAATATCTCCGTATGCATGACGCCAAGTCGCTGATCGCGTTGGTTTTTCCGGCCGTCGGCATCGGGCTGATCGTCGCGGCCATCCGCGCGACGGCGCGGGCGGCGTATTTCGGTAAGAGCGTATTGGAATTGCAAACGCTGCCCGCATCGCCGGGCGGAGCTCTGGCGGGGACGATTCGCATTGGTCAGGTGCTGCGGCCGACCGGTCCGATTCGGCTTCATCTCCGGTGTACGCGCATCAGCCGCCAGGGGAAGAATACGATGCAGACGACCGTTTGGGAGGATGAAGAGGAGCTCGAAAGCGTATTGCCGTCGAAATCGGGAACCGACATTCCGGTGTATTTCGCCATACCCGCCGATGTGCCGACGACGTCGCGCGCCGGGTTACAGGAGATCGCCTGGTGTCTGGAAGTGAGAGCGGCGACGGCCGAGATCAACTATTGGAGCAAGTTCGGGATACCAGTTTTTGAGACCAGCAACCCCGTTGTGCCGGCGGCGCCGCAATCGTTTGAAAAACTGCGGCATCACGAAACAACGCCGCAGCCGGCGGACATGCGCGGCATCACGCTTTCGCGACTGGCCGATGGCGGATGTGTTGTGGAATTTGCGGCCGCACGCAACCGGGTCGCGGCGGCATTCCAGACGGTGCTGGGAGCGATCCTTACGGGCGTGCTCGTGGTTTTGATCCGATCCGGTGCGCCGCTGATGCCGGTGATGATCGTCTCGCTGTTTGCGATCATCTTTGATATCGGCGCGGTGTATGGTTGGCTCGGTTCGGCGACGATCACATCGCGGCCGACGCTCCTGCACATCGAGCGCGGCCTGCCTCTGATGCGCCGCCAGCGCGATATTCCGGCCAGCGGGATCAGCGACATCATTACGAAAGTGAGTTCGACGGCGGGGAATACGACATACTACGCGATCATGTCGCGGGTTGGCGCGGAGGATGTGAAGATCGTCGGCGGAGTGCGGGGCAAGCATATCGCCGATTATCTGGCCGGGGAGATGAAGCGATCGCTGGGGATACCGGCGGCGGTCCAGACGACATCACGCGGGTTGGCCTGATCGGGCGCTAAGTTCGGCTCGCCGCTGGGTGCGCACGGCCTTAAAGCCGTTGCTCGAAGACAGAGAATTTCGTTTCATTTCCTTCCGATTTCGACCGGCGGCGGATGTCATCCAAGTCGACATCTTGAGTTTGCGCCACCAGCAGCGCCTGCTCCAGTGATTGCCGATCATTCCAGTGGAAGAAAGCCGCGAGCCTGTCCTTGACACAATCCGTCGGTGAAAGCAGGCGCAGGCGGCCGGCGATTGTGTCGCGCTCAAACACGCGATCAATTCGCTGGTTGCCGACCATCAATGGGCCTGTCGGAAACTCGACGAAGAACCTGCTGGCGGCGTGGACAAAGTGGCGTCCAGCCTCTCGGAAGCCCAGAATCTTCAGCACGTCGCGAATTTTCCTCCGGGGCACCGGCCCTTCTTCGATGAAGTCGGGATCTTCGGAGACATATTTCCCCTGGGACCAGATCGCAACGCACGCGCCGCCGGTCAGCGTCACGGTTACGCCGGCATCCTGAAGGGCCTGACAGACAAGTCCCGCCAGTTCTTCGCCCGACATTTCGGCTATGGATTTCATAAGGGCTTGCCCTTACGCCGGGGGCGGCTGCGCACAAGCAGGAGCTGCTCTCGCAGCGTTACCGGGTAAAGCGCCAGCGCGCGGCTCAGCAGGGCCGCAAGCTCGTCGCGCGCTGCGTAGCGCGGATTAAGCTCATACTCGCGCGTGCTGCCGACAGCGCGGCTGACCAGCGCGCCGGCTGCTTCCAGCTTCTCCAAAGCGTTCTGCACCGGGTACAGCGGCGCATCAAAGAAACGTGCGATTTGGCGCGCGTAACCGCGGCCTCGCGCGGCGAGATAGATGAGCACCCGTTCCTTATTGACCGATCCGAGCAGGCTTGCAAGCATAAGAGTGACCTAAAAAATATGTCGATCGACTTTAATTTTAAGTCGGTCGGGAAGTGGCGTCCAGTTCTGGGTAGTCTGACGACCCGCATGTTTTGGGGATCGAGCGGCCAAGTGAATCGGCCGGCTATAATGACGGCATGCAATGCAACATCGACCAACGCGGCCGGCGGGTGCGGTTTGTTTATGGGCTGGTGATGCTGGCGATAGGCGGACTGATCATCGGCCTATGGGCGGCGCGGAACGATTCGATCTGGCCGTGGATCATCGGCCTGTTCGCCGTGGCCAGCGGATTGTTCGGGCTATTCGAGGCGCGCAAAGGCTGGTGCGTGGTGCGGGCGATGGGGATCAAGACCAAGATGTGATCACCCGCGCGGCGTGCCGGCGGCGGGGTGGGGAGTCTTGGGGAGATTCATGTGGCGGGATGGCCACATTGCCCCAGCCATCAGTAAGGGCCGAGCCGACGATAAACCGTCTGACGGGAACAAGCATCTCGCGACCATGCGAATAGGGAATTTCGCCGCGTTGTTGGAGCTGTCCCACGACGATTCCAGGGTGAATCCCGTTCGTTTGCGCAAAATCGGCAATCGCTTCCTTTGCATAGAGCGGCCGGGCGCGGAGAATGAAGGAGCCAAGCCGTTGCGGCGAGAGCAAAAGGCGGCTTGCCTCGGCGCTGGTCTTTTCTTCAGCTTCCGGAAGCCGGCCAGCGGAATCCGATCCCCTGGGGTCGCGCACCAAGTCGGAATCAATCGATGGACTGTCTCCGTTCTTGATATGCAGCAGTTCATGCAGCAACGTGAGCCAGAAGGCATCAATCCGGTCAAGGCGCAGCGACAATGCAATGGCAGGCTTGCCGGGATCAAGCCAAAAGGCGGAGCCGTCGATTCTGGTCCTTTGCAGCGACTCAACAAGCAGCAACCGAATTCCCCAGCCCGCCAGCAGCGCGGGCACTTTCTGAATGTCCTGCGGAACCAGCGTCATATTCCGCATTGTTCGCAAGCCGGCGGTCAGCGCATCGCGATCAAATCTCGCCGCCGCGACAGTCCGCGCCAGCGATCGCGCGCGATAGAACCATGCGAGTTGGGCCGGAGTGGTTTGGGAATAACCGCTGGAAT
Organism: uncultured Tepidisphaeraceae bacterium; assembly: GCA_964420285.1. Classification (GTDB taxonomy): domain Bacteria; phylum Planctomycetota; class Phycisphaerae; order Tepidisphaerales; family Tepidisphaeraceae; genus CAYQTE01. The sequence continues at coordinate 27,110 of CAYQTE010000020.1, forward strand.
TCCGCGCCGCGGTCGGCTGGGGCGCAATCGCACCCAGATCCTCCGCCTCGAAAAATCGCTTGAGTTGCGACTCCAGGCGGCTCGCGCTGGTTGTGCCCTCAATCCACCGGCGGCGAATCATCTCGCTGACCGGCGCAGTGCCGTACAGTTTCGCTCGCAACGCCACGTCATTGTCCTTCGACTTGGCGTGTCCAAGCTGATAGCCGTTCTCGAGATTCATCCAGAACTCCGGCGACGTGCCGAACGCGGCCGCCAGACCCTTTGCGGTTTCGGCAGTGATGCCTCGCTTGCCGGTGATGATCTGGTTAACCGCATTAAGCGGACGGTCGAGAATGACGGCCAGATCCTGCTGCGTCCATCCGCGCGCGTCCAGCTCGTCGGCAATGTATTCACCCGGCGGGAAGACCTCTGCCGGCTCAAGACTGGTCATATCCGTGCCCCTGCTTTCTAGCGATGGTAGTCCTCGATACCAACCACGATGATGGTGTTCTTCGGCGTTGCTTCTTCGATCTCCAGAATCAATCTCCACTGGTCGTTGAGCCGCATGGATCGTTGGTGCGAACGGTTGCCCTTGAGTTTCTCAAAATGCAACGATCGCATCGGGTAGAAATCGCGTTCGTCCATCGCCGCGCGAATGGCGTTCATCACCTTTCGAAAAGCCCGCACTACGGGTCGGCCGTAGCCTCCGTCAAAATCCAACTCGGTATACATGCGCCTGAGCACTTCATCGCGAAACCTGAAATTCATGCCCGGCCGCTCCGTTCGCCACTGATTCTATCGGCCGGTCGCGAAATATCAATAATATATTTTATCGTTTAGACGGTAATCATCAATTGTGATATCGAGACTGTCGGCGGCAGATTTGAGAATAATCACCCGCGCGGCGTGCCGGCGGGCGGGCGGCGGCCGCGGCCGGGGGTTGGCGGGGGCGCGGGCGACGCGGTGCTCGGGGGTTCCTGGGTTGGGGTCGTCAATTTCAGGCCCGGGAACCAGGGGGCGACCACGTCGTAATAGACGTTTTCATCCATGTTGATCGGAGTGAGCTTCTGGCCTTTGAGGGGACCGTCAACGGCCACGCCGTCGGCCGTCCAGAACGATCCGCTGTCCGAATCGACCATGCTGGCGGTGGGGGCGGCGGCGCTGCGGCGGGGATGGAACGTCGTCACCAGGTCTTCGCCAACCTGCCGATCGAACACGCGAACCAGGCCGGTGGCGGGATCGCTGACCAGCAGAACGGCCGTCGATCCGGCGTGGAAATTGGCGATGCGCGGAGCGGGGCCGGTCATGGCGGCCAGATCGGCGGCGGCCGGAGGCGTGGAATCGATCAGGACCACGGGCTGGGCCGGCGGAACCGTGCCCAGCCCCGGCATCGGATAATAGGGAAGCACCGGGGCGGCGGGCATGTTGGCGGGCAGATCGGCCGGAGGAGCGAGAACCCGCGTCGATGGGTGCAGCGAGCGCCAGATCTTCCACGTGGTCTTGGTCGCGGGCGCGGCGGCGCCGATGCCGGTGGCGGGCTGGTTGTCCACGGTCCGGCCGGTGATGCCGTTGATGAACTGCCCGGTGCGCTGGTTGTAGAGCAGGGGCATGTTGGCGGGCATGGAGATGATCTGGAGTTCCCGGCCGTGGACGGTGCGGTCGACGGAGACGCACAACGCGCGATTGGCGAATGCCGACCAGACCAGCATTTGGTGCTTATTCTGGCTCTGCTGGATCACGACGGGATCGGCGTAGAGGATGGCGTACGGGTAGGCGAACGATTCGCCGTTGAAGACCACGCCCACCACCCAGTCGCCATCGTCGATCGCAGCGGCATCGGCCGAGACAAAGGCCGGATCGTCGAGGATTCCGTACGGCCCGGTGGCGTTGGTCACAAAATGATAGGCGAACAGCGACAGCACGGGGGCAAGGCCGACCAGCCACCACGCGCGTCGCCGGCCGCTGGCGATCATGCCGATCAATCCGGCACAGCAGAGCAGCGACGCCGATGCCAGCAGCCACTGCATGCGGTGGCAGAGCATGATGAATTCGATGCCGTTCTGATACCGGCCCCAATACGGACTGGCCCCGAAGGCCATGGCCGAAGCCAGAGCAACGGCCCAGAGCAACAAAAGGAGTGGAAGGGCCACGGCGTCAGGATACAATCGAGCCCATCGAGGATTCAACTGCCGGGCGGCATGCGGGCGATTCTTATTTCACGAGCGGCTGGCCTGGATCATTATCGGAGCAGGCGGAATGAGAGGATATCCCATGACAAGAGGAACCATCGCGGCGATTATCGCCCTGGGGCTTGCCGGCGTCGGCATCAGCCAGGGACAGGCGACGCGACCAGCGACATCGCGGCCGACGACCATGGGGATTGTCATCGGGCGCGATACAACGTATGTGACCGGACCGCTTCGTCCCGATGGAACGGTGGATTACATCGCCGCGGTGAATGCCGAATTCAGCCAGGGTGTGACGCCGCAGAACAACGCGGCGTGCCTGCTCGTGCGCATCAATCCGCCCGAAGATTCGCGGTATGAGGATACGCCGCTGAACAAGCAAATGGAATTGATGCGATTGCTCGGACTCCAAGGCAACGTGCCGGAACAGATTCCCTGGCACAACCTAAAGGAGTTCGATCCGAAGTTCGCTAGTCCAGGCTTCATTTACCCAACAAGCGGATATTGGGCGGCAATGGCCGGGCCGTGGTCGGCGGCGGATATGCCCGCCCTGCCGCGCTGGTTGGAGGCGAATAAGGCAAGTCTTGATCTGGCGGTGGAGGCCTCGCATCGCGAGCGATATTGGATGTCGCTGGTTTGCAACAGTGACACGGAATTTCTCCTGACCGTGCGGAGAACGAACGGCAGCCGGTGGCGAGCGCTCGCGGACTCGTTGCGTGTTCGCGCCATGCAGGAGCTTCAACAGGGCAACCGCGATGCCACGTGGAGCGATTTGTGCGCTGTGCATCGGATCGCCGGTTTTCTTGCGCACTCGCCGGACAACCTTGACGTTGCGATTTCAGCGAGGATTCAGGTAAATGCTTGGGTATCGGATCGTGCGCTGTTGTGCAACGCCGACATCTCGACGGATCTGCTGCACCGCATGGCGTCCGACATGGCCGCTTTCGCCCGAGCGCCCGACATTCGCGAAGTCTCGGGAAAGGTGCGACGACTTGAGTATCTGTCGGCCGTCGAGGAAACAGCTCGAACCTGGGACAACGACATGGCCACGCTACCTCCGGGCCAGCGGCAGCAGATGCAAAATATGCTTAATGTGCTGGGTCTTTGGCAGCCGGACTGGAACCGCATGCTGAGGCTCGGGAACGACTATTGGGACGATGTGTTGCTGGACGACTCGGCGATGCCGGCGGAGCACCAAAAGGCGCACAGAGACGAGATCGAACAACGTGTGCGGAATCTGGGTGCCGTGGCGCATTCGGCGGACCCGGACTGGACCGGTGCGCCCGGCAGCACCTGGCTCATTCACAAGAAGAACGAAACTCGTGACACCTATTCCGATCGCTTGGGCTCCTATCTGCTGGCAATAACGGCTCCGAACGTGACGCTATTTCGCGATACGCCAGATCGGCTGGGCAACGTAGAACTGGACTGGACCGAAGTGGCCGTCAACCTTCTGCTCTATCGCCGGGAGCACGGCAGCTATCCGGCGCAACTCCAAGACCTGGTGCCGCAGTACATGGCGCATCTTCCGGCCAACGTTCCGGACTATCCGATGCGCTATGAACGCCAGGCCGATGGCTGCGTTCTCGAACGAGCTCCCGCAACGGCAACCGCACCCTTGCGGGCGGCGACCCGGCCGACGACCAATCCCGATATGAATGGCGATTTCTTCTTCCGCCTGCCGTGACGGAAAGCAGCGGAGAACCCTCCGGGCATTACCTTGTCACCTTGTCACCCCGTCACCTTGTCATCCCCTGCCCCTCTGCTCCTCATTCCCCCGGTATATACCCAATCGTCGCCTCCATCGGCGAGCTCGCGGACGCATATCGTTTCTTCGGGATTCTCCCCGCTCGGGCGGCCAATCGGCCGGCTTCAAGGGCGTGGCTCATGGCGCGGGCCATGGCCAGCGGGTCTTTGGCGTGGGCGATGCCGGTGTTGAGGAGCACGCCGTCAGCGCCCAGTTCCATGGCGATGGCGACATCGCTGGCCGTGCCGACGCCGGCATCGACGATCACCGGATACGCGGGGTCCTTCTCCTTGAGCGTTTCCAGGCACAGGGAGATGGCCAGCGGATTGAGCACGCCCTGGCCCGAGCCGATCGGGCTGCCGGCCGGCATGACGCTGGTCGCGCCGGCCTCCTTCAGACGCCGGGCCGCGATCGGGTCATCGCTGCTGTAGACCAGAACCGCAAACCCTTCCTTGACAAGCTGGCGGGTGGCATCCAGCGATCCAACCGGGTCCGGCAGGAGCGTCTTTTTGTCGGCCAGCACTTCCAGCTTCACCCAGGCCGAGCCGGGGTTGTGCTGCTTCTCCAATAGATCGCGCCCCAGGAGCGCGACGCGAACGGCGTCGTCGGCCGTGAAGCACCCGGCCGTGTTGGGCAGGACGATGTATTTGCTCAGATCGAGGAAATCGAGCAGGCTGCGACCGCGGTCATCGAGGAGTCGTTCGCGGCGCACGGCCACGGTGACAACCTGACACCCGCTGGCGTCCAGGGCCTGCTGCATGAGTTCGTAGGTGGCGTATTTTCCGGTGCCGACAAAGAGCCGGCTGTGAAGCGAAAACTTACCGATGGTTAACTGGTCCATGGGGGAATTATAGCGGCTGGCGGCGCGAAGGTGCAGGGGAGGGATGCGCTCAACCGTATCCGCCGCCCGAGCCGGGGATGGGGACTATGGCGCCAAAGCCGCCGGCGCTGTTGCGGCGCAGGCCGGCCAAAACCAGGGCGCGATACCAGAGCCAACCGAACCGCGCGGGCCGCTGCACCTGGATCACGCCGGCCGGGGCGGTGTCGTCCACGCCCTTGGCGAACATCCGCAGTCCGGCCTCCTGCCAGCGCAGCAGGACGTGCGCCAAATCCGTTTGCGGCGGGCCGGCCTGGGCCTGGGCAAGTATCACCGTGTCTATGCCGCGCGACAAAACCAAATTCGCCGATGGAAAATCCTGCGGGAAAACCCACCAGCGATTATCAAAACGGCCCGGGCTGGGAATCAGCCCGCCGGCGCTGCGATTGGAATCCAGCAGAAACACCGGCGGGGCGTCGGCCGGCAATCGCGACAGTAACTCGGTCAGCGGCTGCTCCACTTCATGTAATGCGACGACGATGGGATTGACATCAATCAGCGCGGAGGAACCGGGCACGCCGTTGTAGAGCGGAACCGGCCGGAACCCATGCTGGGCCATTGCGATTCCGTACCAGATCGCGTCCGCGCCGGGCAGATCGAGCACAATGGCCGTGCTGCGCACGTCTGTGGGCGACCAGGCGACATTGAGCGACTGCCACTGGGTGACCTGATTGGGCTCGCCGCCGATGAAGCGCTCGACGGAAAACAACATGGGTTTGGCCCAGTTCGACCAGATCGAATCCTCAGGCGCCCACAGGCTGTAGAGTTCGGATGGTGTCATCGTAATCCGGTTGTTGGGTCAATTGGGGCGAAACGGTTTGGGCAATCAGCACGGCCGCATCCTGCGCCAGATGGTCGACCAGCGGCCGACGCGCCAGGCGGCCGTAGGCGCCAATGACGGCGCCATCGAGCGTGTAAACGCCGATGCACGGGAAGAGATCTCCCGTCGCGGTGGGCATGGGCACGGCCTTGAAGCATTCCTGTGCAACCCACAATCCCGGATAGCGGCGGATGGACCGGTTGATCTTGTCGGCTTCCTTGCCCGCGGTTACACCGGGCATCTTGATCATGTCACCCACCCGGCCGAACGCGGGCTTGAAAACCACGGATTCGGCCGAAATACCGCGCCGGCCTAGATCGCGCACATCGAAGGTCTTGGGTAATAAAGCCTCCCACGTCGGCAAGTGCAGGGGCAATTCGTTCCATGTCAATGGAAATCGCTTGCTCTGGGTGAGGATGGTGGAGGCCGGGTTGCATAGGGGTGTCCGCGAGTTTCCCAGCAGATGCCACCACTGGCAGCGATACGGCAGGGCGGTGAGCCAATCGGCGGGAAAGAATCGGAAACAAAATGCCACCGGGCCTTTCGCCCAATCGGCAGCCAGAAATGCCGTGCGGTTTTCCCAGCGAAGATGATCCGGGGCGAGCAGCGCGGTCTTGTGTCCGGCCGCACGGAGGTATCGCTCTAGAAACACCATGACCTGCCGATCGTCGGCAAATGCCGTGGCATGGGCCAGTGCAATGATGCCGTCACTGGTGGCGGCCGTGCCGATCGCCTGCGCCAGTTTCTCGGTGGGATCGCCGGGGCTGGCCATGCCTCGATAATGCCGTGCCATAAGCCGGGTGAAACCGGACGCCTCGTTAAATCCGCCGGGAACATCACTATTGGCTTCGGAGATGCGCCAGCCCTCGGTTGTGAAATGGAAATCGAACCGAATCAGGCGCAGGTGGCGTGCCGCGTCGGATGCGTTTTCAAGACCGGCCATTCGCCGGCGCAGTGTCCATGGCAGGCCGAGGCTTTTCCATAAGTGCGGCCTTTGCAGAATGGCGGTTTCGGCGGCGAATGTCTCTCGCGCCAGCTTCTCCGAAAGAGAAACCAGCTCGCTCCACGCCTGGCTGGAGAGTACCACCGGCTGCGGCGATAGCGTGCAGACATCTTCAACCTGCGGATCCCACTTGCAGCACTGGAAAATGGCGGCGCGTTTGACCTGCGCATATTCGCGGGCGCCCAGCGGGTCAACACTTTGCCACGGCGATTTCATCACCAGTGCCCCTGCATCTTCACTTCGCCGATACCCGCGGCGACAAGCACCAGGAACGGCACAAGCCCGAATATCACGCGATCGGGAACCGGCCGGTTGGGCGTCGGACGGCTGATCACGTCCAGCAATACCGTCAATCCCCAGACAACAAGCACCGGCCAGCCGCGCAAAATGAAATCGCTGACGGTCTGGTCAGCCGAATGCCAGTCGCCCGCCACGGCGCGGCCGAGGATCAGCCCCGAGGCGATGAAGAACCCCGCGGTTCGCCAGCCGGAGGCGGCATCGCGGTCGATCGTGATAGCTTCAATCACATCCGTGACTGAATTGTCGATGAGCCAAAGGACCAGCGGAACGGCCGTCGCCAGCAGGCCGCAAAAGACGACCACCCACCACCCCGGCCCGTTCCCGATATTCGCCCCGGCAAAGCCCAGAGTGACCCCGAGCAATCCACCACCAACAGCCAGGGCGGCGGCGGCGTTGCTGCGTTCCAGGGCGTCGTCGCGGCAGCTCAGGCCAAGATAGGGCAGTATTCGATTCCAGATTCCCGTCCACGCAAGCCACATGACCATGTAGAAGAACATGTAGACTGGGTTGTTGCTTACATCGTGCGAAGCGAATTGGGCCAGGACAAGGAACATTGCTACCCCCGACAGCGGCGGCACGAGCCACACCAGGAGCTGCGCCGCCGGCCGGCGCGAAAGCGGATTGAGAAACAACAACCCCGCCAGCCATTGCTTCCAGCCCCAGACGCCGATGAAGACGCAGGCAATCAGAGCAAACATTTCGTCGCCGGACATGAAGCTAAAGGATAATAACTCCGTACCGCAACTCAAGGGCGGAGGTCGGGCGCCGATGCCTGGGAATGCAGGATCGAGATGAGGCAATGATGAGGATGGCGCTCAATTCGCCAATTCGAGGCAAATGACCGATGCGATGGGGTCGGGGGCGGTCTTGGGGAGAAAGATGTCGATGGCCCTCTGGGTTGACCGCGCGCCGATCGGCAGCGGGGCGCGAGTCGGGTCGGACAGGAGATAAACTTTGGCAGGCGCGGTCTCTGGGGCGGGGATAGTGAAGATTCCGTCGGCCGGCCATTGGAAAATCGTGATGTAGACCTTGCCCGGTTTGGTCGTGGCGCGCCAGTCCCAAACGACCGGCGCCGTGGCTGGGCCGCGGCCTCGGCCCCGGGCGGGGGCGGTTGTCGTGGTGGCGGGGCTTCGGGCGGGGAAGGGGTTGGGGCCGGTGCCGTAGATCGCTTCGCCGTTGACCGCCAGCCATTTGCCCATGGCGGCGAGGCGATCGACCTCCGGCTGGGGGATGATTCCTTCGGCTGTGGGGCCGACGTTCAGGAGATAATTGCCGCCCTTGCTGGCGCAATCGACGAGGTTGCGGATCAGCGTCTGCGGGGATTTGAAGTTGGCGTCCGTGGATTTGTAACCCCAGGTGTCGTTGATGGTCATGCAGGATTCCCAATCACGGCCGCCGGGGTAGCCGTTGGCGGGAATGGTCTGCTCGGGCGTTTCGGTATCGCCGATGAACGCGCCGGGAGTCTTGGTGTTCATCAGGCGGTTGTTGGTGATGATGTTGGGCTGGAGTTTGAGCAGATCGTGCAGACGAGTGGCCTCGTCGAGCGTGATGTCGCCGGGAGTGTCCCACCAGAGAACATCCGGCTGGATGTTGGTCAGAAGCTCGCGTACCTGCGGGATGGCGACGCTGTTGACGTAGTCGTCAAAAGAGCCGTTCTGGGCGGGATCCCAATGCGTGCCGTTGGTCCTCCCAGTGCCCGTGCCGCCGTAGGCATAGCCGCCGGGATGATGCCAGTCCTGCGATTGCGAATAATAAACGCCGAAGTGAAGTCCCCATTTGCGTGCGGCGACGGAGAGTTCCTTGATGACATCGCGCTTGAAGGGCGTGGCATCGACGATGTTGTACGGATCGGCCGACTTGAACATGGCAAAGCCGTCGTGGTGTTTGGCGGTGATGACGATGTATTTCATGCCGGCCGCCTTGGCGGTAGCGACGAACGTATCGGCGTTGAACTGGACAGGGTTGAATTGCGTGGCGAATTTGGCGTAATCGGCCACGGGGATCGAGGCGTTATTCATGATCCACTCGCCGATGGAAGGGATATTGCGGCCGTTGTAGACGCCGGCGGGAACGGAATAGATGCCCCAGTGGATGAACATGCCGAAGCGGGCGTCTCGCCACCATGCCATGCGGGCGTCTTTTTGTTCCTTGGTCTCGGCCGGTGCGGTGGTGGGATCGGCGGCGCGAGCGGCAGCGGGGCTCCATGCGGCGGCGACCAGGGCCACGGCGCAGATGTACAGGGCGAGTTTCTCGAACATGATGGTCTCCTTCGACGTTTGACGTGCATGGACATCGTACCTTGTGGAAGGGGTGTTGTAACGGCGCGCCCATTCGCATTGACAATAAAATTGCCTCCGGCTACGTTTTGACCATCCACTTGGCGCCATCGCGCGGCATTGCATGCCTGTTCGGTGGCGGTGGCTCGGGGCGTGGCGGCCCTGATGGTCGGGAACCCAGCATTGTTCGATGGGCGGCGCAAGGCTGTCGGCCAATGCCGTGCTCCCGGCCGGTTTGGAATTGGCGGCATATTCCGCCGTCCTTTCTTCGAGTGACCGCGTGAGTCCGGAAACCCAAGCCCGTGCCGAGCAAGTCCTCGGGCACATCTTCACCAATCCGGCGCTCCTCAAGGAGTCGCTCACCCATGCCTCGGTCGCGGACAACCGTCTCAACAGCAACGAGCGCATGGAGTTCCTCGGCGATGCCGTCCTGGACGTGATCATCTGCGAAGCCCTCTATCGCCGGTTCCCGCAGTTCCTCGAAGGGGATCTGACCAAGATCAAGTCGGCCGTCGTCTCGCGGAAAACCTGCGCCGAGGTCTCCATCGAGATCGGTCTGATTGATCTGCTGATCATCGGCAAGGGGATCAGTTCGCGCGAGCCGATGCCGATGTCGCTGGCGGCGGCGGTGTACGAATCGCTGGTAGCCGCGCTCTATCTGGACGGCGGATTCGAGGTGGTCAAGGGATTCGTGCTGCGGACCATGTCCCCCAAGATCGAAGAGATCGCCTCAAACACGCATCAGCACAATTACAAGGCCGTCTTGCAGCAACACGCACAAAAAGCGCTGGCCGCGACCCCGATCTACGAGCTTCTGGACGAAAAAGGCCCCGATCACAGCAAATGCTTCGAGGTGTGCGTGGCAATTGACGGCCGGCGGTTCCCCAGCGCCTGGGGCCCCAACAAAAAGACCGCCGAGCAAAAGGCCGCCCTGCTGGCTTTGGAAGAAATGGGCGTGCTGGACGCCAAAGAGGTCGATCAGGCGATCGACCAGATCGGCGATGAGATTCCCGACGAACGAGCATGACCAGGAGGGTCGCTCTTATGAGCCTGCCGATTTCCTACGCCGCGCCGCACCATATCCCGGTAACTACGACATTCACCATCGACGGCTATCGCATCGTGCGCTATCTGGGCGTGGTGCGCGGCCTGACCGTCCGTTCGCCGACCATCGCACAGGGCATCCTCGGCGGGCTGAAGTCGATTATCGGCGGCCAGATCGGCTCGTTCACTGAAATGTGCGAACAGACGCGCCAAACGGCGTTCAATCTCCTCATCGACCACGCCGAGTCGATCGGCGCCAATGCCATCGTCGGCGTACGTTTCGACGCGTCCGAGATCGGTGGGAAAATGGCGGCCACCGAAGTCCTTTGCTATGGAACGGCCGTCGTCATCGAACCAATTCCCGGTTAAATCTGTCTTGCAGAGATTTTCCGGGAACTTTTGGTGACCGAGCGCGTCAAAACGAAAAGCGGGTGTGCCGCCCCGATCATTTTGCATAGGAGTCATCCATCATGTCCTGGATCAAAAAGAGCCTTTTCGGTTTTGCCATGTGCGCCGTGAGCGCCGCCGTTCTTGCCCAGACCACCGCACCGACCACCATGCCCAAGGACGCCGGACCGCTGACGGTTTCTGCCACGGCGAGTGTCACTACCGTGCATCCCGGCGATGCGCTCAAATTTGATGTGACGATCAAGAACGTCAGCAACGCCGAGCAGAAGATCGACGTGCCCAACATCGTCTGGGCGGCGGGAACCGATGTTCCACAGATCACGATTCCCGGCTGGCCGGCTGGGGCTGGGATTGGCCCGGCGGTGACGTTCAGGTCGGTGGCGATTGCCGCCGGCGACACGTTCAAAAATACCTGGAACGCCAACGTGTCGGCGACGGCGGTGCCGGGAGATGTTGCACTGCGCGTGGGCGTGCCGCTGCATCGCGGCGGCGACAAGACCTGGTCGGAGCCGCTGACCATCAAGATCGTCGCCAAGGAAGCGCCGGTGGCCGTGGACAATCCGCTTTACAACGCCTGGAAAGGTCAGGAGAAGAAGGCCGTGACCTTCACGCGAGAGGAGACGATTTCCGGCGGTGCGCCGATCCGGGGCGGAGGCGCGCGAGCCGCCAACCAGACGACGGTCACCGAAACCTGCACCAAGATCACCGATCAGCAGGCCGAGATCGAGGTGAAGGTGGGTGATGCGGCCGCGGAGACGCTTATCGTTCCCGCCAAGTTGTTGCCTGATAATCCGGAACTGCCCAAGCCCGCCGGAACGGAAGATGTGAAGATCGGGGACAAGACCTATTCCTGCAAGAAATACACGTACTACACGAGTTCCAAGGCCGAGATGGGCCGCGACGGCCAGGGGCTTCGCGGCCGGGCCACGGTGTGGGTGGCCGATGGCATCCCCGGCGGCATCGTGCAGCGCGACATCTCGCTGACGATTCGCGTCTCGTACAACATGACCGACACGCTTGTGCCGGCGAAATGACGGCCGCCCTGTTTTCATCCGGCCTTTCCCCGGCTAGATTGCCGGTTCGATGCCGGGTTCAACCAACCACAGCGCGCCGGTCGGCATTCGCATCAACGGCGTGGCGCGCGTGTTCGACGGGACAGTTCGCGTTCTGGAAGGGATCGACCTGACCGTCCCGGCCGGCCAATTCCTGGCGATCCTCGGCCCCAGCGGCTGCGGGAAATCGACGCTTCTTCGCCTGATCGCCGGGCTCGACGGACCGGACAGAGGAACGATCGAACTGGATGACGCAGTGCCGCGCGAGCCGGTTGAATCCACCGCGCACGATCACGCGCCCATCTCCTATGTCTTTCAGGATGCCCAACTTCTCCCCTGGCGAACGGTGCTGCAAAATGTGGAGTTGCCCCTGGAATTGGCGGGGCGCAATCGGACCGCGCGACGCGAATTGGCCCGGGCCGCCCTGCATCGCGTGGGGCTGGGCGACGCGGTCGATCGCTATCCCGCGCAACTCTCCGGCGGGATGAAGATGCGCGTGTCGCTGGCGCGGGCGCTGGTGACCCGGCCGAGATTGCTGCTGCTCGACGAGCCGTTCGCGGCGCTGGATGAGATCACCCGCCAGAAGCTTGACGATCAACTGCGGGACTTGTGGCGGGCGATGGGATTGACCGTCGTGTTCGTCACCCATTCGACCATCGAAGCCGCATTCCTGGCCCAGCGCGCCATCGTGATGTCGCCGCGCCCGGGGCGCATCGTTCTGGACACGCCGATTGCATTGCCGATCGAGCGGGGGAACGCGATCCGCTCGACGGCCGAATTCGCCGCGGCCGGCCGGCTGTTGTACGCGGCCTTGGAACAAGGCGAATCCGCCGCGGAGGCCCGGCCATGAGTGCGTCGCGACCGGCCCGTGCCGGCCAAAAACCCCGCGATCGCGGCCGTGATTCGCTGGCGGCGCGGGTTGTTCCTCCCGTCACGGTCTTCATTGTCGTTGCACTGGTGGCCGAGTTGCTGATCCGCCTCCTGCACGTGCCGGAGTATCTGTTGCCGTTGCCCAGCAAGGTCTTTTCCACCATGGCCGCTCGGCGCCAGGAACTGGCCGTTTCGCTTTGGACGACCGCCAAGGCGGCGCTGATCGGATTCAGCGCCAGCGCCATCCTCGGGATGCTGGCGGCGATCGTGTTATCGAGCAGCCGGCTGGTTCGCCGGGCCATTTATCCTTACACGATCTTCTTTCAGACCGTGCCGCTGGTGGCGGTTGCACCGCTGCTGATCATCTGGTTCGACCCCGGCCTGCAAAGCGTCTCGATGTCGGCCTTCATCGTGTCGGTCTTTCCGGTCATCGCCAACACGCTGGACGGACTGCTCTCGACCGATCCCGCCCTGGTCGATCTGTTCCACCTCTACCGCGCCGGCCCGATCGCGCGGCTGTGGAAACTGCGCCTCCCGGCCGCCGTTCCGCAGATCATCACCGGCCTGCGCGTCGCCAGCGGCCTGGCGGTGATTGGCACGGTGGTTGGCGAGTTTCTCGTCGGCACTCTGGGCACCAGCGAGGGCCTGGGCGTGAAAATCTACGGCGCTGTCAAGTACGGCAATCTCGACATCGTCTTCGCGTCGGTGCTTGCGGCGTCATTGCTCGGCCTGGTCCTGTTCGCCGCCGTCGGCGGTTTGGGCAGACTTCTCCTTCGCCACTGGCACGCCTCGCAGCGGGCGCAATAGGGCTTGGAAAATCAAGGCGAACGGCGCGGGTATAAACATGATGACGTGATCCAGGCCGGCGTGGTCACGGCGGCCGCAGAGCCGCGGCCTACCTCGGCCCATCCATCCAGCCCATTTCTTTGTGCCCGAAACCGATCGGCGGCGCCTCCATTGGCGCGCACCACCGTACCGCGTTCTCGATTACGCGCAGAACGTTCTTGTCGTGATAGGTCGGGAAGGTTTCATGGCCGGGGCGGAAGTAGAAGATTCTGCCGGCGCCTCTGGTCCAGCAGAGGCCGCTACGGAAGACTTCGCCGCCGGTGAAGGTGCTGATGAGGATGGTTTGTTCGGGTTCGGGGATGTCGAAGAACTCGCCGTACATTTCCTCATGGGGGAGGATGAAGTGATCGCTCAGGCCGATCGCGATGGGGTGGCCGGGGCGGGTGACCCAGAGGATTTCGCGCTCGTTTTCGGATTCGCGCCATTTGAGGTCGCAGCTTGTGCCCATGAGACGTTTGAAGACCTTGGAGAAATGGCCGCTGTGCAGGACGATGAGTCCCATCCCGGCCAGGACGCGTTTGCAGACGGCATCGACGATGGAGTCCTGCACCTGATCGTGGGCCATGTGGCCCCACCACGTGAGCACGTCAGTCGCGCCAAGCAGATCGGCGGGCAGGCCGTGATTTGGCTCGTCGAGCGTGGCCGTGCGCACAGTCATGTCCGGGCAGGTGCGCAAATGGGAGGCGATGGCCTCGTGCAAGCCGCGAGGATAGATCGCGGCCACGTGGGGATTGGATTTCTCGTGCCGGAACTCGGACCAGACGGTGACGCGAATGGGCATCGTCTCAATCCCCTTCCTTCAGCGGCGTCTTGGGGATCGATACACGGAACTCGGTCAATTGGCTGTAGGCGTCGTGGGGGCGGAGGATGGTGCTGGGGAAATTCGGGTGGTTGGGGGAATCGGGATAGTGCTGGGTTTCCAGACAGAAGGCACGATAAGGAGCGTAGAGTTGGCCGGATTTGCCGACCACGCCGGTCAGATTGTTGCCGGTGAAAAAGTGCATGGCGGGTTCGGTGGTGAAGCAATCCAACTGCCGGCCGGATGCGGGGTCGTAGACCGAGGCGGCCTGGGCGAGGCTGCCGTTGGAACTGTCCAGGACCATGGCGTGATCGTAGCCGGGGATGGCGCCGGGGAGGGTTTTGAGATCACGGCCGATGAGCTTGGCCTTGGTGAAATCGAAGGGCGTGCCGGCGACGGGGGCGATCTCGCCGGTGGGGATGAGCGAGGCATCGACGGGCAGGTAATGGGAAGCGTACAGCTTGGCGACGTAACCGAGGACATCGTTCTTGCCGTCGCCGCCGAGATTGAAATAGCTGTGATGGGTGAGATTGATCGGCGTGGCCTTGTCGGTGGTGGCCTGATATTGGACTTTGAGCCAGTTGTCGTTGGTGAGCGTGTAGAGGACGGTGACCTTGAGATTGCCGGGGAAACCCTCGGCGCCGTCGGGATCGAGGATCGTCAGGCGCACGGTCGGGCCGTCGGGGGTCATGCCGGTATCGGCCGTCCACATGCGCTTGGCCAGGCCCTTGAAGCCGCCGTGCAGCGTGTTGGTGCCCTGGTTTAGGGTGACAGCGTAGGAGTCGCCGTCGATGGTGAATCGGCCGTTGGCGATGCGATTGGCGAACCGGCCGGCGATACATCCCATGAAGGGGCCGGCGTTCTGGTACTGTTTTGCATCGTCGAAGCCCAGGACGATGTCGCCGAGTTTTCCGTCCTTGTCGGGGACGAAGAAGTTGGTGAGGATCGCGCCGAAGTCGATGACGCGGCACTGCGAGCCCTGTTTGTTGGTCAGGATGTATTGCGTGACGTCGGCGCCTTCGTTGGTCTTGCCGAACGGTTGGCTCTGGACCGACGCAACCGTCACGGCGGACACGGCCGGAGCCGGGGATGACCCCGACGCGGCGCATCCGCAGAGCAGCGACACCGCAATCAATCCGGCCAACCATCGCACGCTTGAAGAAGTGGACATCATCGGCTCCTCCCGGCAACCCGCCTGCGCGGGCTGCGCAATAGAACTCCACAGGTTCCAGATCACTCTGACACGAGACAAATCGTGGTTTGGATTTGAGCACATCCCCACCGGCCGGGCAAGAGCGGCAAGATGGCGCCGCTGGGGAATAGGCGAGGACAACATGCGGTCAACCTGTTTTCCGCGCCGACGCCAGAGCGTCGTAGGCATGCAGGACTTCATCGGCGGACGAGGTCGCGACCAGTGCGGGGCCGTCGTCGTCGGTCATGCCGCTGAAGGTGGAGAGGATGTATTGGGCATCGTCGCGGGAGATGCCATAGAGGTGGAAGTAGGCGGCGTCAAGCTCGGCGCGAAGTTCGGCCCGCTCGCTTTCCTTCCATTTGTGGACCTTCTCCTTGAACCCGGCGGCATCCGCCAGCGGGATCATGTCGTTGGCCGTGCAGGTGAGTTTCAGAACTCGCTCACTGATCCACTTTTCGAGGGTCTGCTTTTTGTCCCAGGGGCATTTGTCGTCGTAGGCGTCGGGAGCAAGAGCGGGTAATTGTTCGACAATAAAGAAATTCAGGTGAAGACTCCCCACTTTTTGCCGAGTCGCAAAATCGAAGACGACGCTGTTGAGATTCGCCAGCAGGCAGCACTGGCGGCGCGGCGGAATCATCTTGCCCACGAGCATCAGTGGCGCGGAATTGAGAACGCCCGCCTCCGGTATGAAGGCTGCGATCATGGTCCGCTGGTTCGTTGCGCTGGTGACATCCTTGTAGGCAAGATAAGCAGGCGTGGCCGCATCCTTCAGCACGCTGGCGACGCTTTTCTCTTCTACAAACCACCGCGGCATCGCGACAAATTCGGGGTTCTGGTGTTCAACCAGCGTTGTTTCGGCGGTCTGACCCTGACGGACCCAGTTGCCCGCCTCAATAATGACGCTGGCGGCGCGGTGGTCGTAGGCCTGCACCATCTTCGCTTCGTACAGCGGCAGAAAAACGCTCCTGCCCTTCACCCAACGGTTGCCGCCAAGCGTGAACCGGTCTTTCAGCAGGTCTATCGCCGAGCGAAAGCTCTCTGCGTCGTTGGTTTGGTCGAACATGCGGACAAACCGAATGCCCCACGGATTTCCGCCGGCCTTGCGATTCTCATCGATCAGCACGGGCACGCGGCGGTATATCGCCTTGGTCAGTTCCGCGTCGCGTTTGGAGCGGAAGATCGGGCACGTGCGGGTGTTGGGGTTCAGGAGAGCGAGGTCTTTCTGCGAGAGCCTGACGTGCCGGTGGTTATCCGACAGTTGGCGAATGTCGTGTGCGAACGATACGAAATCCGCCTGCGCGGTCTTCCGGTCCCTGCCGCCGAAAAGGAGGATGGAGAATTTGAAGCGTCCATCGACGTCCACGAAGATCTTCTCGCGGTTCTCGAAATCGTAGATGGCGATGAGCGACTCTTCGTCCATAAGCGCGCGGAAATAATCCTTGGTGGTGTCGTCGGTGGCGATGCCCGAGGGGACAAGAATTCCGGCGATTCCGTTGGGGCGGACAATGCGCCGCGCCAGTTCGGCGAAGAGCATATAAAGATTCACGTCGCCTTTACCCGTGAGCGGGAAATCGCCGCAGGCGCGCACGTGCGCCAGAGCCTTGTCCGCGGTTGCCTTGGCCGCGATGTAGGTGGAAAAGAGTGCCGGGCTCTGCTTTTCGAGTTTCTCGATCATCCTGCGCCGCTCGGCGGCGTTGACCGCGCCGGCGATCCGGGGCGCGGAAAAGGCGAAGAATTCCCGCTCCTGTAACTTCATGCGCTCCCATGGCGGATTGCCGATCACAACGTCGAAGCCACCGCCGGGCCGGGCAAAAATGTTGGGAAATTCCTGCTGCCAGGTCATGGCACGCTCGTCCACGGCCTTGTCGGCGACAAGGCTGTTGCGGCAGATGATGTTATGCGACAGGTCGTCAAGTTGCCGGCCCCGGCGGGCCGAGCGAATCCACAGGGCAAGCTGTGTGATCTCCACGGCCTGCGGGGAAAGGTCCACGCCGTGCAGGTTTTCGGCAAGGATCATTTCGGGAATGGCCGAGGACCACGTGCTCGTGGGCTTGTTGGTGTGGTAGGCGAGGTGATCGACGATCGCGCCGTAACGCTCTTCGAGAAGTTCGTACGCTTGAATGAGGAACGCGCCGCTGCCGCATGCGGGATCGACGACGGCGATCTGGCGCACCGCGTCCAGCGCGGCCTGCCAATAGGCGGCGAACGCGGGAGAACGCGGGCCTTTGAGCGATTGATCGGGGTCCACGTTATGCGTTTTGGCCAGTTCAACCAGCCGCTCGTCGATCAGCGCGCCGATGGTCTGGCGCACGATAAACGCAGTGAAGGCGGGCGGCGTGTAATAGATGCCGAAGCGCTTGCGCTCGGCGCTCTTGGGCATGGCGGGAGCCGCGGCGGCCGTCTGGGCGGCGTAGAACCCGGTTGTGCGCAGCTTCTCCAGCTCGGTGATCGACTTTTCGAAGATGTGGCCTAGAACGTCGACGTTCACATCCTCCGCGAAATCGAACGCGCCGATATTTTTGAAGATCTCGGTCCAGCGGTCGGAAAGGTCGAGATTGTCGATGTCTTCGTCGGGAGCGAAAAGCCCGCCGTTGTAGCCCGTCGGCAGGTCCAGGTTCTCGTGACCCTTGTCGACGAAATGAAACACATCGCGAAAATTTCCCCAGCGCACGCCCGGACGCGGCAGTGGCGGAACACTCTTCCAGGTGTTCTCCAGCAATTTCGGCGGCAGCAGCCCCCGGTCCTCACAGAAGGCGATGAAAATGATGCGGTCCAGCAGCTTTTGGGCGATGCGGATGGCCTGGTCCTGTGTACGGCCGTGCGTGCGAACAAGCTCTTCAATCAGGAGATTGCGTTGTTCGCTGTAATAGTCGTAGAGCGCGTCGCCGACTTCGCGCTGTATGTTCTCACTCTTCTGCATCAAATCCAAGGCCCACGGAATCCTGATGACGTGGTTCGCCAGCAATCCTGCGCGCTCGAAGATGACATAAAACCGGCGGAACTCGTCGATGCTGCGCAGTTTCTGCAGTTCGAAATACTCAAAGGCCTGCGGAGTCTTGTCGCGGTGGTAAAGCCGAAACGAAACAAAATTGCTGACGATGCCCCAAGGGCATTCCGGCAGGCTGTTGAGGTAATCCCAACATTGCTGAACGGGGGTTCGGCCATTGATCTTGCTGTAATCGAGATCGGTCGTCGCATCCTTCAACTCGATCACTGCGCGGGCGTTGGCTGGCGTGTCCGGCGGGAAGTTCCCGAGTGCACCGTCAGCGATTCCAACGCCGGGCACTGTAAACTTGTGCTCGAGTTGATACGCGTCTGGTTTCTTCGCTGACGGCAGATAGTGCAGAGCATCCCCGAAGACCTCGTCGAGGAACTGCGAATCGAGCGAGATTTCCTTTTTGGCCAAATAGCCGTTGCTTTCAAGGTCGGCCCACTTGATCAAGATTTTGTGCGCTTCTTCGAGATCCGGATCCTCTTTCGGCCGCCTTTCGGCTTTGTCGTTTAAGAATCTCGGGAGGATCAGATGCCGATGCCGCGCCAGCGCCGCGGACCGAAAGAGATGTCCGGCGTCATGAATCCCCGCAATTCCGGGCTTGGTCTTTTTCATAATCCGATCATGCGTCACGTGCTGGATTGCCCGCCGTGTCCGCATCGCCGCATCATACGCGGCCGCCACGCAAAACGAAATTCTCGCCAGCCGCGGCTGCCCGTCCGCACACGGGCAATTCAAGGCCGCTACCTGCGGCGCTGGCATCCTTGCGTTATCATCGCACCGACCATGCGGATTGTCATTGCACCGGACAAGTTCAAGGGTTCGCTGGATGCGGCGGCGGTGGCGCGGGCGGTGCGCGACGGGGTGGCGCGGGCTTGCGGAGGGGCGATCGATGTGGAGATGTGTCCTGTGGCCGACGGCGGGGAAGGAACTGTCGCCGCGCTGGTGGCGGCGATGGGTGGGCGAATCGAGATGCGAACCGTCACCGGGCCACGCGTCGATATGTCGGTGTCAGCGCCGATCGGGATTGTGAACGATGGGCGGACGGCCGTGATTGAGATGGCGTCGGCCAGCGGGGTGGCGCTGCTGCCAGTCGATCGGCGTGATCCGTATTGCACGACGACGTTTGGAACAGGTGAATTGATCGCGGCGGCGGCGGAGTTGGGGGTGAGCGAGATCATCGTCGGTCTGGGCGGGAGCGCAACGATCGACGGCGGGATCGGCTGCTGTCAGGCATGCGGGTTGCCGGTGATTCTGGAGGGAGGCGAACCGCTCGCCCCGAGCGAACCGCTGGTCGGGGGCGATCTGGATCGGGTTGTGCTCATCAAACGCGGCCGGGGCGGCTTGGCCGCGAAGCTGGATCGGATTCGCATTCGCGCGGCGTGCGATGTGAATGTGCCGTTGTGCGGCCAGCACGGGTCGGCCGTGCTGTTCGGGCCGCAAAAGGGAGCATCGCCAAAACAAGTGGCGTGGTTTGACGATGCGTTATCGCGGCTGGCAAAGCGGTGCGGGCATGAGGCGGAGGCCATGCTGGGAGGCGCGGGAGCGGCCGGGGGATTGGGATTCGCACTGGCGGCGTTTTCCGGGGCGACATTGGAACCGGGGATCGACGTGGTGGCGGATGCGATGGGATTAACGCGGCGACTGGCGGGGGCGGATTTGTGCATCACGGGGGAAGGCAGGATTGATGAGCAGACCGCCAGGGGCAAAGCCGTCGCGGGGGTTGTGCGGCGATGCAAAGCGGCGGGTGTGCCGTGCGTGGCGCTGGCCGGATCGCTGGGGCCGGGGTGGACGAAAATGCTTGAGGAGGGACTGACGGCCGGGTTTTGCATCTGCGACGGGCCGATGGATTTGGCGAAAGCGACGGCCGATGCCGAGCGGTTGATCCAAGACACGGCGGAAAGTGTCACGCGGGTGTGGGTGGCGGGCCGGTTGGATTCTCCGCGGCCGGCGGGTGGATAACGGTTCCGATTTTGCGGCCGTGCGAACAATCGCCGCAACCCGGCCGGTGCGCTCTATCATGTGGAATGGTCGCGGCATAGAATTGCTGTCTGAGGATGGATATGCAGCCTGCAATGCCCATAGACCGGATCATGGAATTGGCCAGAAGACTGTCGCCATTGGACAAGCTCAAACTCATCCAAGGCCTTGCGCCCGATTTGGAAGCAGCTTTGAGGGCGGATTCGACTGCTCAAGGCGAGCTGTCGGCGCAGGATAATCAATACCAGCAGGGATACGAGCGGATTCCGGAAGATATCGCCGACGTCGAAGCGATGCTTCCTCATTTGCCGATTCCACCGGAGCGGTGGGAATGAGGCGAAGTCTGGTGCAACAAGTATGCACCCTTTCGCCGCCCAAACTGGCCGAGGTGGCAACGGCGCTTCGGTTCGCCCTTGGCCTTTGACTGGTTTGAATTCATCGCTCCCAATATCTGATTAACCGCGCCTCGCATCTGCGATGCTCCGAACGATTTGGCGAAGACGATGGCCAATGCCGAGCGACTGATCCGCGATACGGCGGAAAGCGTCACAAGGCTGTGGATGGCGGGCCGGTTGGATTCTCGGCGGCCGGCGGGTGGATAACGGTTCCGCATTCGGGACAGCGATTGGGGGTGGCGCGGAGGTCGTAGGCGCAGACGGGGCAAAGACCCCGGGCAAGTCGGTCTTCCGCTCGGCGTTGCTTTGACTTCTCGATGGCTTTACGGGCAAGGCTCACGTACACGGGCAGACGAAACCAAAGCCATATTGCCAGGCAGTCCAACGGGAACGTCTCCCACAGGACGACATGAAAAACGCCGTCGATGTAATACTCGGTCGACTCCCAACGGTAGACCAGGCCATTGGCGGTCCGGCTCTGGACGACCGACCGCTCGGCAAAGCCGAAGGGGTTGGCTATGTGTTGCACTTCTGGACTGACTGCTCGTGGAGGTTCGACGGAAAGTGATTGCCATATCGCGACTTCAGTGTCGTCGATAGCGTTGCCGGGCGGCGAGCTAGGAATAATGTCAAGCCGCCATCCGGTAACCGGTGTCGTGGCGTGTGCGTGGGTATTTCGCTGCGAGATCGTGCCCCAACCAAAGGGGCCTTTGCAAGTCATGCAGGTTATCCACCAGGCGTTGGCGATACACAAATACCCGATGACGACCGCCCAGAGTATTTTGCGAAGTCGGCGCACGCGGGCATCTTACCGTCGTCTTGAAGACGGCGGGAGAGATCGGCGTCGGGGGTGTCGGGGGCGGCGGGTTTTGGGCCGTTATCTGTCGTGTGCGTGCGGGCGTTTTGACCGCGGTGCGATCGACGATTAGGCTTCGTCGCTGATCGGGCAACTTGCGCAGCGGCCGGAAAAATGGCATCGACCGCGCAGGTACATGAACCCTTGCCGGGTTCGCATTTCTTGCTGGACAGGAGGACATATCGTGCTGCGAAAACAACTTTGGCTGGTGGTGGCTGTGGGCGTGTTGTGCGGCTTGCCGGCGGCGATGGGGCAAGCGGTCTTTTCGTTGTCGGCCACGCCGACCGGCGGAACACCCATCGTTGTCAACGGCAACAGCTTGCTCGATCTGGCCAAGAACGTGATCGACGCCAAGAACCAGTTCGCCAGTCTGTCGGGACAGGCGTTCACGGCCGGCCTGACTTGGGGCGGGGTGAAGAACGCGATGGTGTTCACGGCCAACAATGGGGCCGGCACGTCGTTCACGCTCTCGCTGCCACAAACCGGGTTCACCAAAACCTTCACCGACGACAACCGGTCGGACGTCGAGACGGATATCAAGACGTTCATTGAAAAAGGCGGCCCGAATGTCTTCGCCCAGTTCCTTCACAAGCTGGACGAATCCACTCCGCTGGCTGTGGTTTCCGGCAATCCGCAGGCGATCACGGAAATCTACTCGATGGCGGCGTTTGACCGATACGGCCTGCAATCGACGTTCGCGGCCGAGCCCAAGTCAGGCAGTAACAGCTTTCAGATTGGCGTGGATATCGACGGCGGGCACGCATCGACATCGGCGGGGGGCGAATCGTATTACATGGCGGATATCTACAGCGGATACCGCTTCACCTCCAACATTGCCTTGGCGCTGGCCCTCCCGGTCGAATATCGGGACAACAACGGCTCGGCCACCTATATGCTGGGCCTTCAGGCCGGCCTGCCGATCACCATCCTTCCCGACGGAGGCTCCGACGGCTTCTTTTGGCAGGTGACGCCGTGGGGAACGGTCGAAGGCGGTTTCTCGCCCGACCTGGCGGCCGGCGGCCTGCTCGAAGGCGGCGGCGTGACCAGCTCGGCCAATTACCGGCTGGGGAGCCTGGTCTTCACGCTGGCCGACCAGTTTTCCCGGCAAACCGGTCTTCCCATCACCTATCAGGACTACCACTACGACACTTCCGCCAACCAGGGATTGGTCACCAACGGCGCCAAGGCCACGTACAACTTCTCCAGCGCCTTCTTTGTCGATGCCGGCGCGGCCTATACCAATGTCCTGGAACGCGCGAAGGTCGAGAATTACATCACCGCCACGGCCGGCGTCGGGGCCCATTTTGGCCCGCACTCCGGCATCAGCCTCAACTACGTGGGCGATTACGGCCACAGCTATCGCGACAACGGCGGAAGCCTCGACGTGTGGTTCTCGTTCTAGGCCGTGCAACGCCTGAACCGGGGTCGGGAAGCCCTTAAATCGATTGGCGCCGGGCGTTTGCGGCGTTGACCGGTATATCGGCAAGCGGGTAGGCTGTCCCACAAATCGAACTGTCAGCGGGCGGTCGAATCAACGGCGATGGCAACGCGGGTGTATTAACACTTGCTGAGTTCGCTTTTTAATCCGATTGGAGGACTCACGGTGCTACGAAATCGACTATGGCTGGCGGTATTGGCGGGCTTGACGTGCGCATCATCCGCGGCGCTGGGCCAGAGTTTCTTTACGATGACGGCCCAGACAACGGGCACAACGCCCCAGAGCGTGTCCGTCGCCAACAACCATCTCCTGGACCTGACCTATGACGCTCTGAACGCCCAGAACGGCTTCAGCGCCTTGGCGGGTCAGGCTTACACGGCGGGATTGACTTGGGGCGGCGTGCCAAACGCCATGGTACTGACGTCCAATGCCTCCGGCACGGTTGTCACCGTGACCATGCCCAAGACCGGGTTTTCCCAGACCTTCACCGGTTACGACCGGCAGGATGTCGAGACCCAGATCAAACAGTTTGTCGAAAAGGGCGACCCGGCGGCGTTTGCACAGCTTATGCACACGCTGAACCAGGAATCGCCTTTGAGCATGATCGCCGGCAATCCGGGGGCGATGGCAGAAACATTCTCGATGGACGCCTACAACCGCTATGGCATGAGCCCCGACTTCGGCCTGGAGCCCAAGGCCACCGGGGATAAGGTCCAGATCGGCGTCGATTTCGACGGCGGGCGCATTTCGACCACCGCCGGCAGCGCATCTTACGCAGCGGCTGATATTTACGGCGGGTTCCGCTTCACGAATAATCTCGCTCTTCAGCTCGCCCTGCCGATGGAATTCCGCAACGACGACGGTGCGGCCAGCTACATGGTGGGCTTTCAGGCCGGTCTGCCGATCACGATTCTCCCCGACAAGGGCGGGAACGGCCCCTTCTGGCAGTTAACCCCCTGGGGCACCATCGAAAGCGATTATTCTCCGGACCAATCCATTGGCGGTCTGGTGGGTGGCGGCGGCGCAACCAGCTCATTCAATGTGCGCACCGGCTTCCTCGTCTGGACTTTGGCCGATCAATGGTCGTACCAGAGCGGCCTTCCGTTCCATTTTGCCCAGTACCATTTCGACACGTCCGCCAATCAGGAACTGGTCACCAACGGCGGCAAACTGACATACAATTTCGGCAAGGGATATTACGTTGATGCAGGGGTATCCTACACCGATGTGCTTGATCTGGCTCGGGTTACGGACTACCTGACCGTCACTGCCGGAGTCGGTGCCCATATCACACCCAATTCCGGATACCGGCTCAGTTACGACGGCAATGTCGGCCATCGTTACCGCGATTACGGCGGCAGCCTGAACGTGTGGTGGTCGTTCTGATCCCGGCCGTCAATCCTGATTGATCTCGCGGAGCTTGGCCTTCAGGAGTTGATCCCGGCGCTGAGCGGCCTCGTCGAGAAAGGCGCGGATAGCTTCTCTATCTCCATTCTTCAGCCACCCGCGGGCTTGTTTCAGCAATTTCTCCATCTTACCAATACCGGCCAGCATACTGTCGCGGTTGTCCAGCAGGATGTCACGCCATAACGCGCCGTCACCGCTGGCGATGCGGGTGGTGTCCAGGAAGCCCTTGCCGGCCAAGTTCATGGCGGCCGGGTCTTGCATCGCGACCAGCACGGCTGCGGCCAGATGAGGCAGATGGGAGATTGTCGCCAGAATGCGGTCGTGCTTGTCCGGGGACAGTTGCGTGGTGCGCATACCCAGAAGCTTCCAGAATGCGGCAACTTCTGCCAGCGCCTCCGCGTCCGTGCGCTTTTCCGGAGTCAACAGGCACAGGGCATTGCGAAACAGATCGGCCCTCGCAAACTCGACGCCGCGTTTCTCGCTCCCGGCCATCGGATGACTGCCGACGAACCGGTGTTTCCGGCCCAGAAACCGGTTGGCCGCCCGCACTATCGAGCGCTTGGTGCTCCCCACATCCGTGACGATCGTGCCCTTGGCCAATGCCGGTGCGATTTCACTCAGAAACGACTCGAACAGGCCGACCGGCGTGCAGAGAATGACCAGATCCGCGCCGTCGATGGCCTCGGGGATGCTGCTGGCGGCCTGATCGATGGCGCCCACCTGCAAAGCCAGGTTGCGGGTTTGCATTCTGTGCGCGTAACCTGTTATTTTGCAATTGGTTAGGACCGATTTGGCTGCCAGGCCGATCGAACCGCCCAGCAGGCCCACTCCCAGAATGCTCAAGTGAGTTGGTCGCATGGTCCGATAATTGCCGTTATGGGTGCCTGACGCGCCCGGTTACAATGGCACGATCCCTATCCGGATCGTCATCGGTTGCCCGGTTTCTTGATTCGCGAGCCATGGATACGTACCCTATCAACCTTCCTATGCCCGATACCACCGAAACCGTTACCGAATCCACATCGAACTCGAATGGCTCTGCCGCAGCCCGGCCGGCGTCGCGGCACGTCCTGGAATTCGAGAAACCACTCTCCAAGCTCGAACAGCAGATTCAGGAGCTCGAAGCGATCCAGGATACTCGCCAGAGCGACTACTCCAAGGAAATCCGTAAGCTCCGCTCCAACTATACCGCCCTGCTGCGAAAGATATACGACAACCTCACCGCCTGGGAAACCGTGCAGGTGGCCCGGCATCCGCAGCGCCCGCTCTTCCGCGACTATGTCGAGATGATCTGTCGCGAATACCGCGAGATCCACGGCGACCGCTGCTTCGGCGACGACCAGGCGATCCGCTGCGGCCTGGCCCGCCTTGGCGGGCACAAGGTCATGTTGATCGGCCATCACAAGGGCCGCGATACCAAGGAACGCGTGCAGTGCTATTTCGGCCTGGCCCATCCCGAAGGTTATCGCAAAGCCCTCCGCTGCATGAAGCTGGCGGAGAAGTTCTCACTGCCGGTTGTGACGCTGGTCGATACGCCCGGCGCCTATCCCGGCATCGGGGCCGAGGAGCGCGGCCAGGCGGAGAGCATCGCCCGCAACATGATGGAGATGTCCCGGCTTCGCACGCCGATATTGACGATCGTCTGCGGCGAAGGTGGCAGTGGCGGGGCGTTGGGTATTGCCGTGGCCGATCGCGTCGCCATGATGGAATTCGCGTGGTATTCGGTCATCAGCCCCGAAGCATGTTCCGCCATCCTGTTCAAGGGCAACGAAGCCGCCGCGCAACTGGCCGAAAGCCTCAAGCTCACCAGCAAACACCTACTGCGGCTGGGCGTGATCGATCAGATCATCCCCGAACCGCTGGGCGGCGCCCATCGCGATCCTCACACCATGGCCCACAGCCTCGAACAATACATCGCCAAGAACCTGCGCGACCTCAAACGCTGCAAGATCGAAAACCTCCTGGAACGCCGCTACGCCAAGTTCCGCAACATGGGCATCGTCGCCGAACAAACCCGTCGCGCTGTTGCCAAAGTCGCCGGATGAGTGTCTGATCCGGTGATGAGCAATTACACGCAGAGCCTGCAAAACCTGATAACCGAATTATCGCAACTTCCCGGCATCGGCGTGCGCTCGGCCGAGCGGATCGCGTTCCATCTTCTCAAGCAAAATCCGGCCGAGGCCCTTAAGCTGGCCGATGCCATCCGCGACGTGAAGACCCGCATCCGCCATTGCAGCGTCTGTTACAATTTGACCGAATCCGACCCGTGCAACATCTGCTCCGATCCGTCTCGAGATCAGTCGATCGTCTGTATCGTCGAGCAACCCAAGGATCTGCTGTCGCTGGAAGCAACCGGCCTGTTCAAGGGCGTCTACCACGTTCTTCTCGGCCGGATCGCCCCGCTGGAGGATTCCGCTCCCGGCGATCTGACTCTCGACGCCCTGACCAAGCGCCTCGAATCCGGCACGATTCGCGAGCTTATCATGGCGACCAACCCGACGGTTGACGGCGATGTGACGGCCCTGCACATCCAGAACCTGGTCGCCGCGCGATTCCCGCAGATCGCCATCACCCGCCTCGCCCGCGGCCTCCCCGCCGGAACCAATATCGAATATGCCAACCGGAACATCCTCGCGGATGCGATTGAGGGGCGAAGGAAGATGTAAGTGCGGGATTGCCCTCAGCAAGCGGCTTTCACGTTGACCACACGCAGCCATTGATTACGATACGATATCTGGAGGTCCGGCCGATGACGATGCTTGGACAAGGGGTCTATCGCCTCAGTGAGGTCATCCAATACACGGGATTGCCGGCGTCGACGGTGCGTGCCTGGTTCAAATGGCGAGCCGGCAAGAACGGGCGCGGCCCACTGTTTCAATCGGATTTCCAGACGATCGGCGGGGATTACGCGGTCAGTTTTCTGAACCTCATCGACGCCTGTGTGGCGGGGTTCCTGCGCGAGCAGGGGGTATCGCCCGCGATGATTCGCCGGGCTTACGTGATCTTGCAGGCGGAATTGCACACGCCTCATCCGTTCGCGCATGCCGATCTCCGTACCGACGGCGACCGCATCATCCGCCAGAAGCTTGACGCGGAGCGAAATCTCGCTCTGGTGGACGTGGTGTCCAGGCAAATGTGGTTTTCCCAGATGCGCGACCGCCTCAAGGGCGTCGTCTATGCAAAGGCCACGCGACTGGCACAGGAGTGGAACATCGCCAGGGGCGTCATCATTCGTCCGGATGTCGGCTTTGGCAGGCCGGTCATCAAAGGCACTGGCATCGCAACCTACGTTGTGGCCAATCAATACCGTGCCAACGGCAATGACGCCGCGAGGGTTGCGGGATTGTTCAATCTCAAGGTCGCCGATGTCAGGAACGCCGTTCGGTTCGAAAGCGGCCTGAAACATCAAAAAGCGGCGTGATCTTCTTCACCGACGAGAATTTCATCCACAAGGCCGCGTTGATGCTCATGGCGTTCGATGATCGCCACGAGGTGCGCCCGTTCCTCAACTATTTCCGAAGAAGCACTCCCGACGAGCAATGGATTCCACAGGTCGGCGGCTGGAACCCAAGGCCGGTCATTGTCGGCGGCGACGGCAGAATTCTAACCAACCGCGTACAGCGCCAGTTGCTTCGGGAGTCGCAGTGCATCTACGTACATTTGGCATCCGGGTGGACAAACACGCCCTGGGAAACGTACGCCTGGAAATTGATCAAATACTGGCCAAGCGTATTGAAAGAGACCTCCGCTGCGCGACCCCAAACGGTATTGATCCTGCGAACGACCGGGGTAATCGACCGAGTCAACCTCGCCGGTTGACGCGCGGTTTCAATCGGTGCGCCATGTAGAATGCGCGACAATGGATAGCCCGCAATGGACAACGCCCAGACCCAATCTCTGTTTGCAGTCGCCACCGAGCATCACCGCGCCAACCGATTGACCGAAGCGCGGGCGGGCTATGAGAAGATTCTTGTCCTCGATCCGGCCCATGCCGATGCGCTTCATCTGCTGGGCGTTGTGCTCCACCAATCCGGGCAGGACAGCGATAAGGCGATCGAACTGGTGCGACGGGCGATCGCGCTGAATCCGTCGGCGCCGGAATATCACGCCAATCTGGGATT
This sequence comes from uncultured Tepidisphaeraceae bacterium, assembly GCA_964420285.1. Lineage (GTDB taxonomy): Bacteria > Planctomycetota > Phycisphaerae > Tepidisphaerales > Tepidisphaeraceae > CAYQTE01. Next base: position 55,698 of record CAYQTE010000020.1, read on the forward strand.
GATCTATTCCGATCGCCGCCAGTGGAAGGAAGCGGCCGGGGCTTTTGGGCAATCCGTCGCGCTGCGGCCGCGATTTGCTCCGGTTCTGAATTACCTGGGCAATGCGCTGCGCGAGATGGGACAACTGGAAGCGGCCGTCGCCGCATATCGGCGGGCGGTCGAGGCCAAGAGCGATTTCTTTGTCGCATTCAATAACCTGGGAAACGTCTTGCGCGAGCTGAATCGCCCGCGCGAAGCGGCCGACGCCTGTCGTCGGGCCATCGCCTTGAAGCCCGACTTCGCGGCCGCACACAACAACCTGGGCAATGCGCTCAACAAACAGGATCGGGTTGAAGAAGCCATCGCGGAATACCGCATGGCACTGTCGCTCGATCCACAATATGCCGAGTCACGCAGCAACCTGGGCAATGCGCTGAAGGATGTCGGCCGGCTCGACGAAGCGATTGCGGCTTATCGCGAGGCGCTGGCGCTCAATCCCAACCTGGCCAAATGCCACGCCAATCTGCTTTACGATCTTCACTATCGCGATGAATTTGATCCGCTGGAAACGCTGGCGGAAAGCCGGCGGTGGGCCGGGCGGTTTGCCGATCCGTTATCATCCCATGTCCGCGCACACACCAACCAACGCGATCCGGATCGCCGGCTGAAGATCGGTTATGTCTCAGCGGATTTCTGCCAGCATTCGGTTGGTTCGTTCCTGCTGCCGCTCTTGAAATGTCACGATCACCAGCGGTTTGAGATCATCTGCTATTCGAATCTGCGCGCCCCCGATCGCATTACGGCAATTATGCGTCAGACAGCCGATGCTTGGCGCGATATTCTCGGCATGCCCGACGATCGCGCGGCGGAATTGATCCGCCAGGACGGCATCGACATCCTGGTGGACCTGGGCGGCCACACGGCGCAGAGCCGGCTGCCTCTCTTTGCACTCCGGCCGGCGCCGATTCAAATGACGTACCTTGGTTATCCGGGCACAACCGGCGTGGCCGCGATTGATTACCGGCTGACCGATGCTCTGGCCGATCCGCCCGGCATGACCGAGAGCCATTTCAGTGAGACGTTGCTTCGCCTGCCGCGCAGCAATTGGTGTTACGCGCCGCTGGTCGATGCCCCGCCGGTCGGTCCCGTGCCCTCCTTGGCGGCGGCCGAGCAGAACCAATCGCCGCGCCCAGTCTGCTTCGGCTCGCTGAATAATTTCGCGAAGGTTAGCAAAGCCACGTTCCAATCATGGGCCACGCTGCTTTGCGCCATCCCCAATTCGCGGCTGTTGCTCAAAGCCAAGGCATTGGCCGGTGAAAGCGTTCGCCGAGAGGTCGTGGGACGTTTTGCCGACCTTGGCGTCGCGCCCGGCCGGCTGGACCTCCGCGGCCGGTTGCTCAATCCCATCGAGCACCTGGCCACGTACGGAGAAATCGACATCGCTTTGGATACGTTTCCGTATCACGGAACGACGACGACGTGCGAGGCGCTGTGGATGGGCGTGCCGGTCGTGACCCTTGCCGGCAAATCCCACGTCTGCCGCGTCGGCGTGAGCCTGCTGAGCAGCGTCGGCCTTGCGGACCTGATCGCGCAAACGCCCGAGCAATACATCGAGATCGCCGCCCGGCTGGCGAGCGATCTGCCAAGACTATCAGAAATCCGCGCCGGCCTGCGGGCAAGAATGTCCGCCTCGCCGCTGATGGACGCTCCGTCCTTTGCACGGGACGTTGAAGCGGCTTATCGCGCCGTCTGGAAAAAATGGTGCGCCGACGAATCGGGCACCAATCCGCCGGTTACGGCACCACGATAACGGATCCAAATTGGCGGAAGTGACGGTCAAACGAAAACGCATGGGCGATATGCAGGCGATCCATGACGACAAGGCTGGTGCAATCCGTGAAGCTCCAACCTTTGTCCTGAAACCGACGGAAAGTCCGCCATGCCTGCTGAATGTCGTCATCCGTCACGAGCACAACCTCGGCCAACTCGCCGGCAAACAACATCTCACCAACTTGCAATGCCCGCGCCAAATGCCCCCGCATCTTGAGCAGCGTCAGCGTCTCATCAAGCACATAATCGGTCGTCACTAAGGGCGCGACGTTACCCTCAAGCCATCCGTTCGCAGCTTGATGGTTGACATCGTTGGGAACGGCGCTGGCGTACCATGCGCCGGTATCGACGAAAATCATGGTTGGGATTCCCCGCCGTAGAGAATCCGGTCGTGATCCACGCTGGTGGTTTCCGGCTCTTCACCGCGGGAAGGCTGACCCGCGATCTGAGCCAGCCGGGCCGCGACGACCTTTGGATCGCGCGGGCGTGCCGATTGCGGAACAAGGACGGTCACGCGCGTCCCCTCCGTCAGAGCGACCTTCTCTGTGGGACGGAAGAACCCGCCCTCATAGACGGCTTCGATGCGGCTTGTCACTTGCACCTCCATGAGAATCAACTCGATAGACTCATTATAGCATACGCGCGATTGCCGGGCCTATTCCCCGCCTTCTGCGCGTAACTCGATCCCGCCCCGGTTCCGGCGGCGCGGATGGCTTGGCGCTCCCCGGCCGCCCGCGATTCATAGCCGCTGACCATGTACGCGGCAATCGGGTCGGGGTCGATGTTGTGACGCTTGTGCCATTGGATCATGGCTTCGATCCTGGGATTGAGGTTGTGGATCTGGTCGATCATGTTCGCGGTCCATGGCGTCCTCCATTTCGGGAATCCAAGCATTGCGGGCGTGGCGAAAAAATGCATTAGCCCGGCTTGCTGGGCCCCACTGCTTGTTCGTCGGCCCCGGCGGGAAGCGATGGGAGGCACCCCCGCACCTCGCGTCAATGCCCCTTATTTTCGCCGCAGGCCAACAGCGGCCGCGGAAAAAAATATAATAAACCGGCGGACGTTATCATTACAGCGGGTCGTAGGGCGGCGAGCGAGGAAAGGACGGCCGGTTATGCGCATGAGCCTGTTGAATCGCGCGAAGATGAGAGGGGCAATGCTCCTGTTGGCGGGGTTGGCCGGCGGGGATTGGGTGATGCGGGAGCTCGGCGCGGAAGCCGATGTCGCTCCGCCGCAGCCGCACGACATCCGGACGGTAGACGATCTCGGCCCGATGCCGGATGCCAAGCACATCGCGTATGTGGCGATGTCGCCGGACTGCCACAACATCGCGATGGCCGTGCGGGTCGGCGATGCGTATCAACTTCTGGTGAATGGCAAAAACACGGCCAGCGGCGGCTCGATTCCGTATATCACTTACAGCCCCGATTCGCGGCGGATGCTCTGTATCGTCTCGACCGGCCAGAAGGCCGCCCTGTCCGTCGATGGGCTGGTGGGCACGCCGTTTGATGAGATTGCCGACCAGCGATTCAGCCCCGATAGCAAGCATGTCTATTATTCGGCGCGCCGGGGAGCGGATTGGTTCGCCGTGCTCGACGGCAAGGAGTCAGCGGCAGGCGGGAGCCGACCGACGCAGGTAACCTTCAGTGCCGACGGCGAACACTTCGCCTACATTGCCAAGTCCGGCGACGCTCAAAAGGTCGTCGTGGACGGCCGGGGCGGCGAACCCTATCGTGCGGTAAACGATCTGAAACTCAGTTCTCAAGGTGACCACGTCGCTTATGCGGCGAATACCACCCCGAATGCATGGGCGGCGATAGTGGACGGGAAGCAGAGCGGCGACGCCTATCAAGCGGGCGTTGACAGGATCAATTTCAGCTTGGACGGGAAACGCTGCGCGTTCGTCGGCTGCATGAGCCCTTTGACCGTTAGCGAGCAATACGAGGTTGTCGTGGATGGCAAGGCGATTGGTAAGTATCACGACGTGACGAGCGGTCCCATTTTTGCGCCGGACGGCGCTCACGTTCATTATGGCGCATCCCGAGTCATGGGGCCGCTGTACGACTCCCGCGGGATTTACAACCCGCATTTCCAATCGTCGGAGTATAGGGACGGCAAGGTGAAGGAGGAAACTGGCTACGGCATGGCTCAGATGATCTATTCTGCTGACGGGAACCACGTGGTTCGTTACTGGACCGAGTATGCGTCCTCTGGTGATGCCTTTGTCCCAGCCCGCATGCCGGTTGTGGACGTGGATGATGAGGATCAGAGGTTGAATTTGCAGCCATTGAATCTGACAGTGACAATGAGACAATACAGCAGCAAGATCGCATCCATCGCATCCAACTACAATTTCGGTGGAGGATACTGCATGCACGTCAACGGAAGAGACCAGGATCGCACGCAGATTGGGCCGCCGCATACGCGGCTTGGGCCGCCGTTATTCAGTCCGGACAGCTGCCAACTGGCCTATGCCGCTCAGGATGATCCAAATACGGACTGGTTTGTGGTCCTCGATCAGGCCGAGGATACGCGGGCGCTGATCTACCCGACGGTCGATGTTGGCAAGGATGGGAAATGGAACCCAATCACGCAATTCGTAAACCAGACGAGCATTGACAACGGTTGTTCCTATCCGGGCCAGCTCCCCTATCACTTCGACGCCGACGGCACGCTGGTCTATTTCCGCGTGAGCGACGGCCATCTCTACCGCGTTCACTGGAAGCCGGAGGATGCGACCACGGCCCCGGCGACCCGGCCGTGATTTATAGTTGGTGGGCATTGCCCACCACTCATCTTGGCGTTCATGGCGCACATGGCGGCCTAATCGCATTTATCGGACCTGCCGTCGCCCGCCGCCTCCCGCTGGCGCTGGCATTTCTCCCGATGGACCCGAAGCGGTTTTGATGTACATTGACTGCGGACCGGCGGGTGTTGCGGCCGGGCGGGTTTTTGTATGGCCAGACTTTTGCTCCTGGTTGTTTTTTTCGTCTGGATGGCCTGGGGCGAGAGCATGCCGGCAGCGGCGCTGGTATCGCCGGCGGCCGGGGCGGCGTTGTTGCTGGGCGGGCTGGCGGCGATCACGGTTTTCATGGGAATCTGGGGACAACGCATGGCTGGCCGGGTATCCGGCGGCGGCGAGCGCGAGATGGGGCGGTTTCATCTGGGCCTGGATATCGCCCGCATCGCGATATGTATCTGGTACGCGGCCGGGGTGATGGCGCTGGGCTGGCCGAGGATTGTCGCTGCGGCCGTGGGGCCGGTTGATCGGTGGGGGATTCACCTGCCCAGTTTGATCCTTGGGACGGCGCCGGCGATGTTGGCATGGATGGGGCTCTGGTGGGCGCAATATCCGGTCGATCACAATTTGCGCGAGCGGGATTTGGACGCCAGACTATCCCAGGCGGGTTCAGGCCCGATTGCCCGGCCGGGGCCGTCGTTAGGCGACTACTTCCAACTTCAACTGCGCATGCAGATTCTGATGACGGTGGCGCCGCTGCTGCTCATGCTGCTGATTCACGATCTGGTCGCACTGGCGGTTCACGGACTGCCGATTCGCGTGAACGGCGATGGGTTGGAACTGGGATCGTCGCTGGCATCTGTCGCGGCCGTGCTGATTTGGGGGCCGGAGATACTGCGTCGCGTGGTGAAGACCCGGCCGTTGGCGGACGGGCCGCTGCGTCAGCGGCTGGCGGGTATGGCCGGGCGTTGCGGGATCGGTTATCGCGATATTCTGCTATGGGACACCGGCTCACAGGTGGCCAACGCGATGGTGATGGGTCTGCGTGCCAATCTGCGTTACGTGATCATCTCCGATCTGCTCATCGAGACGCTGTCGGATCAGCAGATTGAGGCAGTTTTCGCGCACGAGCTGGGACACGTGCGGCATCGGCACATCCCGCGTCTGGCGATGTTCATGGGGATGCTGATGCTCATCATGATGGGGCCGGCCACGACGCTGCACAACGTGCTGGCGCGAGGCGGCATGCCGGACAACTGGGCGGTGGACCTGGCGCAATGGCTGGTGTTCGGCGGGGCGTTTTTCGCGACGTTCGGATATGTGCTGCGGCATTTCGAGCGACAGGCGGACTTGTTTGCGGCGCGGGCACTCCTCAGCCGCCAGGTCGTCGTTGCGGCCCCGGCCACATACTTGCCGTCGCGGGCATCGCGCGGGGCTGAAGCGGGAATGCCGCTGGCGGCACTGGCGGCCGCCTTGTCGGAATCGCCGCTAAGTTTCCCGGCCCCAGCGATGGCGCTGGCCGATTCCGGGCGTGCGGTATTCAGCGAATCATTGAAGAACGTCGATTTGTTTCCAACAGGTGGCGGGACAATTACGCAAACCGGGGCTGCCATCATGTCCAGCGCCCTTCGCCGCACGGCGATGGTCAATAACATGCCGATATGTGCGCGAAGCTGGTGTCACGGCAGTATCGCAACGAGAATCGCGTTCTTGAGCCGAACCGACAGAGATAGCCGTGCCGCTGCCGGCTTTGATCGCGCAATGACCCATCTTAACGCCGTGCTCTTGGCGACCGGCATCGCCGCCGCCGTCTGGACGGCCGCATTGGTCATTATCGGCGGCTAAGAGGGTGGCGGGCACGTCTTTCCACATTATGTTGTGGAAATTTCCTATTATTTCACAACTTATTGGGCCAACTTCGGTATAATGCCCCGATTGTCGCGGGTTGGAGCCCGTGAGATGCCAAGTCCAATTCGGTTGGGAGTATTTTCATGGCAGAAGCTGGAAATCAGGAATTTCCGACCATCCTGGGGCCGGATGCCTCCTTCAATGGTCAATTGACGTTCGAAAAGGGAATGCGCCTGCAAGGCAAGTTCGAGGGCAAAATCACCACGCCCGGTCGTCTGCACATTGCCAAGGAGGCCAAGATGCACGCCGAGGTCGAGGCTGGCGCGATCATTGTCGAGGGCGATGTCCACGGCAATCTGACGGCCAGCGATCGGATCGAACTCAAGCAGACCGCCCATTATGAGGGCGACCTTCGCACCACCAAGCTGGTTGTCGATGAGGGCGCCGTCTTCTCCGGACAGGTTTCGGTTGGACCCGACGCGATCAAGAACAAAGCCAACGTTCGCCCGACCGGTGCCGCAGGCGGAATTCCGGCCAGCCAACCGGCGACGGTCCGATAATAACCATGATGATGCGCCGATACGGCCGTTGTCGTGGAAATATGGGGTTTCTTGTGCCGCGTCAATCCGCGTCACCGGGCGGCGGAACGGGTGATGGCTAGGAGTTCGAAGTCGGGCCCGCCGGTTTCTATTATGATGCTGGTCGTCTGTTTTCGACCATGAGTACGCCTCCAACCAATCTTCCTCCCGGCGATGACCGCATTATGGTCGTCTGTCTGCACTGCGAAAAGCCGCAGCCGGTCTCGAAACACGCGATTTCGTTGACGTGCAAGTTCTGTGGCAAGTCGTTGCGGATCGAGGATATCCGGGTTAAGGACTACCACGCCCGCCGGACCATCGAGACCGTCGGCGTCATCACCATCGAAAAGAAAGGCCAGGTTCTCAGCGAGACGATCCAATGCGGCGGGCTGGTGGTACGGGGGAAGCTGAAGGGGGAAATCATCTGCCGTGGCCCCGTTCTCGTGGGCCCGGAGGCCGAAATCCGCGGCAATGTCACCGCCCCGCGACTGGCCGTCGGGGCGGGGGCGGTTCTGGAAGGCCGTTACAGGATCGGCCTGCCCGCCAAGCAGGCCCGTCCGGAAGGAGCTTGATTGTTGGGTGCATAATCTGTTTTAATGCGTCGTAACCTTTGACGCGGCCGGTTGTCGATATAAGCTAGCCGCAACGCGATGGCACGACTATTACGCCCTCGCGTACGGCGGTCGTTAACGCGGAAATTGGACACCTTGTCCCCGCGGCCGCCAGGCCCTGATATGTGTTGATGGGCCAAATTGACCTTTTGGAGGAAACCGTCACTTTTATGGACGAAGACCCATTCTCGGACTGGGGCTTAAAACCGGTCGAACTCGCCGACAAAGCCACTTTTACGCCTTTCCTCGCCTCGCTCGAACATCCCCTCTCGGACTATACCTTCAGCCAGATTTACACCTGGCGAAATAGCCTGCGCATCCTCTGGAGCATGGTCCACTCCCATCTGTGCATCTTCGCCAACGGCACCGGCGATCTCACACTTCTCATGCCGCCGATCGGCCAGGGCAATTCCACTCCCGCACTGCGCGAAGCCTTCGAATTGATGGATGACTACAACGCCGCGCACGGGGTTCCCGGCCGCAGCCGCGTCGAGTACGTTTCCGATGAGCTTCTCCATCGCTTTGATACCCAGGGTCTCCACGTCCGCTCGATGGGCGCGGATTATGTCTACGACACGCAGCGCATGATCGACCTTGTCGGCGGCGACCTGGCCTCCAAACGTCAGGCCAAGAACCGCTTCATGCGAAACCACGCTTTCCTGACCGAATCGTACGACCTGGACAAACATCTCGAACCCTGCCGCCTGCTGCTGGGAGAGTGGCGCAGCCGCCAGGATGCCCAGCACAACGACGAACCCGGCATCACCGCCATCAAGCGACAGAAGGAAGCCGTCGCCACCGAACTGGCACTCCGATCCGCACGCGATCTCGAACTGCGCGGCATGATCGTCCGCGCCGCCCCGGCCGGCGCGCCGGCCGATGAACTTCCCATCCGCGGATTCACCTTCGGCGAGCCGCTGGGCCGCGATCAGAGCAGCATCGTCATCGAAAAAACCGATCTCGCGTGCAAGGGTCTGGCGCAATACATCTTCAGTGAGTTCTGCGCCAGCGCCTGGGCCGACCGTCCGCTGGTCAACGTCGGCGATGACTGGGGCCTGGAAACTCTCGCCTGGACCAAGCAGAGTTACCGCCCCGTTCAACTGATGCAGAAGTATGTGGTCGCCAAACAGCCGTCGATACGCGTTGCCGTCCCGGCCGCGCAACCCGTCGCGCCGGCGGCCGATATTGCCATAGACGTTGCCCCGCCGCCGCCGCCGCTGATGGTCATCCGCGAAGCCGCGCGCGGCGATCTGCCGGAAATCGCACAACTCGAACACTGCTGTCGATCCACACTGGGCGTCAACAAGCGACAGCTTCACTATCTCGTGCAGCGCAGAAGCGCCGTCGTGCTGGTTGCCGAGTGCGACGGCCACGTCGTCGGCGAGGGCATCGCACTGCTTCGCCAGCACGCCAGGGGAATCACCGGCCGCATCTACAGCGTGGCCGTCCGGGAGGACCACCGCGGCCGGCACATCGGCCGCGACCTGCTGGCCGCCATGCTCGACGCTCTGCGCACCCGCGGTGCGCGCCGCGTGTATCTGGAGGTCGAGCCGGCTAATCGCGCCGCCACCGCACTGTACGAATCCGCCGGCTTTGGCCGCATTGGAACTCTGCCCGACTATTACGGCCACGACCGCGCCGCCCTGCACATGCTCCGCGACATCCCGGCCGCCCCAAGCCTCTTCGATCCGGCCATGGCGGGGGTGTGAAGAGCATTTGTGCATAGATCTTGTTGCCGTTGCTACCGTTTGTATATCGTACTATGCGTTTGGTACGACTAAACGCATAGTACGGTAGCACGGCCGCTCAATGCTCGCCGCCCGCGAATCGATGTGGTCGCGCGGAGCCGCTGATAGTGGCGCTGTCCATCATTGGGTAGGATACGCCCTTCAGCCTATGCAACCTTGGACCGCTCAACTCGCCCAAGTCATCAAGCGCCGAAAAGACTTTCTCATCGTCGTCGCGATCCTCGTCATCGGCTTTGCGATCTACTATCCCCACAGCTTCGCGGCTATGCAGCGCCGCAACATGGCGATGGCCCATGGGCATATTCCCGTGGTCGAAAAGGCGCTCGCGACCGATTCGCGATTCAGCGACATCCAAGTTCACGACGTCACGTCGAACGGGGGCTGCCTTTCGGTCCGGGCGACAGTCCAGTCGGCCGCGGACATCGACCGCCTGATGGGTATTGTCGCCGCAACCTCGCCCCCGACAGCCGTTCAGTATCTGATCTTCGTCCAGAACAACAATGCGGCCGGTTTCTTCGGCGTCGTCACCGATTTCACCACGACGCGTCCGACGACGGGGCCCTGATCGTTTGGCCCATATCGCGCAGCGCGGCCCAAAAAGTGTATAATCGCACCAGCGATATCTTTATGCCATTTACACCCATTCCCGACATTATCGAAGAACTGAAGGCCGGCCGCATGATCGTGCTGGTCGATGACGAGGACCGCGAGAACGAGGGCGATCTGGTCATCCCGGCGGAAAAATGCACGCCGGACGTCGTCAATTTCATGCTGAAGAACGCCCGCGGGCTGATCTGCCTGAGCTTGACCAACGAAACCTGCGACCGCCTGCACCTGCACGCGCAGACAGAATTCAACACCGCCCGGCTGGGCACGGCGTTCACCGTTACCGTCGATGCCCATCCGCGCTTTGGCGTCACCACCGGCGTCAGCGCCTTCGACCGCGCCAAGACCATCGAGGTCGCTATCGCCAGCGATGCCCAGCCGCAAGACCTGCTCCGTCCCGGCCATATCAATCCGCTCCGCGCCCGCGACGGCGGCGTCCTGGTCCGCGCCGGGCAGACCGAAGGCTCCGTCGATCTGGCGCGCCTGGCCGGGCTCAAACCCGCCGCCGTCATCTGCGAGATCATGCGCGACGATGGCGAGATGGCCCGGCGGCCGGAACTGGCGGCGTTCTGCCGCGAGCACGGCATCAAGATGTGTTCGGTGGCCGATCTCATCAGTTACCGGCTGCAGCGAGAGCAATTCGTGCGGCGGATCGAATCCATCACGCTGCCGACGCACTGGGGGACATTCCGCCTGCATGCCTACCAGAGCATCGTCGATCAGCAGCCGCATCTGGCATTGTGCAAGGGCGGTGTCGGCGATCTCGACGCCGGCGGCAAGCCGATCATTCACGAAGAGCCGGTCATCGTCCGAGTCCACAGCGAATGTCTCACCGGCGACGTCTTCGCCAGCGACAAATGCGATTGCGGCCCACAACTTTGGGCCGCCATGCAACGCATTGAACGAGAAGGCAAGGGCGCACTGGTCTACCTGCGCCAGGAAGGCCGGGGCATCGGCCTGGCCAACAAGCTCCACGCCTATCGACTCCAGGAAGAGGGCCTGGACACCGTGGAAGCCAACGTGAAGCTCGGCTTGCCCATCGACAAGCGCGACTATGGCATCGGCAGCCAGATCCTCCGCGACCTGGGTCTGCGCAAGATCCGCCTGCTCACCAACAACCCGCGAAAGATCTACGGCCTGGAAGGATTCGGCCTGTCGATCGTCGAGGAACTCCCCATCCGCATCGAAGCGTCGGAATACAACCGCCGCTATCTCGACACCAAGAAGGAAAAACTCGGCCACCACCTCTGATGCAGGACGGCGGACAATTCAGGCCGTCACCCGGCCACCGCGTCGCGGCGTCGCGGCGGGTCGAGAGCCCGGTTCGCCCGCCGCTGTTGGATCGTCGGGAAACTCACCGTCCTGCCGGGAGCCGGGAGCGTCCGAGTTCGGGGGCTTGGCGCGTGCTCGACCTGAGTCGCCGGTGGCGAGCATCGCCAGCCCGAAGCACATCACCACCGCGCCGACGGCGCCGACGTACCACCACTGCCGCGAATCCAGCGGCGTCACGGTGACATCGCGTCCGTCCTTGTCGGGCTGGCGCGGCTCGATCACCTGCTGGAGATCCTTGTTGGCCTGATCCCGCTCGCCGCTGGTGGTTCGGATGCCCGCCTGCGTCTGGTCGAGTTGGCGCTGAAGCTCGTCCAACTGTTGCTGGGCGATTTGGGCGCTGTGCGCGGCTTTGCTCTGCTCCTGCCATTGCGCGTATGTCTTCCAAAAATCGCCCTCCGCGTCCCGCTCGGATTTGGCGTCGGCGATCAACTGCTGACGCTTCCCATCGACCGCCCGGCACACCGCCAGCCGGGCCTGATCGTCCATCCCGCGCCACGCCTGATCCTCCAGCTCCCGCCACCGATCGTCGATCTGGCCCTGAAGATCCGCCACTCTCACCGACTGTGTCGAAATATCCGTGCTGATCCCCGGGATCATCCTCACAAGTTCGCGCCGCGCGATGATGACATTCTCGGCCGCCGTTCGCAGTTGCTCCTGGGCCAGTTCCTGATTCAGCGCGTACGTGGCCAGTTCGGGCACGGAGGCGTCGAACTGGCGACGCTGGCCCTCGATGGCATCCATGTCCATCGCCCGGATCGCCTCAAACCGCCGGGCCGCGTCGTAGCAGGCGTCGCTCAGGTCGCTGCTGGCTTTGTTGTAGCCCTGCTCGGTGTCGGCCAGGGCCTGGATGTCGTCGATCTGGCGGCCGATCTGTTCGACGCGGGCGGTATCGTGCAACCGCTGCGCCACGTCCAGTTCCCGGTTGAGTTCCGTCACGTCCGGATCGGTCTTGCGAACCTGCAGGCGGATCGACTCGGCGATTCGGCGCTGCTGCAGTCGCATCCGATCGACGTTCTCCTGCAATTGCTGGTGTTGCGACAATATCTCCGTTTGCAGCAATGCGGTTCCATCGACGGCCTTGGCGGCCGCGGCGGCAAAATCGGTCAGCACCGGAACCTCGTCGAACACCGCCTTGTCCGCCTGCAACTCATTCTGGTACGCCGTGACCTTGGCATCGACGTCGGCGATGCCGGCCAACGCTTGCCCGTCGCGAGTCTGCTTCGCCTGTTGAAGATCGCGCTGCGCGTCGGCCAATTGGGCATAAAGGGAAACCAACTGCGCATCGGAAACGCTTTCCCGTGCGCTGTCCGGTGCGGACCCCTGGATTGTGCTCTGGGCTGCCTGGCTGGTCGGCGCGGTGGCCGGCGCGGACATGGCCGATGCATCCAGCGGCTGTGTTGTTGCCGGCGAATCACTCGCCGCGGCGATGCCGGCCGGCTGCGTGGCCGCGGGCGCGGCATCGGACGGCGCCGTCGTGGCGGCCCCAAGCTCGGCCGGCGCCGTGGCCGGTATCGCATCGTCCGCCGACGCGATCGAGGCGGACATCGCCGGTTGCGATGCAACCGGCGCCGGCGTATTGACGGCATCCGCCGGCTGCGTGGCGGGGGCCGCCAGCGCCAATGCGCCCCTGCGGGCGGCATTGAGATCCGACCGGTCCGAATCGGTCAGCGCCGCCGCGACCGCCCATGCCGCCAGGCGTGAGTCCGCCGCCGCGGCAAGCGCCCGTGCATCGCCGCCGCTGGTGCGCGTGGTCGCCTGCAGCACCGGCAATTTGTCCGTCAACTGGGCGAGCGTCTGCTTCTGGGAGTCCAGTGACTTGTCCAGATCGGCAATCCTTCGCTGCAACTGCTCCGTATTGTTATGGACCTGGGCATTGGCGGCCCACATCGCCAGAAGCAGCGCCTGCATCCGCACGCCGTCGTTCTTCGCGTCCGTGCCCGTCAGCGTCAACACCAGCGATTCGTCGCCGCCGTCCCGATCCTGCCACTTCGCCTGTTGCACCGCCTTCACGAATGCAGCCTTCTGGCTTGCTGCCAGGAAACCCGGGTCCGGCGTACTGTGAAAGTTGGCCAGCCCCTGCGCCTGGGCGCGGGTGGCGTCCGCGGCCAGCAGGCTTAACTGAGACGCCTGGAAATTGCGGTGGTTCTGTTCCGTCACCTTGTTGAACGCATCGGAATTGCTGTAATTCAACACGCCAACCACGGTGGATTGCTGCGGTACATAAAGATACACCAGTCCCGCCGCACCCGCCGCCGCGGCCAGCATCCCAAGAACCAGCATGCCCAATGGCCATCGACGCCGTCGCGCCGGACGCGGCTTGGTGGGCGAGGTATGCTGAGGCTGCTCCCAGGCGGGCGGAAGGTCGATGGCATGGGCCGGCCGCGGGGCTGCGGTGCTCGGCGCCGCACCCGAAAGCGGGTTTATTGCCGCCGGGTCCGCCAGGGAAGGATCGACCGGTTCTGCTGTTGGACCGCCAGCGGCCGGGATGGCGACGGTGGGCGCAGTCGGCGCCAGCAGATCCGGCGGAACTTCTTCATCTATGCGGTCCCAGAATGGATCTTCCGCGAAATCGTGCTCCTGGCCGTGACGCGCCAGCGCCTGATCGGTTTCCGGCACGACATATTCGTCGCGGCGGTTGGATGGAACACCGCCGAAAACGGCGTCGTTGTTGCGCATCGGGCCCTCGCCGCTGAAGGCGTCGCGTTCGGCCACCGGGACTGCCAGGCCATCAGCCGCCGGTGTCCCCAATCCGCCCGTGAGCGTCGGGGGTGTCGCCGGGGGCGTGGGAAGCATGATTCCGCCAGTCGCGCCGCTGACGAGATCCTGCGGCCGAATACGCAGCGACTCGTCGCTGAAGGGTGTATTGGACCGGCCCTTTGGCGAGGCCGGCCGGCGAATTTTCGTGCGATCCTTCTTCTTGACCGGTGGCTTGGGGATCGGCGCCCGCGCGGAAGGTGTTCCGTCGTTCGCCGGCGCCCCGATGACAAATTCCTCGGCGGGGACCGGCCGGGCGGGAGCCCTGGCCATCGGCGGCGCGGGCGGCGCTGGCGGCGCCACGGGCGGCGGAGTCGCAGGACGTCGCGGCGCCGCCGTCTTTGGCGGCGGCAGCGGAGTGGGGGGAAGTCGTTCTCCGGTGATCGACCGGCCGTCGAACGCCACGGAGATCTTGCCGAAGTACGCCGGCGGCGGCGCCAACTCCGGCAGATTCAGCGGCATACCGCCCATATGCAGCGGCGCGATGCCGCCGTAATCGCCGAATGGATCAAACTCGCGGGCGGCGGCTGGCGGAACCGGCGGCGCGACGACCGGCGGCGCTTGTGCGGCTGGCGGAGATGCGCCCGGCGAGGGGATCACGACATCAGGTCCGACAGTGACTGATCCGCCGCTCGGCGGAGCGACAGTGCTGATTCTGGCGCCGCCGGACGATTGGCCAGGCAGCGTCGCGCCGGCGCCGGCCGCCGCGGCCGCCGCCGCGGTCCCCGCAACACTTGCCATCGGCGGTGGCGCGGCCGGCTTGGCCGGTGCGCTGAAGAATCCGTCATCCAGACTCAGCGGCGCAAGTGGAACAAACGCTCGCTTTCGCGGCGGCGCGGGAGGTTCGATGGGGCTCACCGCAGGCAGTGCGGTCGCTGCGCCAGCAGTGGTCAAAGTGCTCACGGTCGGTGGAGTGACAGTGTTCACGGTCGGCGGCTCGGCAGCGACTGCGCTGGGAGACGTTGAAACGCTCACCACGGGCGCTTCGACGTTAATCACTGCGGGGGGGTGGGCGGCCGGGCTGGATTCCACCAGCGGCGGGGCGTCGGTCAGGTTCGTGATCGCCATGCCGAACAACGAGTCAGTCAACTCATCGGCCGTCGCCGCCTCGGCCACCGCCGATTCTGGTGCCGGAGAGTCAACCGCCGCATCACGGGCCAGGGCCTGGGCCGATTCAGGCGTGGGCTCGGCCGCGGCGAGGAATTCGACCGGTTCGGCATCGCCTGCCCCGAGTGCGGTCGAAATGTTCGCTGCGGGCGGCTCGACCTCGCTGACCGCGGAAGGTTCGATGGCCGGCTGATCCGAAGGCGTCGTTGATTCCGCGATTGGCGGCGCGGGAGCAAATACGGCCGGCTCAACTTCACTTGGCGCCGGCGGTTCGATTTCACCGGCTGTCGGTGCAGGCGGAATGCTCGCACGAAGGGCCGCGCCCAAATCGGGCGGGAGATCGAGCAGCGGCTTGGACGGCGGCTGTACGGCCGGGGCGGCGGCGTGATCGGTGTCCCAATCATGATCGTGATAATCGGCGGCGGCATCGGCGCGGAACCGGGTCAGGTCGATCGCCGGGAATGGATCGCCACTCTCTTCGGCGGGCCGGGCGGATTTGGCCGCCCGACGGGCAAAACCGAAATCAACACCGGCCGGCTCGGATTCAGTTGGCTCGTCGAGAGGCTCCGATTCGCCGTTGAGCTCGGCATCACCGCCGGCCAGCAATTGCGGCGGCTCGGCAACGGCGGCGTCGACAGTGCTCGAAGCGCAGACGGCAGGCGATTCGATCGGCAAGGCGACTTGGTCGATCGAAAGCGGCGCGGGTTCCTCGACGAGAGGCGCGGTGGCGGTGATGGCGCCGACGTCAGCCGGCGGGGTCTGGGTCAAGATCGCCTCAACATCGCTCACCGCAGGCGGTTCGAAGGCGCTCGCCGCGAGTGGTTCGACAGGACTCAAATCAGGCGTTACATCGCCAGGTGATTCGGGATCGGCCAGGAAGCCGGCGATATCGGCGTCGCTGATCGGGGAAGCGCCGGCGTCGGCGGACGAATCGGCGCCAGTGTCAAAATTGGCGATGGGCAAGTCGGCGGCGGATTCTCGCACGGCGTCCGATTCAACATCCGGCGGGATTTCGACTGCGGCATCAAGATCAACCGGCTCGGCCGGTTCAATGCGATCGACCGCCGGCGGATCGATACTGGCCGCGACAGGCGTCTCGGTGTCGCTGGTTTCGGTTGGCTCGACCGCGCTGGCGACAAGTGGTTCGGCGTCGCTCACCGCAGGCGGTTCGATATCGCTGACCGCAGGTGGTTCGGGTTCGACGATCGGCTCAGGGGCAGTTGCGACGACTGGCTCAAGTTGGACTTCCGGTTCGACATCCAATGCCGATACCGATTCAGCGATGGGCGCCGGCTCGTCGGCCGCTTCGGGTACCGGCGACTCGGATGAGCTTACCGCGGGCGATTCGAAATCGCTCGCCACGGGCGGTTCGGATTCGACAATGGGCTCAGGGGCAGTTGCGACGACTGGCTCAAGTTGGACTTCCGGTTCGACATCCAATGCCGATACCGATTCAGCGATGGGCGCCGGCTCGTCGGCCGCTTCGGGTACCGGCGACCCGGATGAGCTTACCGCAGGCGATTCGAAATCGCTCGCCGCGGACGGTTCGGATTCGACAATGGGCTCAGGGGCGGTTGCGGCGACTGGCTCAAGTGGGACTTCCGGTTCGACATCCAATGCCGATACCGATTCAGCGATGGGCGCCGGCTCGTCGGCCGCTTCGGGTACCGGCGACCCGGATGAGCTTACCGCAGGCGATTCGAAATCGCTCACCGCGGGCGGTTCAAGCTCGCCTGTCGCGGGCGGCTCGACGGCGATGGGGAGATCATCGAAGGGAAGTGGCCCAAGATCGGCCTCGGGCACTGGTTGTGGCTGGGCGATCGGCGCACGCGGCATCGGCCGGGGAGCGGCGGGACGAGCGATGGCCAGAGGTTCCTCGGCCAGAGGGATCGGCTCGTCGCCGGTGGCGATTTCGGAATCAACCGCTGGAACCATCGGAAGCGGCGGTTCGACATCACTCACCACCGGCAATTCGACGTCGCCCGACTCAGGCGCGGTCGCGGGGCTTGCCACAGTTGGCTCGACCTCACCGGGCTCCTGGGCGATGGCGGGCGTCACTGCCGGGGGCGGCGGGGGGGTGGCGGGAGCAGGGCGGGTGAAACCGGCTCGGGCCGCCATGCCAAAGGGCGGCGATCGCAGTGACGGAGTTGGCGGGCGTGCGGCGTGCGGATGCGGTTCCTCGTCGCTCTCGGCATCAACCGATATCGGCGCTGCGGCGGCGACGTAGGTGACGACCGCGTTGCCGATGCGGATGGAATCGCCGAAGTGCAACTCCTGCTGATGGATGAGGCTGCCGTTGACGTAGGTTCCGGTGCGGCTGGACAGATCGCGAATGTACCGCGTGCCGCTCATGGCGAAGATCAGCGCGTGAGCGTTGGAAATGGTCTCGTGGTTCAGCACGATATCCGCGGTGCGGCGCTGGCCGATCAGAATGGCCCGGCCGTGAATGGGCACGTCTTTGCCGCCGGGCAGTTGCAATGTCGCGGCGGGCACGGGCTGTTGGGGGACGAAGACGGCGCTGCCGGCACGGAAGGCGAAACTGAACCGGCCGAACTGAATGCGATCGCCATCGCGAATATCATGTTCGCGAACGGGAGCGCCGTTGACAAAGGAATGGGATCGGCTGGCCAGATCGTGGACGTAGACACCGTCCTGGCCGCGCACGATCACGGCATGAAACTGGCTGATATCCGCCGAGACCAGGCGCAGATGACAACCCTGCCGGGCACCGACCAGCGTAGCCGGGCGATTGAGGGGCAGGGGCGGCTTATCCGCGAACACACCGGTCGGCAGCAGAGCCGGATCGGCGGCGGATGAAGCGGTCGCAGTTTTTGACGCAAGGGCCATGCAGCATCACCGTGCAATCAGGCCGGTCTCGTAGCGTGTCGATACCTTGGCCAGAATGGTGTTTTACCAGAGGATCGACCCAGCCCGAAGTAAAAAAAACCTCGAATCAACAGCCGCGTCGTTATCGGGGCACGCAAGTCCGATAAGATGTTGATCGAGTCGGGGTTAGTTTCCGGCCGAAGGCATTATCGGACTATTTGCGTCTTTTCGCCATGCCGCGAGCCGGGCAAACAAGACAAGCGCCACGCCGGGTATGAGCCAGAGTGGTCGATCCGCCAGAAACCCCATGGCAAACATCGGCGCGGCGATGACGATAGTGAAGACGACGATCCGCAGTTGTGCCGCGGCGGGTGGAGCGGGATTCCTGAAACTCCCGGCCATGCAGATCCAGGCGTAGGCGGGGAAGATCAGGCCGTAGAACGACAGGAACAGGCGATAGGCCAACTCGCCCGCGTCGAGGCGGCCGACCGCGCTGAAGGCGGGCATGGGCACCTGACCGACCGCCAAAGCGGCGATTCCGATAAATATCCCGGTAACAACACTGCCGCCGAGCCAGACCGAGCCACGGCGCTCGGAAAGATGTTCCAGAGTAGCGCGGGCGTGGAAGACGGTGGTCAGCGAGAGTTGGATCACGACGTGGACGGCTACAAGATACAGCAGAATCCGCGATGTTGGCTTGCCGGCCAGAGTGGCGGAAATAGCCGGGGCGTATAGGAGGCTCAGGACGATCATCAGCAGGAAACACAGGCCAAAGCCCCACCCGAACGCCCGGCGGGCTGATCCGGCGGCCATGTCGCGACGGGCGGCGTAGAACGTCAGATCGAGATACGGACACAATGCAAAGCCGAAGAAGCACACGGGAACCAGACCCATCGCGACCGCGCCGGGCCGGATGAAAACACGCGACGAGAAGTCGCTCCATTCACGCCGCTGGGACAAATGGACAATCCACCACCCGAGAATCGCCAGCGAAATAAGAAATCCGGCGCTGGCGGCAATGCGATCCAGCGCCGGTCGCCCGCTGCCCAGCACGCGCAGGGCGCCGGCCAGCATGAGACAGGCCACGATGGCCGGGAGCATATTCAGGCGGCCGAAGAACCATGTCGCGAAAAAGATCTGGAACGCGATGGTAACCAGAGAGAAAACGACCATCGCCCGCCCGTGCGTGGCCAGAAGTCGATCGGCATGATCGCGGTCGCGGACTGCCCACCCGAACGCAGCCGCGCCAACAATGTTGGGGATCGCGAAGACCACCCAGCCGGTAATGCCAAATTCGCCGACAAGAATCACCGGCAGGAACATGCCGATGCACCATGTCCACGAAACGGCCAGGTAAACGGCCCATAGCCAGTCGGGCGCGGGACGGGCGGGTTGTTCGCTCGAAATAGATCGAGGCTGCTCAGGCATCGCGACGGGCTTCGTTGGCGGCACGGCGGGCCTTGCGCAGCTTGATCAGGTTCTTGGGTGTGACGTGAAAGACGACCTCGCACCGGCCGACGCGCCTGTCCCGTTCGCCAGGTTCCGAAACCTGCTGGGAGATATCCAGATCGAGCGTGACATTGAATTCGTCTCCAGTGGCGATCAGCCTGGGAAGGTCTTCGCGCGGCTTCATGCGATAGATGGCCGGTCCGTGACACGGCCGCAGGAAAACGTATTGAAGCTGCTTGCAGACGACTGTGTAATCGCCCCCGCACAGGCCGAACAGGTACATGCCGCCGGCGATTTCGCTGTTGGCCAGGAGGGCGCCGCCCGCCATGGCGCGATAGAAATTGCGGTTGATGCGGGTGAAGGGCAAAACGGCCGCGAAGGTGTTGGCCTCGATCTCGCGCATGCGTATGCCGCTGAAGAACGCATAGGGGAGCCAGATCAGCGAACAGACGCGGTGCCAGAAGGTGTCGCGCACCGAAAGTCGCGAGACAAATTGTTCGACGGCGTCGTACCAGCGCAGAAGGCGGGTCTGCCGCGGCAGGGCGGCCGACAACTTGCGCCGCTGCGGGGCCGTGGGGACGGGCGCCGTGTCCCGCGACACAATCTCCGCGCCCGCGCCGGCGCTATCGGCATCGCCGATGGGCTCGGGCGGCATCGCGGCCAATATGGCGACGGGCTCGGTATCGATAATTCACCTCCACGCCCACGCCGTCACACCGGCGCGGCAACGCCAAGTATCATATGTATCGACAGTCCGGCACTCCAGCCCTGTTGAGAGGTTTGTCGAAAGCCAACGTTTGCGTTACCCGGCCGCTGAGGGTCTGCCAATTTTTCTGTCGCCGGGTGATAATTGGGGTACCGGCCAGGAG
>CAYQTE010000021.1:0-7858 GCA_964420285.1 uncultured Tepidisphaeraceae bacterium
TTTCGAGACATTTGGGGCACGTTTTGGACGCGATGTTTGGCGTAAACCGCGATATTCGGCTGAAAACGGGGGTGGGGTGAAGCGGGGATTGTAACGCGTTCTTATCGTAAACATGGTGCCGCAAATCACTTAAGAGAAATCTCACGCGGAGGCGCGGAGGCGCAGAGCGATGCGTGTTGACCACGGATTTCACGGATGCAGCGCACAAGATTATTGAGGAGATGATAATGGAAACCAGGCGATGGAACCGCGGATGAACGCTGATGAACGCGGATAAGACAAAAACGGGATTTATCTGCGTTTATCTGCGTTCATCTGCGGTTGATCCGTTCGTCTTTCGGAGCAGGCAGCGGAACAATTGCGTTTTGGCCACGGAACTTACGGATAGACGAATAGGGAATGATGCGGTCAGGCGCCCTTCCTGGCGGCAAAGAACACGTGCTCCTGGTAGACGCTCTCGGCGGCGGCGCGAGCGGCCGGAAGAAGTGGCCCCAAGTCGGCGGCGGCCAGGTTTTCGTCCACCTCCTGCGGTTTGAGAAAGCCGGGAATGATCGTGGAAATGGCCGGGTAGGACAGACAATAGCGAAGGGCCAGTTGGCTG
This sequence comes from uncultured Tepidisphaeraceae bacterium, assembly GCA_964420285.1. Classification (GTDB taxonomy): domain Bacteria; phylum Planctomycetota; class Phycisphaerae; order Tepidisphaerales; family Tepidisphaeraceae; genus CAYQTE01. The sequence continues at coordinate 602 of CAYQTE010000021.1, forward strand.
GAAGTTTGTTCGACAGGCGGATTCAGAGCGCGGCGGAAAAGTTCGGGAGCGCTGGCCCACAGAGCGATTTGCTCGATTGGCCAGCCGGCGCGGTGGTCGTCGGGATCAAAGCGCGTCTGGGCGTTGTATCGGCCGGTAAGGAATCCGAAGCAGAGGGGCGTGCGGGCGATGATTCCAGCGCCGGCCCGGACGCAGGCATCGAGCAGGCCGATTTGCACGGCGCGCTGGTCGATCATGTTGAAATTGATCTGGATCGCCGGCGCGTGGAAGTGCTGCACCGCGATGAGGCCGTCGGCGGGCGAGCGGGCCGAAATGCCCCAGGCGCGAATCTTTCCTTCCGCCAAGAGCGATTTCATGACCTCGATGGCGCTCGGATCGGCCCGCAGGTCGTCCATCGGCGGATCGTGCAGTTGGTAAAGATCGATGTAATCGGTTCGCAGGCGTTGCAGACTTCTTTCGATGGCCGAGCGGATGTGTTGCGGCGTAAATTGCTGATGCTGCTTGCCGGATGCGTCGACGACAAAGCCCGCCTTGGAGGCGATCAACACATCCGTACGACGACCAAGGAACGCAGCGGCGAGAACTTCCTCGCTGTGGCCCAGGCCGTACAGATCGGATGTGTCGTAGAAATTGACGCCGCGCTCCAATGCCCTGTGGAGCGTGCGGATGGATTCGGCATCGTCGGTCGGGCCGTAGGATTTGGTTCCGGGCGCCACGCCGCCGATGCCCCAGCATCCGAACCCGATTTCGGATACGCTCAAACCGGTCTTTCCCAGCGGGCGGTAATTCATGGGCGATCAATAATGGCCGGCGATTTGGGGCTCGGATACGGTGCTCGAGTACAGATAGGCGCCCTTTTTGTTGCCGTACCAGACGACCTCGCGGCACCAGTCGTCCCAGGTTCGCCATGTCGCCGTGTGCCGGTCGATATGATGCCGCCGAGGCGACGGCTCCAGCGAAATCGGCGTGCCGCGCAGGATCGATTGATAGTAATCCCAAAGATTCCAGGAGACATCAACGTCGATGTCCGTGGTCTGGAACGGTTTCTTGACCAGGCCGGCGTTGAGTGCGATGCAATCCGCCAGAAGCCCCTCGGGCAACGTGATCGAGCGGCTTTGCAGATGGCGCTCCAACGCGGTTTGCGCCTCTTGATAAAACGCCTCGAGCTGATCCTCGACAACCAGCTTGATGAACATGTATTCATCGGCCGGCCACCAGATGTTCAGCCATTGCGGAGCGCGGCAATACTCGGCGCCGCCGTTTTGAATGTCGCGGGCCTTATCGATGAAGAACTGGCGGACGCTTTGGAGAATGGGCAGGCCGTCGATCGGGCCTTCGGAAAAGACTTCAAAAAGCTGCCGATATGTGAGCGGGCCGTTGTGCCGCAGGATCACCATGGGAATCTGCATGAGCTTGTCGAAATGCAGCAGGGCCGCCCACCAGCAGAACGCCCTGGTGCGCACCCATTGGTCGCGCGGCAGCGAGCTGGTTTCGATCGCCAGCAATTGCGTCTCGTAGATGTCCCACGTGGCTTCGTTGAGCGAGCCGTGAATGTTCACGATCTTCGTTTCGATCATCTTGATGCCGTATTGCTGCTGGTATTTGGCATCGCCCATTTCCGCGTTGGGGAGGATGGAGAGATTGTTGAACTGGATGCGGTTGTGCTGGCCGTTGTCGATGATCGTCGATGTCCCGTCGGCGAAGGTGGCGTACGTTTCGCCGGGCAGGCCGAGAATCATGTCGGAATAGGTTTCGATGCCGTCCAGCGTGAAGCGCCGCTGCAATTCCTGGAAGCTGGCGGTGGAGATGTTACCGCGCTTGATCGCCTGGAGCGTTCCCGGGTCCATCGATTGAAACGAGACGGTCACGCCCTTGTTCATGCCGGCCAGCGCCAAAGCCTTCTGCACCTGATAGGCCCGCTCGGTGGCGTTCTTGGTGTTCTGCACGGACAGCGCCTTGGGATAGCCGGTGAGACTTTTGCTCGCGGCGGCAGCGTTGACGATCTCCAGATCGCGAGGCAGCATGCCGAAATTCGCATCGGCGCAGAAGACGAATTCGATCTTCCGCTGCGAAAACCAGTCGATTTCGCGGCGAATGCGGTCCATGTCGAATGTGTAGACCTTGCTGGCGATGGCCGAGCCCCAATCGCAGAACGTGCAGGCAAAGGGGCATCCGCGATTGGTTTCCCATACCACGATCCACGTCTCATCCGGATTGGCGTTCATCAGGGGATCGAAAATGCCGCTCAAATACGGCGAGGGAATCTGCGACAGATCGCCCACACGTTTGGCCATGTCGTGAGTGACGAATCCGCCCTCGGCGTCGATATAGCTGATCCCCGGGATCTCGCCAACCTGGCCGAAAATGCCGTCGCGGAGGATGCGCATGACGACATCCTCGCCCTCGCCGTGGACCGCGATATCGATGAACGGATTGTCGCGGAGAAATTGCTCCGCATGATTGGGAACCTGCGGCCCGCCGAACACGATGATCGTCTGCGGATTGTCCGCCTTGATTCGCCGGGCGATTTCCAGGGAGATGCGGTTGTTCCAACAGTACAGGCTAAATGCCACGACCTCCGCGCCCTTGAGGCGCTCAACGCCCTCGTCAACCGGAATGCGCTTGTACAGCGGCAGCATGAACTCATACCGGCCGGGGTTCGGCAGGTGGCGCTGCGCGTAGGCTTGAAGCATCGCAATGGAATACGGCAGATAATTCTGTTTCGAGAAGCTGTTGTTGATCTGGACCAGGCCGATCCTGATCGGCTCGGCATGATCGTCCAGACGCTGGCGAGCAAGCGGCGACGTGCGCAGCCGGCCGTCTTTTCGGCGGATATTCAGGGGGACTTGCTCTTGCATTCAGGAACACCTTATTCGCGCCCGCCGGGCCGCTTGACAACACACACGGATAATAGGCTATCGGACATCGACGTTCCGCGGTTAAGGAGCGAGGGCCCGGTTTTGCTTATACCACTGCAGCGTCCGGCGGAATCCCTCTGGCAAGTCGATTTCCGCCACAAAGCCAAGCTCCCTTTGGGCCTTGCTGACATCGACCCGCCGAACCGGGATCATCGACGGCTTGCCGGCATCGAAGACCAGTCGCGACGGCGTGAACCCCTCAAGTTCAAGCAGAATCTGGAGCATCTCACTGACCGAATGTCCTTTGCCAGAGCCGATATTCAATGTCGTGTAGCGATCGAGTTTCTCCATCGCCAACACCATCGCGCGCACGACATCGTCAACATAAATCATGTCGCGGATGTCGTCGCCGGTGCCCCAGACTTCAAATGGATCCGTCCGTTCGACAACCCGTCGCAGCAGCGCCGCCGCCACGCGCGATTTCGCCGGATCGAAATTGTCGCCGGGTCCGTAGACGTTGGTCGGGCGCAGCACGATCGTTGTCATCGGGGGCAAAGCCTGCCGGCCGTAATGTCGGCAGAGTATTTCCATCTGCCGGTTCATCCCGCCGACGGCACGGTATTTTTCAAACGGCTGGCCATCGAGGATTTCCTCTTCCCGCAGCGGCCGATCCCCCGCCGGCGGATATGCGGTCGTGCTTCCCAGCCAGAGGAACTTTTTCACATGGGCCCGAAAGGCGGCCTCGATTACATTCGCATTGATTGCGGCACATTCCGCCACCGCCGCTGCGGGATCAGCCGCCGTTGCCGAAGCGCCAATTACGACCGCCGCACAATGGAAGACATGATCGATCCCCTGCATCGCACGCGCGCAATCCTGCGCGTTGGTGAGATCCGCAGTCACATAATCCACATGAGGGAGTCGCGCCGCCGGTTGTCGTCGATGCACGACCGCTCGCGAACCCAGACCAAGGGAACACAGATGCTCGATGAGGTTTCGCCCGATCAACCCGGCCGCGCCGGTGACAAGGATGTGACCGCCGCTGAGGCTCATGCCCGCCCCGCCGCAGTCGTCCGATACCATTGCACTGTGTCGGCCAGCCCCTGTTCCAGCGAAACTCGCGGCTCAAATCCGAGAGCTTTCCGCGCCTTGGAAATATCGACAATGCGCACCGGAATCGTCGTCGGCTTCGAGGAATTGAACACGATCTTCGCGTCGGAATATCCGGCCGCGTTCAGCGTCGCCTGCACGAGTTGGCGGATGGTAAACGACTGGCCATATCCCAGATTCACCGGATCGCACACCGCGTGTTTCTCCAGCGCCGCCAGCCCGCCCTGTACCAGGTCCGTTACATGCAGGAAATCCCTCACCTCATCGCCGGTCCCCCACACCTCATACGGCGCCATCCGCTCGACCGCCTTGCGCACCAGTGCGGGCACCACGTGACTGGTTTGCGGATCAAAATTGTCCCAGCGCCCGTACACCGCCGTCGGCCGCACGATCGCGATCTTCATCGCCGATTGACCGGCCACATATTCGGCCAGCCGCTCCAGATAGCGCCGCATCCAGCCGTATCCAAAATACGACGGATGCACCGGCTCGTCCCATCCTTCTTCTTCCCGAATCGGCCGGGCCACCACGGGATAGATCGACGTGCTGCCCAAAAGCAAAAACCGCTGCACATTCATGGTCCACGCGGCCTGAAGCACGTTGGCGCCCAGCGTCAGATTGATGGGAATCCCCGGCATTTTCACCGGCAACTTGGCCGCCCCGCTGGTAACGGCCGCCCCGGTCACCGGACCGGCCGCGTGAATGACGTAATCCACACCCTCCATCGCCGCGAGGCAATCCTCCGGCCGCGTCAAATCCGCCCGGATAATCTCGACGCCCTCCATCGCCAAGCGCGGCGGCCGCTGATGCAGCGTGATGCGCACCTTCGCCCCACGGCGCACGAGTTCCTCGACGAAATTTGTTCCGACAAACCCGGTGCCGCCGGTTACGACAACGATCTTGTCTTTGTAAAACACAGAAAGGCCTTTCTCAACCATTGCCGGATAAACCTCGCGGGAATTTTCGCTTCTCGCGCAATTCGGCGTAATGCTCGCGATACCACGCCACCGTGCGCCTTATTGCCGCGGAATGGTCGCCCGACACCTGGTACTGATACGTCGTGTTCAGCTTTGTGACATCAATGAACTTATCCTGCACGCCAACGTAACTTGTCGGTTTGTACACAACCTGGCCGCCAAATCCGCTGGCTTCCTGGATCATGGACGCGAGAGTGCGGATGGAAATCCCGCGGCCGGGTCCGATGTTGACCACATCGCGATTGCACAGCGGCAACAGGTAAAGCAACGCCGCCACGAAATCCTTCACGTCGAGAAAATCCCGTACCTGCGTCCCGTCGCCCCAGACTTCGACCGTCGGCCGGTTTTCCATCGCCGCCGCCACAAACCGGCCGATCAGCGCGCCGGTGACATGCGCCGTATGGGCGTCAAAGTCATCGTATTCGCCGAACATGGTGGCCGGAATCAGGTAGCTGCCGTCGAGCTTGTGCTGATCGTTGTAGGCGCGAATGCCGGTCAGAAGCAGTCGCTTGGTGAAAGCGTACGAATAGACGCTGCCGTGGATTTCGCCCTCCATGGCGCGATCTTCGCGGATCGCGCCGCTCATGGCTGGATAGGCGCACGACGAACCGATCCCGATGAACCTGGCCCGCGGCAGATATTTCCGCCAGCTCTCCAGCACGTTCAAGTGAATCAGGCCGTTGATATGCAACTGATCGGCCGTGTGCTTGGCCGGAAAATCAGCCGCCGCCTGCACGCACGCCATATGGATGATCGCATCGGCATCGGCATTCTCGCGAAACACGGCCTGGGCCTGGTCGATTCGCGTCAGATCGTATCGATCGCTGCCGAAGACGACAAAACGCGTTCCGCGCCGGGACAGTTCTTCCTGGAGATGTTTGCCGACAAATCCCGTGCCGCCGGTGATAAGCAATTTGGAATAAGCCATCGTGAACAAAACCTTGCCGGCGATCACATTTTCCGCCACAGCGTCTTGCAAAATTCGGCGATCGCCGGTCCGTCAATTCCCAGCCGCCGTCGCAATTCCTGCTGCTGCACCGCCCCCAACGCAAACCGATCCGGCGGGCCGAGCCGCATCAGTTTCACGTCAGTATCGGCCGTCGCCCGCCACGATGCAATCGCATTGAAAAGCCCGCCGTTGGGCAAATGTTCCTCGACCACGACCATCGCCGCCACGCGCTGCCCGATGGCATCGAGCGTCGCCACATCCAGCGGCTTGACGGTGTGAATCTGATACAACAGCGGGCTCATGCCCAGGGAATTGAGAATCTCGTATGCCTTCAGCGACTCATTGGCCATTTCGCCGGTCGTGAGAATCGCGACGGATTTCCCCGGCCGGAGCAAACGAGCCTTGCCCAGCACCGCCGGCTCCTCCGCGTTGTAGCGAGGCTCGCCATACCGGCCGACAGTGAAGTAAGCCGGGCACTTGGCCGCCATGACCTGCGGCAGCAATTGCTCGATTTCACCCGGATCGCCGGGAATCACCACGCGCATGTTCGGCAGCGCCGTCATCAGGGCCAGATCGTCCACCGCATGATGCGACACCCCACTCGTGCCATAGGTGTAACCCCGTCCGGCCCCCACGAGCACGACCGGAAGATTGGGATAGGCCACGCAGAATCGCAGTTGCTCGAACGGCCGGGCCGTCGCGAACGAGGCGATCGAATACGCGATCGGCGACCATCCCTCGCACGCCATTCCGGCCGCCACGTACACCATCTGCGCCTCGGCCACGCCGACGTTGATATACCGCTGCGGGAAAGCCTTCTCGAACTGATCGAAGACCTGAAAACCAAGATCGCCGGTGATGAACGCGAGGCGCGGATTCTCGGTCGCCAGCTTGAAGAGGGTTTCGGAAAACGCTCGTCTCATGCTCGCCCCGGCGTGTAAATCGGCCGCGCCCCCAACTCAGCCAGCGCGCGATCCAGGTCGTCCTGACTGGGCGCGCGATAATGCCAGAGCACCTGATCCTCCATGAAACTCACGCCGGCGCCGGCCCGCGTGCGGGCGATGATGGCCGTCGGCTTGCCGCGCTCAAACGGGACTTCGGCCAGCGCCGCCAGAATTTGAGGGATGTCGTGCCCGTCGATGGTGCGGGCGGACCAGCCGAAGGCGCGGAATTTCTCCTCGAACGATGTGCCGCCGGTCAGGTCGTCCGTGCGGCCCACCGACTGCACCCGGTTGTAATCCACGATCGCCAGCACCGAATCCATCTTGTGAGCGGCGGCAAACATGGCCGCTTCCCACGTGCTCCCCTCGTTGCATTCGCCGTCGCTCAATAGCGCCACGCACCGGGCCGGGTTGTTGTCCAG
>CAYQTE010000021.1:7958-72439 GCA_964420285.1 uncultured Tepidisphaeraceae bacterium
CGTTGCATTCGCCGTCGCTCAATAGCGCCACGCACCGGGCCGGGTTGTTGTCCAGCCGCAACGCATAAGCCATTCCCGTCGCGATGCCCAGTCCATGGCCGAGGCTGCCGGCCGAGGTTTCCAGAATCCCCAGAGCGTGTTTACACGGATGCATCGGCAGCGGGCTGTCGTTGCGCGCATAACCGGCCAGCCATTCCAGGGGAATGAAGCCCCGATCCGCCAATACCGCGTAAAGCGATTTGCACGCGTGTCCCTTGCTGAAGACGAACCGATCGCGGGCCGGGTCCGCCAGCATGCACAAACCAATCGACGGATTACCTTCTCTTGTCCCCTCTCCCTGTACGCTGGGAGAGGGATAGGGTGAGGGTCTTCCTGTCATTGGAGGTAATTGGGCGGCCGGTGCGTTAGAACCCTCACCCCAACCCTCTCCCTGAGTACAGGGCGAGGGGGAGGGGGGAGTGCCGGCGGCGGCGCCACGCACCGCGGCCATCGCCTGACCCGACCGCGGCGGGGCAACATTAAGCCAGCCATAATACAGGGCGACGAGGATATCCACGCAACTCATCGCGCCGTTGAGATGCCCCTGTTTGGCGTCGAAGGCCATTTGCACGCAGGTGGCGCGGATCAGGCGCGACTTCAATCGAAGTTCGTCAATCGACCAGGTCCGCTGCTGCTGAGCACCATTGGCCATGCGCGGGGTTTCCGTCTACGTCAATTCCCGAAACGCCTGCTTGGGATGCATCATCCGCGCCTTTTCCGCTTCGGTGTAATCCGTGTCCGATTCATAGAAGATAATCTGGCTGCCGAATCGCTCAAAGCTGAATGGCACGTGGATCAGGCCGTCGAGCCGGGCCTTGACCGCCTCGTGCTTCTCCGGCGGGACGAACAGGAGAATGAACCCCCCGCCGCCGGCCCCCAGCAGCTTGCCGCCAATAGCACCGGCGTCGCGTGCGTCGTCGTAGATGGCATCGACGCTGGTATTGGTCACGCTGCCGCCGAGCGTGCGCTTGGCGACCCATCCTTCGTGGAGCAGCCGGCCGAAATTCGTGATATCGCTGTTGGAACCGAGCAGAGACATGCCCTCTTCGACCAGATCCTGAATGATGCGCAGCTCGCGACGGCGGTCGTCGAGATTCGTCGCATAGCTGGCCGCAACGTCCGACGCGTTCCGCTGAATCCCCGTGTAAAAGAGCATGAGATGGGCGTTAAATTCCGGCAGCCGGGCCGGCGGCAGGATGACCGGCCGCACCGTAATCTCGCCGGATTGATGGAACGCCACATGGTTCAGCCCGCCGTATGCGGCCATGACCTGGTCCTGCGAGCCGACGGTTTCCTTGAGCAGTTCCTGTTCGACGACGATGCCTTCGTGGGCAAGCTGGTATTTGCTGACCATCTGGCCGCGAAGGGCGTGCAGGGCGTGGAGCAATCCGACTGTGAAAGCCGAACTGGACCCCATCCCGCTGCGGGCAGGCAGATCGCCGTCGTGATGAATCTCAACGCCGCGGTCCATGTTGAGATACCGCAGCACTTCCCGGGCGGCCGGGTGCTTGATCTGGTCGATCGTCTGCACGTTCTCGATGAACGAGTAGAGGACGCGATACCGATGCTCAAAGAACGGCGGCAGATACCGGCAGGTGAGATAACAATACTTATCGATGGTCGCGGCCAGCACCGCCCCGCCATGATCGCGATACCACGTCGGATAGTCCGTCCCCCCGCCGAAGAACGAAATGCGAAAGGGAGTTCGAGAAATAATCACATCGACACCGGTTCAAACGCTGGCACGGGTTGGAATGATACCGCAAATCCGCCCGGCGGTGGCGGAAATGCGCGCACGGTTCCCATATTCCATCGGCTGGAGGCAGTCTCCCCTTTATCCACGCGTCGGAGGTAGGCGAATCGCGAATCCTCGCCCCCGCCCGACACTCCCCGCCGCCGCAATTGACCCAGTTTGTCGGACCCGCTACCCTCGGCCGCAGCCCTTGGAGACCTCATGCCTCAACGCGTTTTGATTACCGGCGGCGCCGGGTATATCGGGTCGGTGCTTTGCCAGCGACTGCTCGAAGGCGGGTACGATGTGACCGTTCTGGATACGCTGGCCTTTGGGCAGACGCCGCTGTTTCATTTGTGTGCCGATCCGCGATTTCATTTTGTTTACGGCGATGCTCGCGACGAAAGCAAGGTCAAGGCGCTGCTCAAGGACTCCGACGTAGTCATCCCGCTGGCTGCGGTGGTCGGGGCGCCGGCTTGCGAGCGCGATCCGTGGCTGGCGCAGTCGCTCAATTGCGATGCCGTGCTGATGATCTGCCGGCTGCGATCGGCCGCCCAATTGCTGCTTTATCCCAATACGAACAGTGGCTATGGCACGCGCAGCGGGGCGATGTTCTGCACCGAGGATACGCCGCTGGAGCCGATCACGCTGTACGGCCGCACTAAATGCCAGGCCGAGCAGGCGATTCTGGCCTCGCCGAACTCAATCGTTCTGAGATTGGCGACGGTTTTCGGCACATCGCCGCGCATGCGGATCGACCTGCTGGTCAACCATTTCGTCTATGCGGCCGTGACGGACGGGTACATCGTCATTTTCGAGAAGGACTTCAAACGCAATTTCGTCCACATCCGCGACGTGGCGGATTGCTTTGTCCATGCCATCGAGCACAGGGCGGCGATGATCGGCCGGCCGTTCAATCTGGGGCTGGATACCGCCAATTTGTCCAAGGGCGAATTGGCCATGAAGATCAAGGAGCATATTCCCGGCTTTTTCATTCACTTTTCGGATATGCGGTCGGACCCGGATAAGCGCAATTATATCGTATCCAACCAGCGGCTGCGCGAGGCGGGTTTTGAAGCTCGCCGGTCGCTGGACGATGGAATCAGGGAATTGCAGACGGCGTATGCCATGTTCGGCCGCGGTCAGCATAAGAACGTCTAGAGGCCCCAAACGTGATTGACCAATCGCGATTGACGGCGGCGATACTGGCGGGCGGGTCGGGGACACGACTGCGCAGCGCCGTCGCGGATCGGCCCAAGTGCCTGGCCATCGTGCGTGGCCGGCCGTTTCTGATATGGATTCTCGACCAACTCGCCGCTTGGGGTATCCGCGATGCCGTGCTCTGCACTGGGTACATGGCCGACATGATGGAGCGGACGCTCGGATCATCGCACGGGTCGCTGCGTATCCGGTACTCGCGCGAGGGGACGCCGATGGGGACCGGCGGCGCTTTGCGTCAGGCGTTGCCGATGCTGAAATCTGACCCGGTGCTGGTGCTTAATGGCGATTCCTATTGCCAGGTCGATCTGGCGGCGATGCTCGGATTTCACGAAGATCGCTTATCGGCGGCAACGCTGCTGCTGATACAAGTGCCTGATATTAGTCGTTATGGACACGTCGTGATCGATGACCGCGATCGTGTTACGCAGTTCGCGGAAAAATGTTCGCCACGAGATTTGTCCGCCCCACCGCCGTCCGGATGGATCAATGCCGGGGTCTATCTATTGTCGCGCGCGTTTATCGCGTCGATTCCGCCCGGTCGGGCGGTGTCGGTGGAAAAGGAAATCTTCCCATCGGCCATTAACGGCGGCCTGCACGGATTTCGCGGACATGGGCGATTCATCGACATCGGCACGCCTGATTCCTACGCGACCGCGGAGAAGTTTTTTGCTTCGGTTCAGATCCCAAATTTCAAATCTGAGATTTGAGATTTGCATGCTATCCGACAGTCAGGAGCATGCCGATCTGAACCTCGCCGGCCGCGTTCTTGCTCAGCACGTTCGCCGACTGGGGCAGTCGGCTGGACAATTCAGTCCAGACGGGGGTGAATTCCGCCGGTGTGCGGGCGCTGAGGACGATCGCGCCGCCGGGGGCCAGTCGCTGGGCAAGTAGTTTGACGTTGTGGACAGGATCGCCAAACAGCGGGTCGGTGCGGAGCAGCGCCAAATCCACGGCCAGGTGCGGAGCGATCCGGCCAAAGAGTCTGTCCAGGGCCGTGGCGGGATCGGCCGTGACCAGGTGCGCCTGGGCCTGCGCGGCGGCGGTGTCGATGAGTTGAGCGAATCGGTACGAGGGCGGTTCGCCGCCGCCGTGGTCCTCCGACCACTGATCCACGCCGTACACTTCGCAGGTGGGGCATCCGAGGAGGACAACGCCGGGGCCGCTTGATTTCTGCACGCCCAGTTCGACATACACGCGCGGATGGCGATGAATCGCGTACCAGGCCAGCATGCGCAGGGCGGCGTATTCGTCCTGGGCGTGGACAAATATCTTCAGCAGGCGATCGATCTGCTCGTGCGGAACCGTCAAGGCCGTTTGCTGTATTTCACTGACAATCGTTGACAAGGGAATATTGGGACATCGCGCCGTGGCGGCCGCCGCTGTTATCCGCGCCACCGCCGCCTCGTCCATCACCGCCTCCGGGTCGTGCATCGACAGATCGACGTTGGCCATGCCCCAATTCTCGTCGTTGTGGGTCATCCTGCGGCTGACGGGATGGCCGTTGTATTTGCGCGGTTTGGTGGCGCCGCGCACCATCGAGCCGGCGTAGTGCTCCAGATGCACCGTTTCGACTCCGAAATTGGCCAGATCGACCCACGGATACACCTGGCACAGCCGCAGGTGCAGATCGATGTCGCCCCAGCCGTGATGAATCAGGCGTTCGTCGTAGCCGCGCGTTTCCTCCCAGCGGTCGCGATGGAGCAGGACCAGCCCGGCCGGGGCGCCGAACGAGCCCATCATCAGATCACGTTTCAGGAGCGCCAGGTTGCGATCGAGAAACGCCTCGATTTCCGGCAGGGGTGGATTGTGCTCGGTCCGCGCCGTCGGAAGCTGACGGCGAGCGGCGATCAGGAACGCCCGGTCCAGCGGCAGACCGATGGGCAGCTTTCCTTCCAGAATGGCGAACAGGGTAGCAAGCGAACTTGCGGGCAGGATCACATCGGCATCGGATACGGCGACAAATCGCCCGCGCGAGCGGCGTATGGCGGCGTTCTGGGCGATCGGATTGGGAAACGAACTGTCCTTCTGGGCCGGAACCGCAACGGCCGGCGGCACTACCATGAAGCGCATGATCCCCCGCGCCTCGGGTACCATGAGCATTTCCTTGTGAAACGGAATATCGCTGTTCCAGTCGGCCAGAATGATTTCCGCATCGTTCTGCCGGCCGACGCGAACCAGGTTTCGCACCAGGCAGTTCATGGCCGTGGTGATGCGCCAGGTGTAATTTCCCATGTAGTTGTCGTTGCGGCCGCAGACGACGAAGGAAATTAGAGGGGTGTTGCCCGATTGCGCCTCGGGCTCAATGGATGTGTCGATGCCTGACTGTTCCATGATCGGTTCCGTGTCAATTCGACGCCGCCGGGTCGCTCGTCACGGGCAATGCGGTTGCGGCGGCTCTATTTCGAGGCGCCGTTGGGCATGCCATCGGGGTAGCTGACCGTGGACATGCGGATGATACCGGGATCGTTCATACACGAATCATCGTTTATATTGCGTTCAATGTACTGCCATGTCGGCCATTCGTCATCAAAGATCAGAAGCGGGTAAAGGCCGTAGAACGGAATCTTGACCGGGTCGGAAAAGCTGACGTGGGAGTAGCCGACCGAACTGGTCAGTGAGCCCGGCCCACTGACAATTTCGCGCTGGCCGTGCTGTGGATCATCCGCCCAGACCGGAACCGGCGGACAAAATACGATGGTCTCGCCCAGGGGTCCGCAGAGCACGTGGGAAATGTAGTCGCCCTTCTCGAGCTTTTGTGCGCGGTATTGCAAGAGGCCGGGGCCGGTCTGGATAAGGGTATTGATCTGTGCGCCGGCGGCAAAATTTGCGATGTCCTGAAGGTTGAGGACGAGCACGATGCGATCGGCGTATTCGGGACTAAGCAGATGCTGGATGATCTTGGCGTGCGGATCGTTGTAAAGGATGGCCAGTTTCTCATGCCCGCTGCTGGTTGTGGCGGCAGCAACCGTATTCTGCAAGCTGAAGAAAACCGTGCGATAGCGATACAGGCCCATGCCCGTTTCGATCACATAGAGCACCGCCAAAAGCGCCCACGCGGCGCGCAGGACTGGTCCGCGGTTGGCCCATCGCCACCAGAAAATCGCCAGCGCCAGGACGACCAGCGGATAGCCGACGAAGTAGGTATGTGCCAGTTGGGCACCGGGCTTGAGGTCGATGGCCGTCCAGACCAGGAAGACCGGCAGCAGCAAGGCGATGATCGGGCCCAGAGCACTGTGTTTCGCGGCGGCCGACACGCCCACGCGCGCGCACTGCCAGAACGCGACTGGAACGACGACAAGGATCAGCCCGAAGACGATCCAGGAGTTTTCGCGGATGAACAGCAAGGCGATGGCCGGGTATTTGGGGACTGTGGCGTGAGGATCGGCGCCGGGGCGGGTGGCGAAGTGGTTGGCGGTGGCGAAATGCGTGAAATAATCGATGGTGACGCTAAGCGGCCGGGAGTAGCCGGGATACCAGATCATCCCGACAAGCGACAACAGTATGTACGGCGAAACGATACCCGCGGCGAAGAGAAGTCCGCGATCGACCATGCGCCGCCAATCGCCCCACTCACCAGCGATAACAACCGCGCCCAGCATTGCCGAATACAGCAGGATGCCGTTATCGGTAAGGAAGGCCATCCACGCGACAACGCCGGCCAGAAAGATGCACGACCGGTTGCGCCGCAGGGCCAGCAGGCAGGCAGAAAGAAACAAGGCCATACCGATACAGGTATAATTGCGATAGACCAACTGGACCATCGCCCATGGATTCAGCAGTGCCACGACCGCCGCGAGCATGCCGAGATACGGACTGCCGATACGCCAGCCCATCGCACAGATCGTCAATGCCAATAATCCGAAGGCGAAAACCAGGAATTTGAAGTAAGCCGATCGCGTCACCCAGGCATCGTGGCCAAAGACGCAGCGCGCGGCCATGCCCCAGACGCGCAGGATATCGACAAACACAGGCTTCCCGGCCGGCGCCTCAATGGCGCCGGCATCCGGCGCTCGGAAGAAAGGATCGGCCAGCGCCCTGAAGAAATCGCCGGGGTTATGCACCTCGAAATTCTGCGTGTCGTAATAGCGGGCGGTGTCGTTGTCGAGACGCAGGTCGAGTTTCCACGGGCTGGTCTGTGCGGCCGCCAGAAGCGACAGCGTGAAGCTCAGAAAGACCATCAGCCCCGCGATGACGCCGGGGCGGCGAAGAAACGAACCGTCATCGGCGATCCTCTTTGCGATATCAATTGCATCGGCGGATGCGGGAGTGTCCTTGTCGCCGGGCTCGGCGGCGCTTGGCGGCGGAGGCGTCTTCATGCGGCGATGCACAAAGAGTTCCTTGATGATGACCCAAAGAACAAACCACCCGTTGTAGAAGATCTTCATCTTTCGCACGCCGCCGATGCGCGCGGGTTCCACGGCGGGAATGTCGGTCATGCGCAGGCCGTTCTTCACGCCGCGCAGCATCAGCTCGATCTCCATCATGGGATGACGGCTGCGGGAGAGTTCCAGGTCGTACGGCAGTGATTTGCGAAATGCGCGGTACATCACCAGCAGATCGGTGTTGTGGGCGCCGTACAGCACGTTGGACAAACCCGTGAAGAACCAATTGCCAAAGCCCGTGAGCCAGTCATCGTCATCGCTGTGAGATCCGGGGGCATATCGCGACGCGACGACGATGTCGTACCCCTCCTTGATCTTCTCGATCAGTTGCGGAATGGCATCCACCATCGAGTTGCCGTCCGGGCTGAACGCGACAATCACATCGCCTTGCGCGACATCCATGCATTCCCAATAGGCCCCGATCAGGCCGTCCGACTGCTGGGGAATCACGCGATAGCCGTGTTCTTCGAGCCACTGCGGCGTGCCGTCCGTGGAATGGCCGTCAACGCAGATGATCTCGTCAACCCATTCCGGCCGGATTTGGGGCATGATCACCTTGACGGCGTCAATCTCGTTCTTGGTGGGAATAAAGAGGGTGAATTTCATGCCGGCGGAAGACCCGGGTTGTTGAGGGTGTGTGCGCAATCAACCGGTCGCGCACTTGGGGCACAGGCCGTGCAGTATCACCTCGGGCCAGGACACTTCGTACTGACGGCCAACGTGCAGTGAGCGAACAAACTGGCTTGGGATCGCGACTTGGTCCATGCAGGCGATGGTGCCGCAATCGTTGCAGACAAAATGGGGATGGCGATGGCGCGAGCGATCGACCGGCTTGCCCAGGGCGTAGCGCCAGGTCTGGTCCTCGCCGCGAACGCGATGGGCCAGGGATTTATCGGTGAACGTGCGCAGTGTGCGATAGACGGTGACCAGGTCCGTTCCGGCAGGTAGACGGGCCTGAATCTGTGCAGCGCCCAGCGGTTGGTCGCTATGAATGAGGACGTCGAGGATAGCCAGCCGCATGGGAGTGCGGCGCAATCTCGCCTCTTTCAGCCGACCTTCCAGTCGCGTCCCATCATTTTTCACAGCCGCCTCCGAATTGGGGCGCTCCAACACGGAGGGATGTTGCGGCGCCTCACACCGTTACCAGATTCGCTGCCACCGAGGTCTTATAAGCCTTCAGCCCCGGCACCAATCCCGCCAGGACGGACAGGATGATCACTCCGACCACGTACAGTATACCCCAGATGCCAAGGTCCAGCCAATGCAGCGGCTGGCCGAGCGTATGCAGCACGTAAATGCCGATCCCGTACGAAACGATCAGCGCCGTCACAACTCCCAGTGCCGCGCCCATCAGGCCAACGAGCCCGGCCTCCAGGCAGACGAGTGCCAGTACCCGGCCGCGCGTGGCCCCCAGGGCGCGCACGATGGCGATCTCGCGAATGCGTGCCGTCACGGAGTTGTAGATGGTTGTCATGATCGACACCGCCGCCGTGATCGTTACCAGGCCGCTCATCAGCAGCAGGATGAACGTGCCGTGCTTGAGAAAGTGGTCGAAGAAGTCCAACATGACGCTGGCGGGCTTGACGCACATATATTGGGCGCTGCTGTTGCGATTGACGTCGTAGTTGAACAATTCCAACGTGGCGCCACCGCGGGTCTCGATAAAGATGCCGGAAACCTCCCAATACTTCTTGGGAACCAGAAGCTCCCAGCGATTGGGCGGGACGGGCCTGTACACGTCGATGTCGTCCGGATCCTGCGTCGCAGGCGGCGCTTTCAAATTGTGGGCAAGGTACCATTGCGCCTTGAGCCCGACGGAATGCTCCTCGACGGTATAGAAAGTCAGCAGCGGCGTATAAACGCACAGGTCGGCCGACGTATAGGTGGGCGCCAGAACGCCGACGACCTTCCACTTGGTGTTATGCACGTCGGGATTGGCGCCGGGCGGCAACTCGCCGTGCGTGGCCTGGAAAATGGACCCGAGCTTGAGATCGCCGCTATCAGCCACGGCGCTGCCGATGATCGCCTCGAACGACTGCGTATTGGGATCAAACACGTTCGGATTGAAACACCGGCCCTGAGCAAACTTGAAGCGCATGTCCTTGCGATAACCGATCACTTTGTTGTCGGGCAGAGCTGTCATGTTTTGCGGATCGGCCGGGTTGTCGGGGTTGTCGTAGCAACCGAAGATGGTGGCCAGCGTACCGACGATGCGGTATTTGCCGTTGTAGGTGTCCCCCACGCAGAAGGGCACGGCGTTTCGCACCTTGTCGCGATAGCCCGGCAATGCGCTGGTTCCCTCGTCATCGGCCTCGGCGGCTTGTGTCGCGGCGGCGGTGGTGGCTTGAGGCGCCGCCGACGGCATGCGCAACATCGATTCGTACACGGAATAGGGAATATTGCCTGGGCTGGTATCGATGTGATAAACGGAATTGAAGACCAGTTGAAGCTGCGATCCCTTGGGCCCGACCAGCGCGTCGTAGCCGAAATCGGTCTGCCCAAACATCAGGGAACTGTTGTTGTTCAGGATCAGGATCAGCACGCCCAGTGCCACGCCCAGAAGGATCGACAGCGTGGTCAGCCACGTGGACAGCGCCCGCTGGCGCATCTGTTTGAATGTGAGTTGAAGGATATTCATGATGCGCTCCCCGCCGCCGTGTCGGACACCACGTCGCTCAACGATACCGACCGCGGCAATTGTCGGGCGACCTCCAGATCGTGCGTCACCAGCAGCAGCGACGCCCGCACCTCGGTGCACAGCGACCGGATCAATTCCAGAACCTGCCTGGCGTTCCTGGAGTCCAGCGCCCCGGTCGGCTCGTCGGCCAGCACCAGACGCGGCCGGTTCGCCAGCGCCCGCGCCACCGCCACGCGCTGCTGCTGCCCCACCGACAACTTTGCCGGCCGGTAATTCAGCCGATCCGCAAGCCCCACGGACTTAAGCAGATGCTCGGCCCACTTGCCGTCAGCCGGCCGGCCGGTGAAACTCATGCCCAACAGCACGTTCTCCATCGCCGTGAGCCCCGAAAGCAGGTGATGGGTCTGAAAGACGTACCCGATGTACTGCCCGCGGAAAACATCGCGCCGGGCTTCGCCGATGCGCGTGATGTCGACCGAGACCGGCCCGCCGGGTCCGGGAATCTCAAAGATGATCTGCCCGGAATCGGGGGTCAGGATGCCGGCGATCAGGTGCAGCAGCGTGGTTTTGCCCGACCCGCTGGAGCCGATGAGGGCGACTTGCTCGCCGTCATCGACGCGCAATTCCGGAATATCGATCACCGGGACCGCCGACCCGTCCGGCCCCACATACCGCTTGACCAGGTTTCTCAATAACAATGCCATCGTCCGCCTCTGTTGGCTGTAGAACAACCTCAATCCTAGCACAGATGCAATTTACTTGCAAGAGTATGCACACTTGAACGAACCGCCCGGCCGCGATAGCATCGACGCGGCACGGGCGATTAGCTCAGTTGGCCAGAGCGTACGGATCACACCCGTAAGGTCACAGGTTCGAGCCCTGTATCGCCCAATTCCGTATGACCAAATCACCCGATCCAGCCCGTTTGCCGCCCGTGGCGGCCAGCGGCATTCGCATGCTGGCACTCGATCTCGATGGCACGCTCCTGGACGACGCCAAACAAATCCGCGCCCGCACCGCCGCCGCCCTGACGCTGCTGCGGCAACGCGGCATCAAGATCGTCCTGGCCTCGGCCCGGCCGCCGCGCAGTGTTCGGCATATCCACGCGGCACTGGGTCTGGACACCTGGCAGGTCAACTACAACGGCGCCATGATCTGGGACGAATCGGTGCGCCAGGCCGTGTTTCACCAGCCCATCAAACCCGAGACGGCCCGGCACGTGATCGAGCTGGCCCGTGGGAAATATCCGGAAGTTCTGGTTTCCTGCGAGATCACCGACCGCTGGCTCACCGATCGGCACGATCCAAAGCTCACAACCGAAACCGGCCGGCTGTTCACGCCCGATGTCATCGCGCCGATTGCGGAATTTTGCGTCGTGCCGGTCACCAAGGTGCTGCTGCTGGGCGATGAGGGACGGCTGGCGGAGATCGAGCGGCTGCTGGTCGAGCAATTCGCCGCCCAGCTCACGATGGTGCGCACCGAGGGGAATCTCATTCAGATCATGGACCGCCGGGTAAGCAAGGGCCGGGCCGTGCAGCAGGTGGCCGATCATTACGGATTGACGATGGAGCAGGTGATGAGCATGGGCGATGCTCCCAATGACGTGGGGATGCTGCAACTGTCCGGGATCGCCGTCGCCATGGAAAACGGCTGGGATGTGTGCAAGCATGCCGCTCATTGGGTCGCGCCGTCGAATAACAACGACGGCGTTCTGGCCGCCCTGCGGAAGTTCGGGCTGTGTGAGTAAATCGTGACAAGGTGACACGGTGACCGTTGACGTATGAAGCATGGCCGCGGATGCCGAAGTCGCCCCTGTCACCCTGTCACCTTGTCACCCTGTCACCTTGTCTCCCTGTCATCCCGTCCCTTTCACTCCCGATTCCCCGTCGTCGCCGTCTTCCCCTGCGGCATCGCAATCTGGATATTCGCCTCGCGGAGCTGTTTCGGATCGATGGCCGCCGGCGCGGCGCACATGAGGTCGCTGCCGCTTTGCGTCTTGGGGAACGCGATCACGTCGCGGATGTTGGTGATGCTTCGCAGAATCATGATGAGCCGGTCCAGGCCCAGGGCGATCCCGCCGTGCGGCGGCGCGCCGTATTGCAGGGCGCTGAGCAGGAACCCGAACTTATTCTTCTGCGCCGCCTCGTCGATTCCCAGAAGCGAAAAAACCTGCTGCTGAATGTCGTTGCGATGGATACGGATCGACCCGCCGCCGATCTCGCTGCCGTTGACCACGATGTCATAGGCTTTGCTCTTGATCGACTCGACGACGGCCCGGTCGGTGCTGGTGAGCTTGGCCATGTCCTCATCCAGCGGCGAAGTGAACGGATGGTGCGTGCTGGTGAATCGCTTCTCCTCATCGTCGAATTCAAACAGCGGGAAATTGACCACCCAGACCCAGGCAAAATCGGTCGACGCCTTCAATTTCAATTCGCGGGCCATCTTCAGCCGCAACTCGCCCAGAACCTTGTGGACGATCTTGGGCCGATCGGCCACGAAACAGAGCAGATCGCCCGATGCCGCCCCCGTCCGCTCGATCACCCTGGCCGCGATGGGCGCAAGGAACTTGGCGACGCCGCCTTCCAGATTGCCGCCGGCGACTTTCGTCACCGCCAGGCCCTTTGCCCCGAAACCCTTGGACCAATCCGCCAGGGCGTCGGTCTCCTTGCGACTGAGGCTCGCGCCGCCGGGAACGGCGATCGCCTTCACCATCGGCGCCGTTTTGAAAACGTCAAACGTCGTGGCCTGCGCCAGGTCGCTGATATCGGCCAGCTTCATGCCAAAGCGCAGGTCCGGCCGGTCCGAGCCATAATCGCTCATCGCCACGTCGTATTCCATGTGCGGAATCGGGTTGGGGATTTCGAGATTGAGAATATCCTTCCAGATCAGCCGCAGGAGGTTCTCGATGATGGCGATGATGTTCTCGCGGTCGATGAAGGACATCTCGATATCGAGCTGTGTGAACTCCGCCTGCCGGTCGGCGCGAGGGTCTTCATCGCGGAAGCAGCGGACGATCTGCATGTATTTGTCGCAGCCGCCGACCATGAGAAGCTGCTTGAACAACTGCGGCGACTGCGGCAGCGCATAAAAGCTGCCGGGGATGAGGCGCGACGGCACGATGAAATCGCGGGCGCCTTCCGGTGTGCTGCGGGTGAGGAACGGCGTCTCGATTTCCCAGAACCCCTGATCGGAAAGAAATTGCCGCATGATGCGCGTCACCTGATGCCGCACGCGAAGGTTCTGCTGCATCTCCGGACGGCGCAGGTCAAGGTACCTGTATTGCAGCCGGCGCTCCTCGTTGACGTTCTCAAAGTCATGCGGCGAGAACGGCGGCGTGGGCGATTGCGAAAGCACGTCCATCGTCTTGACGCGAACCTCGATCTCGCCGGTCGCCAGCTTGGGATTGATCAAACCCCGCCCGCGCGCGTTGACCAGTCCACTGGCCGCGATAACCCACTCCGTGCGGAGTTTGCGGGCATCGTCCATCACGGCCGGCCCGCACAGATCGGCGTCGAAGACAAGCTGCGTTACGCCGTCGCGGTCGCGCAGGTCGATGAAGACCAGGTTCCCGTGGTCGCGATAGGAATGAACCCAGCCGGCAATTTTGACGGCCGTGCCGACATCCGACTTGCGGAGTTGCCCGCAGGTATGAGTACGATAGCGCGTTTTGATGGCTTCCATAGTGCGTAGCCTTGTACCGCAACTCGGAAGGCAGCGAAAGCCCACAGAGAGGGGGATGGCATGGTGACAAGGTAACGTGGTGACGGCGTGACGGGGTGACGGGGCGACGTTTTGCCCGCGCCGCGCGCGGGTCTGCCTCTCCCTTCTCCTCTTTACCGGCGCAGCAATCTCCCGTCTCGCGCAATCTTCATCCCACTAACGTTTGCCGCGTCAGGAAGTTCTTCGACCAGCGCCATTATTCCTCTGCGGGATCGGCTGCTCGATTGCCGTCACCGCAAGCAAAGCCAAGGCCATTCTTACGGCGTCGTCACCGACCACGGCTTTTTGGCCATATAGTCACGGAGAACCTGTTCGGCCGGTTTGTTCTTGCACGTGTACCCGCGATCCGCTTCGCCGCCGTCGCCGGGGTCCCAACTCCACATCATAAAGCCGGCCAGGGATGAATTGCCGTACCAGGCCTGGAAGAACCCCTGGTAAAGCCGCTTTTGCAGGTCCAGATCGACGGGCTCGGATTCCTGGGTGTAGTCCCAACTGGCTTTGGAGGCGTTGGCGAGACTGCACCAGCCGGCCTCAAGGAACAGGATCGGGCGGTGTTGTTGTGCGGCAAAGGGAAGCAGATCCTTCTGGATCGGGTTCTTCCAGTTGGCGACGATCTGATCGGTGCTGACGCTGGCGTTGTCGCCCAGCTTCCAATAGCTGTTCATGCCGATCATATCGAGCTTGTCCCAGAACTTGACGCTGGTGTAGTGATCCCAGTTGGAGGAATAGGTGAGCTGGCCGTGAAAGATCCCCCGGACGTAGCGGATGATGTCATCCCAATTTTGCACCTTGGATTCGGAGCTGACCAGTTCCGAGCCGACGACCAGGACATCGACGCCGGTGTTGTTGGCGATGTAGGCGTAGAACTCGAGCATATCCTTGTAGCTGTCGAACCAGCGGTCCCAGTCCGTGGGCTTGATGGTCCCGCGCCAGTCGTTGCCCTGGGGATCGTCCAGCAGGACAATGGGCATGAGGATGACGCGCAGGCCGACTTGGCCATCGGGACGATGCACGTTCTTGGCGTAGGTGATGATCTCGGAAAGTTGCGGCCCTGTGAGTGTCTTGCGGGAGTCGATGTAGATGAAGGTGCTGGTGACATTTTCCTGGCGCGTATCGACGACCAGCGAGACAGTATCCGCGCCCAGGGCCGCGATTTCGTCGATGCACTTCTTGTATTTGTCCACCCAGTCGGTGCGCTGAAGCTGCATGGCGATGCCGCGATATGGAAGCGACTTAAGCGACGGCCCGGTGCTTGCCGCGGGCGTGTCGCCATGGGCATATTGGGCGCCGGTGCCGGCCGTGCCGGTCCCCTGCTGCGTCGCCGCGATCATCACCAGGATGTACAGGAGCACCGCCGCGATTATCGTTCTTTTTCCGGGCATATCGATTGCGCCTCTTGTAAGCGAATTGCGGGTATCATAGGGGCCGGCGCATCATCCGGCAACGGCGATGGGTTGGGGTTTACCACTGCCGGGCGATGACGAACTGGGCCATCTGGTCCAGGGACCGGCGGGCTTCGGAATCGCCAACGGAGTTCAGAGCGGCGCGGGCGCGGGCGATGTGTTGGGCGGCGCGGGTTCTGGCGTATTCCACGGCGCCGCCGGGGAGGATCAGGTTGCGGATGCGGTCGATCTTGTCGGATTCGTGGCTTTGCAGCAGCGACCGCAACAGCACCTGATGCTCGTGCGGGGCGGTGGCCAGGAAATGGATCATCGGCAGCGTGAGCTTGCCCTTTTCGATGTCCAGGCCCAGCGTCTTGCCGACCGAATCCGGATGGCCGACGATGTCGAGGATGTCGTCCTGAATCTGAAATGCCGTCCCCAGGCACATGCCGTAGGTCTCGAATTGGCGAACGGTCGATTCATCGGCCCCCGCGAACCGCGCGCCCAGCGAGCAGCTTGCGCCGCAGAGGCTGCCGGTCTTGCGGCCGATAATCTGCAAGTACGTCGTCTCGTCCAGATCGAGATTGTTGCGGTTGTCGATCTGTTGCAGTTCGCCCTCGCAGACGCAATTGGTGGTCCGGCCGATGATCCGGCTGGCCGCCTGCGAATCGAGGCTGCTGCACAAATGAAAACTGTGGCTGATGAGATAATCGCCCAACAGGACGGCCGCCTCGTTGCCGCGGAGATGGTTGATCGTCGCGCCCCGGCGGCGAAGCTCGGCCTCGTCCAGCACATCATCATGCACCAGCGTGGCCATGTGGACCATCTCCACTACGGTGGCCAGGACGATGTGTGCATCGGTGAGAGTTCCGGCGCTGCGGCCGGAAAGAAGCAGAAGCGTCGGGCGCAGCATTTTGCCGCGGAACCGGCTGACGTGGCGGACGAGGGTATTGACGGCATCAACGCCGCTGGCCAGTTCCTTGTGGAAGAGCTTATCGACTTCCAGAAGCTCATCCGCGATGCATTCGGTCAGGCCGGCCAGTGTGTCCGTGTTCGTCATCGTTATCCAGCGCCTTTGGGCAGGATTATAGTGGCCGGATCGCCAGCGTCGAATCGTTGTTGGAAGTTTCGAAAGAATTGAAACTACTGCGCGGTTCGAGGGTCAATGAGAATTGGCCGCGGGCGATTCCCAGCACCTTCGCGTCTTTCGGGTAAGATCGTATACAATTCCCTTATGGACGTGATCTATCTGGACAACAACGCCAGCACCCGCATTGACCCGGCCGTCGTGGCGGCAATGCGGCCGTATCTGGAGGAATGTTACGGCAATCCGTCGAGCATCCACCGGCTCGGCCAGCTTGCCCGGCAGGCGATCGACGAGTCGCGGACGAAGCTGGCAAGGCTGATCGGCTGCTCCGATTCGGAAGTCACGTTCACCGGCGGCGGGACGGAGGCGATCAATACGGTCCTGCGCGGGTTGCTGGCGGCACGAAGCCCGCGAACGCAGATCGTGACCTCGATGGTCGAGCATTCCGCGACGCGCGAGTTGTGCCGTCAACTTGAGAAGGCCGGATCGCAGGTCACATGGATCGGCGTGGATCGCGACGGGATGCTCGACATGGAGATGCTCCGCCGCGCCATCGGGCCGGAGACGGCGTTGGCCACCTTTCTGTGGGCGAACAATGAAACCGGCGTGATATTCCCCGTGGCCCAGATCGCGGCGATCTGCCAGGAGCACAAAGTCCCCTTCCATTGCGACGCGACACAGGCGATGGGAAAGATCCCGATCGACGCGCGGGCCGCGGGGTTCGACGCGATGAGTTTCGCAGCGCACAAGTTTCACGGCCCCAAGGGAGTTGGCGGGTATTATCTTCGCCGCCGCGTCCGCATCGGCGGCCTGATCGTCGGCGGGCCGCAGGAACATTCGCGCCGCGGCGGAACGGAAAACGTGCCGGGAATCGTCGGGGCCGCAGCGGCGGCGGAATTGGCGGCGGCGCATCTGGCCGAGATTCCCCGCGTGGCGGCGATGCGCGACAAGCTCGAACGGGCCATCCTCGACCGCATCCCCGAAACCCGCGTCAACGGCCGCGTCGATCAGCGCATCGCCAACACGACCAATATCGGGTTCCGCCACCTTGAGGCCGAGGCGGTATTGCTGCTGCTCAGCGAGCGCGGCGTGTGCGCGTCGGCCGGAAGCGCCTGCTCCAGCGGAAGCCTTGAACCCAGTCACGTGCTGCGGGCGATGGGAGTCGATGAGACCTACGCGCACGGCTCGCTGCGGTTCAGCCTGTCGCGCTACACGACGGAGGCCGAACTCGACACGGCGGTGGAAATTCTCTCAGGGGCGATTGCCAAGCTACGGCAGGTGCTGCCGGTGGGAAGATAGGATACAGGAACATGGACCTGCCGAGATTGCTCAGTGATTTCCCCGGCGTGGGCGGCCGGATCAAGCAGCGCGACGAGGATTTTTTCGTGCAGGAGATTCCGCTGTACGAGCCGAGCGGCCAGGGCGAGCACGTCTATTGCGAGGTGCAGAAGGTCGGCATCACGACGTTCGAGGCGATCGACCGCATGGCCGATGCGCTGCACGTGTCCGGGCGCGATATCGGATACGCGGGGATGAAGGATGCCCACGCCATCAGCCGTCAGGTGTTTTCGATTCTGGGGACGACGCCGGAGGCGGTGATGGCGGCTAAGTGGCCGGACCTGAGCGTGCAATGGGCGGCGCGGCACGGAAACAAATTGCGGCTGGGCCACCTGGCGGGCAACCGCTTTGCCATCCGCATCCGCGATGTGGCGGCAACGGATGTGGTGAAGCTCAAACCGGCCGTCGAGAGATTGGCGGCCAGGGGAATGCCGAATTATTTCGGCAGCCAGCGTTTCGGGCGGCGCGGCGACAATGCGGACCTGGGTGCGGCATTGGTGTCCGGGGATGACAAAGCGGTATTAGGTCTTTTGCTGGGCAAGCCGATGCCGCGCGTGGATGATTCATCCGCGCAGGGCGCCCGCGCTGCGTTCGACGCGGGGGATTTTGAAGGGGCGATGAAGCGCTGGCCGCGTCGCAGCGGCATGGAACGCCGCGTTCTGGCCCGATTTATCAAGACGAAAAATCCGACGGCGGCGGTGCGATGCGTGGACGAGCGCTTGCGGCGGCTGTGGGTGTCGGCTTTGCAATCGGAAATCTTCAACGCCGTGGTAGCCAGTCGCATTAACACGCTGGATCGACTGATTGATGGCGATCTGGCGATGAAAACGGACAACGGCGCGGTGTTCGCCGTTCCGCAGGCGGCCGTCGAGCAGGCCCGCTGCGATGCCGGCGACATCAGCCCGACCGGCCCGCTGATCGGCTATCGCATGACCGAGGCTTCGGCCGCTGCCAGGGAAATCGAGGATGCGGCGCTGGCGACACGCGGCTTAAGCGGCTCTGATTTCCGCGTCGCCGGCCGTTTGAAAGTCAAAGGCGCCCGCCGGGCTTTGCGTGTGATCCCCCGCGATCTGGAACTTTCCGGCGGCGCCGACGAGCACGGCCCGCATATCACAGTCGCCTTCTCCCTCCCGGCCGGGAGTTTCGCGACGGTCCTCATGCGCGAACTGATGGGCATCGACGAGCAGGACGCCTTAGACGCGTAGCGGGCGGGGACCGCCCCACCGCGAAGGCGGCAATTCTCCCGACATGCCTTGTCAGATATCCATTTACCCAGCACAATCCCGCAAGATGAAACTCGGACCCTTTACTGGAGAACCGTATGTCGATGGATTTGGTCGCTGAAGTGCTGCGTCGGAATCTCGAGATGATGAAGATGACGCTGGCGGATTTTTCGGATGCGGAGATGATGACCCGGCCGTGTCCGGGGGCGAATCATCCGGCCTGGCAGGTTGGACATCTTGTGGCATCGGAATCGCGTATGCTTGCGGCCGTTGGCGGCCCGGCGGCGTTGGTGCCGGAATCGTTTCTGGCGAAATTCACCAAGGAAACGTGCGCGCGGGATGATGCGGGCTTCTTCCCGAAGAAAAGTGAATCGCTCGATCAGCTTGCCAAGGTGCGCGAGGCGACGATCAAGTGGGCGATCGGATTGAAAGAGGCCGATCTGGCCAAGCCGACGCCGGAACCGATGCGGCAATTCGTGCCGACGGTGGGACATCTGGCTCTGATGCTGCCGGTGCACGTGGCGATGCACATGGGGCAGATTCAGGTGGCCCGGCGCAAACTCGGCAAGCCGATTCTGTTCTGATGGTAAGAAAGCGGACCGCGCAGTCGCGCAAGTATTGAACGAATGGCCCCGTGCGGGTAAACATGAAGCCAGCGGACCCGCCCCGGGGGCTTTTGCAGCCGCCGCCGCACCCGCCCGATCCGGCTTGCCGGCCGGTCTGCGAGGATTTGAGGAGACGACATGGCCACACCCCGAAGTGCGTGGGGAATCGACATCGGCAACCGTGCTTTGAAAGCAATCAAGCTCGTCCGCGAGGGCGAAGGTATCCGTGTCGAGGAATTCGAGATCATCGAACACGAAACCGTCTTGTCCAACGCCGGGGACAATCGCGAATCGCTGGTGCAAAGCGCTCTGGCGAAATTCAAGCAGGCCCACCCCGGCCGCAGCCACGCGGCGATCTCCGTCAGCGGGCAAAGCAGCTTCGCGCGATTTATCAAACTGCCGCCGGTTGAGAAGAAGAAGATCCCCGAGATCGTGCGCTTTGAGGCCATTCAGCAGATTCCGTTCCCGCTGGACGAGGTCGAGTGGACGTATCAACTCTTTGAGCAACCGGACAGCCCCGAGGTTGAGGTCGGCATCTTCGCCATGCGCCGCGACCTGGTGAACCAGCACATCGCCAACTTCACGGCCGTCGATATCGACGTCGAAGCTGTTCAGACCAGTCCGCTGGCGGTGTACAACGCGATCCAGCACGACGGGCGGATCAATGGCACGACGATGATCATGGACCTGGGCGCCGAGAACGCCGACCTGATCATTGCCGAGGGCGAATCGATCTGGCTGAGGTCGGTTCCGATAGGTGGCAACAACTTCACGGATGTTCTGGCCAAGCAGTTCAAACTGAATTTCCAGAAAGCCGAGGAACTGAAACGCGACGCCGCGACCAGCAAATACGCGAGGCAGATTTTCCAGGCGATGCGGCCGGTGTTTGCCGACCTGGTCGCCGAAGTTCAGCGCTCGATCGGTTTTTATGCCTCGGTGCATCGCGACTCGCGGATCAAGAAGATCATCGCCCTGGGCGGCGCATTCCGCCTGCCCGGCTTGCAGAAATATCTCCATCAGAACCTGCAACTGGATGTTGAGCGGTTTGACCGCCTCACGGCCGGGGCGCCGGCGGATGCCAAGGCGGCCGCGTATTTCAACGAGAATCTGCTCTCGGTGGTCAGCGCGTACGGCCTTGCGCTGCAGGCGCTGGGAACGGGGAAGATCACCAGTTCGCTGCTGCCGCAGGCGATCCGCCGGGAAAAGAAATGGCGGGACAAGACGCCGTGGTTCATCGGGACGGCGGCGCTGTTCCTGCTGGGGCTGGCCATCGCCATGGGGCAGGCCTACTTTCAGCAAATGAGCTACGACAAGCAGCAGGCCGCCGACCGTCGCCGGGACATCGATCACACGTATACGACGGCCAAGAACCTGAGCGATCAATGGGACGCTCTTCAGGGCAACGGCAAGGCGGAGCGGGTCACCATCAATAACTATCGCTCCATAGCCAACTATCGTGATCTCTGGCCCAACGTGCTTCAGACGATTCTCAAGCCGCTGGAGACTCTGGGCACCGATGCCGCGCCGGTTCGCTCGGTGCGAAAGACCATCACCTACGACTCGATCCAGAGCGAATACGTCAACGACATCGCGGCCCGTATCAACGGCGGCGCTGGCGCCGCCGGTGGCGGGACGACTACACCGCCGGCCGGCGGCTTTGGCGGCGGCGGCGCTTTTGGCGCTCCCGCCGGCGGCGGCGCCGGGCAGGTCGCATTCCTTCCTAATGACGACATGAAGAAGGCCGCTGGCAAAATCGACCCCGGCAGCCGCGGCATCATCCTCACGCTGACCTGTCTCACGCCCAACGCGGACAGTTCGGTCTTCATCTCCGATACGCTCATTAAAGACTGCTTTGCGCTGCAGACCAAGGATTCGCCGGCGGCCGCCAAGGCCGGGTTCTGGTTTCTTGGACACAATATTTGCTCGGTCAACAAGGTCTCCACGCTGCCGACCTTTTGCACGAAATTGGCCGACTGGTACACCAGCCGAACGCAGGTTGAGGCCATGCAAAGCGGCAGCGCGGCGCCCAATCCCGGCGCAGGGGCGACGGGCACATTCGGCGGCGGCGGCGCGGCGGGTCCGCCCCGCCCGGACGATCCCAGGTACATGGATCCGGCGACCAAGGAAACCATGATCAACGACTGGGTCATCGTCCTGCAGGTCGTGTTTGTCGTGCCCAAGACCGGTCCGTGAATGTTGTTCCCTCGCGGGGCGAGTTTGCCCGGAGTTCGTCATGAAACGCATCCTGGAAATACTCAAGAAAAACCTGATCAGCGTGATCTGCGGCGTGCTTGCCGTCGCCGCGGTGGTCCTCAGCTTTTATCCCACCGCAAGCTGGTACGACAATCCGACCGCCGTTCCCGGCCAGACCACGGGCCTTGTGCAGGAACTCAATGCCGAGGTGCAAAAGGCCACTGCTATCGTTACGCTGAAAAACAAGGACCGCACATTGCCGCTGCTGGGTCCAACGGGCGAGCCGGCTCCGCTGAAACATTTTCCCAACAAAGACATCATTGAAAAGGCCAAGGGCTACTTCGCGGACATGAAAGCCAACTGCGACACGCTCAAGCTTGATTTCGACAAACTCAATTCGCACGACCTTCTGGTTCCCGAGACGCTTCCCAATCCCGATACCAACGCGCGCGTCAAATTCCGCGAGGCCTATCTGGCAGGCAAGGCAGCGCCGTCAACGGTCGTTTTGGCGGGGATGCTCAACAGCGGCTGGCCACTCAGCAGCGCGGAAATCGCCGCGGCCGACGATACGGAAAAAAAGAACAACTACGACTCCCAGGTTCACCTGGTCAACGGCAAGCCGGACCCGGACGATGTCAAGCGGGTTGAAAAGGCATGGTCTCTTGCCAAGCCGCAATTCGAGCTGGGTAAGCAGGTCGACGTCGCCAGCCATCAAAGCATCTACGTCAATCCCACCATGCTCAATAACGCGCTGATCTATGGGAGACCGACAGAAACTCCCAGCGCGTACGCCATCTGGACCGCCCAGCTTGAGAACTGGATTGAACAGGACATCGCCAACGGCATTATCCATGCCGACACCGATCCGGGCACCAACCAGATCCCCCCGGACATCCGCCAGGCGGCCGTCAAGCAATGGGTCTCCCTGACCATTCCCGCGACGATCCACGCCTTTGGCGCTGCTCCGGGCGATGCCAATCCATCCAATCCGCTGGGAGATGCGCCCAATCTCTCGATCACCGGCCGGGCCTGCAACGGCATGTACGACGTTGTCCATGTCACCATCCAACTCGACATCGACGAGTCCAGAATCCAGCAGGTTCTCTGCAATCTCACCGCCCATCAGCTACTGACCGTCACGCATGTGGACGTAACCCCGCTGGACGGCCCGAAGTTGCTGATGGACAATTTCATCTACGGCACGCAGCCCTGCGTCCGACTCACCATCGACCTGGAGGATTTGTTCATGCGAAGCTGGATCGACAAGTACAAGCCGGCGGGCGTGAACACGGCCATCAATGGCGGCAAGGAACCCACCGCCGCCGATGCCCCGTGATTCCCCAAGCCCCCGGCGGTTGCTTGTGACGTCAGCGGCTGTGTTTCCGCAGGTACACTATGAAAAAAGTAATCCAGATTCTCGAAGACTATGTGCAGTGGGCCGCTGTGGCACTTGGCGTCCTCTGGGTCGCGTATATCGTCATGACCTACGTCATCAACGTTCCGGCGACCACGTTCCCACCCGACCGCACCGTCCTGACCGTCGGCGCGATCGACGAGTATATCTACAACCACCAACAGCAAGACCTCGACAGTGCCATGAACGACCCCAAGCCGGTCGACTGGCCGGTATCCAGCGCTGTCAGTGGCCCCGACCTGCTCAAACCGCAGACGGCGGCCCCCGTGTCCTACGCATGGATGATGGCCCCCTCGCAGGATGTGGTCAATGGCGGCGTCGGCGTCGCCGTCGGCCGTCCCAACCAGCAGAAGGGCGTCGTAACCAAACTGCCGGCGCTTCCGCCGGTGGCTCTGGCAGCCCCGGTGTCCGGCCGATCCCAGCTCGATATTCCCAGCCTGACCAAGCCCGATGTCGATTGGGTTGTCGTTAACGGCACCATCCCCACGGCAAAGATCGCCGACGCATGGACAAATGCATTCGGCGGCACCCAACTCCAGATTCTCAATACTTATTTCCTTCAGGCCGTTCTCATCCGCCAGGAAAAACTGCCCAACGGCCAGTGGGGCCCGGATGTGGCCGCCCCCATGCTTGCCGGCCAGACGCCTGCCAACCCGCTCCCCGCCTTTCCGGCCGACGGCAATGTCCCCGCAGAGCTTGATTACCGAGCCCAGATCCAGAACCAGAACCTCGCCATCACCAATCCGCCCACCTACAAAGTCCTGCATGGCGATCCATGGCCTGCTCCCGCCGGCGGCGCCCCGGCTCCTGCCCCGCAGCCCCCGGCCGGCACCCCTCCCGCGGGCGCACCGCCGGCTGGCGCGGCTCAGCCGTCGATCCCGCCGGGGCCGTTCCTGCCGGCTGCCAACATGCCCGACATCCCCGTCTGCCTTCACGATGAATCTGCCAAACCGCGATATACCTATCGTTACAAGATCGTCTACCGGCTCTATAATCCCGCCTTCCAGCTCAATGCGAACATCGCCGCGCCGAATGTCGCCACCCAATTCTCCCTTGTCAGCCCGGCCAGCGAGTGGAGCAAAGAGGTCACCATCCAGGCGCGCACCTACGCCTTCATCAAGTCGCTCAAGCCCGCCGGCAAAGACATGGTATCCGCTGATTTTGACGTCATCACCTGGACGAGCGGTGTCATTCACCTGCATAGCTGCCAGGTGCTTGTCGGAGACGAAATCCGTGACGCCGATTTCGTGACCGGGCTCACGCTCATTGACGCCAACAGCGCCAACGGAACCGTCCTGGTTGCCAATGACAGCGACGGAAGCGTCACCGCCCGCGATATCGCCAGTGACACCAAGGATCCTCAATACGCCTCGTTGAAAGCCAAGGCGATCGCCGCCCAGGCGGGTGGCGGGAATTAGGCCCTATCGAGCAAGGCGCTTGTTTCAATGCCGCGTTCACTCTAGCATCACCTTATGAGCCAAACCCGAACCGACTCATCTTCTGCCGCCGATCGCACCGTCACCATCCGTATCCGTCGCCAGGACGCGCCGGACAAACCCGCGCGATGGGAATCCTTCGCCGTGCCCCGCCGCCCCTACATGAACGTCATCTCCGCCCTGCAATACATCGCCGCCCATCCCGTCACCACCGATGGCATCGCCACCACGCCGCCGGTCTGGGATTCCGGCTGCCTCGAAGAAGTCTGCGGCGCCTGCACGATGGTCATCAATGGCCGGGTGCGCCAAGCCTGCTCGGCACTTATCGATAATCTCCAGACCGCCGAGAACAGCGCCCAGCCGATCACGTTGGCCCCGGTCGGCAAGTTTCCGCTGGTCCGCGATCTGTTTGTCAATCGCCAGCGGCTGTTTGACGATCTCAAGCGCATCAAGGCCTGGGTGCCGCTGGACGGAACTTATGATCTGGGCCAGGGGCCGCCGGTTTCGCAGGAGCAGCAGGAACGCCGCTATCCGCTCTCGCGCTGCATCTCCTGCGGCTGCTGCCTCGAAGCCTGCCCGCAATACTCCATCCACAATCATTTTGTCGGCGCCGCCGTCATCAGCCAGGCGAGACTCTTCAACGATCATCCCGTCGGCCAGACCCTGCTCCCCAGGCGGCTGGAGGTTCTCATGGGCCCCGGCGGCGTCACCGATTGCGGCAAGGCCGGCAACTGCGTCGAGGTTTGCCCCAAGCAGATCCCGCTGCTGGAATCGATCTCGGTGGTACAGCGACAGGCGACCGTCCACGCCATCAAAGAGTTCTTCTCACTGTAACCGCCGTTATTTCTTGTCGCCGGCGCCTACGGCCCCCGTTCCCGGCTTCTCCGCGTCCCGCGCATCGCGTCGCGACATCATAATTTGCACGACCACCGGGATCAGCGATATCGTCACGATTGCCAGGATCACCACTTCGTAATGCTTTTGCACGGCCGCGTATTCCCCGAACTCAAATCCCGCCATCGTCAGCAGCGCCACCCACAGCATTCCCCCGGAAATGCTGAATCCGATAAACCGCCGCAGCCGCATGCGCCCCACACCCGCCACAAACGGCGCAAACGTCCGAATCACCGGCACGAACCGCGCCAGGATGATCGTCTTGCGGCCGTGCCGGTCGTAGAACCGCTGCGCCTCGTCCAGGTGCTTTCGATTGAGAAGCCGCGACGATTCCATCTTGAACACGCGAGGACCCAGGTGATATCCCAGCGCATAATTCACCAGGTCCCCGCAATTTGCCGCCAGACAAAACAGCGCCATGACGAACACCACGTTCACTCCCGACTCCTTTGCCGCCGCCACCGCACCGATGGTGAACAGCAACGAGTCGCCCGGCAGGAACGGCGTCACCACCAGCCCCGTCTCGCAAAAGACGATGCTGAATAGCAGCACATACAACCACGGCCCCATGTATCTGGCCAGATCCCCCACTGACGCCGCATCCAGATGCCGCACCGTCTGCCATATGTGATGAAACAAATCCATACCTTCCCTAGATACCCGACCCCGCGTGACGGGGCAACCACGCCGCTGCGTGTTCCGCCTTTGCCGGCCGAGTGCGCCTGAATTCCTGGGCAAGGGCAACTCGATGCGGAGCAAGCTCTTACCCCCTCCCCTTGTACTCAGGGCGAGGGGGTAAAGGCAGCCTCCCGGAAAATCGGGCACACCCCTGTCGGCCGCAAAACCGGATTTTCCTTGATTTGAGTCGTTCAGGGCATAAGCTAGAGCATCGCAAAGCGGGGCTGTTTTGAGCGCGGAAGCGGAGGGTGAAATCAGAGCCGTGTCCCACCTCGATTGTGCCGATCGTCGCAGGATCGCCCGCAGGGCCAGCCGCCGCTTTTGCGTGCTCTGCGAAGCCTTGGAACCCCGGCGGCTGCTCAGCGTCGCCGTCGGGTCCATTTCGGGCACGGGCGATGCCACCACCGGCAGTATCACCGGCGTCCTGTACAACGATCTGAATAACAACAACCACCAGGACAGCGGCGAATCAGGCCTGGCCGGGTGGACGGTCTTTCTTGATGCGAATAAGAACGGACGACTTGACCCCGGCGAGGTCAGCACTACCACCAACTCCAGCGGACAGTACACCTTCTCCAACCTCACGCTGGGAACGTATGTCGTCTCCGAGGTTCTCCCGGCCGGGTATATTCAGTCCATTCCCGGCGCCAGCGGACTTTCGCCTGGCGTTGTGACATCCGTCACGCTCTCGGCTTCCAGCCCGCGCGCCCATGCCGCCGATTTGTCGATCGGCTCCGGCCCGGCCGGTCAGACCCACCCCAACGTCTTTCTCAAGGGTACCGCCCCGCTCGGCGCGGTCGCCCCAGACTCCGGCGTCGTCACATCCGCGGTATCCGCAAACCCGGCAGCCGCCGGCGCCGCTCTGCTGTCCGCACAACAGGTCACGCCATCAGAATACGATACCGCGTACGGCCTGAGCAGCCTGACGTTCGGATCGGTCCCAGCCAACGGCGCCGGCCAGACCATCGCCATCATTGACGCCTACAACGATCCGAATATCGCTTCCGACCTGGCCGAGTTCGATTCGTATTTTGGCGTTGCCGCCCCGCCGAGTTTTCAGGTTGTCTCCGAAACCGGCAGCACAACCGCCCTACCCACCGACTCCGGCACCAGCGGCTGGTCGCTGGAGGAATCGCTCGACGTCGAATGGGCCCACGCAGTCGCGCCCGCCGCCAACATCATCCTTGTCGAAGCCAACAGCACATCCTACAGCGATCTCTTCACCGCCGTCGATTGGGCCCGCAATGATCCGGGCGTCACCGCCGTCTCCATGAGCTTTTCCGGCACTGAAAGCTCCTCCGTCTACAATTCGTACAACTACCATTTCACCACGCCGCCCGGACATCCCGGCGTCACCTTCCTGGCCGCGACCGGAGATTACGGCATATACGCCGGCCAAGGCTCGACCACGGTGGCCGTCGGCTATCCCGCCTCCAGCAGCGAAGTTGTCGCCGTCGGCGGCACCACGCTTCTGCTGGCCGACAGCACCGGCGATTATGGCTCCGAATCCGCCTGGGGCTCGGGCACATCAAGCAATACAGCCGGTGGCGGCGGTGGCGGCATCAGCAAGTACAACAGCCAGCCCCCCTATCAAACCGGCATCGTGACCCAAAGCACAAGCTATCGCACTACGCCCGATATCGCCTTGGACGCCGATCCCAACAGCGGCGCCTGGGTTATAGATAGTTATGACTATCCCGGATACCTTGTCGGCGTGGGCGGCACCAGCTTCGCCACACCTTCCATGGCCGGCATGATCGCCATCGCCGACCAGGGCCGCGCTTTGGCTGGCGAAGCTCCGCTCGACGGCCCGACCCAAACGCTCCCGGCCATCTATCAACTTCCCGCCGCCGATTTTCATGACATCACCACCGGCAACAACGGCGACGCCGCCGGTCCCGGCTATGACCTGGCCACCGGCCGCGGATCACCCATCGGTAATCTCTTTATCCCCGGCCTGGTCGGCTACAACAGCCAGCAACCAGTCACCGAGTTGAGCGTCACGCTCACCAGCCGATCTTCCAACGCCACTGCCAAGAACTTTCCCGACCAGTTCACGGATCTGCCACCCACCGTGGCCACGCAACCCACGGCCACCGCGACAAACTCGGCGGGCATCATGTACGCGCTGAACGTCCTGGGCGCCAGCGCCACTGGCGCCTCCAAACTTGTCTACACCTGGTCGGTCGGTTCCGACGCCCCCGGCACTGTGACTTTCAGCGCCAACAACACCAACGCCGCCAAGACCGCCACCGCCACATTCTCCGTCGCCGGTGATTACACGCTGAGCGTGCAAATCACCGACGCCGTCGGCCTCTTCACGACAGCCAGCGTTATGGTCAACGCCACCGCTGCGTCCAACTCGCTGGCCGGCACGCTCCTCACCGTCACTGGAACCCCGGCCGCCGATACCATCGCGCTGACCACCGCTTCCGGCGAGCTGACCGTCACGCTCAACGGCGTCGCCGGACTGCCGGAACTGCTCAGCCAGATCAGTGCCGTCCAGATTCTCGGCGGCAACGGCAACGACGTGATCTCGCTCGATCCCAACGTCCCGCCCACCAGCATCGTCGGCGGTACCGGCATCGACACCGTCAACACGTCCGCCACCGCTCTTGTCACGTTCACAGATTCCGCAGCCGCGGCCGGCCTCATCAAACAAGGCGCCGGCATCCTGACTCTGGATGCCGCCAACTCCTTCGCCAGCACCACCATCAGCGCTGGCACATTGCTCGTCAGCTCCGTCGGCGCGCTGCCCGCGGCTTCGGTCGTAATCGATAACGCCTCGCTGGTCGTGAACGCCAACACCGTCCTGACCGGCCTGTCCGGCTCGGGCGGATTGACCATCGGCGATGACGCCGTACTGCAACTGGCCGCCACCGCTTCGACCAGTTCCATCGCCTCGCTCACGATCAATGCCGGCAGCCAGCTCGACATCACCAACAACGCCATCCTCGTCAGCGAATCCGCGGACCCGCTGTCCAGCGTGGCCGCGATGGTCAACAGCGGCGATAAAGGCGGACTTTGGAGCGGTTCGGGAATCGTCTCTTCGCTGGCCGCCAGCATTCCCGGCCGCACTGTCGGCTACGGCGACTGGACCGCCATTGCCAGCATCCCCGCCGGCGACGCCGAGGCCAAATTCACCGTCCCCGGCGATGTCAATCTTGACGGCACGGTGGATATCAACGACCTTGCCATTGCGATCAACAATCTCGGCCTGCCCGCCGGATATCAGGGCGGCGACATTGACAACCAGGGCGTTGTGAGCATCACCGACATTGTCACGATCATCAACGACCTCGGCGCCACCCTGCCCGCATGACCGCCGCGCATGTAGAATGTCCGCATGAGCGGCGAGTTTGAATTCATCGACTGGATACGCCGGGAGCAAAAGACCGGCGATTGCGTGCTTCTCGGCAGCGGCGACGATCTGGCCATTCTCAGGTGGACCGACCAGCCTCTGGTTCTCATTGGCGTGGATCAGGTTCTCGACGGAGTGCATTTCGATTCCGCCCGCCACGATCCGCGCGCCATCGCGCGCAAGGTCATGAACCGCAACCTCTCCGACTGCGCCGCCATGGCCTGTCTCCCCGCCGCCGCCGTCGCCACCGTCGCACTGCCGCTGGGCACGACGTTGCCATACGCGCAGGAATTCTATCGCGGACTTGAAGAAGCCGCCCGGCCGTTCGACTGCCCCATCGTCGGCGGCGACACCGCCTCCTGGCCCGGCAAGCTCGCGGCCACCGTCACCATTCTCGGCCGCACTGGTGGATTGACTCCCGTCCGCCGCGACGGCGCTCGGCCGGGCGACGGGATTTTCGTCACCGGCCCGCTGGGCGGCAGCATCCTCGGCCGGCACATGACCTTTCCCCCGCGAGTCGCCCTGGCCCGCGAACTGGCCGCCGCCTTTCCCATCTCCGCCATGATCGATATCTCCGACGGCCTTTCGCGTGATCTGAACCACATCGCCAGCCAAAGCCGCGTCGCCGCCATCGTCGATGCCGCCTCTGTGCCCATTCACGCGGACGCGAGCGTCGATCGCGGCGACGGCCGCTCACCCCTGGAACACGCCCTGCACGACGGCGAAGATTACGAACTCCTGTTCACCGCCGCCCGCTGCGATCATCCCGCCGCGTATCGCATCGGAACCATCGTCGCCGGCGACGCAGTTTTTCTCGAACAACATGGCCGGCGCCAGCCGCTCAAACCGCTGGGATGGGAACACAGATTGTGAACACCCGCCTGACCACGCACCTGTCGGACAGTCCCCAGGCCACCGAGACAATCGCCGCCGGCCTGGCCGCCGAGTTGCAGGCCGGCCAATGCCTCGCCATCGACGGCGACCTGGGCGCCGGTAAGACGCAATTCGTTCGCGGCCTACTGATCGGCCTGGGCGGCAAACCCCGCACCGTCAACAGCCCCACCTTCGTGCTCCTCAATATCTACGACACCGGCCGATTGAAGCTCTTTCACCTCGACGCCTACCGCATCGGCCCGTCCGATTTGGAGAGCATCGGCTTCTCAGAATTGCTCGAGCAAGGCGGCATCGTGGCAATCGAATGGGCCACCCGCATCGCCGCCGCCCTGCCGTCCGATTGCATCCACATCACCCTGGAATCCACCGGCCCCACCACCCGCCGCATTGAGATCCGACGGCCGACAAGCCCCTGAATCCTCCACTGCTTCCGCCGATCCATCGAGCAAACCGGCAGGGAGGCGCCGATACCCTACAGTCGCCCCTCGTACAGATCGGCAATTGGGAAACACAGGTCGTAGTCGTCCCAGAGCAAGTCGCCGTCCTTGAGCGTGAAGCGGGCGAAGGCAATGGGGTCGAGGTAGGCCTGAATCAGCGGATTGCGCGATCGGCGCAGGAACGGGCCGAAATCGACAATCCTCTGCGTGCCGTCGCTGAACGTCAGCCGGAGCCGTAACTCGCCGGCGTGCTCGGCACGCTGGATGAAGATCGCGTTGTTATCGGAGAGTGTCATTTGATTCTCCTCGTAATCACCTCGGACTGAACCTTGCGGTGCAGCACGAAATAGTCGATCCACTTGCGGACAATGTCGTCGGCAAAATGCCCGACAAGCGTTTGCAGACAATCATTTCTGATCGCCCCCAGTCGCTTTAGAAACGATCCACCGCCTGCGTCATTCACGCGCCAAGAATCGAGAGTGCCCGAACTTCCGGGCAACCGCCTCTTCCTCCTCCCCATGTACTCAGGGGGAGCGACAAAGGTGGGGGTTCTTCGCCAGTGGCTCTGCCAGGTCGAAGCCGCGACGAACGCCGCGGCGGTCAACCCCCACCCAACCCTCCCCCTGGGTACAGGGAGAGGGGAATAAAAGGCGGTCCCGCATGGATTTACACTCGCCCGGAAAATCGGGCACTCTCCAAAAATCCGCCACGAAACGTTTGCAGCCCGGATCACGCGTCCTTCTTCGGCCCCAAGTCGTTTTTGTGGGTGGCATCGGATGGATGGGCATCCGGTTTCTTGTGCGTGGCAGCATCCGCGGGTGGGGTTGCCACCGGATAAAACACGCCGCCGCGGTAGTCCTTGCTGGTCTTGATCTCGTGATCCTGGACCGCGACGGGCGCCACCGCCTCGGTGCCCAGCTTCTTGATCTCCACCGGTTCGGGTGGCGGCGGGGCCGGCGTCTTGGCCGCCTGCTCTTTCAGATCGGCCATGATCTTGGCTTCCAGAGCGTCCAGGCGTTCCTGTTCCTCGGGGGATATGGTCATCGCCGCCACGGGCATGGCAGCGGCCGCCTTCTCCGTCGTCCCCTTGCCATAGCGGCTCATGTCCATCAGCTTCTCGCGCGGCGGCGGAGCAAAGCCGCCTTTGATCAACAGTTGTAGCGCCAGCGGCCAGATCACGCCCAGAACCAGAACCGATCCGCCCATCCACATCGTCCACACCGTCTTGGGCTCGGCCCACCATGCGTATTTCACCTGCGGCGTAAGCCAGTCGGCCGCGACGCCTCCCCCCGCTTTCTGAATCGCTTCGCCCTGCTCCCGAAGGTACTCCAGCACCGTCGGCGTCCACTTGGGCGGCATCAGACACCGCTGCCCCGCGCGCATCGCGCCGTGCGGATTACGCTCGATGGCCGTATTGGCATCGTAGATCGCCTGCATCACCGGCCGGGGCACTGACTTAACGCCATAATATCTGGCCGCCATGGTGTCAGGGGTTTCGTTGGCCAGCGCCGTCGTGGCCGACAACGGCAGGTGCGGATAATAAGGAACATCGGTGTTGCAGACGCGCGGATCATATTCGCCCCTGGTGGCATCCAGCACGAATAGCTTCACCTGAACCACCTTGGGGGTGTCGGACGTCGGCGACTTCGTCGGCAGGTCGATGGCCGGATAGACCACCACGTTGATGATCGGAGCGAACTTCTGGCCCCCAAGTGTCACCTGGCCGGCGTTGATGAGCCGCTCGATGCGCACCATCCCCATGGTCGTGATATTGGTGGCATCAAACGGATTCAAATGCATGTAGGCCAGCGCCGTGCCCAAGAGCATGCTTATCAGGGTCCATTGCCACCATTTGATTTCCGCGATAGGCATTGATATCCGTTCCTCAAACCCGCCGAAAGGTCGTTCTCGCCGCCGTTTCCCATCGGCGCGCTTACCTATGTATACTGCCGAGGACGGAAAAAGTTTCAAGTCCGCCCTCGCAACCCAAATAAGGCCCGGCCGTCAGGCGCCGGTATCACCCGTATCCGTTTTTGCCTCCGATGCCGGCATGGTCTCCGAATCCGTCGCCAATTCCGCCACTTGCTGCTCCAAAGCCCGGATGCGATCCAACATTTTCGAAAGCTGCGAGGCCAGGAAGTAATTTTTCCGGCCTTCGGGAAGCGCCACGGCCGGTGAACCCATCATCATCCGACCATCCTCGACATCGCTGACAACGCCCGCCTGCGCGGCAATCGTCACCCGATCGCCTACCTTGATGTGTCCGGCAATCCCCGCCTGCCCGCCGGCGATCACGTGATGCCCGATCGTCGTGCTCCCGGCCACTCCGACCATGGACACGAGCAATCCGTGCGGCCCGATCCGCGTTCCGTGGCCGATCGACACCAGATCGGCGATCTTCGTTCCCGCTCCGATCACCGTGCTTCCCATGGCTGCACGCTCGATGCAGCAATTCGATCCGATCTCCACATCGTCCTCAAGGACGACATTGCCGGCCTGCGGAATCTTGTGGTGAATTCCCTGTGAAGTGGCGTAACCGAAGCCGTCGGTGCCGATCGTTGAGTTGGCGTGTACCGTCACACGATCGCCCAGCACGCAGTCGTCGTAGATCACCGCGTTCGGATACAGAATACAATCCCGCCCTACCCGCGCCCGTGGACCCACATACGCCCCCGGATACACGACCGATCCCTGTCCGATCGACGCCGTAGGATCCACATTCGCGCCGGCATGAATCCCTCCTTGCGGATGCCGCCGGTACCCCTGCAATTCCACCACCGCCCGCGCGAATCCCAGATAAGGATCTTTCATGCGCAAAAGCGATACGCCTTCGCACTTCACTCCCGGCAGCACGATCACCCCCGCCGCCTTCGTTGTCGCAAGCTGTTTGGCGTATTTGGGATTGGCCAGGAAGGCGACCTGCCCCGGCCGTGCATCCTCCAGCGTCGCGCATCCCTCGACCAATACTGATCCCTCCCCCGACAAGTCCGCCCCGATCCGCCGCGCCAGCTCACCCAGTGTCAATGCCACAGCCTCTCCTTGTCCCCCCAGCTTCATTCCAGTTCCTACTCCCGCTCCTCCTGCTCAACACCCCGAGCCATTTGCATTCAGCCGGCTCTGTCCGCATATTTACCCGCGCGGCCCGAACCGTCACAAGTCTCCAACAATCCGCGGAGGATTTCAACCCATGCCCGTCCTTGGAATCGACATCGGCACCAGCGCTACCAAATCCTGCATCTGCGACGAATCCGGCTCCGTGCTGGCCACTGCCTCGTCGCCGCATCCAATTTCCTCGCCTCGGCCGGGTTATAGCGAGCAAGACCCGCTGCACTGGTGGCGGGCCGCAATCAAAGCCACGCTCGCCGCTCTTGCCAAGACCCACCTCAAACCCGCCGATATCCGCGCCGTCGGGCTGTCCGGCCAGATGCACGGCAGCGTCTTTCTGGCCGATTCCCTTACTCCCCTTCGCCCGGCCATTCTCTGGAACGACCAGCGCACCGCCAAGCAATGTGCCCAGATCGAGTCCGCCGCCGGTGGCCGGGCCGCGTTAATCGACCTTGTCGCCAACGCCGCCCTGACCGGATTTACCGCACCCAAGATTCTTTGGGTGCGCCAAAACCAGCCTGCCATTTACGATCGCACGCGGCACATCCTTCTGCCCAAGGATTACATCCGCCTTCGCCTCACGGGCGATTACGTCACCGACGTTTCCGACGCCAGCGGCACATTGCTCCTGGACGTTGCCCATCGCGTGTGGTCCGAGGCGCTGCTCCAGAAGCTCGCCATCGATAAGTCGCTTCTGCCGCGACTGGTGGAATCGCCCGAAATCGCCGGAACCATAACACCGCAGGCCGCCAGGGAAATCGGCCTTGCCGCCGGAACGCCCGTTGTCGGCGGCGGTGGAGATCAGGCGGCCGGCGCGGTCGGCAACGGCGTCGTCGCCCCTGGCATCGTC
Organism: uncultured Tepidisphaeraceae bacterium; assembly: GCA_964420285.1. Lineage (GTDB taxonomy): Bacteria > Planctomycetota > Phycisphaerae > Tepidisphaerales > Tepidisphaeraceae > CAYQTE01. Next base: position 42,588 of record CAYQTE010000021.1, read on the forward strand.
AGCGCCAGCCTCGGCACCAGCGGCGTGGTCTTTGCCGCCAGCGACGAGCCGTGCCTCGACCCGACCGGCCGGGTTCACACCATGTGCCATGCCCTCCCCGGCGGCTGGTGCGTATTTGGATGCATGCTCAGCGCCGGCGGCAGCTTTCAATGGTTCCGCAACAACCTCGCCGAGGCGGAAATCGCCTGGGCGAAGAAACATCGCGCCGATCCTTACGAAAAACTCGTTGCCCTGGCGCAGACCGCCCCGCCGGGTTGCGAGGGTCTGTTCTTCCTGCCGTATCTGACCGGGGAGCGTTGCCCGCACCCCGATCCCAACGCGCGCGGCGCGTGGATCGGCCTGACTTGGCGCACCACGCGAGCCATGCTGATTCGCTCACTTTTGGAAGGCGTCACCTTTGGCATGCGCGATGCGATGGGCATCATGCGCGACATGGGTATCAATCCCAGGGAAGTCCGCGCCAGTGGTGGCGGCGCCCGCAGTGCATTCTGGCGGCAACTCCAGGCCGATATCTACAACACGCCCGTTGTCGTCACCAACGCCGCCGAAGGCCCGGCGTACGGCGCGGCTCTGCTGGCGGGAGTGGGCAGCGGGGTTTGGTCGTCGGTTCCACAGGCATGCCGTGCCGCGATCCGGCCGGTTGAGAGCATCAGGCCCGATAAGAAATCGGCCCGGCGTTACCAGCAGTCATATGCCACTTATGTACAGCTTTACCCAGCCCTGAAATCCCGATTTGCTGATATCGCCGCACTAAATTATTGACGACAAATCGTACGGTGGATTGCATGCGAATGAACGCTGTCAATACCGATCGGGCCGACAGCGACTCCGGGTCGATGGGGCGAATGACCGAGAAGGACTTCGCCGAGTGGTCCCAGAGCCGGGAGCTCGTCCGCGCCGAGTGGATCGACGGGCAGGTCATGAAGATGGCCTCGACCAGCGACGAGCACGATGCGCTGCAATGGTGGTGCCGCACGCTCATACAGGTGTTTGTTGAAAGCCGCCGCCTGGGCACCGTGCATGGACCGAATTTCCAGATGCGCCTGGCCGCACAGCGACAGCGCCGCGCCCCGGATGTCCTGTTCGTCGCCACCGCACGCCAGAAGCAGCTTCGACCCAATTATCTCGACGGCCCGGCCGATTTGGTCATCGAAATCATCGCCCCCGACAGCCGCAAGCGCGATCGCCGCGACAAATTCGAGGTGTATCAAGCGGCCGGCGTAAAGGAATACTGGCTGGTCGATCCGCTGGACGAATCGCTGGACGCCTTCACGCTGGCCGGCGACAAATACCGACCCATGTCCAATCTGGACGGCACGCTCAATTCAGTCCTTCTGAGCGGCCTGCATATCCGTCCGCGCTGGCTCTGGCCCATCGAGTCACGAGCCATAATCACCGACGCACTGAATGAACTGGGCGTCATCGATGCCGCAGCGCCCACCGCGTGAGATCGCCGGTTGGGAAGGCGGCATTCGGCACCTTGATCCGCCGGTGCGACGATGATCGCCAGGCCACTTGCGCGGGCTGGCAGTAAAGAACCGGAACCTGGCTGCCCTTGATCGCCAATTGCGCGAACCTGCGTCCCTGGTCATCGAAGAACCCGACTCCAGCAACGCCAGGCGGCCTCTTCATCAAATCCAAACACATTGCTCACAACACGCGAATCTACGTTTCTCACAGATCACACACAGTATTCGCGCCACGCTTACACAACAGGTCGATAGTCTCAGATAGTGAAACACAATCCGTTTGGGCGGCCATGGATGGTCGCTTCAGAACGGCCGGATGGACCCGGTCGGGGGTCACAGGCCTCTTTGGTCAGCGCTGCCGTACCTGGCGCCGGCGGGAGGACGCTTGTGAACAAACGAGTCGATCTTCACTGTCACAGCATCGCCAGCGCCGACGGCGCTGAGGCCGTGCTCGATGCCATCCACTGCCCCGAATGTTACAGCAAGCCCGCTGACATCCACCAACAGGCCAAGTCCCGCGGCATGGATTGGGTCGCTATCACCGATCACGACACCATTGCCGGCGTCCTCACTCTGGCCGATCGTCCCGATGTGCTCGTCGGCGAGGAAGTGACCTGCTATTTCCCGATCGACCGGTGCAAGATTCACCTGCTGGTGTGGGGACTGAACCCCACCGACCACGCGGCCCTGCAGTCGCGGGCCGATGATATTCACCGCGTCGCCGAATACATCGAACACCGCCAGCTTGCCCACGCCGTGGCCCATCCGCTCTACCGCCAGAACGACCGCCTGGAGCGGCATCATCTCGAACAACTGATTCTCCTTTTCAAGGGCTTTGAATGCCTCAACGGCGCCCACGCTCCGTCGCATCGGGCCGCCCTTGAGCCGTTGCTCTGCGGCCTGACGCGCAACGATATCGCACGATTCGAAGCCGCTCATCGCATCCGCCCCCGCTGGCCCGAGCCGTGGATCAAATCCCGCACCGGCGGCAGTGACGATCACGGCCTGCTCAACATCGGCCGAACCTGGACCGAAGTGCCCAGCGGCACGAACACGACCGCCGAGTTGCTCGAATGCCTGCGCACCGGCCAATGCCGTCCCGGCGGCGAGGCCGGCTCCAGTCTCAAGCTCGCCCATAATTTCTACAGCGTGGCCCTGGGCTATCTTTCCGATGGCGATCACCAGTCCGGCCCGGCGGCGCTGCTCATGCAGCCCCGCCGCAAGGTCGGTCCCGTCGGGCGAACTATCCGCGCCGCCAAGCGCAAACTGGCCGCCGCCGCAAGCCGACTGCCGCGCTGGTCCGGAAGCTCGACCTCCCGGCTGCTCGCCCCGCTGGCGGCCAAGTCATTCGCCGACGGCTGGACGCGGCACAAACAACTGGACCGCGCGCTGGCACGCGGCGAAGCGCCTCTCGGCGAGCACCAGGCCATGTTCGATCTCATCAGTGGCCTGGATCGCGAAATGACCGCCGGTCTCCTCAAGGCCATGGGGCTGGCGGCAAAGCGCATCGATGTGCCGGGCGTTTTCGATTGTCTGGCTGCCGCCGCGGCGCAGCAGTGTTTCCTTTGGCCCTACTACTTCGCCCACGTGCATCAGAATCGCGAACGCGACGCACTGGCTCGCCTCACCGGCTGGCAGGCGGGCGCCGATCGCCGCCCTCGCGTCGCACTCTTCACCGATTCGCTCGATAACACCACCACGCCCGGGATTTGGCTGCATCATTGGCTGGCGTCGGCGCCGGCCTCGGAAATCGACGTCTGCGTCATGACCTGCCAGGACCACTCCCACCCGATCGACGGCTGTGTCCGCCGCAATTTCACCCCCGTCGCATCGTGCGCCATGCCGCTTGGTTTTGGCGGACGCCTGACGCTGCCCTCCGTTCTTGAGGTCTTCCACGAATGCGACCGCCAGCAGTTCGACGTGATTCACGTCGCCACCCCCGGAGTGATGGGATTGTGCGGCCTGGCCGTCGCCAAGATGCTCAGGTCGCCCCTGCTCTGCACCCACGCGATGGATTACGCGGATCTCATCGAGCGACAGACGCAAGAAATGCGACTCTCGGCCGCGGCACGATGGGTTCTGCGAATGCTCTATTCAACGGCACACACCGTTTTCGCCGCCAAGCCGCAGCGGGCGGTTCTGCATCGGCTCGGAGTGCCCGACGACAAGATCGCCGATCTGCCGACTCCCGAATCCGGCGACCTTTTCTGGGCCCAACATCTGCGGGCACTGGCCAACGATCGCATCGATAATCTCTCGCCGGAAACAACGGCTGACAACGAATCGCCGCGTCCCGCGGCCGTCGCCTCATGAAACGGATGTGATCGCTCGCCTACTGCACCGGCTGCTGGCGGGCGATGCGGCGCAGATCAATGCCGGCGCGATATTCGGCTTTGATGCTGGTCGTGGCGCTGGAGCGCACCCAATCCAGATATCCGAATCGCCAGAGATAGGCGAAGCCGACCAGCAGCACTCCGAAGAAGAAAAGCATGTCCACCAAAGCCGTGGCACGAAGCTCAAAGGCGCTGATCCCCAGGTCGCCTGCCAACTTCCAGGCATTACCCCACACCACCGCCCATGGATAAAACAGCGCGACTTCCACGTCGAAGACCAGATAGACCAGTGCCACAATATAAAATCGCAGATCGAATTGAATCCAACTGGTTCCGATGGACGGCTCGCCGCATTCGTAGCAGGCGGCCTTTTCGGAATTGGGCAGATGCGGCCGAACCACCGAACCGGCCACCAGATTGGCCAGCACGAAACCCGCCCCCAGGCCGATGAAGATAACGATCGACAACAGCACTTGCATGCCGCCACCTTACGCCAAGCTGGCCCGCCAGACAAGCGCGCCGCGGCCGACGCCGACGTGGAGAGTGCCCGAATTTCCGGGAGGCCGCCTTTTCATCCTCCCCTGGTACGCCGGGGGAGGAGTGAGGTGGGGGTTTTTCGCGCGGCGCTCCATCGCTTGACCGGCATCGAACGTCGCCACGGGCGGCCCCCACCCCGACCCTCCCCCGGAATACCAGGGGAGGGGGAAAGAGCTTGGCCTGCATCGACTTATGTTTGCCCGGAAAATCGGGCACACTCCCGACGTGTGAATGTAACTCGACAAGGGCGAACCCGGCATCTTGCTTGTCCCGTCACCCCTGCTCAACCCAGCCAGTTCAATAGCGACGGCCAAAGGAAGCCGACACTCCAGTCAAGCCCAACGCCTCCGTCCGATAAATCGCGCCCCACCGCGCCATCTCCCCGGATCCCCGGCTCTCCTGCGAATTTCTTGCCTCCCTCCATTCCTGGTGTAGATTGAATTGCCGGGACCAAAACACCCCGGCCAATACACTTCCGCCCTCTCGCCCAAACGGCGGAAAATCGCCTTGCCGCGGTTACTTCACCCGCCGGCTTCCTGCCAGCCACGCACCTCGCGTGCTGGCCCGATCCGGTCCCCTGGCGCCAGTCACCTCAACGACCGGCCGGAGTCGCGTAGACCGCACGCGCTCCGGCCCTTTTTTTTGCGCGCCCCACCCCACCCTTGGTCAACATGCATGGCTCCGCGCCTCCCTGACCTGAGCCTGACGAAGGTTGCGCCTCCGCGCCTCCGCGTGAGATTCTTCCTAAGTGATTTACCGCACTATGGTTACGCCCAAAACTCGCCGCAGTCCCCTTCTTGCCCACCCTCATTTCCAGCCGGATATCGCGGTTTCACGCCCCATCTGCGACGAAAGAACGCCCCAGATGTCTCGAAAAAGTCCGAAGACGTGCTGAAATAGTCCGAACTTCGCCCGGCCGAGTCCGATCTGGGCGCGCCAATTTGGCCCCGCCGGGGTATTCCCTACTTAATCGCTAAACAATATCGGATTTGCCGGCCTTCGCGGCGAGCCCCGTTTTGCAATAGACGGAAGCTCACGCCGTAAGTCACTGGAGGTAACGCCGCAAGGGCGAACGTGGTAAAATCGGCATGGCGTCGGGCGTGGCGCCCAGCGGCCGGGCAGCCGGAGGCGAACCCGGGATAACGCGATCCGTCGGGCGGCCGCGCGTTGCCGGATCGAGGATGCGTGATGAAGCATGAATTCGCCAAATTCGGTTGCGCCGGAGGTGAATTGCCTCATCGCAGGGTCGCGGCCCTCAGTTGCCCAAATTGGCGAAAGATCGGCTCTGGCCGGCGACGGACGAGAAGGCGAAGAGAAATGCATGACTGCAAATGTATCTCAAAGCGACGCGCGTCACCGTTCCATTCCACTCCGACCCCGCGGCCGCCCGGTCGGATGGCGCAAACGCACGGGTCCGAGTGGGAAAGGCATCTAACGGTTCGCGGGACCTTTATTTCGTTCACAACACGGCCATCGGGCCATGGCAGGTGATAGACTAGCTGGGAGATCGCGTGGGAATTCTTGAATATTTCACCCCCGCCCCGCGGCGGTCGCCGAACCTTTGGATTCGCGCGCTCGTGATCGCGGCAGCAATCGTGTTACTCCTGTTCTGGGCTGGGGCCATACGAATTGGCGGACGGCTAAGCCCACAGGCGCTTGGGACGTACGAGGAAATCGATCAGCTTATTTACGCTGTCGGCGTATATGCGAAGTGCCATCAAGGCAAATTCCCCGGCCCGTCGCTGCCGGCGGCTATCGCACAGATCCAGGCGGAACAGTGGTTCGCGCAGGAGCTGCAGTCGACGCCTGATCAAAAACGAACCTGGGCGCTTGTCGTGAAAGGGCTTGACGCCTGGGGGCGTCCCCTGAAGTACGAGGTCGATCACGCGGGCAAATGGATGAAAGTACGTAGCGTCGGGCGAAACGGAATCGAGGAGCACGGGCGCGGCGACGACATCGAGATTGGATGGGAATTCAATCGCTACGGCGAACTCTGGAACAACTTAAGCGATCTAAACGCGCCGTCGCCCGCTCCCGCAGCCCGCTGATTCGATGGTGAGTAACTGAAGCGACACGACCATTCGTGGCATCGTTGCAGGACGGACGTCCATAATAGGGTCATGTCCTGCAGGTCTTGGCGGCCGGGCGGGAATTTTTCGCGGGGGTGCAAGGTGACAAAAACGCGAAAAGTGTAACATTCTGTAACCCCACCCGCCCGCACGGCGCCAAAAGCGGTCCCGGCGGCGCGGAAAAAACCTGGGCCGGGGTGACGAATACGCCCGATTTGTCAGATTCTGTTACCACCTCAACAGGTGACAGGACGGTCCGGCTTATCAATGCTTGATCCCCTCCCCTGGTCCTCCGGGGGAGGGCAAATGCGGCGTCGGCGCATGTGGCGTCGCAGCAGCGTTGCGCGAAGAACCCCCCACCTCAATCCTCCCTCGGCGTACCAGGGGAGGAGGAAGATGCGGGTGCCCGGAAATTCGGGAATGCTCCGGCGCGCAGGGCGGCCTCAGATTATTTGACCCAGCGCGGAACGGGTGCTATATTCTAAAGGTATCTTAGCCAGAAACCAACAATAAGTCTGTTGTGGCACGGGATTTGCGCCTTCTTGACTTGTGTGCATTGGGTCGCTCCGGGTTGTTGGTATTTGAGGCGGGATTTGCCAGTCCCTGAACACTGGGGAGCAGCGTGAGCAGCCCGACCTATTCCAGCGCCAGCGGCGATATCAAGTCCAGAGTCCTGGCCGATACCGATATCGTCGAACTCATCGGACAAACCGTCTCCCTCAAACGGCTGGGAAGCAAGTTCGTCGGGCTGTGCCCCTTCCATCAAGAAAAGACGCCGTCCTTCAGCGTCAACCCGGCCAAGGGCTATTTCTATTGCTTCGGCTGCAAAAAGGGCGGGGATGTCATCAACTTCGTGATGAACCGCGACCGGGTCGAGTTCAAGGAGGCGCTGAAAACGCTGGCCGATGCGGCGGGAATCGAATGGAACCCCGGCGACGGCGCCCACGCCCGCGAACAGGCCAGCGAACGCCAGACGCTTCTCAACGCCAACTCGGCGGCGTGCCAGTTCTTTGAAAAATACCTGGCCGGGCCCAGTGGCACGGCGGCGCGCGAATATCTGGCCAAGCGGGGGATCACGGCCGAGTCGATCAAACGGTTCCAGATTGGGTTGAGCCCCGATGCGTGGGACGGCCTGCTGAAGAGCCCGGTCGGGCAGCGGATTACGGCGGCGTGGATGGCGGCGGCGGGTCTGGCCAAGCGACGCGACGCGGGCGAGGGGTTCTACGACACCTTCCGCAACCGCGTGATGTTCCCGATCCGCGACGAGCGGGCTCGCGTGATCGCATTCGGCGGACGGGTGATGCCGGGGGCGACCGATCCGGCCAAGTATCTCAACAGCCCGGAAACGCCGCTGTTCGCCAAGGGCCGGTGCATGTTTGGCCTGGACATGGCGCGGGCGAAAATCGTCGAGACGCGAACCGCAATCGTCGTCGAAGGGTATACCGATGTGGTGGTCGCCCATCAGTGCGGCGTGAGCAACGTGATATCCGTGCTGGGGACGGCCATCACCGAATATCACGTTTCGCAACTGCGGCGGCTGGCGGATCGGATCGTGCTGCTGTTCGATGGCGATGCGGCGGGCGATGCGGCGGTGGATAAGTCGGTGGAGTTGTTCCTGACCCAGCCGGTCGAATTGTGCATCGCGACGCTGGCGCCAGGCGTTGACCCGGACGAGATGCTGCTGTCACAGGGAGCCGAGGCGTTTGGAAAGCTGATCGCCGATGCCCCCGACGCGCTGACGTACAAATGGAAGCAGCTTGTGCGGCGGCTGTCATCGCCGGAATCGGGATTGACGCAGACTCAGGCGGCCCTGGAGCACTATCTGGCCGTGCTGGCGCAGGCGGCCAGTGCCGGGTTTGTCGATAACATACGCTGGCATCAAGGTTTATCGCGTGTGAGCAAGATGGTGGATGTGCCGGTGGACGTGCTGCAGAAGCGAATTGCGGCGTTGCTGAAGCCGAAAAAGGTGGCCCGGCCGGTCGCGGCCCAGGGCGCGGATGTTGCGACGGCGTCTCAAGACGAAAAAACTGAGGCAAACTTATCGCTTCCCAGTGGCCGAACGCGGGCTGAAGCGGCTATTCTAGGGGTATTGCTGCTGGAGCCGGCCCGGTGGGCGGCGGCGCAGAAAGTGGTTGGCCCGGCCGATTTTACGGATAATCGGCTTGGCGATATAGCTGAGGTATACTGGACGCAGCAACGCGAGGAAGGGCAGCCGGTATTTAACGAGTTCCTTGCGCTTTTGAGCGAACAGAACAAACAAGGCCTGTCGGACCTGGCCGTGGAGATTGTCGAGGATGTGAGAACCGGCGGGCCACCGGACCAGCTTCTGAGCGGCGCGTTGGATTTCATTGTGCAGGAGCGTAATCGGGAACAGCAGCGGCAACTGGAGGCGCGATTGCGCCGGACCGGAGATGATCCGCAATCGGAATCGCAGACGATAGATTTGCTGCGCCAGCTTCAGGAAAAGGCGCGGCGGCCGGACTTGCGTCGCGGCGGAACAGGCTCCGCGGCGGCGAGTTCACTTAAGGATTAAACGAAATGTCACGCATTGATTCGCCACTGATTGGATCGGGATCGCAGGAGGAGGTCGACTTGCGCGTTCAGGCGCTGTTCGATCTGGGAACATCGCGCGGATATCTGACCTACGAGGAATTGAACGAGAGGCTGCCGGACGAAGTCGTCTCGCCGGACAAGCTGGATTCCCTGCTCATGATGATCGATGAGATGGGGATCAAGCTGATCGACGACATGGACATTTCGGAATTTCAGAAGACCCCGCGCAAGGTGAGCAAGCCGAAGCTGGCATCGGCCGCCGCCGCCGCGGTGGTGGTCGCGCCGACGCGAGCGCCCGTGGCGCCGGTGGCGCCGGCCCCCGCGGCCGAGCCGGACGCTCCGGAAGTTGAAGGCGATGACGACGATGATGATGAAGTGGATCTGAATCTGGACGCCGAACTGGCCGAGGCCAGCACCAAGCGGATCGACGATCCGGTGCGGATGTATCTGACGCAGATGGGTGAAATCCCGCTGCTGACGCGGGTTCAGGAAATCGCCCTTGCCAAGAAGATCGAAATCACCCGCAAGATTTTCCGCTCCAAGGTGCTGGAGAGCGATTACTGCCTGCAATCGACAGTGGAAATTCTCCAGCAGGTGGATGATGGCGATCTGCCGTTCGATCGGACGATGAAGATTTCCACGGCCGAGGACCAGGCCGACAAGAGCACGATCGGGCAGCGCATTCCGACGAACCTGGAAAGCGTGCGGAAGATGCTGGCGCGGAACCGCGAGGAATGGGATTCGCTTCGCAGCGCGCGGGGCCCCAAGGAGGAGGAGGCGCTTCACCTGGCGATCCGCCGCCGCCGCCGCCGCAGCGTCAAGCTGCTGGAAGAGCTTTCGCTGCGCACCAGCCGGGTGACGCCGCTGATGAAGAAGCTGTCGAGCATCTCGACGAAGATGATCGAGCTCGAGCTGCGCATTGATGAACTCAAGAAGCTCAAGGAGCCGGGCGAGGACCTGGAAGTCTGCCGCGAGGAACTGAGCGGCCTGGAAGACCTGGTGCTGGAAGACGCACAAAACCTGCACCGCCGGGTGGTGGCGGTCCGCAAAATTTACAACAAGTACGAGGACGCCAAGCGGAAACTGTCCGGCGGCAACCTGCGGCTGGTCGTTTCCATTGCCAAGAAATACCGCAATCGCGGGCTGTCGTTCCTGGACATCATCCAGGAAGGGAACACCGGCCTGATGCGCGCGGTCGACAAATACGAATACCGCCGCGGGTTCAAGTTCAGCACCTACGCGACGTGGTGGATTCGCCAGGCGATTACACGGGCCATCGCCGATCATGCCCGCACGATCCGCATTCCCGTTCACATGATCGAGACCATGAGCAAGCTGCGGAACATTTCCAAGCAGCTCATGCAGGAACTGGGCCGCGAGCCGACCATCGAGGAAATCGCCAAGCGCGCCAAGATGTCGGTTTCGGAAACGCGGCGGGTGCTGAAGATCAGCCGCCATCCGATCAGCCTCGACCGCCCCGTCGGCGAGAGCGAGGACAGCTATTTCGGCGATTTCATCGAGGACGAGAAGGCCGACAACCCCGTGGAATCGGCCACGCAGGAGATGCTCAAGGACAAGATCGAGCAGGTTCTCAAGACTCTCACCTATCGCGAGCGCGAGATCATCAAGTTGCGCTATGGCATCGGCGATGGATATACGTACACGCTGGAGGAAGTCGGCCGGATTTTCAAAGTGACCCGCGAACGCGTGCGTCAGGTTGAGGCCAAGGCGATCCGGAAGCTTCAGCATCCGGTGCGGGCGCGGAAGCTGGAGGGTTTTTTGCCGGGCGGAACACCGAGGTAGGGGAGATGACTTGGTGACAAGGTGACTTGGTGACACGGCGAGCAGTATCACCCTGCCATCCTGCCCGGGCGAGAGGATTTTGGCAAACGAGCACTGGCGGCATCGGCCGGGTGTCGATATAGTCCATGGACTGCCGCTCGCAACGGATTGCCAACGGAGGTACGGATGCCTGTCCTGACAGCCAATTCCCGCGTTGCTTCACCTGATTCCAACGGCGAACTGGATCGCATACTTCAATTGCAGGTGCCGGTGATCGTGCGCCTCGCCGGGCGAAAACTGGCCCTGAGCGAGGTCATGCGGCTGGGGCAGGGCTCAATCATCGAATTCTTCAAGCGTAGCGACGAACCCCTGGAGTTGCTGATCAACAACCGCGTGATCGCCCTGGGCGAGGCGGTGAAAGTGGGCGAGAACTTCGGCTTGCGCATCACCCAGATTGGCGATACGAGATCACTGGTCCGTTCGATGGGCTCAAGCGCCTGACGGACCTGCCGCAAAAAATGGAATGCGGCCAAGTCGCAATGCAGCATCCCAGCACACTGTCGCGATAGAAAGGCGGCCCCCCCTCCCGCCTGTCTTCGCTACACCTGCGCTCGCCTGAGAATTGCCTTCTTCATGCAATCTTCAGGTTCATCTAACTTACTCTCCCGGCCGCTCGTTGTTGAGAAAAAAATATTCCGATTGAAATTACGCCTGAACGCCGTGGCAAGGCCGCCGTTTCAGTGACCAAGTTTCAGGCACGTCACCTGATCGACACCGCCGGCCACGCACGAATTGCGGGCGTAGATCATGCCGTTGGCCAGCGTAGGCGCCGTCCAGTCCTTGGCCGTCAGAATGTTGACCCGGCCGAGTTCCTTGTAGGCGTCACTGGACGCGGCAACCAGAACCAGATCGCCCTTGGGGGTCTGGACGAGGAGTTTGTCGCCCACGAGGAGGAGTCCGCCCTGCGAGCCAAAGCCCTTTTGGCTCCATTTCACGGTGCCGGTCATGATGTCCAGGCACGCCAGCGGGCCGCTGTTGTCGTTGTGGTTGAACAGGCCGTAGATATAGCCGTCGCGGTATACCGGCGTGGACCAGAGCGACATATTCTGCCGGGTCGTGTGCCACAACTCCTTGGCGGTCCACTTCTGGCCATCCTTGCTGATCTGGCAGGCGGCGGCGCCGATGTTGTAGCCGTTGGAGCAGTAGACCACGTCGCCGTTCTTGCCGCCGACCACGGGCGATGAGCAGGTGGCGGTGGCAACCGGCTGGGCGAAAGTCCAAAGAACATCGCCAGTCGTGGGATCCACGGAGACCAGGCCATTGGCCATGAAGCAGATCGCCTGAAGCGTGCCCTTGATGGTGGCAATGGTCGGGGTGGCGTAGGTGTAGGAATAATTGGTCTTGGCCCAGGCCAATTCGCCGGTGTCCTTCTTGTAGGCGAGGATGCCCTTGCCCGGCCCGCCGCCGGTCACCAGAACCAGATCGCCGATCACCAGCGGTGATGAGGCACTGCCCCACTTGAGCGGCTTGCCGCCCTGTTCGCTAATGACATCATGATTCCAGACCGGCTTACCGGTTTCGAGTTCGAGACAGAACAGCTTGGTGTAGGTGCCGTAGACGTAGACGTGCTTGCCGTCGATGGCCGGCGTGCTGCGCGGGCCGTCGCCGTTGGCGTCCTTGATGGTCTTGTCGATGCGGGTGCTCCAGGCTTCCTTGCCGGTGGCGGCATCGAGGCAAACGCAATATTCGTCCCCGGCGCGGTCGCTCATGAGGAAGGCCTTGGCGCCGACGACGGCAATCTGACCGAACGAATCGCCGATGGAGGCTTTCCAGACGAAGGTGAGGGCAAGCTTCTCAAGCGGGACGGTTTCGGCAATGCCGTCATCATTGGGACCACGATATCGCGGCCAGTCGGCGGCGTTGGCCGAACCGGCAATGCCGGCGACAAAAGCCAGGGTGGCGGCAACGGTCAACGCAAGACGGATTGATCTGCTCATGAACAACCCCGCCATCGCCGTGGGCAACGCTGCTGATTTGGGCGGTATTCTAACACCGCTCATCACCCAGCTTGGGCAACACTAAGCCACGGATCGGTTCGAGAGGCGCGTCCGCCTCGCGGATACACCGCAACCAACCAAATACGGCCAACCCGCAAACCATCATTCTAACGCAATGTGGTGATAGAAAGGCGGCCCCCCCTCCCGCCTGTCCTCGCTACAACTGCGCCCGCCTGAAGATCGACATCTTCATCCAATCTTCAGGTTTAATTAACTTACGCGCGCACCTCCAGGATGTTGCCACAAAGAAATATTTTTCTTTCAGCGGCTAATCTGCAAATGCGGCCAATTGCCCGATTTCCTGTTTCCTGGCACGAAAATCAGCTTTTCAGCGTCTTAAAGCCCATTGCCGCCCTTTGGTGACTGATTTCCGCCCATGCGGCTGGATCTTCGCTCAAGGCGCCCGTCAACGCCGATGTCGACATTCCGAGCGAGCGGGCCGCATCGGACACGCTCCACTTTGTGGCCGCCAAAACGTCCAGAATCAGGCCCAATGTGCCAAGATCGATCCCTCGGCGATGAACAATCCGAAATCGGCCATGCCCCGGCGTCTCTTTGCCAAACCAGGCCGGCCGAATGAAGGCAGACAGATCAATCTCTTGGCGCAAAGCGATCGTCATGCGATGGCGAAGCCGGGCCAACGCTTGCTCGCGGTTAACGCTCTGCTTTCTAGACTCGTTGGCGATGGCGGATATTCCCGTCGGCAGATGCGTCAGCCGGATTGCCGAACTTGTCTTGTTCCGTTTCTGCCCACCCGGCCCGCTGGCGCGAAAAGCCTCCCATCGACAGTGGCGCAAGAGTTCGGCATCCGGCCCCGTCCGGGCCAGCCGGGCCGTCCGAGCTTCAGGAGCCGCCGCCGGCTCCCTCGATGACTCGCTGTTTTTCACAATCTCGGATTTTAATGGAAACATATCGAATACTTCCGCGATCACTATCGAAATCTTAATGCAAGACTAACAATTGGCGTTTAGGCTTGCCAATTCAAGGAGAAACGAATGACAAGGCTACATGTTTTTGCGGCGGCGATTGTGCTCCTCATCGGCTCATCCATGGCGGCGGCCCAGGTCCACCTGAGCGGCTCGGGGGCTACCTTCCCACAACCACTCTACGAGCGCTGGGTTGCTGAATACCAGAAGACCCACCCCAACCTCAAGATCGACTACGGCGGCGGCGGCTCGGGCAAGGGGATCAAGGACATCACCGCCAAGGTCGTCGATTTCGCCGGTTCCGATGCCCCGATGGCCGCCAGCGAACTCAAGGATGCCGGTGGTGCTGACGGCCTGGTCGAATTCCCGACCTGCGCCGGCGCTGTCGTCCCCGCCTATAACGTGCCCAACCTCACCAAGGAACTTCAGTTCGACGGCCCCACCATCGCCGACATCTACATGGGCAAGGTCACCAAATGGAATGATCCGGAAATCGCCGCGCTCAACCCCGGCGTGAAACTCCCGGCCCAGGCGATCACACCCGCCTACCGCAGCGATGCCAGCGGCACCAATTTCGTCTTCACCAGCTATCTGGCCACCCAGAGCGCGGACTTCAAGAAGACCATGGGCCCCGGCGCCAAGCAAGTCACCTGGCCCGTCGGCCAGGGCGGCAACGGCAACCCCGGCGTTGCGGCCATCGTCAAGCAGACCGCCGGCGCCATCGGCTACATCGAGCAGAACTACGCCGATCAGAACAAGATCGACTTCGGCACCGTCAAGAATAAGGCCGGCGGCTTCGTCAAGGCGACTCCCGATGCCGTCTCCCTTGCCGGCGTTGAAGCCGCCAAAACCCTCAGCGGCAACCTGCTGGCCACTGATTTGTGGAACCAGCCCGGCGAGAAGGTCTATCCGATCAGCAGCTTCACCTACATCATTGTTTACAAAGACCTCAAGAGCGTGAAGACCAAGGAACAGGCCCAGGCCCTGGTCGATTTCCTCTGGTGGGCCATGCACGATGGACAGAAGATCAACTCGTCCATCGACTACGCCCCGCTCAATGACGCCGTTCAGGCCAAGGTCGAGGCGGCGCTCAAGACGATCACCTACAACGGCCAGGCCCTCACGCCCGCCGGTTCCAAGTGATCTCGTGCGATCAGTCCGGCCGCTTGCTGGACGGCCGGGTCGTCGGTTAGATAACGCCGCGGCGGAATGCCTCAACCTTCCGCCGCGGCCATTTTATGAGCCAGGACGCACCGAAACCGACTGATCCATTGCCGGCACGGCCCCAGGCGTCGGCCTCCGAACCGTTGTTCCGCAACAGTCTCTCATCGCGTCGTCTGGGCGGCGACGCCATCCTGCATACACTGACCAGCGGCAGCGCCATAATCATCCTGCTCATGGTTGCGGCGCTTCTGATTGTTCTCTTCTTCGCCTCCACGCTGACCATTCGTCAATTCGGCGCGCGGTTCCTGACCAGCCAGGATTGGCGATATCAGGAGGTCCAGGCCGACAAGCGCGACGCCAGCGGCAACTTTGTCTTCGACGCCGACGGCAACCGTGTCAAGGAAACGCAAGAACCCAGTTTCGGGGCGCTACCCTTCATTTTCGGAACGGCCGTCTCTTCCGCCATCGCGCTGATCGTTGCCGTCCCCCTGAGCTTCGGCGCTGCCATGTTCCTGGCGCGCGTCGCGCCGGCGTGGATGGTTCCGCCGGTCTCGTTCCTCATCGAGTTTCTCGCCGCCATACCGAGCATCGCCTACGGAATCTGGGGGTTGTTCGTTCTGGTTCCCCTGCTGCAGAATTACGTCGAGCCGTGGCTCTTCCGTCAGTTCATGCCCATCCGATCCATCTCCCTGAACAATGCGACGTTCGAGGATCCCAACCCCGGCGATGGCGCCGCCACGTTCAAGGCGACGATCACGTGGGATACGGACGTGACTTCGCGTGGCACGATCACTTACGTCGGACCCGCGGCCCGTGGAGGCTCGATCTTCGCCGTCGTCGGCTCGCACACCTACGGCGATGAAGGCACATATCCCGTCAGCGTCGTGGTGACCAAAGACGGCAAGGACTTCGCCACGGTCTCCCAGGATGTAACCGCCGTCGCCAGGCCGCCCCCGCGGGGAATGCGATGGCTGTTCTTCACGACCAACCCCGTCACGAACCAGCCACAACAGATCGCCACCAACGGCCGCGACATGCTCTGCGGCGGCCTGGTGCTGGCGATCATGATCGTGCCGATCATCACCGCCATCAGCCGCGAAATCCTTCGCCAGGTGCCGCGGAATCAGATCGAAGGCACGGTCGCCCTGGGCGCCACCTGGTGGCAGAGCTCCAAGGAGATGCTCAAATATTCCCGCAGCGGCCTGTTCGGCGCCGTTATTCTTGGCCTGGCCCGCGCCGCCGGCGAGACCATGGCCGTCACCATGGTCATCGGCAACAACAACCACATCAGCGCCTCGCTGTTCTCCCCGGGCCAGACGATGGCCAGCCTGCTGGCCCAGGAATTTCCCGACGCCTCCAGCGCCCTGCAATACTCGGCCCTCAGCGAAGTCGCTTTGATCCTGCTGGTCATGTCCCTGCTGTTCAACATCGTCGCTCGCTACCTGGTCGTTGGCAAAGGCGGTCGCACCGCTTCGTCGCTTTGAGACAAACACCATGTCACTGGCCGTTCCCTCCAATCCGAGCCCGCCGCCGAAACTGGCCCTGACCGGCCGCAGGAACGTTTCCTCGCTGCACAACCGCGTCGCCCGCCTCTTCAGCCATTTCATGCTCGGCGTCTGCATCGTCTTCACGGTCGTCATCCTTGGCCTGCTGGTGGTCGTCACCGGCTATCTCTTTTCCATCGGCATCGCCAATCTGCATTGGAGCTTCTTCACCAGCGATCCCATTCCGGTCGGCATGAGCGGCGCTCCCGGCGGTTTACGCCACGCGCTGGTCGGCACTCTCATCCTGATCTTCATGGCCAGCGTCATCGGCGTGCCCGTCGGCATGGCCACGGGCATCTACCTTTCGGAGTACGACGTCGGCTCCTGGATCGCCAAGCCGGTCCGCTTCATCTGCGACGTGCTGGCCGGCGTGCCGAGCATCGTCGTCGGCATTCTCGGATTCCAACTGCTGGTCGCGCCCTTCGGCAGCGGACTCTTTGCCCACATCCCCTACCTGCGGGACATTCAGGGTTGCAACGCCTGGGCGGGCGCGGCCGCTCTGGCCTTCATCATGATCCCCATCATCGCCCGCACCACCGAAGAGATGCTTCGCCTGGTTCCCGGCAGCTATCGTGAAGCCTCGATCGCCCTGGGCGCCAGCAAGGCCCGGACCATCTTGCGCGTCGTGGTGCCGTCGGCCACCAGCAGCATTGTCACCGGCGTCATGCTCGCCGTCGCCCGCGTCGCCGGCGAAACCGCACCGCTGATCTTCACCGCCAACGCCAGCAACTACATGCCCATCGAGTTCGATTCGCATTTCCCCTTCCTCCACGGCATCGCCGTCAACGGGCCGTTCCCCTCCCTGACCGTACAGGTCTTCCGCGACGCCACCAGCGCCTACCCGGAACTCAACCACCTCGCCTGGAGCGGAATTCTCGTCCTGATCGCGCTGATCTTCTGTATCAACCTCTCGGTGCGATATGCCACCCGCACCCGCCGCACGCGGGCGCGCAACTGACGCCCATCCTGCCCGACGCGGCCTTTGCCCGCCACATCTTGCATTCTTTTGCATTCCCGGCCACCTTCCCGCCTTGACTTGTCCGCTGGTGAATCCTAGATTCTACCACGTGTTGTGTCAGGGCCATAGAATGCACCAATGGCCCCACCCAGGCATCAATTGAGCGTGCATGTCAAAGTCGGAAAGCCAAGTCAGCAGCGGTACCACTAACTTCGACAGCGAAGTGGGCCGGGTTGTTGTTGAGATGGGACTGGCCACTCGCACCGAAATCGAACACTGCCGCGAATTGCAGAAGCAGTCCAGCGATCCCAACGGCCGCAGCCTGGCCGATCTTCTGGTTGACAACAGCTTCATCACCGTCAACCAGAGCAAGCGCATCCGCCAGCAGCTCACCGAACGCCAGACCAGCCGCATCCCCGGCTATCAGATTCTTGGCCAGCTCGGCAAGGGCGCGATGGCGACGGTTTACAAGGCCCGGCAGCTTTCGCTCAATCGCATCGTCGCGGTGAAGATCCTGCCGCGCAAGATGAACGAGAACCAGGAATTCGTCGAACGCTTCTACAAGGAAGGCCAGGCCGCCGCCCGCCTCAGCCACAACAACATCGTCCAGGCCATCGACGTCGGTTCCAGTCCCGACGGGCTGCATTACTTCGTCATGGAATACATCGAGGGCAAGACCCTCTACGACGTCATGGCCCCCAAGCCCCAGGGCGACGGCAAGAGCTTCTCCGAGGCCGAGGCCCTGGACATCTGCATCCAGATCTCCGAGGCCCTGGCCCACGCCCATCAGCGCGGCCTGATCCATCGTGACGTCAAACCCAAGAACATCATTCTGACTCCCGACGGCGTCGCCAAGCTCACCGACCTGGGCCTGGCCCGCGCCACCGACGACAAGGACGCCGCTGAATCCGAGGCCGGAAAAGCCTACGGAACTCCCTATTACATCAGCCCCGAACAGATCCGCGGCGATGTCGATATCGACTTCCGCGCTGATATCTATTCGCTGGGCGCGACGCTGTATCACCTGGTCACCGGCCGGCCGCCCTTTGAAGGCGATACGCCCAGCGCCGTGATGCACAAGCATCTCAAACAGCCGCTGGTTCCGGCCGATCACATCAACACGGCCCTGTCCAGCGGCGTCGGTGAGATCATCGACGTGGCGATGGCCAAGCGCCGCGAGGAACGCTACGAATCGACCGAGCAACTGCTGGAGGATCTGCGGGCCGTGCGCGCCGGGCAGCCCCCCAGCCACGCGCGACGCCAGGTCGATCTGGAATCCCTGGCCAAGATCGAAGCCACCGGCAAGACCGTGGACATCCTGCCTTCGCCGCGAGGCGACGACTCCGGCCCCATCTGGTCCAACCCCAAGGTCATGGCCCTGGCCGCGGTGGTTGGCGTGTCCATCGTGGTGAACATCATTCTGCTGGTGATCCTGCTGATCCACAAATGACTCCTCGCCGCGGGGGCGCGGCAATACGCGGCCAACTGCAACCCGGGACAATGAGATGAGCAATCAACCTCGACTGGCATTTATCGGATTGGGGATCATGGGACAGGCGATGGCGATGCGACTGGTCGAGGCCGATTATCGCCTGACCGTCTACAACCGCACCCGCGCCAAGGCATCTCCCCTGCTGGCGCGCGGCGCCCGCGCCGCCGCCACCCCCGCCGCCGCCGCCGCCGAGGCCGATGTCGTCTTCATCTGTGTCACCAATACTCCCGACGTCAAACAGGTCTGCACCGGTCCCGGCGGAATCATCGAATCCGCCAGAGCGGGCCTGGTCGTTGTCGATCACTCGACCATTTCTCCCGAGGCCACCGTCGCACTCGCCGCCGATTTCGCCGCCAGGGGATCGCTCTTCCTGGACGCACCGGTCAGCGGCGGCGACGTCGGCGCCCAGAACGGCACGCTCTCCATCATGGTCGGCGGCGACGGCGCCGCCTTTGAACGCGTCGAACCCGTCCTGCGCCAAATGGGTCAGACCATCACCTACTGCGGCCCCAGCGGCCACGGCCAGCTCACCAAGCTCGTCAATCAGATCCTCGTCTCGGTCACCAACCTGGCCGTCTGCGAGGCCCTGGTCTTTGCCCGCAAATACGGCCTGAATCTTGAGAAAACCCTCGCCGCAGTCGCCGGCGGCGCCGCCGGAAGCTGGCAACTGGCCAATCTCGGTCCCAAGATGATCGAGGGTGATTTCCGGCCCGGCTTCACCATCAGCCTTCAGCAAAAGGACCTGCACCTGGTTCTCGAAGCTGCCGAACGCACCCACACCTCCCTGGCCGCCACCAGCCTTGTGCATCAGTTTTTCAGCGCCGCCCAGGCCGCCGGCCACGGGAAGGACGGCACGCAGGCCCTCTACACCGTGGTCGACAAACTCTCCTCGCCGCAATAGGACGCGCGTCGCGCCGTTTGCGTCCTGGCGACGGGACCGGCCGGATGCGCTTTTCTTCAACAGGGCGTTGAATCTTCCGCCGCCGCCAGCCTATGGTGCAACATGCCCAAAGAAGACCCTCGCGTGGACAATTACATCAGGAAAGCGTCGCCGTTCGCCCGGCCGATTTTGACGCACGTGCGGCGGATCGTGCATGCCAACTGTCCCGATGCTGAAGAAACCCTTAAATGGGGAATGCCCGCGTTCATGCACAAGGGCATCCTGTGCATGATGGCGGCGTTCAAGGAACACTGCACGTTCGGATTCTGGCATCCGGCCATGCGCAAGAACATCACCACCGGGGACAAGACCGGCAACGCGATGGGACAGTTCGGCCGTGTCGTCAGCCTGTCGGACCTGCCCGGCGATAAGGAATTCGCACGGCTCGTTCGTTTGGCGGTGGAACTCAACGACAAATCCGACGGCGGCCCGGTCCGGTCGCGACCCAAACCCAAGCCGGCAGCGCAGGTGCCCGAGGACATGGCGGCCGCGTTGCGCAAACATCCAAAGGCGCAGACCGCGTTTGACGGGTTCCCGCCGAGCCATCGGCGCGAATACATCGAGTGGATCACGCAGGCCAAGCGCCCCGAGACGCGCGAAAAACGGATGCAGACCATGCTCGAATGGCTGGCCGAGGGGAAATCACGGAATTGGAAATATCAGAAGTGCTGATTAAGAAGATGTGAATCAACCGCAAAGACGCGGTGACGCAAAGGAAGAAGATACGCCGAGAAATCTGCGACAATATGCCTGGACAAATTGCCAAAGTGACCTTGGCGTGAATTTACCTTGGCGTCATTGCGCCTTTGCGGTTGATTCGCATTGACACACGCGACTCCTCAAGGGAAGGCCGCTAAAGACCGTCCAGCAATGCCTGTCGTTTCTCCTGGAACTCGCGTTGCGAAATAATGCCCTCATCCAGGAGCCGCTGGATATTCGCAAATCGATCCGCATCCGTGACCGGCGACCGGCCCTGCGGCCTGTTAGGTTCAATGGGAAACCCCTGGCCGCCCCACCGATCCGAAAACACCGCCGCCAGGATCAGGACCGCGCTGGCCACGCGCATGGCCAGCGTGAACAACTGCACGGCACTCATCAAGAACATGCGATCGCGGTGGGCAAAATCGACAAACCAATGAATGTTCAGGTTGATGACGCACCCAATGGCTATCGCGATTAACTCGGCAGCGCATCCCAACACCACGAGCCTCCATGCGAATGGAATGGCTGATCTTCTGCGTGCGGCCAGAAAAATACCGAGTACATACACCACCACAAGTGGTACGTCATAGACAACAATAAGCATCTGCTGTATTGTCGGCACCACATCACCTGGGACTCGGCGGCTTCAGTTCCCCGGCATCGTCGCCGGGGGCGCACCTGCGCCGCGCGGGGCACGGGCGCCGCCGCGAGCGGCGCCGGCACCGCCGCCACTGAGGTCGACCGGCACTTTGAAATCGTCCGGCATCGGGACGGGATGGTTCACGTCAAACGTGCCGGTATCGTCGACCAGGTATTTCGCAAGATCGAGCTTGCCGGACTTGATTCCCTCGACGACGCAGCGGGACAGCACGTATCCGCCGTAATTGCTCGGGTGAGTCCCATCGCTGAACGCCCTGCCGACAAGGTCCGGCCCCAGTGCGTTGAAGACGTCGGTGCTCATGGTGTTCAGGTCGACAAAGCCGCATTTGGCTTCGGCGGCGGCGGTGGCGGCCGCCTTGGGATAGTCGCCGAACGAATTGGCGATCTTGCCGTTGGTCATGTTCCGGCGGGCCATCAGGGAGACGACGACAAAATTCGCTCCCTTGGCCTGCGTCTCGGCGGCGTATTTCTCATACAGCGTGCGGAAGTCGGTGTTGGCCGGCGAATAGGTGTTGGCGAAATTGCTGTCGGGATGGCTGGCCGGATAGATGGGATTGTTCCCCGTGGCCTTGGAGTCGTTGGTGCCGAACTGCATCATCACATAGTCGCCCTTTTTGAGCTGGCTGAGGATCTTGTCCCAGCGGCGTTCGGTGCGGAACGCCTTGAGGGTCTCGCCGGATTCGGCGTGATTGGCAACCGCCACACCCGGCCCGAACCAGCGCGGCAGGAACTGCGCCCAGGTTCCGATGCCGCCGTTGGGCTGATCCGTCACCGTCGAGTCGCCGCCCACGAACACCGTAATGGCGTCGTCCACCTTTGTGATTTCCATTGCGCACAAGCACGGCCGGGTGTCGCAGAATTGCAGCGTCAGCTTGTCATCCCACGTCAGCGAATTGATTTCGCGGCTGTCGATATCCACGGACACGCCCGGCGAAATGACCGCCGTGCGCACATTCACGGTGAACGATCGCGTGGCAAACTTGCCCGATTCGGTCGCGATCCGCTCCAGCATCAGCCGCCGCGATTCGGCATACACCGTCGTCAGCGAGGTGCCCTTGGGATCGCCCAGCGTCAGTGTGACCTTGTAGTTTCCCTCGGGAACGGCGACGGAAAACGCGAACGGCCGGGTGCTGGTGACGTAGTGGCCGTGAAGGGCATCGGTGCCGCCGTCGTCGACGCCAGTGGGCTGTGTCCCCAGGTCGAAACCATAGCCGCGGTCCTTGCTGTAGGCGGTCGTCGGCTGGACCTGCGTATATCCATCCGGCACGGCGCCGGGACCGAAGCTGAATTTGAAATGAGTATTTGCCGCCGGGGTCGTGTCGGCCGCGATGGCCCTGGCCGTCCACGTTGCACTGATCGCCAACACAAAGGCCGCAACAAGCGGCGTCACGTTCCGCACGTTCATGTCCGATTCCTCCGAGAATTGACTCGCCGGCCCCACCTGAGCACGGCCGGGCACACCCTACACGACCGGGGCGGCGGTTTCCAGAGGAATGTTCGAACTGGCTGTCGCGCCAGTGAGTGGCGAGCCTTACTCGCTGAGATCTTCCATCAGCTTGTCGACGGTGACGTTGAGCTTCTGGTCGGTTTCGTAGGTGCCGGCGTCAATCTGCGCCTTAATCTGTGTGACTTTGTCGGCGCGGATGTCGTTGCTGCGGAGCAATGACAGCATGCCGCTGACGCCGGACAATTCGAGCTTGTCCGTGGGCGAAAGCGAAGAGGCTCCGGCCGTGTTGGCGGGAATCTGCTTCTGAATGGGGTTGGAAATGATCCGCTGAATGGGCGTCTGGCCCTGGACTGGACCGATGCTGCTCATGTCGTGCTCCCACGCGAAGTACCAAATGCCGCCTGGCGGAGGCATTTCTTTCCGGCCGGCAGACTCCGCCGCCGCGCCGCGCGACTCATTCGTCGCTGTAACGCTCATCGACCCCTTTGTGACAGTTCCTTGACGGCTTGAATTGTCGGACGGAATTGTCGTAACCAATTTCAAATAAATGAGTTGCGCGATTTCAGAGGGCCCATTCGGCAAAAAAATCCGATCGGAATGTCATTTCTGCCGCCGGAAAAATCGTCCCATCTTGTCCATATTACCCAATTTGCCTAGGCGTCATACTCGGCAGCATGGCTGCGCTGTCTTTTATCGGAACAAGCGATTATCGGACAATCGCCTTGCCCAGGAAGATCGATTCCGCCAGCCGGTCGGTCATGACCTGGTTTCGATAGACCAGCGGCAGCAGAAATTGCAGATTCTGCTGCGGGCCGCGAAGGTAATCGCCCAGCGTCGTCCGCCATTCGTGCCGGTAAGCGCCGATGGCATCCTGCAAGTGCGTTTCCCGGAGCGATTTGGCCAGCACATCCACCGCAAACAGGGCCGACCAGCAGTTTGGATACACATCCTCCGCGCAGGCCGAATAGAACCCTCCCGCCGGCCCAACCAGCAGCGTTCGGTTCCCCACTCCCTCATGCGCCATCGCACCGGCCAGCGGCAGATCCACGTATTCCACGGCCGGCGCCGTGGCCAGGCTCGCCGCGTCAATCAGTCCGTGCGCCGCCAACACCTGCACCCAATGCTTGAGCAAAATCTCCCCGGCCGGCGATGTTTCGTCCTCGATCGGCTCGACCACCGCGACCTGCCATTGCTTGCCATGCGGCAGCAGCCAACCCCACCGCAGGCTCCCCTTGAGATCCAGGGACATGACCACCGGCGGGCGGCTTCCCAGCCGGTTCTCCGTCGCCGCCTCCAGCCGTGCGTAGGTATATCTGTGCATTACGCCGGATTCCCAGGCATTGGGAATGCCCAGAGCGCGTCGCTGCAAGGGAGGCAGTTCATCGCACACGACCAGCGCCCGCGGCTTGAGGCGAACGTTCCCCGCCGTGATATCGATCCCCGCCTCATCGGCCCCGTGGATCTCCAACGTCTCCGGCTCCCGCAGGCGCACGCCGTGCGCCTGGGCCATCCGCGCCGTCGCCTGTGCCAAATCCCCCAGCGATCCGACCAGAGCCATGGTTCGGCGCTGATGGCATTCGCCGCTGGTCGAGCACTCCTCGCCCAGAAACCGCGCCCCGAACGTGGCCGTCCAGTCGACGTTCCTTCGCAGCGGCGCCAGAAACGGGTGCAGATCGAACAGCTTAGGGTTTACCAACACCAGCCGATCCGCCGCGGCCTGGCGCGAGTCGGGTCGAACGGCCTGCCGTGAGTCCGGTCGAACGGCCTGCCGCGGGATTGCGCAGCACATGACCCCCAGCCGTTTCTCGTGCAGCAGCGCCGCGACGAAATGGGCCGCCGGGTGCGACCCCAACACCACCACATCCGCCTGTTTCTCCGATTTCTTCATCTGTAAAACCCGGCCAGATGATAACCGCTGTTCCGCATGGGCTCCAGACACGCCGGCGGCCCCGGTTCAATCCACCCACAGAATGTGAACGCGGCGGCGAGCTTTTGACGATAAAGCATGGGTTTGGGCTGGCGAGCACCCGCCGGCCGGATTTGCGCTGAAATTGTATGGCTAAGCCGCTTCCACAATGTTGTTCGCGCGAGGCATTCGAGATGCTTCGGCGGCAGGTTCGGGATATGGAAACCCCTGATGCCCTTGTGGCCGGGGCGGTGGCCATCTCGATTCCGCATTGTCCCGGCGCGGACATCGCCAAGGTCAACACCCAGATCGACGCCCTGGTGAATCGCGTTCGCGCCCGGGTCCGCAGCGACCAGCCGCAGGCACGCCTCGCCCATCTCCATCAGGTGTTGTTCGATGAGGAAGGGTTCATCGGGAACTCCGAGGATTATTACAACCCGATCAACAGTTTTCTTCCGGCCGTGCTGGAATCGCGCAAGGGCCTGCCGATCACGCTCTGCCTGCTGTACAAGGTGATAGCCGAACGACTGGGACTGAGAGTGTGGGGCGTGGGAATGCCGGGGCATTTTCTGGTGGCCGTCGAATTGGGCCAGGACTACGGCGAGGGCGGCCCGGTGTTGATCGATCCGTTTCAGCAGGGGCGGGTTCTGAGCATCGGCGAGGCCTATGATCGGATGAGGGATCTGCTGGGTTCGGACGCTACATGGAACGCCGACATCTTCCACCCCGCGTCCAACCGCCACTGGCTCACGCGCATCCTGCAAAACCTGCTGCACGTTTACGGCAACGGCGACCGCTATGCCGACGTGGCCGGCGTCCTGGAACTGGAGATGCTGCTGTGGCCGGAGCAGGGACACCTGCAACGCGACCTGGCGCTGGTCCTGGCCCGCATCGGCCTGGCGCAACCGGCCAGCGTGTGGCTGGGGCGCTACCTGCGCAGTCATCCGCAGGATCCGGATCGCAACGATCTCAAGCAACTGCTGGACGTGCTGCGGGCGTGAATCAACGTCTTTGCGGTTTATTGTTTCTTGACCACCGCAACCGCGAATCCGTCATACCCCTTGCTGCCAACGGTTTGAAGGGCCGCGGCGGTCACGCGCTTGTCGGCCGCCATCGTCGCGGCGAAACGGCGCATGCCGATGATCTCCGGCTCCTGACTTGCCGCATCGGCGACACCACCTTTGCGGACGACATTGTCCACGACGATCAAACCGCCCGGGCGAGCCAGGCTCACCGCCCAGTTGAAATAGTCGGCCGTCGCGGGCTTGTCAGCGTCAATAAAGATCAAATCGAACGGCGGGCGTTTTTCCCCGGCCAGAATCGGCAGCGTCTCCAGTGCCGGACCCAGTCGCACTTCCACCATATCGGACAAGCCCGCCCGCGCGATGTTCGCCTTCGCCACCCGTGCGTGTCGCTCCTGCGCCTCCAGCGTCACCAGCCTTCCGCCGGCCGACAATCCCCGGGCCAGCCAGATCGTGCTGTATCCGCCCAGCGTGCCGATCTCAAGGATGTGCCTGGCCCCCACCAGAACCGCCAGTACGTGCAGGAATTTCCCCTGGCTGGGGCTGATCTGAATCGTGGGTAATCCGGCCGCGGCGCTGTCGGCCAGAGCGGCATCGAGCACCGGATCGGCCGGCACGAGCAGATCGTCGAAATACCTGTCAACCTCGGTCCAACGCGCCTGATCCATCGGCCACTCCTAAAACTGCCTTCGCTCGCCGACGTACGCCTGGAGCGATTTGACTTTCCACTGCTCTTTTTGCATCGCACGGATCGCCCGCGCCGCCGCGTGGGCGCCGGTGATCGTCGTCACGATCGGAACGCGATTCAGAACCGCCATGGCCCGAATCCGCCCTTCATCCGTCGCCGGACCCTTCTTCGTCGGCGTATTGATGATGAGCTGCACCTGGCCGTTCTTGAGCATGTCGGAGATATTCGGCCGGCCCTCGGCCAGTTTGGTGATCGCCTTGACCGCGATCCCATGCTGGGTCAGGCATGCGTGCGTGCCTGTAGTGGCGACGATCGAGAATCCGGCCTCGGACAGGCTGCGCGCCACCGGCACGATCGCTTCCTTGTCGCCCTGTCGCACGGAAATAAACACCGTCCCGCCCAGCGGCAAACTCGCCCCGGCGGCGATCTGGCTCTTGGCGAAAGCGTGCGGGAAATCGCCGTCGATCCCCATCACCTCGCCCGTCGAGCGCATCTCCGGACCCAGAATCACGTCCACGCCGGGGAATTTGCTGAACGGAAATACCACTTCCTTGACACTGATGTATTGCGGATCAGGCAGTTCCCGCGTCAGCCCTAATTCTTCCAGCGACTTACCCGCCATCACCTTGGCGGCGATCTTCGCCCACGGCATGCCGGTCGCCTTGGACACGAACGGCACGGTCCGGCTGGCGCGCGGATTGACCTCAATCACGTAGATCTCCCCGTCGCGAATCGCATATTGCACGTTCATCAGCCCGCGCACGCGCAACGCCGCCGCCAGCGCCCTCGATTGATCCTTCAGCCGTTCCACGATCGCCGCCGGCAGCGAATACGGCGGCAGCGAACAGGCGCTGTCGCCGCTGTGAATTCCGGCCTCCTCGATGTGCTCCATCACGCCGATCACGATCGCCCGCGACGATTTGCTGTCTCCGGTGGGGTCATAATCCGCGACGACATCCACATCCACTTCCGTGGCCGCGTCGATGAATTTATCGACGAGGATCGGCGCATCGGCGATGGTCGACGCCTCGGTCGCGTTGGCCATGTAATAGTTGAGCTGGCTCTCGTCCGACACGATCTCCATCGCCCGCCCGCCCAGCACGAAACTTGGCCGCACCAGCACCGGATACCCGATCCGCCGCGCCACGTCCCGCGCCTCGGCCAGCGAACGGGCGATGCCGTTCTCCGGCTGGCGCACGCCCAGTCTCTGCGCCAGTGCCCGGAACTGCTCGCGATCCCCGGCCGCGTCCAGCGATGCCACCGTCGTCCCCAGGATCGGCACGCCCGCCTCCATCAGCCCGCGGGCCAGATTCAGTGGCGTCTGGCCGCCAAACTGCACGATCAGCCCCTTCACTTTCCCGCCCGGCTGCGAAAACGGCCGGCCGTTCAGTCGCTGGCAGATATTAAGAATGTCCTCATGCGTCAGCGGCTCGAAGAAGAGCAGATCGCTGGTGTCGTAGTCGGTGCTGACCGTTTCCGGGTTCGAGTTGACCATGACCGACTCGATCCCCATCTCGCGCATGGCGAAGGCCGCCTGCACGCAGCAGTAATCGAATTCGATCCCCTGGCCGATGCGATTGGGGCCGCCGCCGATAATGATAACTTTCGGTTTGTCCGACAGCCGGATTTCGTCCTCCGACTGGCTCTTGCCTTCGACAGTAAACGGCTCTTCGTAGGATGAATAATAATAGGGTGTGGCGGCCTCGAACTCGGCGGCGCAGGTATCCACCAGCTTGTAAACCGGCGCGATGCCCAGCCGCTCTCGCGCCGCGCGGACATTCGCCGCCGTCGTGTTCCACGCCGACGCGAATTGCACATCAGAATATCCCCACTGCTTGCCGCGCCGCAGCAACTGCACATACGGCCGCAATTTCGCGTCGTTCTGCAAATCCGACGCGCCGCACGCCGGCATCGGCTTCTCGACATTGAGCATCTCGCTCTCAAAATCGACAAGCTGCTTCATCTCCGACAGGAACCACGGATCGATCCCCGTCAAATCGTGAATCTGCTGGATGCTCCACCCCATCTTCATCGCATAACGGATGTAATACAGCCGGCCCTGGCTGGGAACCGCCAGCTTGCGGCGCAGCTTTTGTTCGGGGATTGGCCATTCCTGATCCATCGACTCGCCGTGCGCCGTCGGATCGTCGCCCGCGGCCGCTCGCGGCTTGACGCCCTTTTCCGCGTTAAGCCACTTATCGTAGCGGTCCAGTCCAAAGCCAAACCGCTTGACTTCCATGCTGCGGATGCCCTTTTGCAGAGCTTCCTTGAATGTCCGCCCGATTGCCATCGCCTCGCCGACGCTCTTCATCTGCGTCGTCAGCGTCTCATCGGCATCGGGGAATTTCTCGAACGTCCAGCGCGGAATCTTGATGACGCAATAGTCGATGGTCGGCTCGAAGCACGCGACGGTCTTTTTCGTGATGTCGTTGGGCAGTTCGTCCAGCGTGTAGCCCACCGCCAGCTTGGCCGCGATCTTGGCGATGGGGAATCCCGTCGCCTTGCTGGCCAGGGCGCTGCTGCGACTGACGCGCGGGTTCATCTCGACGACGACCATCGTTCCGTCGGCCGGGTTGACGGCAAACTGGATGTTGCTCCCGCCGGTTTCCACGCCGACCGCCCGGATGATGGCGATCGACGCATCGCGCATGCGCTGGTATTCCTTGTCGGTGAGCGTCTGGATGGGCGCCACGGTGATTGAGTCGCCGGTGTGAACGCCCATCGCATCGACGTTCTCGATCGAGCAGATGATGACCACGTTATCCGCCCGGTCGCGCATCACCTCCAGTTCGTATTCCTTCCACCCCAGCACGGATTGCTCGATCAGGACCTCCGACACCGGCGATGCGCTCAGCCCGCGCTGCACGATCGTCTCGAATTCCTCGACGTTGTACGCGATGCCGCCCCCCGTGCCGCCCAGCGTGAACGCCGGCCGGATAATCAGCGGCAGGCCGATCTCGCCCATCACCCGTCGCCCTTCATCCATCGTATGGGCGATGCCCGATCTGGGTACTTTCAGCCCGATGCTGATCATCAACTCCTTGAAGACCTGCCGATCCTCGCCCCGGTTGATCGCCTGGCGGTTGGCCCCGATCATCTTTACGCCGTGCCGCTGGAAGATCCCCTTGTCGAAACACGCGACGGCCGCGTTCAAGCCGGTCTGGCCGCCGAGGGTCGGCAGCACAGCGTCAACCGGCGTGCCCAGTTCCTTTTCGCGGGTGAGAATCTTGTCGATGGCCTCGGGAGTGATCGGTTCGATATACGTGGCATCCGCGAATTCCGGATCGGTCATGATGGTGGCGGGATTGGAATTCACCAGCACAACGCGGAATCCCTCCTCCTTCAGGGCCCGGCAGGCCTGCACGCCGGAATAGTCGAATTCGCACCCCTGCCCGATCACAATGGGACCGGAGCCGATGATCAATATACACGAGATGTCCGTGCGTCGCGGCATGCTTGGGTTCACTCCAAAATCAAAAGCCCGACTACTGTATAAACCATCGCACCAAATTCAAATTGACGGGGAAAAAGAAATTCGCCGCCCTTGTCGGCCGGAGAGTGCCCGATTTCCCGGGCGAGTGTAAATCCATGCGGGACCGCCTT
>CAYQTE010000022.1:0-53761 GCA_964420285.1 uncultured Tepidisphaeraceae bacterium
CGAGAGGCGCTGTCCGAAGCGCTGGGACATTCGTCCCTTCATTTCCGCGCTCCCGACGGACTGGCCGAAAAGGTCATGGCGAAAGTCGCGCCGCAACCAGCATGGAATTTCGTGTATCGATGGGCGCGGCTCACGGCGGCGGCGGCCGTCATCGCGCTGGCGATCGCCAGTTCGCTGGCTTGGTTGGCGCCGCTGCCCGGCGGCGATCCCACTTATCAATATGTCATCGACTGTTACAAGCGATCCACGGCCGCCGGGGGCCTGGTCGATTTTCCCATTGCCGACAACAGCGCGGTCAACCGCTGGGTGAGGCTCTGCATGTCACTCCCCTCGCCGATCCGGGTGATCTCTTCTGGGCCGTGCCGTTTTAGCGGCGTGCGAATGGACAAGGTGGGCGAGCAGCAGGCGGCCGTGCTGGTCTACCGCACGGGCGGCGGGGAGTTTGACCTGTTCGAGTGGCCCGACTCCAGCAAGACCGGCCGGCCGCTGATGACCGACCAGATTCGCGGCTATACGGTTTCGCAATGGTCAAAGAACGGCACGCAATACTGGTTAGTGACGGCCACGCACGACAAATCCGTCGCCGATCAGCGGATCCTGGTTCAACTGCTCACCGAGCCAACGACGGCCCCGCCGGCGACGAGATCCTGACGGCAGCGCAGATCATCACAAAATTGCGCCCAGTTACGCAGTGCGCTAACTCAGGTGTACAAGATCGTCGCGATGTCGTTGTTGGGAATGACGTCGATGGTATCGACGTGGGCGGTGTTGGCGCCGGCGCCGCCGACGAGCGTGTCGGCATTCCCGTTGATCGCAAAGAAGAGGTCGTCGCCGGCTCCGCCGAGAAGCAAATTGGCGCCCGTGGCGCCGCCGGTGATGGTGTCATTACCCTTGCCGCCGTGAATCGTGTTATTGCCCAGTCCGCCGAAGAGGAGGTCATCGCCGGGTCCGCCGTAGATCAAATCGTTGCCAGCCCCGCCGCGGATGGTGTCATTGGCATCGTCGCCGGTCAGCGTGTCATCGCCCTGCGCGCCGTGAATGAGTGCCGGCCCCAGGCCGTGGCCGACGGTCACCAGGTCGTTGCCAGCGCCGGCATTGACGACAACGCTGCTGACGGAGCCGGCGGCGAAATCGGTCGTCTGGCCGTTGAGATCGAGGGTTACCGGTGAGCCGTTGGCGATGGCGATCTGGTCATCGCCGCTGGTACCGGTGGCCACGAGTGTTCCCGCGGCGGTCAGGCCGGATGAGGCCAGCGTCTCGGACGTGATTTGATCGGTTTGATTGCTGATGTATTCGAGCGTGGCCGGGGCGTCGCCGCTGGCGTCGGCCGTGAGAACCGCATCGAAAGATCCGCTGGTGACGTCGCTGGAACTGTCGAACTGCCCGGCCAGCCACGGCCCGGCCGAGCCGGATTCCTGTGCCAGAAAGCTGGCCAGATCGAACCGCTCGCTGATGAGATCGGTGCCGGCGATTTCGGCGGCATAGAGAACCGTGCCCAGCGTGTGATCGCTGCCGTTGACGACAAAGGGCTGTTTGGCGGTGCCGGCGGTCTGCGAGTCGTCCAGCGATGGTCCCATGCCGGGCTCCAGGCCGCCAGAACTGTAGAACGACCAGCTCCATTTTGACACGTTGGCGAAATTGACGGTGTCATCGACATTGAACGAAGCCAGCGGCGCGGAATTGGCCCCCGGATCCAGGGCGATGATCCCGCCGACACCGCCCGCGGCATTCGCCGCCAGCGCATAGGCCACATACGTACCGTAACTGTGTCCGACGAGCTGAATGTGTGCCGGCACGAACCCGGCGTCGGTGAGCGTCTGGGCCGCCCATTGACCGACCGCCGGCGTCGCGTCCTGCGCATCTTCCGGATCGGTTTGGCCGGTGTCCGCCGCCGCGCTCCAGTCAAGCAGGAGCACCTGCTCCTCCGGCCGCTGCGCCGCGATACCCGCGGCGAGATTTGCGATTCCCGAGTCGGTTGGGCTGCTGTCCCACCCGTGAATGACGATCCATGTGGGCTTGGACGGATCGATGTTGCTTCCATCGACGGTGAACAGTCGCAATTCGTCGCTATTGCCGTTGATATTCACGGAGGCGGCGATTTGATTGCTGTAAGTTACGTCGGTGGTTGCCACAGCCGACGGCGCCGCCGAAAGCAGGAAGCGCATCTCAAGCGATTCCACCATCGCCCGATGCCCGGATATTGTATTTGCAGTCTTGGAATCTATGGAAAACATTTGAACTCCAACGAAAGCGACCGTGCAACGCGGCGAAGTCCACGTGATCGATCGCCAGCGTTCAACGTACGCTTATGCAATCGCAGCGCTAACGCGCAATCTTCCGGCCCGGTGTTGTTGAAGCGCCGACGCACTCGCGATGTGTGGAACGAGTCGGGCCGTGAGCTGACGCGTTTACGCCTTGCGTACGATCGCCAGGGGATCGGGCTTGGCGGCTTGTTGAAAGGCGGCTTCGCGCGACCGGCAGCCCCGGCAGGCGAGACAGGGGTCGGAGCCCTCTTCCAGGCAACTCCACGTACGATCGAAGGGGGCATTCACCTGGAATCCCACGTCGATCACCTGCCAGGGATCAAGCTCCAGCAGCGGTGCGACCACATTCAATTCGCCCCGCGAGCAGGGCATCTGAATCAGCTCGTTCCAGACTTGCAGGTACTCGGTGGCCTGGGCCAGTTCATCCGCGGCCGGGCCGGTGCGCAGACCCAGATAAATGGCGGCTGCCTCGTGATGCGCGGCCAGTCGCGCTGCAACAGAGATCAGCGGCAGCAGGTCGATCAATTGCGGGCCGATGGGAATGGTCTGCCTGGGATCGGCGGCGACCATGGGCGAGTTGGCCGGGACATGGGACATGAAGGCAAGCGGGATGGCGTATTCGCGGTAGGGCTTGAAGTGGGCGACTTGCTGTTCGTAGGCGGCGCGCGAGCGGCTTTCGGGTTGGGCGGATGCCTCCCCGTGCAGCAGAATCGGCCGGTACCGCTGGCT
Organism: uncultured Tepidisphaeraceae bacterium; assembly: GCA_964420285.1. Classification (GTDB taxonomy): domain Bacteria; phylum Planctomycetota; class Phycisphaerae; order Tepidisphaerales; family Tepidisphaeraceae; genus CAYQTE01. The sequence continues at coordinate 2,994 of CAYQTE010000022.1, forward strand.
GGCCAGCGCGGTGACCACCGCCGAATTGATCGAGCCGTTGTTGAGAACGATTGCCAGATCCTTGGCCACAGTCACTCCATGGTGAGAATCACCTTGAAAATACCCGGTCGCCCGGCCAGTTGCATGGCCTCGACGCCCTGTTCGAGTTTCATGCGGCGGTGAATGAGGCTGGCGACATCGACCTGCTTTTCGGCCAGGCACTGGATGGCCTGGCGGAACGGGCCGCATCGGCTGCCGAGGATGGTAATTTCATCCACGACGATCGGGGACAATTGGATCGCCTTGGGCGTGGCGACGGTGGTTTTCAGCACGATCGTGCCGCGAGGGCGGACCATTTGCATTGCCAGTTCCAGACCCGTGGGCGAGCCGGTGCAATCGACGACAATGTCCTGATCGTGACGCGGCGAGATATCCGCCAGCGGCCGGCTGCGGATCGACCACTTCTCGCACAGCGCCAGTTTCTCGTGGTGCTTGCCGATGACGCGCACCGCCGAGCCGGTATTGCGAATCACCTGGGCAACAAGCATTCCCAGCCGGCCGTCGCCAAGGACGGTGATCCATCGTCGCTCCGCCGGCGTCGTTCGCGACAGGCCCAGTTGCATGACCACCTGACATGCGGCGGCCAGCGGTTCGACGAAAACGGCCTGATCGTCGTCGATGGTGTCGGGCAGGACGTGGAGATTGCCGGCCGGAAGGCGGACCAGATCGGCAAACGCGCCGTCCTGATTCGATATGCCCAGCACGCGGCGCTGGCGGCAATGGTTGCTCAGGCCGGACAGGCACATGTCGCACCGGCCGCAGACGATGTTGATTTCGCCGACCACACGCTTTCCGATGAGATGGCGATCGGCGGAATGAATGACATCAGCCACGAATTCGTGTCCGAGCACGCCGCGGAAGTTCATATAGCCGGCGGCGATCTCGATATCGGTCGAGCAGATTCCGGCCTGTCGGACTTTCAGAAGCGAATCGCCGGTATCGGGCTGGGGATCGGAATGCCGTGGTCGAAAACTGAGAGATTGGTCGAAGACCAGGGCGCGCATGCGAATGACGGTCTAGTGGTTGGAACGATTGGCCGGAGACAGGTACGCCTGCCATTGGAGCTTGTCGTATTGGAAGTCATGGAAGGTGACGATTCGCAGGCTTTGGTGGGCCTGGTAGGCGACGGAGAAATCACTGTCTCCCAGCGCGTCAACCAGTGCGTCGGTGCTCGTCACCTGGTCGAAGTTGCGAAGTGCATCGGCGCAGGCGATGCGGACGTCGGCGTTCTCGGCGGGGATCTGGAGGTGGCGGATCAGCGGCGCCATGGCATCGGTATCGCGGATATTGGCCAGAACCTTGGCCGCTTCCAGCCGGACCACGGATTCGGGGAATTCCATGTCGGCGATGGCGGCGGGCACGGCGCGTTTGATGCGGAAGCGGTTGAGCGTTCGCAGGGCGGCAGCGCGGACGGTGTAGTCCTTATCCACGCGGGCGGCCTCGATCATGTAGTTGATATAGGCGTCGCGCACGCCAAAATCCCGCTCGAACATGAAATCCGACAGCCGGTAGATTCCCTCGCGCCGAGCGTCAGCGGAATCGGGATTGACCATCCTCAGGGCGGCTCGTTTCTCGGTGTCGCCGGCGAGATAGCCAATACCCCGGCCAATCGGCTCGATAATCAGCCCGTCAAACGCGATGCCGACCAGCGCGACGGGGGCAAAAATACCAGCCTGGCCAAGCTCCTGGCCGGCGGTGAGCGGCTGCTGGCCGCGAGCCCGCTCGGCCTGGTCGCTCCTGATCTGTGCGATTTCGGCTGAAGTGAGCGCAGTGTGTTGGGCGACCTTGGGCGCCGAGGCGCAGCCGGCGGCGCTGGCGGCCAGGGCCGCGGTGAGCATCAGAATAAGACGGGTGCATCGCATGATGGGTCCGGTGATGGATCGGTCCGGTCGTGGGCCAATTTCCACGCGCGTGAAAACTGGCCGGATGCGCCCGCGATTCACGACGCGATCCTTCTCGCGTCCGCCAGCGAATCCAGACGGGCCATTTGGCTGATCGGAACCAGCGTCGGCCGCCGCACCGCCATGCCCATGATCTCCCGGGCGTGGGCCGCAAAGCGTGGCGGATCGTCCGTCACAAAACATCGCAAGCGGCCAGACCGGTGCGCTGCATCGCCGCGCGGCGCCGGCCGCAAGAGGTCCAGCGACCGCAGCCGTTGGGCGACATCTTGGGCGCACTGGTCCGCGGAGTCAATCACGGCGACCTTCTGGCCGACGGCGGCGCTGATCGCGTCGCGCACGATGGGGTAGTGCGTGCATCCCAGTACCAGCACATCGAGCTTGCGGCTGAGCAGGGGGGCAAGGTAATGGGCCAGCGCCATTCGCAAAAGCGGATCGTTGTCGCGCCGGCCATCCTCGATGATCGGCGCCAGCAGCGGCGCCGCCTGTGAAACCAGGCGGGCATCGCTGTGAATAGCGGCGATGGCATGGTCATAGGCGGCCGAGCGGACGGTGGCGCTGGTGGCCATGATGCCGATGAGCGGCCGCGACCGCTGGCAGGCGGTCAATGCCGCGCGAGCCCCGGGTTCAATAACGCCGCTGATCGACAGGCCGGGGAATTCGACGCGGATGGCATTCAGGGCCAGGGCGGTGGCCGTGTTGCAGGCGATGACGATGTGCTTGGGATGAAACTCCAGGAGAAAGCGAACGATCTGCCGGACAAAGCCAATGACGGTGGAGGCGGACTTATTGCCGTAGGGAAGGCGTGCGGTATCGCCGAAATAGAGAAGATCTTCGGCCGGCAGATGGCGGCGGATCTGGCGGGCGACGGTCAGGCCGCCGGTGCCGCTGTCGAGAATGGCGATCGGTGCGCAATGGGACATGGTGCAGATATTGGGGCCTCCAGCTTGTTATCGGACGCTGCTGCGCGTTATCTTGACAATTCGTATGTGACGCCGGACAGTGGAGTTGGGGGTTGAACCGGGCTACGATTGCCGGTGAACACGGCCCGGCGGCGCTGGCCACGGTCGTTCGACGGTGCCCGCCGAAGGAGGCGTTATGGGTTTGGACGGCAAGCGCATCTTACTGGTGGATGACGACAACGATATTCTCACCAGTATGCAGGCGGCATTTGAGCCGACCGGCGCCACCATCGAGTTGGCGCGGGACGGCAGTACCGCCGTGGAAATGATCGAGAAGAATCTGCCACAACTGGTTGTGCTGGACATGATGCTGCCCAAGCGCAGCGGATTTCTGGTCATGGAGCAGATCAACGCGAAGATGCCGGCGAAGAATCGGCCGCGCGTCATCATGATCACTGGCAACCAGGGGGCTCGCCACAAGGCGTATGCGCAGAGCCTGGGCGTGGCCGAATACATGACCAAGCCGGTAAAGATGGACAAGATCATTTCGACCGCCGAAAAGCTGATTGGCGCGGCGGCACCGCCGGCGCCGGGAGCGTAAGAACGCATGAGACCACGGATGGCCGTACTGGTGGCACGATGGATCGCGGGGGCGGTGTGCATCCTGTGCCTGGCCGGGTGTGGTGTGGTGGGGCCTCGATCAACCAGCCCGAGCGATTTCTATACTCCATCCACGCCGCCGGCCGCCGATGTGCGGTCGCCCAATGATCAGGGCGGCTGGCTGGTGAGCAACGGCGGAGAGGTCCGGCCGGCCCCGGCCGTGACGACCCCCGAGACGCAGGGCGACGTCACGATATCGCGTACGGTACTACAGGCCTCGACGCAGCCGGCGGCGACGTTGCCACCGAACGGCTCGGGACCGGGTTCGCCCGGCGTTGCGGCAACAACCTCGCCGGCGACGCAAATCTCCGAGGGCGGCCTGGCGACAAGCGGCACGACCCCGGCGGGTGCGACGACGGTCGGGGCGTCCAACGTGGTGATCGGCGACGGACAATACATGGTGGTGGGCGCGGTCGTGTGCAGCGTGAACAACACGCCGATCTACGCCAACAAGGTGGTGGCGTTTCTGGAACCGATTCTGCGCGCAGCGGCGCGTAACCCCGATATGACTCCCGAGGTGTTTCGCGACTACGCCTACGGCCAGATTCAGGATGAAGTGAGGCGGCAGGTCGACGATGAACTCCTTTACACGGCGGCGATGCGGAATCTGAACGACGACGAGAAGAACCGTGCGCGGGGGCTGACGACGCAATGGTATGAGCGGCAGATCACCGAGGCGGGCGGATCGCTGGAACTGGCGCGGCAGCGAGCGGCGGCGTCGGGAATCAGCTTCGATGACCTGACCCAGCGAATGTACCGCCAGTACGTCCGCGACATGTACCTGCAACTGACTCTTTATCCGCGCATCAATGTCACCGCCCAGATGATGCGGGATTATTACGCAACACATGTGGGCAGCGACTTCACCAAATACGATCACGCGGATTTCTACGTCATTGAAGTCAGCCCCGCCGCCACCCTGGACAGCGGCGATCAGCAGGCTCGATCGGCGGCCGCGCTGGAGAAGATCCAGCACCTCCGGGCACTGGTCGCCGGCGGTGAACCGTTCCGCGCCGTGGCGGCCAGTTCCAACGACGATCCGTCCTTCCGGGCGTCGGCCGCCGATTCCCGGCCGTATTCCATGGATCGCCATGCTTTCAAGATCGACGAGGTGGATGCGGCGGTCTTCTCACTGCAGCCCAAACAGGTCAGCGACGTCATCAGCGCCCAGGGAAACTATTATCTGGTCGAGGTGGAGGCCCGCACGATCGGCCGGGTCTTGCCCTTCGACGATCCGACTGTGCAGGACACGATCGACTCGGTTCTGCGCCGTCAGCAATTCTCGGTTCTGCAGAGCAGTCAGATCGACAAGCTCAGAGACCAGGCGGCCGTGAGCCCTGATCCCGACTTTCAGTCGGCGCTGCAGATGGTCATGCAGAATTATCCGGTCTGGCGGGGGAAGTGATGTGCCGGCCGGCGGGTTGTTCGCTGGCGCATGTTGGCGGAGCGATATGCGTCCCTTTCAGAACGCTGCCGCCTCGGCCGGGTTGGAATTGACGGCCTGGACGATGCGCTGGGCCGTCTCGACGGCGCGGAGTCCGTCCTCGGCGCTGACCACGGGCGTGCCGCCGGCGCGGATGGTGTCGATGAAACTTTCCAACTCGGCCCGGAGTGGCTCGACCGGATCGACCGGCAGCGTGCTGGTCTGCACGAGCTTGGTGTAATCGATCTGGCCGGGATCGCGGACCTGCCCGCTGGTCAGCATTTCGCGGCCCAGCGCGATGGTCTTCTCAATGGCCCTCCGCGTGACGTATTGGGCGAGTCGGGTTTGATAGTCGAGCGAGACATAGGCGTCACCGCCGAAGACGCGCAGCTTGCGTTCGGTTTTGAGTGCCAGCCGGCTGGCGGTCATGGTCGCGACGCAGCCGTCGGGGAACGTCAGCCGCGCGTTGCAGATGTCCTCGGCGCCGCCGGCGACGGCCACGCCAACGGCCTCGACGCGCAAGGGAACCGCGCCGGCCAGTCGCAGGACGATGTCGATATCGTGAATCATCACGTCCAGGACCACGCCGACATCCGTGCTGCGAAACGTCATCGGGCTGACGCGAACAACGTCAATGAAACGGGGTTTGAGTCCGAGGCTTTGCATGGCCACGATGGCCGGATTGAACCGCTCAATATGCCCTGCCTGCACCGCCGTCTTGTGGCGGCCGGACAGATCGAGAATCTCCCGGCATTCCGCCACGCTGGCGGCCAGCGGCTTTTCGATCAAACAGGGAATCCGCCGAGCCAGGCAAACAGCCGCCACCGCCAGGTGCATGCTGGTCGGCACAGCAATGGACACGGCCGAACAGCGGTCCAGAAGCTCTTCGAGTGAATCGAACGCGCTGCAGGCGAAATCGCGCGCCACGGCCGCGGCGGCGTCGTGGACGGCATCGAACGCGCCGACAAGCCTGACGGATGGCATCTGCCCATAGACGCGGGCATGAAGCCGTCCCATGCGCCCGCAGCCGATGACGCCGACGGGAACCGGACTGGCTTTGGCCCCTTGAGATTCGGATTTGGCCGTTGATGTCATGGAGCGGATGGTATCCGCGAATGGACGGATGAGATAGCCCGCGCGGACGCCCCGAAACGCCGTCCTGTTGATCTACTAGCGCAACCATGTCACATCGCTAACAATTCTGCGGCATAAACCGGCCTCGGTCGTGTACGCGTGGATTGCAATTTCCGTCGAGCGTTGTGGAGTTTGCCGTGAAAAGAACCTGTCGCAAGCCGTTTGCACTGTTGTCAATCTTTGCCGTCAGCCTGATCACTGCCCTGCTGGCCGCCCGCGCGCGGGGCGCGACGCCGGAGGCAACCGGCCCCTGGAGTTTTGGCGTGATGTCCGACACGCAATGGACAGGCGTCGCCGATGATGGCCATAACCCCAACTCCGTCGCCGTCGATATCATTCAGCAGGTCAACCAGAAATTCGTCAATGCGGGCGTGAAGTTCGTGATCGCGGTGGGAGACGTAACCGAAAGGGGAACCACCGCCGCCCTGGACACCCGGGCGGTTTTTGCCCAGAGGCTCTACAATGCCGGCGTCGGGTTCTATCCCCTGCGCGGCAATCACGAGTCCACCGCCGCCGCCGCCACAGAGTTTCAACGCATCTTTCCCCAGACACACAACGGCAGCAACAACAGCGCCCCGGACGACATCTACAAAGTGGTGAACGCCGACTCGGCCACCGAGCCCACGCCGGCCAAGGCGGGCTCGCCGTTCACTGTCGGCAAGGATTTCAGCAGCCCCAGCGCCAATCTGGCCGGCTTGAGCTATTCGTTCGCCTACGGGAATGCGACGTTCATACTCCTGGATCAATTCACTCCGCCCGACGGCAAGGCCGCCGACGGCAGCCCATACAATGTCAGCTCCAGCGCCATCGCCTCGCAGCAGGACTGGATCAGCCAGATCCTGCACGACCGCGCGGCCGCCACCCACGCATTTGTCTTCGGGCACAAGGGACTTATTACCGAACACCACCCCGACACACTGCTGGGAGCGAGTCCCAACAGCAACCCGGCGGCATATAACACGTTCATGGGCGCGCTTCAGGCCGGCGGCGTGCGCTATTACATCGGCGGTCACGATCACATGCACAACCGGAGCATCGTGACCAGTCCGGACGGCAAGTCGGCGGTTCAGGAAATCGTATGCGCCTCGGACAGTTCCAAGTTCTACGGACCGTCCAAGACCCCCAACGACACGCTGAATCGCGAGAAGCTGATCTCCCAGCAACTGGGGACCATCGGCTACTACATCTACACGGTGGACGGCCCCCGAGTCACCGTGGATTACTACGCGACGGGGCAGATGGCGCTCTTCCCGCCGGCCGGCGGCGAAAGCACGCTCGACCGCACATCCGGCCTGATTTTCTCGCGGCGGGAGACGTTTGGCTACGACGCGATCAACGGGCGGGAATTCCAGATCGCCCAGGGCGTCGCCTATACGTCGGTGCTGGCGGAGGTGAAACCCGGCGTTTCTTCCTATGGCGAGACCTTCCGAGGCACCTCCGGCCGGATTATTGGCGGCACCAACGGCTCATCCTCGCGCGGCGCCTATGACAACCGCCCGTTCATCAAGGCCGTAAATACGGGCTGGGCGCCGGCCCCCAGCACCCGCCAGAAGAGCGACGTGCTTTACCTGTGGGGAATGAACACCGTCAGCGATTCGACACGAGATACGTTTGTGGTATCGATGAGCTATGATGCGTCAGCGGCCAGCGGCCTGAACCTCGCCGCCGGCGCCCTTCGCCTCATGAGCATCGAGCCCGCCGGATCCTGGATCGACGCCGTCGATGCCAATGCCGGGGGCACCCGGCGCTTTGTCCTGGGCGCCTGGAATTCCAACTACGGCCTGGGAACCTACGGCGTGGACCCCGCCACGGCCACGGCATGGGCGGTGGTCGACCACGGCGGAGCATTCGCTGTCGCCGGCGAATAGAGCCGGGGCGCGCCGCGCAGGTGGTTCCTGGATTTGCGATCGTAACCAGGCTCGATGATTCCTCTGGTTCAACGTGCCAGGTTCCGCCAGATCGTGAGGCGTTCAACATTTCAACTTGATGACGGCCAGTTCATCCATCTTCTTTCTGTGGGCAGGCACGACAAGGTTTGCTGACGTGGACCCAGCGGATGGCAATCTGTCGGATCGAGAAGACTGAGAATGGTTGCGACTAGCGCGTCCGCAGACTTTCCAGATAACGTCCGTTGTGGCCCTGGTTTCTTCGGCGGAGGAACTCGATCAGGGCGCGGACGTTGGGGGTCAGGCCGTTGAGGGTGTCGAATTCTTCCAGGGCAAGGGCCATGGGCTTCTTTCGGAGGAAGAGTTTTCGGCAGGCTTCGTCGAGGGCCTCGATGTCACCTTCGCAGAAGCCGGCGCGGCGGAGTCCGACGACGTTGAGGCCGCGGACGCGGTCGTCGCCGTCCACCTTGACGAACGGCGGCACATCGTGGTGGATTCTCGCGGCGCCGCCCAGGTACGCGTAGTCGCCGACAGTGACGTAATGGTGCAGCCCGACCAGACCCATCATGGCGACGTTGCTGCCGATCAGGACGTGTCCGGCCAGCATGACGTTATTGGAAAGGACACAATTGTTGCCGATCTGGGCGTCGTGGCCGACGTGGCAGTTGACCATCAGCAGATTGCCGCTGCCAAGCCGTGTAATGCCGTGGCCGCTGGGGGGTTCGGTGCCGCAGTGGACGGTGACGGCTTCGCGGAAGGCGTTGTCGTCGCCGATTTCGACCCGGGTGGGGCTGCCGCGGTATTTCTTGTCCTGCGGAGGGGCGCCGATGACGCAATTGGGGAAGAAGGTGTTGTTCCGGCCGACGGCGGTGTGGCCCAGGATGGTGACATGGGCTATGAGCTTGCAGCCGGGTCCGATGCGGACATCGGGCCCGACGACGCAGAAGGGTCCGACGTGAACATCGGGAGCCAGATCGGCCTTGGGGTCAACGACGGATAGTGGCGAGATCGATGGCATAACAAAGGGATCAAGCGGGCTCTGCGTCCACGAGCATAAATTTAATCTCTGCCTCGGCGGCCATTTTGTCGCCGACGAAAGCCTTGCAGCGGACATGTCCGGTGCGGCTCTTGACGCGTACGGCGATGGCCTCCAGAAGCAACTGATCGCCCGGTACGACCGGGTTACGCATCTTCACCTTATCCATGCTGAGCAGGACCGCAAGCTTGCCGGTGTGTTCGAGTTTCTGGCTGAGAAGGATGCCGCCGAGCTGCGCGAGGGCTTCGACGATCAGCACGCCGGGCATGATGGGCGTGCCGGGATAATGACCCTGAAAAAAAATATCGTTGAAGGTGACGTTTTTGATGCCTACGGCCTTCTCGTCTCCGACGATCTCGATGACCCGGTCAATCAGCAGCATCGGATAGCGGTGGGGCAGGATGCGCTGAATGCGACGGATGTCCAGAACTGCCTCTCGCTGCATAAGCTGCTCGCGCGAGTTGGCCAGATCCTGATCGAGAAGACGCCGGGCCAGTTGATGGTTCAGTTCGTGGCCGGACTTGCGGGCGACCAACCGGCCGCGGACGGGCCGGCCGACGAGATAAAGATCGCCGACCAGGTCGAGGACTTTGTGGCGGGCGCACTCATCGGTGAATCGCCAGGCGTTGTCGACAAGGCCGGTGGGGGAAACGACCAGCAGATCCTGGGGCGTGAGATGGCGTCCCATTCCACGTGCGCGGAGTTCCTGGGTTTCGCGTTCAAATACAAATGTGCGCGCCGGCGCCAGTTGCGAGACGAAATCATCCTGGCCGAGCGTGAAACAGACAACCTGCCGGCCCAGCGGCGGCGGGGCCTCGAAGTCATAGATGATCTCGAGCCGATCGGCCGGTCCGGGCAGTGCGGCCAGCGAGGCATCGCCCAGGGAGACCTGGACGGGCTTGCGAATAATGAGCGGTCGGACGTCGGCCTCCTGTTCGACGACGCCGGCCGAAACCAGCAGGTCAACGAAACTCTTGCTGCTGCCGTCGCCGCCGGGGATTTCGCCGACCATGCCGCCGGACACCTTGACGGTGGCGTTGTCGATCTGGAGACCGCTGAGCGCGGCCATGCAATGCTCGACGGTTTCGACGTGGAGTGTTCCGTTGCGGAGGCAGGTTCTTCGGGGACGCTTGACGACGTTGTCGATGAAGGCGGCGATGCTGGTGGACTGGTTGTCCTGCTCGCGGACGAAGTGGATTCCCTGGCCGATATCGGCGGGGCTGAAGGTGAGCGTGGCCTCTTCGCCGGAAAAGAGGCCGGGCCCGCTGAGGGAGACATCGCGGGAAATAGTTTTTTGTCTCTCCATCATGCACACCGAGTCTGTCGGCAGAGGCCGGGGATCGACCGCTTTCCGCTAAGCCGCATCAGTATAGGTATTTGGGCGGCGTGGAGAAGGGTCTGCGTCGCCGGGGCGACATCTTTTCATGGGAATTGATATCGGCGGCGGGGCACTCGAAACGCGATTGCCTATTTGCTATAGTCCGTGCAGCCGGTGCAGCTTATCCAATCTTCCAGGAGAAGGATCGGGATGAGAGTGCGATATCGGACCATGCCGCTGCGTGGCGGTGTCAGTTCCCGATGGCGGAGATTATGGCGCCGTCGGAGTGAAAGAGGGATTTTATGGGCTGGCTCAGCCGTTGGGCTGGAGCGGCGGTCCGTTTATTCCGATGAGAGAAGGCCATTTTGGAAAGGAGCGCCTCTTGCGTTCTCAGAGTCAAATTGCGTCTTTTTCGGCCGGCCGCCGGTCGCTGTTTATCATGGGGTTCATGACCCTGGTCGGTCTGCTGGCCGGAGGGTGCGAGACCAATAGCTTCATGGATCCGTCGGAGCCGCAGATTTATCCGGCGGCGTCTCAGGATCATGGGGGGCTGTTGAAGCCGATCCTGCGCACGCTTGATGCGCGCGAACCGAATCAGGAATTCGCCCATACCGACGAAGTCACTCCCGATGATCTTACGGTCGCGCCGGGTGACTATCACATCGGCAAGGACGACCTGGTCAGCGTGACGATCACCAACCTGAACGGGGAAGGCCAGGAGACGCTCAAGACCGTTCGGATTACGGACACGGGCATGATCGATCTGCCGTATATCGATCCGCTCAAGGCCGAAGGTCTGACCGAACACGAGTTGGAATCCGCCATCGCCGACGCGTACAAGAAGGCCCTGCTGGTGAAAGACACGCAGGTGTCGGTGACGGTGAACGAGACGCGGGCGCGCACGTTCAGCATTCTGGGGAATATTGCAGTACCTGGCCAGTACGAAATTCTGCAATCGGACTTCCGCATACTCGATGCGCTGGTGTTGGCTCACGCAACGCCGGAAATGACGGGCGTCGATTACCTGTACGTCCTTCGCAAGCGCAGCAGCGATCTTGGCGCCACCACTCGACCCGCGGAAACCAATCCCACGCCCACTCCGACAGTCCAGCCGGAGCCGGCCATTCCGGCGCCGACGACCGAAATGCTCCAGCCTCGTACCGATGCCACTGTCGATCATCCGATCTTCGCCGATTCCACGACTCTGCCCGCCGGCTCGGGCAGTTCGGCGCCGGCGACGACCAACCCATCGGGGTTTGCGTTCAGCGCACCGGCGGGCACGGCCGACACGCGCGTTATTCGGATTCCGTTAACGGAGTTGCGGTATGGGGCGTTGAAGTACAATATCGTTGTTCGGCCGGGTGACCTGATTTTTGTGCCGCAGCCGACCGTTGGTGTCTATTATATAGGTGGCCACGTGCTTCGTGGCGGCGTATTCTCGCTATCGGGCATGGATATTACGCTGAAGCAGGCCGTGGTGGCGGCGGGTATGTTCGACCAGGCGGCCGTGCCGTGGCGAACGGAGGTGATTCGCCGGATCGGTGAGAATCAGGAAGTATTCGTGCGCGTGAATTTGTATCAGGTGTGGAGCGGTGACGTGCCGGACATTTTCATCAAGCCCAACGACACGATCGTCGTAGGCACCGACTGGTGGGCCACATTCCTGGGCGCGGTGCGGAATTCGTTCCGCCTGACCTATGGTGCCGGTTTTCTGTACGACCGGGACTATTGGAACCCGACGACCCGCTAACACGGGCGGCGGTGGCTCCCAAGCCGGGTCGATGCAGTCTCTTTGAGTCTGACAACGACCCGGCCTGGGGTGAATTTAAGGGGATGGAGGATTAGCCCAGAACCGTACCGCCTTGCGGGACGTACTGGCATTGGGCGGCGCGGGGAGGCGTCAGCGGAGTTGGTGCAGGGGTCGGGTACCGGTACAGGGACGTGCCGAGTCAGAGAGATTCGTCGTCGTGTCACGGGATGGGCACTTCGACGGCAGTTGTTCGCATGACAGGCCGGAACGATCTGATGTCCCACTCCACCCCATTGGAATATGAATCCCTCGGCACCGCCAGGGCGGCCGGTGAGATCGAGCCGCGATGGCTGGGGCTTGGGCAAACCGCGTGGGTGAAGATCGGCGTCATCACGATTCTGTTTGCGGCGCTCTTCTGGCCCAATCTGCGCCGACTATGGGAAAAGACCAATCCCTTCACCGGCGAGGCCAACTGGGGCCACGCGATGGGCGTTCCCATCATCGGGCTGTATTACCTGTACCTCAATCGCGACAAGCTGCTGGCCGCCAGGGCGAAAACAAGCTGGTGGGGACTGATCTGGCTGGTGCTTGGCGTGCTGCTGTTCCTGTACGGCATCTATCCCGGGCAGAACGACTTCGTCAAGGATTTCGGGATGGTGGTGACGCTGTTCGGCGTGGTGCTGCTCCTGGCCGGCGGCGACGTTATGAAGATCGCGTGGTTCCCCATCGCCTTTCTGGTCTGTGCGATCCCCTGGCCGGGCTTGCTCTACAGCAAAGTTGCCGGCCCCCTGCAGAGCATGGCGGCGCAGGTGGCGGTCTGGGTGTTGCAGGTTTCGCAGGTCAAGGCGTTTGCCGGCGGAACGAAGATCGTCATCTACGGACACAATGACGTGGTGCGCACGCTGAACGTCGCCGAGGCCTGCGCGGGACTTCGCTCACTGATGACTTTCGTGTCCATCGGCGCGGCCCTGGCGTTCCTGCTCTGGTCGTTCCGGCCGCTCTGGCAGAAGCTGCTGATCACGGCGTCGGCGGTACCGATCGCCATTTTTTGCAACGTGATGCGGGTGAGCGGACAGGGATTGCTGGATCGGTACGTAAGTCCGGAACTCTCTGAGAGTTTTGCCCACCAGTTCGTGGGATTGATCATGATGATCCCCGCGTTCTTTCTGCTGCTGGCGGTGGGTTGGACGCTGGATCAGATGCTGATTCAGGACATTGATGAAAAACAGGTGATGTCGCGAGGCCTGGTGCGAAGAAGCCGGGCCGCCCGCGTCGTGCCGCCGCCCCCGGTCCGCACCCTGCGGGCTCGCGCCGCCGGCGCGCCAGACGCCTACGCTCCCGTCGAACCCGCTGAAAAGAACCCGGCGCCATCCGAACCGGCTGTTGCCGGGCCTGCCTCCAATCCACCGGCGGCGCCGCCGCGCGCCACGCCGATTCCGCCGGGCGTAACCCGGCTTCCCCCTCGAACGCCCCTGGCGCCGGGTCGAGCCAATAGCCGTCTGAGCAGCGGTTCGCCGCGACGGCCCGGCGCCATCGTGCCGCCACCGATGAATTTGTCGCCGCAGCGCAATCCAACCAAATCAAGACCAACCGGCACGGAGGATGCGTGATGAGCCCGTTTCAGCGAGCATTCAAGCAGCCGGCGTTTGTTGTCGCGACGGTGTTGTTGCTGGTGGCCGCGGCCGGGCTGAACACCGTCGTGGCGTGGCTGAAGGTTGATTTTAAGAAGCTTCCGCTGCCGTTGCGTCAGAGCCTCACGACGATACCAAGTCGCCTGGGAAACTGGGTGCAGGTGTCGGTGGATCGGCCGCTGAATAAGGAGTTGCAGGATACGCTTAGCACCGACAAATACATTTTCCGGGATTACATCGATACGAGGGTCTTTACAGACCCGGCGGTACTGGCAAGTTTCGAGGGAAAGACTCCCGATGAGCGATCGAGCCTTCTGGCCGTGCTTCAGACTCAGCATCCCGAGGGCGTCATCAACGCTGACGTGACGTATTATACAGGACTGGTGGACACAGTGGCGCATATTCCGGATCGCTGCTACATCGCCTCGGGTTGGGAGCCGAAAGATAAGGTATATCCGGCATGGGATCTTGGGCCGGGTCGATTGGGAAAGAAGCCCGGCGATGATCCCAGGATCAGTGTCCGGTTCATTGACTTTGAGGACCAGACTGGCGCATCGCAAACAGAGAAGAATGTGGCGTATTTCTTTCATGTGGACGGCGAGTACCAGAGCGATCCGGATATGGTCCGGGCGAAGTTGCAGAACCTGCTGCAACGATACGGCTACTACGCGAAGGTGGAATTGCAGACGGTGATGACGGACCAGAAACGCTCGCAGCAGGTGATGCAGGATTTCCTGCGGCAGGCTCTGCCGAGCATCGAAGCGACGCTTCCCGACTGGCAGAAGGCTACAGCCGCGGTTCCGCAAAAGGTTGCGGCAGGTGGATAAAACGATATGGCTCGACGAATCAACACGCAGTTTCTGACCAAGCTCGGCCTGGGGGCTCTTGTTCTTGTCGGCGTCCTGCTGTTTGCCCATGAGTTTCTGGTCAAGAAGTCGGCCGATCCGTTCATCCAGGCCGGCGACAAGGCCGCCGCCGCTCAGAACTGGGCTGAGGCCGAAAGGAACTATGCCCAGGCTCTGGCGATCGTTCACGACAACGAAGCGGTGTGGATTCGTCGCGGCGACGTTTTGCTGCGTCTGGTGGAAACCGAGCCGGAACGCATCGGGCAGGACCGCGCCGCATGGCAGCAGGCCCTGGAGATCAATCCCAAGTCGGCGCCGGCCCTGCAGAGGCTTCTAACCAGCTACGACGAGGAAGCTCGCGTTCGCGATTCGGCCGAAGTTCTGGAAAAGGAACGCGATTACGCCCAGAAGTTGCACGCGGTCAACCCCGACGACCTGTATGCGGAAACATCCTCGTATCTGGTGACAATCAAGGCGTGGCTGGTGGGCGTGCAGACCGACAGCGCGACGATCGAGGACGCCCTGACCAATCTCCAGCGCATCAGCAAGGCAGATCCCACCCAGAGCAATCCGCCGTTCTTCATCGCCCGAGCCCGCGTCGAGCAGGGCTCGGAAGCGGCCGCGGCGAATGATCCGATCAAGGCCGGCGCCTTCTACGCCGCCGCCGAGCGGGTCATGACCGACGCCGTCAAGAACGTCGAGGATTCGATGGCCAAGGCCGACGAGGCTTCCCTTCCCAAGATGCGTAACGGCGCTGCTGAAATCTACTGGCGTGCGTCACAGGTTGAGGCGGCCCTGTCCGTCGCCATCGGGCTGGACCCGGCCGTCAAGGCCCAGGACATCCAGCGCGCCCACGACTACATCGACAAGGCCCTGAAGCTGGTCAATGCGGACGACCCGGCCGTTGTGGACATGAACATCGAGGCCAAGGACATCTACATGGCCATGGGGGACGACGCTTCACACGCCGCGGCGGAGAATGTGCTGCGTCAATTGCTCAAGCAGCGGCCTGACGATCAGATTGTGCGGTTGGCGCTGGCCCAGTTTCTGTCCGGCGATCCCAACAAGCTTCAGGAGGCGATCGATATCCTTCAACAGCCTCAGGCGCCCAATGAGGGACAAAAGAACCAGCTCATTCAATTTGCCAAGGAACTGAAACTCCGCACCACGGCCCAACTGGCCACGCTGCAACTTACCGAGCTGGACAGCGTCACCGACGACGCCCAAAAACAACAACTGATCAATCAGGCCCAGGACGAATACGATACCCTTTACCGGGCTTGGGGCGAAAACCTCGACACGCTCAAACTCCGCGGACAACTTGCGCTGGCACGCGGTCAGGGCACCGAGGCCGTCCAGGCCCTCTCCCGCGCCGTCACCACCATCCCCGAAGCCTCCAGGAACGACGAGCTTCAGGAGTTCCTCGGCCGGGCTTACGAAATGACCCACCAGGACACGCAGGCGGAGAACTGCTACAACCTGGTTGTCACTCACCATCCGGATTTCTATCCCGCCCTGCTGCGCCTGACCCGGCTGCGGATCATGCACCAGGAGCTTGAGACCGTCGACTCGCTTCTTCAGACTCTGGAGCGTCGCTATCCCGAGGACGTCGCGGTGATGGTTCTGCGCCTGGCCTATCTGGATACCAACCGCGAGAAGAACAAGGACGTGATCGACCGCTATTTCGCCCGCATTCCCGAAAAGACCGACGCTCAGCGGCTTCAGAAGGTCAGCATGGCCGCAGGTCTGGGAAGACTGGACGACATGGCCAGGCTGCTCGCGGCCGTTGTGGCCAACCAGCCGCATAACGTGCGCGTCATCCAGACTCTGGCCAACTTCTACTTCCAGAACGGCAATTCCGATGCGGCCAAGAAGGTAATTGCCGACGGGCTTGCGGCCAATCCCGACAGCCCCGACCTCCAGATCGACTCCAAACGCCTCAGCGGCGCCAGCGATGAGGAATTGCTGAAGCTGGAGCGCAACCTCTACGGCCAGATTGCCGATCCGTTGACGCGCCACCTCACGCTGGCCCAGATCGACGAGAACGCCAACGACATGTACAATGCCGAGCGCGAGCTCAAAGACGCGCTGGCCGTCAAGCCCGATGACGGTTCGATCTGGGATTCGCTGTTCCGAGTCTACCTTGGCCAGAACAAGCTCAACGACGCCAGCGATTGCATCCCCCATCTGGCAAAAGCCAATCAGGACCACGCCAACGGGCACCTCTACCAGTTCCAGGTTGCGATGGCCCGCATGGATTATGACACGGCCGTGAAGATCGCGACGCAACTGGTCCAGGATCTCCCGGAGCTGTCAGGAGCGTGGTTGTCCCTCGGTCAGGCCGAAGAGAAGCTGGGGAAACCGGAGGTCGCCATTGGAGACTACTCCGCCGCCCGCGACCGCCAGAGCGACAACCCCGTGGCGCTGTTGGGCCTGATCCAATGCAACTACACACTGGGCAACAATTCGCAGGCCCTGGAATTCATCAAGGACGCCGTCAAAGCCTACCCGGGTGAATCGCGGTGGCTGGACATGGAAATCCGGCATTACCTCAGATTCGGCCCGCTGAGCGAGGCCGAGCCGCTGCTCAGCCAGGAAGTCACCACGACGCGTACGCCCTCGCCCGCCGCGGTGGGCCAATTGATTGACGTCGAGCTGAAACTGGCTCAGGCGTATTTCCGAATCAACAGCATGGATGCCGCCAACGCCTGCTTCGGCAAGGCCAACAGCCTCATCAACCAGGCAAAGACCATCTGGCCCGATGAGCCGGCTTTCTACACGCTTGCCGGCGAAGCCTGCCTGATGGCCGGGCCCGACGGTTATCCCAAGGGTGAAGACGCGATCCGCTCGCTCGCCCTTCGCGACAAATGGAAGAACACTCCCACGCCGTACACGATCCTGGCCGACTATCAGTTGTCCGCCGGAAAGCTCGGCGATGCCGAAGGCTCCCTTCGTACGGCCCGCAGTTTTGCCAAGGACGCCCAGGCAAAAGACATCGACCAGCAGTTGGCCCGGGTGCTCGCCGCCGACAACAAGATCGATGACGCCCTGGCCCTCCTGGGCGATTCCAGCGATCCGTCGATCCGCAACCAGCGAATCAATATCAAGATCTCCAACAACCGCATCGATGATGCCGAGAAGGAGATTCAGGCCGCCCTGGATGCCAAGCCCGCCCCGGCGAACAGCGATGCCGCCGATCTGCTTTCCGAATGGGCCGGCATCGAAATCTCTCGCGGCAACCTGGACAAGGCCGCCGCGCACGTGGCCGCGGCACTCGACAAGGTTCCGACCCACGCCATGTCCCTGTACTATCGCGGTTCACTCGAAATGCGCGCTACGCCGCCCGATATCGACAAGGCCATTGTTGATCTCACCGCCGCCCGCCAGCAACTGTCCACCAATCCGCGCATCCACGGCCTGCTCGCCGACGCCTACCATCTCAAGGGCGATCTCGACAGAGAGATGACCGAGCTGGACATCGGCGTCCAGCAAGCCCCCGGCGACAAGCTCATTCGCCTGCAGCTCATGCAGGCCGACATCAACTCACGGCCGCAGCGGCTTCGCGAGGCCGTCGCTCAGGCGGAGGACATCCGCAAGTATCCGCAGTTCGCCGGCGACGTGGATATACTCACCGTCGAATCGCATGTGCTGGTCGCGCTGGGGCTTTACAACCAGGCGTATCAGGCGACGGCGCTGGCTCTTCAGGCCGCGCCCAACAACGCCTCGCTGATCCGGGATGAAATGCAGATTCTCCTGCTCAACAGCGACTACAGCGGTCTGAACACGGCCGCGGACAACCTGCTTGCGGCCGTTACCGCCAAGGACAAAGCGTGGTGGATGTATGACTATCGCGCCATCGCGCGGGCGCACCTCAATAACACCGACCTGGCCCGTGACGACATGAAGCTGGACCTGGGCCTTGCCCATGACGATCCGGATCTGGCCGTCATGCAGGTGGCCACGCAGGATCTCTGCACGCACGTCGGCGCC
The DNA here is from genome assembly GCA_964420285.1 of uncultured Tepidisphaeraceae bacterium. Lineage (GTDB taxonomy): Bacteria > Planctomycetota > Phycisphaerae > Tepidisphaerales > Tepidisphaeraceae > CAYQTE01. Next base: position 21,506 of record CAYQTE010000022.1, read on the forward strand.
GGCGATGTGCAGGCTTATCTGGCCACGATGCCGCCCGACGACCTCCGTTGGAAGCTGGCTCTGGCCGTCGCCGACATGGCCGCTCCTGATACAAAGTCGCGGGCCGCCGACGCCGCCAGGCAGTTGGCATCGTCGGCCGATCTGGACAAGTTGAAGGATGATCAGAAGGTTTTTGCCCTGCGCGTGGCCGAGTCGGCGTATCTGGCGACCAAGCCGCCGATGCAGCAGGACGCGGCCGATATCGACCGCAGAATCCTTAAGATTCTCCCAGACGACGTAGTTACCCTGAATAACCTGGCTAACCGGCTCGTGGGCATCGACCCCAAGGGCAACCTCAAGGACGCGCTGACATATAGCTCAAAGGCGGTAGATATTCTCCAGAAAGCCGGGCGGACCGATCCGCATGTGATCGACACGCTCGGATGGATTCAGCTTCTTTCCGGGAGTTACAATCAGGCCATCAGCACCCTGCAACCCGTCTACTCCAGCACTCCAGACCTATCCATTTGCATCCATTTGGCCACCGCGTACGCGAAACTGTCACAACCCTTGCAGGCAAAAGTGGTTATAGAAAGGGCGCATGGGATCATTGACTTGGCGAATCAGGCCAAGCAGTCGGTTGATCCGGATCTCAAGGCGCAGCTTGACGATGTTCAGAAAACCGTGGACAGCCTTTCCGCCGCAAAGGCTGATGCGGCATCACCCTAAATGGGTAGATGTTAAGGATTTGGGAAATTTTGTTGCTACGGCAGAAAATGCGCGAAAAATGATTGAACTCCGCCGCATTAGCTGCGACAATGTGCAGTGGAGCGGGCGGCGGCCACTAGGAGGGTTTGCCGTTGATGTGCATCGAGTCCAACAATGTGCGTGTTGTGGGGCTCGGTGAAACGCAGGCCGTGACCTATAGGAGAATTTGATGACAACGCTACCACAAGCCAGCTTGATGCGTCTTCCTCGTCCCCCCGGTGGGTCGTCTCTTTCGATCCCCGTGAACGGACCGCAACCGATCATGGCGCCGCCGTCAACTTCTCAGTTGACCTTCAGCGATGTCCTCCGCGTGTTGCGGGCCAACGCCTGGCTGATCATCCTCATGCTCGTTCTGTCCGCCGCCGGCGGCTACGGCGCCAACCGTTGGCTGGCTCTGTATCATTCCCGTTACACCGCCACCGGCTGGGTGCAGGTTGAAGCGCCCACGGTGGTCAATCCCGTGATGGGAAGTCCGTCGGTTGAGGACCTTGGCGCACTGGCGCTGGAACAGCAGACCACCGCCCAACTCCTCAAGAACGCCTCGCTCTTTGCCAACGTGATCAAGCGCGAAGAAGTCCGCAATACCACCTGGTATCAGCAATTCGAAGACAACCACACCATCGGCCAGGCCGCCGCCGCCATCATCGATCTCAACGACAATATCACCGTCAATCCGCTCCCCGGCACCAAGCTCATCACCGTGTCGATGTCCTATAAGGATCCGACCGCGGCCAGGACCATCGCCGAAGCTCTGGTCACCCAGCACATGATCGACCAGGACGAATTGAACCGAACCGAACACAACGAACGTTCGACCGTGTTGAACAATGCCAAGAAGAGCTACGAGGACAAAAAGTCCCAGATCAGCACCGTGGTGCTGGAAGCGGCCGCCAAGCTCAATATCAACGCCGACGGATCGTCCGCCAAGATGGTCGCCGCCGACAACGATCTGACCAATCTCGCCCGCGTTCAGACCGAATTGCAGATCACTCTTAACAACGCCAAGGTCCAGCAGGAAGACCTCACCAGCCAGATCAACGACGGTGTCGATCCGATTCAGGTTGTGAAACAGGCTGAAACCGATCCGCAGGTTCTCTCGGATCAGGCCACGCTGAAGTCTCTGCAGTTCGAGCGCCTGGCATTGCTCAAGAGCGGGCCCGACAGCGACGTGATGAAGGAGCTCAATGCCCGCATCGAAGCGGTTCAGAAGTTCCTCGACGACGACATGGACCGCGCCAAGAACGAGGCCCGCGCCGAGATGCTCAGCACGCTCAAGAACCAGATCCTTCAGGTTCAGCGCTCGCTGGACAGCATCGCCGGCGAAATCCGCGACAAGCAAAGCGAGCAGTCCGATCTCTCGCTGACGATGGCCAAGTACCTCGTCGACAAGGAAACCGAAAACGGCTACGCCGAACTCATCAAGGACGCTGACAGCCAGTTGGATCAGATCAACAACATCCTCCAGACCAAGTACGCCAGCGGCGTGCGCTGGGCTCGTCTGCCGGTCAAGCCCGACAGCCCCAGCTTCCCCAAGCTTCCGGTCACCATGTCCATCGCCATCGTTCTGGGCCTGGGCCTCAGCCTTGGAATTGCCTTCGCCCGCGAGGTGACCGATACCTCCGTCCGCACCCCGCACGACATCACCCGAGTCGGCGCCATCAACTTCCTGGGCATGGTTGTCCACGAAAGCGACGATCCTCAGTCCACGGGCGCCAACCTCCCGCTGGTGATCTACGAAGCGCCGCACTCCATGATGGCCGAACAGCTCCGCCAGGTGCGCACTCGCCTCCAGCACGCTTCCAGCCTCGACACCACCCGCAGCATCCTCGTCACCGGCCCCGGCCCCGACGATGGCAAGACCACCATCGCCACCAACCTGGCCGCCGGCCTGGCGCTCAACGGCCGTCGCATGCTCCTGGTCGATGCCAACTTCCGCCGGCCCAAGCTGCATCAGATCTTCGGCCTGGATAACGCCCAGGGCTTTGCCGACGTGCTCAGCTCGGTCGATACGTTCGAGCAGCTTGTTCAGGAAACCAACGTTCCCAACCTGTTTGTTCTGCCCAGCGGCACCAAGCCCGCCAACGTGACCGAACTCCTGGAAAGCCAGCTTCTCAGCGATTTCATCGAACGCGCTCTGGAAGAATTCGACCACGTCGTTTTCGACAGCGGACCGCTTCTGTTCGTTTCGGAGACCGTTGCTCTGGCCCCGCGCGTCGATGGTGTCGTTACCGTCGTCCGTGCCCGTGCCAACAGCCGCGGCGTTGTCTCCCGCATGCGCGACACGCTCCGCCAGATCAAGGCCGAACACCTTGGCGTCATCCTCAACGCCGTCCGCGCCAATGGCGGCGCTTATTACGGCCGCGACATCCGGACCTACTACGCCTACCAGAGCGGCAAGCGACTGGTCTGATCCGCGCGGTTTGGTTCAACCTTTAACATCGACCTCGGCGCCGTGTTCCTTACGGCGCCGAGTTCGTTTTCGCTGCCGCTGCGATGAATCGGTAACAGGCAGGAGTTCACGCACGAAAATGCGCCTGCGGTTTTGCGCATTCCCATGCGGGCGCGCCGCGACCGTTGGCCACATGGCGATAACGACTCGGGAATTTCGCTGCTGGGCCTACGACGCTGCAGCCAGCTCCACGCGCGGCAGGCCGATCGTCTTGGCACTGATCTTGTCCTGAAGCCGCATGATCCCCTCCATCAGCGCCTCCGGCCGTGGCGGGCAACCGGGCACGTACACGTCCACCGGCACGATCAGGTCCACGCCCTTCACCACGTTGTACCCCCACTTGAAATACGGCCCGCCGCCCACCGTGCAGGCCCCCATGGCGATCACGTACTTCGGGTCCGGCATCTGGTGATACAGCCGCTTGAGCCGGCTGGCCATCTTGTAATTCACTGTTCCCGCCACGATCATCAGATCCGATTGCCGCGGCGTCGCCCGGAATGCCCCTGCCCCGAACCGGTCCAGATCAAACCGGCTGGCGCCCACCGCCATCATCTCGATCGCGCAGCATGCCAGCCCGAAGGTCATCGGCCACAGGCTGTTCTTGCGGCTCCAGTTGATCGCGAAATCCATGCTCGTGACGATCAATCCCTCTTCAAAGCGATTTTCAATCCATGACATGATCAGTTACCTTCCATTGGCCGACAAACGATCCGGCCGGCACAGTGGCGGCGATTGTAACGCAATCCCCCCTTCAAGCCAGAGCACGCGACCATGACCGCCGCTTTTGATTCTATCGATGCCACGCGCGACTTTCTCGCCGCCCGGCTTCTCCCGCCGCCGCGCCGGCTGGCCGTCTATCGCGGATCATGCACGGCTCCCGATCCCATTCGCGTAACCGTCGGCGACGTATTTAGCGATAAGCGGCCGCAGTCCTATCGTCTGTCCATCAAGCCTGGACATATCATGATCCTCGCGACCGATGAGGCCGGCGCGTTTTACGCCCGGCAGACTCTTGCGCAGATTCGCCGCCTCTATCCGCCGCCGTCCCCGCTTCCACGCCTGACGATCCGCGACTGGCCCGGCTTCCCCGTCCGCTCCGTTCTTCTCGATATCAGCCGCGACAAGGTTCCAAAACTCAAATCACTGCTTGCCCTGATCGACCGTCTGGCGGAATGGAAATTCAACCAGCTTCAACTCTACACGGAGCACACGTTCGCCTACGCCGGCCACGAGGCGGTCTGGCGCCGCGCCAGCCCGCTGACTCCCGCCGACATCCGCCAACTCGATTCCCATTGCCGGCAACGCCACATCGACCTCGTCCCTAATCAGAACTCCTTCGGCCATATGGAACGCTGGTTGCGCCACCGCGATTACATCCACCTCGCTGAAGCACCCGACGGCGCTGATACGCCTTGGGGCTTTCGCTGGGACGGCCCGTTCAGTCTCTGCCCAACCGATCCGCGATCGATCCAATTCCTCGCCGGCCTCTACGATCAGCTTCTGCCGAATTTCACCAGCCGGCTTTTCAATGTCGGCTGCGACGAGACTTTCGACATCGGCCAGGGCCGCAGCAAACGCCAATGCCAGCGCCTCGGCATCGACGCCGTCTACCTCAATTTCCTGAAGAAGGTCCACCGACTTGTGCGGAACCGCGGCCGCACGATGCAATTCTGGGGCGACATCATTCTCAAGTCCCCCGGCCGGATCAATGACCTTCCGCGCGATGTCATCGCACTGCAATGGGGCTATGAGGCCGATAGCCCCGTCGATGCCGAATCCGGACAATTCGCCGAGGCCGGAATTCCATTTTACGTTTGCCCCGGCACGAGCAGTTGGCTCTCGATCGCCGGCCGGACCGACAACGCCATCGCCAATATCGCCCGCAGCGCCGCCGCCGGCCTCCGCCACGGCGCTGCCGGCCTGTGCGTTACCGACTGGGGCGATCACGGGCATCTGCAATACCCGTTCGCGTCCGACATTGGATTGGCGACGGCCGCAGTCCACTCCTGGTGCGCCGCCTCGGCCGCCAAGTGGTCAATCACCAAGTCTCTCGACGCCCAGCTTTATCTCGACTCGTCGAACGCCACGGCACAGATCGTTTATGACCTGGGCAATGTGTACCAATCCCCCGGCAAGCTCGTGTCCAACGCCTCGGTTCTTTTCCGGATATTAGTCCCCACCAGCGCCCGCGCCGACCCGATGCCGGGACTGACGCGGGGCGGCTTTCATGCCGCCGAGCACGCCATCGAGAAAGCCATCTCGCGGCTGCCACGTTCGCAAATGGACATGCCTGACGCCGACTTATTGAGGGCCGAACTGGAGAACGCCGCCGCCATGTTGAGGCACGCCTGCCGCATCGGCCTGTCTCGCCTCGGCGCGCCGCCGATGAGTGACAAGGCTCTGGCCGCCGAGTCCCGCCGGATTATCAGGGAACACCGCCGCCTGTGGCTCGCCCGCAACCGCCCCGGCGGGCTGGGCGATAGTGAGCGGCAGTTGCCAGTGGCGTCCCGATGAGAACATCGCCAGCGTTGCGGCCATTCCAGGTACGAAGCGTAATCGCAAATGCCACATGCAACCCAACCGCGGATGCAGGCCACATCACCAGATGTCGCAAAGCGGTACTTGCGTCTTGCCCTCCGCATGCGAAGGAGCGGCCCACATCCATCACGCTCATCGTCAAATCCACCCGTTGATTTCAACCCGATGTGGAGCGCGAATCGCCCCTCGCCCTGTTCCTCTCCCCGCGTACAGGGATAGGCGACAAAAGGCACGCCGCCGAATGAGTCACGCACCGGGCTGCTGACGTACGCTGGCGCCCCGGTTTGACACCGAATCGCCGTAAGGTAATCATCCATCACACGATTATGTCCGCACCATGGTACACCAATATCGACAGTCTCCGGGCCGACGGGTTCGGGGGCTTTTGCACGTTCCAGGAACTGGGCGACTGCCGGCTGGAGTGCGTCCCGGCGGATACCGGCGGCATCGGGGTTTACGTGGTGGTGCGGCCGGATGCTCGCGCCCCCGGATTTCTTAGCCAGAGCACGGGCAGCGCCCTAACGCGGCGAGGAGACCCAAGCGTGCCGGTTGAGGAGTTGGCCGCGAAATGGGTCGACGGGGCACAGGTGATTTACATCGGGAAAGCGGGATCGCTTCAGAATCCGCGGGAAACGCTTGCAGAGCGAATCCGGCAATTCGTTGACTTCGGCGCGGGCGAGCCAGTTGACCATTGGGACGGCCGATATGTTTGGCAACTGGCGGCGGCCGAAGACCTTGTTGTGTGTTGGAAGGAAACTCCCAACGAAGAACCGGCGGATGTGGCGGGGCGGATGATTGAGGAATTCAAAGAGGCATGCGGCGGGCGGCTGCCGTTTGCGAATCTGAGTGAGTAGGGTTCGAGTTGGCGTATGGGATCGGCGGCGAGGCTGGGGCCGGTGATGTGGGCGCGGGGAATTCTCAAATCTCAAATGGGTCAAAAGTACGCTCGATGCGATCGGCCGGTAATGCGGCGGGGCTGGCGTGCGTCATAAATGGATGAAGTCCGGCTTGACAGTGGATCGCGGGCAGGGGTAGAAGCGCATGTGCGGGGGCGGGCGCTTTTTTGTGGAGCCCATGGGAACGCAGGTGGAATTGCGGCAGTGGTTTGAGCGGGTGGTCAGAGACAATTACCGCCTGCTCTATTCGGTCGCGTTTCCGATCGTGCGCCAGCCGGCGGCGTGCGAGGACGCGGTGCAGGAGGGGTGTCTGCGCGCTTATCGAAACCTGGGGAAGCTGGATGATCCGGCGGCCGTGGTGCCGTGGCTGGTGCGGATCGTGCGGAACGTGGCGCTGGACGAGGCGAGGCGGCGAAAAATCGCCACGGCCGAACTGGTCGATTCGCCGATGGAGCCCGTCGATCGCACGGCGGCCGGGCCGGAGAGCGATATGCGGCAGTTGCTCATGGATGAGATCGCGACGCTGTCGGACGGACTGGCGGAAGTGATCGCGCTGCGATTCTTCGAGGGGCTGGAGATCGAACAGATCGGCAAGCGGCTGGGCTTGACGAGCAACGCGGTTCGCGTGCGTCTGCATCGGGGTCTGGAACATCTGAGGCGACTTCCGCGGATCGCGAATTTGAGCGAGGTGAGCGAATCGTGATCGGCTGGGAAGACATTCTCAACGAGTTTCTGGAGGGCGGGCTGGTGCGCGCCGATGCCGAGGCGCTGCGGTGGAAGATTCAACTGCCGACGGAGGCGCGGGCGGCGATGGATCGGGATTTGCAACTGGTGGATGACCTGGGCGCGATGGGCGGAGTGATGAACCCGTCAGCCGCCACGGCGGGCGCCGCAATCGGACGCATATTCGATGTCCTGGCACGCGAGAGTGCTATCGAGGCGCCGGAGCATTGGCGCTGGGAAGCCGGTGTGCCGACGGCGGGGCGGATGGATGATGTCGTGGCGAAAGAGGATGCGGAGTTGGCGGGGCAACTGGCGGATATCGGCAAGTCAATGCCAATTGCGGCAGGCGCTCTGGACCGGCTGGTGCAACGGATCAGGGACATCGAATTGTCGGGCGAACTGGACCCGGGGCAGGAAGATCGCGATGCAATGCGGATATTTCCGGCCGGTCAGGAGCTAAAGTTCGACGCGCTGGCGGCGAGCAAGGATGTGCTGCCGCCCCAGACGCCGCCGGCAGGGGAAGAGCCCAGGAAGCGGTGATTCTACGGCTGGATGGGCAGGAAGGCGATGCAATAAGAGGTTGCGAGGGGGACAGTGACGCTGGTGAGCGCCAGGGCGCCGGTATCGGGGTCGATCTTGAATTCCACAACGCTGCCGGAGTTCTGGTTGCCGCACAGGAGCCAGTGGCCGGTGGGGTCGATGTTGAAATTGCGCGGGATTTTGCCGGTGGTGCTTGTCCAGGCGAGGAATTTGACAAGGCCGGTGTCGGGGTCGATGGTGAAGGTGGAGAGGTTGCCGGGGCCGGTGGCGTCGCGGTTTGACGTGTAAAGAAATTTGCCATTGGGTGAGATGACCAGTTCAGCGCCGGCGCTGGAGCCTTTGTAATCGGGGGAGAGTGTCGAGATGTGCTGCTTTTCGCTGAGTTTGCCGGCCGCGGCGTCGTAGTCGTAGACGAAGAGCATGCTGCCCATTTCCGTGAGCAGATAGCCGTGTCTTCCGGAGGCGTCGAAGGCGAAATGCCGCGGGCCGGTGCCGGCGGTGACGGCTTGGAACGGCGGATCGTGGGGCGTGAGTTTGGCGGCGGATGGGTCGAGGTTGTAGAGGACGATCTTATCGGTGCCCAGATCGGGTACGAGCACGACCTTGCCTGTGGAATCAAAGGCGGCGGAATGGGGGAAGGGATGGATTTGACGGACGGGGTCAATGCTCTTGCCGGTGTGTTGTGTGACGACCGGCGTGCCGAGCTTGCCGTCGGTGCCAATGGGTAGCGTGGCGATATTGCCGCCGTAGTAGTTGGCCACGATGGCGGCGTGGCCGGTGGGATCGACGGCGATGTGGGATGGGTCACGGCCGAGGGAGGGCTGTTCGTTGAGAAGAGTGAGCAGGCCGGTTCTGGGGTCGATGCGGAAAGCCGCGGTGGCGCCGCTGGCGTCGGTGGACTGATTCTGGTTGGGATAGGTGGCGGTGGAATAGAGGAACCGGCCGGTGGGATCGATGGCCAGCCAAGTTGTGTTGGGAATTCGCGACGTGACGATGGGTGTGGAGAGTTGTCCGGTGGCGCAATCGAAGCGAGCCACTTCGATGACGGAGTTGGAACTGAGATAAACCCAGCAGGCGGATGGCTGGGTCGATGGCGCGGTGGAGGGTATGGCTGCATGGGCGGCCGGGAGGATGGCGGCCAAGATGACGACAGACAGTCGCAGCGCTGCGGCCGTGAAGTGCCTGAATTCAAGGGCTGAGGTCATGGCGGAATTCCTTGGCTGATGGAAATGAGCCTCACGGCTCAATGGGCAGCAAGGCGATGCAGAACGGGGAATCCAGGGAGATGGAGACATTGGTCAAAGTCAGTGCGCCGGTATCGGGATTGACTTTGAATTCGACGATCTTGCCGGAATTTTGATTGCCGCAGAGGAGCCAGTGGCCGGTTGGGTCAAGGTTGAAGTTGCGCGGGATATTGCCGGTGGTGCTGGTCCAAGTCAGGGGTTTGAGCGTTCCCGAGTCGTGATCGAGGGCGAAGGTTCCGATGCTGCCGATGCCGTTCTGGTCGCGGTTGGAGGCGTAGAGAAATTTGCCGTTGGGGGAGAGAAGAACTTCGGCGGCGGTGCTGGTGCCCTTAAATTCGGGGGCGAGGCTGGAGAGGTGCTGTTTTTCGGTGAGATTGCCGGTGGCGGCGTTGTAGTCATAGACGAACAGCGTGCTGCCCATTTCGGCCAGGAGATAGGCGTGTTTGTAAGCCGCGTCGAAGGTGAGATGCCGCGGCCCCATGCCGGGGGTAACAGATTGGAACGGCGGATCGTGGGGTGTGAGCTTGGCGGTGGCGGGGTCGAAGTTGTAGATGACGATCTTGTCGGTGCCGAGGTCGGGGACGTAAACGAACTTGCCGGTTTGATCAAAGACGACGCAATGAGGATGGGGCTGCGTCTGGCGCGATGGATCTTTGCTCGTGCCGGTGTGTTGGATGACCTGCGGCAGGCCGAGTTTGCCGTCGGGGCCGATGGGCAGTGCGGCGACTTTGCCGCCGCCGTAATTGGCGGCAACAGCGCCATGGCCGGCCGGATCGACGGCGATGTGAGCCGGATCAAGACCGCCGGAGGGTTGTTCGCCGATGAGCGTGAGCAGGCCGGTCGTGCGATCGATGGAAAACGTGGCCAAGGCGCCGGCGGCGTCAGAGTTCTGGTCCTTGTCGGGGAAGGACGCGGTGGCGTACATGAAGCGGCCGGAGGGAGCGATGGTGATCCAATTGGTGCTTGGAACGGCGGAGGTGATAACGGGAGTGGAGATTTGTCCCGTCGTGCAATCAAAGCGTGCGACCTTGATGACGGAATTGGAGCTGAAATAGACCCAGCAGGCGGCCGGCGGCGCGACCGAAGTGCCGCCGGTTTGGGGGCTGGAGGAACAGGCCGTTAATGCTCCCAGCGAACCGAGGAGCGATGCAGCGGCCAGGTGCATAAGGGCAGGCCAAGGGGACGGGCGGGGCGAATGGGCGACGGATTCGTGGGCGTGGGTCATGAGATTCCTCTTTCCTATGCAAGATGCCAGTTGCCGAAACTGACGAGGATTGTAGCGTTGCGCCGGTTGAGACGACAGCAACGCGACCGCGTCGCGCCAGCGTGGCGGGGGCAGGTTTTGGCGATCATCTTCGCCGAAAGAAATTTGGATTGGGGAAATTCCAGTTCAGGCGACGGAACTTTCGCTGGAAGCGGTGTCGAGCCGGCGAAGTACGTTCAGGAGCCCGTGCATGTGAAGGGGCTTGAGGAAAACATGCACATGGGATGGGGCGATGGAGGCCTGGAGCTTGCGAAAACGATCGTCGCCACGTTCGGTAAAGATGGCCAGTTCGCGAGGGCGCGAACCGGCGGGGAGTTCGCCGAGCCGATCGATAAGCCGCCGATTTTCGGCGGAATCGGTAACGTCAACAATCAAGATGTCAGTTGGATCGTCGCGAAGTATGCGCATGGCCTGATCAGCGTTCGCGGCGGACAATACCGTGTGGCCGAGGTCCATCAACAGCCGATTGGTCGGCGCTTCCTCCGGGAGTTGATAACCGGAGGGAAGAATAACCGCACGCAAAGTTGTATGCTCCTGGACGTTCATAGCGATCTGTCCCTTGCTCTAGCGCTCATAAGCTTAACGGGAAAAAGCGGTGGAGACAACGAATTTGGGCGTCTTAACCAAATCTTAGCGCTTGATCGCGGCGAGTGTGGCGCAAGTCACGGCTGCTACTGAAGTTTAGTAAATTCATTGATTTGCATGCGTGTAAGAATTGTTGTTGCAATCTCTTGGCGACGAATTGGACAGGGTGCTCGCTGTTGTAGTCCTGCACAAGGAAAGGGCCGAAATCGGTCGAGAAACCGCAGTAACAGGCTCAATCGCGCCCGAAAACACGCGGTGGCGCGCCCAACCAGTCCGATAACTGCGGATTGTTGCTCATTTCAGTAGTCGGCAGGCCGTTAGCCGACGACCCCGCCGTTGCGAGGTCGTTTTGCGAACCTGGGGGGTTCTCCCTGCCCGTCGATGTTGGAGTGTTTGATCTCGAGAATGACCATGTGCGGGGCCAGAAGATTAAGAATTGGTAATGGTCTTGCCTTAGCGATGCGGCTTAATACACTTCAGCGTACGTTCCCCGCGTATTGGGGGCTGGATGTCATCATGGAGTCAGTTCTCCCAGCTTCGCCACAAGCCCCGGCCGCACCGAAAACGGCGACCCAGGCACCGGTCCCGGACGCTGTCGCGCCGGGCCCAGCCGCCCTCAAGCCGGGGGAAGCCCTGTTCGATCCGGCCACAACCCTGATCGACAGCCGGGGCGTCAGTGTCTTTTACGAAAAAAAGGAAGCAATCAAGAGCGTTTCGCTGACCATGCCGCGTAACCGCGTGATCGCGATGATCGGCCCCAGCGGCTGCGGCAAGAGCACGTTTCTCCGCTCCATCAACCGCCTCAACGATCTGATCCCCGGATGCCGCGTCACCGGGCAGCTCATGATCGGCGGGCAGAACATCTACGATCCGGGCGTCGATCTGGTCGAACTTCGCCGACAGGTGGGCCTGGTCTTCCAGAAGCCCAATCCGTTTCCCAAGAGCATCTACGACAATGTGGCCTACGGACCGCGATTGCATGGACTGCACAACCGGGCGGAGCTCGATGCGCTGGTCGAGGATTGCCTTCGCAAGGCCGCCATCTGGGACGAGGTGAAAGACCGGCTGGATTCCAGCGCGATGGGCTTTTCCGGCGGGCAGCAGCAGCGGCTGTGCATTGCCAGAGCCCTGGCCACCAAGCCGATGATCCTGCTCATGGACGAGCCGTGCAGTGCGCTGGATCCGATCGCGTCGGCCAAGATCGAGGATCTGATCACCAGCCTCAAGAGCCAGTACACCATCGTGATCGTGACGCATAACATGCAGCAGGCCGCCCGCGTCAGCGATTTTACCGCGTTCTTTTATATTGGAACGCTGGTCGAGTACGATCGGACATCTGTGATGTTCACCAATCCGTCGCAGAAGCAGACCGAGGACTACATCACCGGCCGCTTTGGTTGAACGCCGGACCGCCAGCGGGCCGGGCGCATTTGCGCATTGGTCAGGATCGTTTATGTCACATCAACTCATCGATCTTCTGGACGACCTGAACAACCGCATGGCCCGGATGACGAGCCTGGTCTGCATGCAGGTCGAACAGGCCATCGAATCCGTTTTTCGGATCGACGCCGACATGGCGCATCAGGCCGTCGAGATGGACAGCAAGATCGACGAGGAGGAAGTCAACGTCGAGAAGGCCTGCATCAACGTTCTGGCGTTGCACCAGCCGGCCGCGACCGACCTGCGGACGGTGATAACGATCATCAAGGTGAACGCCGATTTTGAGCGGATCGCCGATTGCGCGGTCAACATCGCCCAGCGCGTGCAGCCGCTGACAATGGTACCGGAATATGAGCCGCCGACCGACATGCGGCTGATGGCCAATTGTGTGCTCACCACCCTGCGCGACACTATCCGGGCGTTCAACATGCGCGACGAAGACCTCGCCCGGCAGGTCATCCGCAGCGATGACGTCGTTGACGCCCTGTATCATCAGATCGTGCAGGACAATCTCGCCCTGATGGTGGGGGACGGCCAGAAGGTGAATGTCGATCTCTCGAATATCATGATCGCCAAGAACCTGGAACGGATGGCCGATCATTGCAGCAACATCGCCGAAGACGTGATCTACATTCACAGCGGCCGGATCATCCGCCACATGCACGCGACGTAATTTCGCCGGCGATTCCCACCGTTACCGCCAGTTGCATCCGGCACCGCCGGCGGCGCGTTTTCTCGCCATGTCCATAAAAAACAAAAGGCGAGGCCTCGGCACGCGCCGTGGGCCTCGCCTACAAAGCAAGGGTTCGAGATTGATCAGGCGATCGCCTTCTTGATCATCTTGCCGTGAACCATCAGGCCGGCCAGGCCCAACCCGATCAGGCTCATCCATGCCGGCGAGGGCAGGGGAACGCTGGCGGCATTGGGGAGCTCCTTGAGGCCGAACGTCTGCGTGTAACGGCAGGACGGATTGGCGTCGATGACCAGGTCGCCACCGTTGGGGTCATATCCCCAGAGGGCCGTTGTGCCCGAGGCGACCGAGCCGCCGCCGCCGATCGTGAACGTGTCGTTCGTGTTCACTTGCGAGGTGACCGAGGCGGTCGTGAACGGCGTGATCTCGTTGAATTCCGAGCCGAAACTGGCGGCCTTGACGGTCGGCGCCAGCGGGCTCAGCAGAAAGAACTGGAAGCCGTTCCAGGTCTGCCCGGACAGGTTCGTCACGTTTTCATTGACGATCGAGATGTATTTCGCCACATCGGCCTTGGGACCATCCTGCGTGAAGGTGATGACCAGGCCTTCCATGCTCGTAAACGCCGCTTCTTTTTCGATCTGAAGCGTGTTGCCGACCACCGCGTCTTCGATCAGGCTGATGCCCGTCGGATACGTGATTGTCCAGCCGTCAACAGTGTCGCCACTGCGAATAACCGAGCCCGCTTTGGCTTGAGTGGCGCCGAATCCAAGAACACCCAGGATTACCGCGGCCACTGTCGCCTTGAGAAACGTCCAACGCATAGCTGTGCCTCCAATAGGACATTAGGTACTGGATTGGAAAATACACCAGCAAATCGAGTTGACAAATCCGCGAGAAAATTTTTCCGCGCAAACTAACATCCGCAGCTATCAAACCGGTCATAAGACCGACGTAAGTATCCGGAAACGAGGGAAGCAACGGGTATTCGTTATGGATCGATTGCGCCGGGTGTGACGCCTGTAATGTGTGCGCGTGATTTTCCGCACAGGACACAGGGGCCTTGCTCGCCGGTGGGAACGGACGGTTACTGTCGGCGGGCCTGCTCGCCGGCTGGTGCGCAGGCCGATTGCGCCGGAACGCGACAGACGCGGGCAATGAGGGCGAAGGTCAGTTTGTTCCGGTGACCGGGTTGCGGACGATGCTCTTGCAGGCGTCGCGCAGATTCTCGACCTGACGCTGCTGGTCGGCCGAGAGCGCGATGGTGCCGTTGCGCACCAGAGCGTCGATCTGAGCCAGCGCCTCACCGGCCTTATCAACCTGGTTCAGGCTGATCCGCGCATCGCCCAGGCCAATCAGGGCATCGACGTTCCACGGCTGAAGCGTTGTGGCTTGGGCAAAGGCGGCTTCGGCGGCCGCGGTCTGGGACTCCTTCACATACACACGGGCCAGCGTGTCGTAATAAGGACCGGTCTGCGGATCCTTCGGCGCCGCCGCGACGGCCGACTTGGCAAGATTTTCGGCCTCGCCGAGTGCGGACGGATCGTTCTTCATCAGCAGTAGATAGGCCAGATTGTTCTGCGCCGGCGCCATGTGCGGATTGCCTTGCAGGACGCGGCGGTACATCTGTTCAGCGCCCTTCTTGTCGCCGGCCTGGTCCATGGCGCTGGCCAGGGTCATCAGCGTGTCCGGCGGCAAGTCGTTGCGGCCGGAGAGCGGACTGAGAACCGCCTGCGCCTGGGTATACGCATCGGTATTGGAATAGCGCACGCCGATGTTGTACCAGGTGTTGGCCAGCAGGCATTGCTCGGCCACCGAGTCGGTGGGGATCATGGGCACGACGCGGCGCACCCAGGCCATGGCGCCGGCAGCGTCGGAATGGGTGACAATCGCAAGGCTCAACCATTTCGACCGCCAATCGGCGCTCTTCTGGGCCAGCGGCGAGAGAAACGCGGCGGCATCGTCCTCGCGCGCCACGGCGATCAGCGCCCGCGCGTACGTCGTGGTCAATTCGGCATTGGATGCGTCGGCGGCTCCCGACTTGAGATACGGCTGCAGCAGCGAAAGTGCGTCTGCGCCCTTGCCCGTGGCCAGATCGCTCACGGCCAGGGCAACGTCCGGTTCCAGTGTGTTATCCAGGCTTCGCTGCCGCCAAACCTGCGCGGCGAGGCTCATGTCCGACCAGCGACCCATGAATCCGTAGACGTTGGTCAGCATCTTTGCGGCCGGCGCTGAATTGGGGAGCAGATCCTTGGCCCGCTGCGCCAGTGCCAGCGCCTGATCGGCGCGGTCGGCATGAAGGAGCCTCTGGACGGTCAGAAAGTAGACGGGGAGAAATCGCGGGTACTTGTCGGCCAGCGCCGAGAGCCGCATCGTCAGTTGTTGCGGCGCCTGGTTCTTGGCGGCGGCGTCGATCATCGCATCGAGCGTATCGCCGGCGGCGGGATCCGTGGGGTCTTTTGTCAAAGCGCTCACCAGAGCCAGGTTGTCCGGCGACATGGCCAATCCGGTCATCTTCCGGCACAGGTCGCGCAGCGCCGTCAGTTGCCCCTGGGCGGGATTTGCCGCCAGCGCCGAATCGAGCAGTTTCCTGGCTACATCAAGCTGGCCGTGGCGAATCTGAAAACCGATGTCGGCGGCCCAGATGGCCGGATCGTCGGGAGCGGCCTTGATGGCGGCGGCGTAGGCGGCGGCGGCGGCGGCGGCATCGTCGATCTGCTGGTCGTCGAACGCGGCGACGATTTGCTCCTTCTGGCCCGGCGGCAGGTTCAGAGAGTCAAGCTGGGCCAGGCACTTTCGCGCGTGATCGATGTCCCGCTGCGAAGCAAAGAAGTCCGCTATCTGCTGGATGATGGCGGCGTCGCGCACGCCGAGGTCCAGAAGCTGGAAATAGATCGTCGAGGCGTCGTTGATCTTGCCCTGATGCCAGTCCAGATATGCCAGCAGCGCCTGACGCGACGGATCGGACGCCTCGCCTCCGGCCTTGTCCAGAAGCGACTGTGACAGGGCGTAATCACCCTGATCGGCCAGCATCGACGCGGCGGCGCGAAGCAGGTCGCTGCTGACCCTGGAAATGCCGGCCAGATTGACCGCATATTTGCGGGCGTCATCGGCGTTCCCGGCCGCATGCTCCAGGCGGACCAGCGGGTACAGCACTTCCGGCATGTTCTGGTTGAGCGTGTTGGCCTTGGTCAGTTCGTCGATCGCGCCCTGGGGATTGCCGGCGGCTTCCAGGGCCGTGGCCATGAGCAGCCGTGGCTCGAGCTGACCGGGCGCCACATCGATGACATGGCTGAGAATATGGATGGCCTCGGCCGAATCCTCTTTTTTGCCGGGGCCGGTGAGCAGGTATCGCGCGCGCCCAATCTGCCAGTTGAGGCTCTCGTCCGTGGTCAGGTCATGCACGCGCTGAACGGTTCGTTCCATGAACGGCCGGTTGGTCCAGGCGGTGGCGGACTGAAGGATGGCGTCCTGAATCACCAGGTTGTCGGGATTGGCGTCTCCCAGCGTGGTCCAGGCGGCGGCGGCATCGGGACTGTGCGTCAGTTCGAGAATTTGCGCGATGACCAAATCCCAATCGGCCCGCGTGGGCACACGAACGGGTCTGGTTGCGGCCGGCGCGCCCGACGGCTGCGTTGCCGCCAGGGCCGTGTCGGCGTCTTTGCGAACCTGGTCGATCACCTCGGCCGACGAGTGGTTGGCGGCGATCATCACGCCCGCGCGGGCCATCGCCAGCGCCGGGGTCAGCCCGTAATTCTTCTGTGCGGCGTCGAGCAGATCGTTTTCCCGGCCAAGCTGCTGGGCAAGACTGACCTGGGCGAGCCTGAGCAAAGTGTCCTGACCGGCGGCCGATGCGGCGTGCAGGGCCGAGTCGAGCAGAGTCACGGCCTTGTCGCGATCGGCGGCATCGTGGGTCTGGCAGAGCAGGCTGATGTATATCGGGAGCGTCTGCGGTTCGTTGGGGATTCTTTCCTGCAGGGCCTTGACGTCGGCCAGAACCTTCCTGATCTGGTCTATGTCGCCGCTGGTTCGGACGCGGTTGTATTCGGCGTACAGGCCGGTGATCACCGTTGGCAGGGTTTGCTCGGCCCAGAGGGCTCTCTGGGCTTGGGCGATGGCATCGTCGTTGGATTGGCCCTTGTCCTGTTCGATCTCGGCGATGCGCATGTGGGGCAGTGCCCAACTCGGATCCTGGCTGGTGGCCAGCTTCCATTGTTGAAGGGCCAGGTCTTGTTCGCCCAGTTCGAAATATGTTTCGCCGACGAGATAGCGGATGATCGTA
Organism: uncultured Tepidisphaeraceae bacterium; assembly: GCA_964420285.1. GTDB lineage: Bacteria > Planctomycetota > Phycisphaerae > Tepidisphaerales > Tepidisphaeraceae > CAYQTE01. Next base: position 38,902 of record CAYQTE010000022.1, read on the forward strand.
TTGCGCTGATCGAACTCCTGAGCACGCTTGTATTGTTCCAGCGTGATGCGCGGCGATTGCGTGGCCGAGGCCAGCCGGGCCCGTAATGCGACCGTCCATGCGTGCGCAACAGGCTGCGTGCTGGACCGCTTGTCCAGGGCGTCCACCAACTCCTGCGCCGATTGGTGCTGGTTCAGTTGATCGAGGGACAAGACGCGCAGGGCGACCACCTGGGCATCGGCCGTGGCGGGGTCGATCGCCTTGGTCCGATCAACGACGGCCGTGTATTTCTGATCCTGCCAGAGTCGCTGGACGTAAGCCTGTTCGATCTGGGGATCGTTGAGCTTATCCGCGGCTCTTTGCAGCGTTGCCAGCGACTGGCTGAATTGGTTCAAGCCATCCAGGAAGAAGACCAGGCGATTGACGAACTGGGCGTCGGGCGGATCGGGCTGGGTCGTGGCAGCCAGAGCCGTCTTGCCTGCTAGGACGTTGGCGGTGCGCTGGTCGACGGGGGCATCGGGGATTTCCGCCGCCTCGAAGTGGGCCATCACCTCGACCAGATCAAAGCGAGGATCATCGGGATAGGCCTTTTTGAGCGCATCGGCATGAGCGATCAACTTCTCCGGCGGGTTATTGAGCTGGGCCATGAGGTGCAGCGTCAACGCCTGGAGATCGAGATCGGTGGGCTTAAGCTGGTTGTATTCCAGGCTGGAGGCCAGCGCGGCATCGTAATGCTTGGGATCGCGCTCGTTGACCCAGGCCAGTGTGTTGAGCGCGTCCAGATCGCCGGGATGGCCCTTGAGGATCACGTCCGCCAGCCGGATCGCTTCGCTTTCGCCGCCGCTCTCGCGGATGAACAGTGTCATCAGCTTGTGCTGCGCGTCGTCGTACTGAGCCTTCTGTTTGTCGTCGGCCGTGGCAGGGTTCACCATGTCGATATAGCGGCGGAAACTCTGGATCGCCTCGGGAACCAGGCTGCCGTCGATGTCGCTGAGTTTTGTGCAGGAGACGGCCAGGTCGTAATACGCCTCGGGATCGCGTTGGACGCGATAAGCGTACCAGTGCAGAAGGGAGTGCGCCTGGTCATAGTCTCCCCGGGCGAAGGCGTCGATTCCCTGCTGCCGCCGGGCGGCGATGTCGGCGTTGCGCAAAGACCGCAAATGGAGATACAGCGCCGACGACGCCGCCAGCCCCAGGACAACGATCACCGCCAGAATGCTCAGCCGCTGTTGTGTTTTGGGTCGCATGATGATCAACCGATCACGAATGTGTCACTCGTCGCAGAATCTGCGAGATGGTCCGGAAAATGATGAGCAGGTCGAGAGTCCAGCACCGCTTCTCGACGTACTCGATGTCGTATTTGATCCACTCCTGGAAATCGCTGCCGGCCGCACGCGTGCGCCGGGTCTGCCACAGGCCGGTGATGCCCGGCCGGACGCTCAACCGCGCCTCGCGCCACGCGGGGCAATATTGATTCTCGCTGCGCGGGCTGGGCCGGGGACCGACGATCGACATGTGGCCCAGCAGCACATTGAAGAACTGCGGCCACTCATCGAGGTGATATTTGCGCATGGCCCGGCCGACGCGGGTCAGGCGCGGATCCTCTTCGATAAAGAACTGTGGTCCGTCGGCCTGGTTGGCGGCCTTGAGGTCCGCCTTCATCTTCTCGGCGTCCTTGCGCATCGAGCGGAATTTAATGCAGGGGAATTCGCGGCCGCCCAGCGTCTCGCGGCGATGCGAAAAGAAGATCGGCCGCCCGTCCTCAAGCCAGATCGCCAGAGCGACAAATGGATAGAACGGCAGGGACAGGGCGATGGCGATCAAGCTGGCGACGATGTCGAACAGCCGCTTGGCCGCCCGGTCCAGTACGTTGGCGTGCCGCACCGCCGGATCGTCCGGGATGCGATTCTCCGCTGGCTCGATGGTGAGCCATTGGATCGCGCCCGATGGCGGGCGTTGGGATGGATCATCCCACAGAATTGCCGGTCCGACGACGGTGGTTCCGTCGGGGACATGACGGCCGGCGCCGACCCAGACCGGGCCGATGAATCGCGCAGCCGGTTCGATGCGGGCGGTGGGATCGGCCCAGGTGCTCAGATCGACCTGCGTGGCCCGCGTGATGGTGGCATCGGGACGCTGCCAGACGGCCATGAGCGATTTGAGATATGCCGCGACCTCGCGGTCGAGCGAGCCGTCGAAGACGTTGCCGTCCACCGAAAGTGTCGAGCGTTCGTGGCGGGGCGTGAACCGCCGCAGCCGCCGCCAGCCCACCAGAGGGTTGGGCGCCGATTGCCACAGCCGGGCCACCTCGCCGTCGGGAGTCAGCGCCACGCGGGCAAGTCGCTGGTCTTCGGCCGCATCGTACAGCCGCTGAATCCGAAGGAACCGCCCGTCGGCATCGGTCACGACGCGTTCGCGATAGCCGCGCTCGCGGGAGTTGTGCAGGCGCACGAACAGGAGCGTCGGCTGAATCCAGTTCAGCACGTCGATGACGTCCTTCATCTTGAACAGCACCAGCGAGCGTGGATCGGTCAGCAGAAAGAGCTCCGCCGATTCGATAATCTGCGACGGCTCGCCCTGGCGCACGATCTGTACGCCATAGGCCGCCCAATAGCGCTGTTGCAGGCTCAGCGGGTCCATTCCCCAGATAGTGTGACTGGAGTTGGAACCGCCCAGAGCGGCAAACTCGGCCGGGGCAACCGATCCGACGGGCGCATGGGAATACTCGACAATGGGAACCTGGCCGGCGGTGGGTGGCAACGGGAGGGCGTCGGGCGCATGCGCCCGGCCGCGTTGCTCCGCGATGGGGGTTGTCGGGGTCGTTGCCATCAAAATCCTTCGAGCTGCGATGTCCGGCCAGACCGTGCAAATCGCCTTGGCCGGCTCCGGCGCGTTCTGTTACGGATTGGCGCCGCCGCCGTTCTTGACGCTGGACGCCACCGCCTTGGCGACCGGCCCGAAAGGCGAACCAGCGCCGTCGCCGTTTTGTTTCTTTCGGCCGTTGCTCGCGCCGGGCGGCAGCGGCATGCGGCTGATGGACTGCTCGAAATCCTGGGCCTGGGCGCGGTTGAAAACGACGCCGGCCATCTTCGCGCCGATGGACGCCAGCAGGGCCATCGCCTTGTCCACCAGCGGACGTTGCTGGCCGCGGCTGATGCACAGAATGGTCGCATCGGCGGCCACTGCGACCGGCGAGGCTTCGATGCTGCCCAGGACCGGCCCGGTGTCGATCAGGATGGTGTCGAAATGCGCCCTGGCGCCGTCCACCAGCCGGCGGATCGCGCCGGGCGAGACGGTTCCGGTGTAACCGCCCAGCGCCTCGCCCACGGGGAGGATCGACAGATCGGTCACATCCGTGGTGTGTACGTATTCGAGCACTTTGCGATTGGCCATCGCTTCCAGCACGCCCTGCGGCGAATGGACGTTGAGCCGGGCCGTCAGGCCGGCTCCGACAAGATCGCCGTCGATCAGCAGAGTGCGCGATCCGCTGGCCGCGAAGCTCAAGCCCAGAGCCAGCGTCAGGCTGGTCTTGCCGTCTCCGGCGCTGGCGCTGGTGATGGCAAAGACATTGCGCCCGAACGTCGAGCCGTTGATTTGCAGCAGCGTGCGAATCTGATGCACGCAGTGCGCGGCGATGGCCGCCTGGCCGGGATCGGTCAGCAGATCGGGAAGATTGGGGAGAATGCCCAGCAGCGGGGCGCCGGAGAGATCGCCGTTGGCCTCGTCGGAATAGCGGAAGCGGCTGTCGATCAGTCCGAGCATGAGCAGCAGGGCGATGGGGAACGCCGCGCCGATCATTCCGCCGACGAGGCTCATGGTATTGCGCTTGTCATTGGCGATCTGCGTAAGAAGATTCCCCTTGCTCAGGACATCGACCAGGTTGTACTGGCCGGAGGTGTCCATCTTGGTTTTCAGGTCTTCCACATAGTGTTTGGCGTCGTTGAGTTTGCCGGTGGTGCCGTCGATCAGGTTGCGCTGCTCAATGATGGCCTGATTCTGGGCACTGAGATTGTTGGCGTAACTGACTTGTTGATCGTACTGGCTCTTGAAGATCTCAGCATTGTGCTTGGCCAGTTCGACATCCGCCGCGATCAGCGCCCGCGGCGGGGCGTTCTGGCCGGACTCGGTTGGAGCCGGCGCCAGGCCGGTATAATTGGCCATGAACTGATCGGCTTCGGCGCGAATGTCGGTGGCGGTGGCCTCAAGCCTGGCGCGGGCGGCGAGCGTCTGCGGATTGTTCGGACCGGCGGTCTGGATCAGATCCTGGAGTTCAACCGTTTGGCTCGCCTGGCGGTCCAGCAACACGCTCATCATGTGGTCCATCGTGCCGATTTCCGTGTCCGAGAGCCGGGATGGCCGGCTGGCCGGCGACTGCGATTGCTGTGCGTCATACTCCTGCTGCACCTTCTGGAATTGGTAGTTGGCGGCGTCGGACAGATGTCGCAGGCGATCAGCCTCCATAAGATTGGCCTGGACCAGGGGGCCCAGATCTCCGGTGCCGGATTGCTTGATGAGGCTGGCGAGTTTCAACTTTTCGTCGGCCAGCTCATTAGAGAGATCGCGCACCTGGGCGTCCCAGTATTTCGCTCGCGCCTGGAATCCCAGCGGATCGGAATCGTCGAGGTACGACTGATAGGCCGTGCAGATGGCTTTGGTGCCGGCCTGTGCCACGGCCTCATCGGGATCGGTGAAGGAGACGACGACGATTTCGCTGCCGGGCGACTGCTCGACATCCAGATTGTTGGCGAAGTTCTCGACATCCCTGTCGGTGACCGGTGGGCGGCCCAGCGACTTCCATTGCGGCAACTCCATGGCGCGCTCGACCAGTTCCGGCGAGGTCATGATCTGGATCTGCGAGTTCACGAAATACGAATACGCCGGAACCACGTCCTGCATGCCCGTGACGTTGGGCGTGGTCATGTGGAAGATGACCTGGGCCCGCGCGCGGAACTCGGGTTGCTGGCTTCGGTAGCCGATGACCGCGCCCGTGCCGCCGCAGAGCAGTCCGAGAATCACGGCCCATGCGTAACGGCCGCGCAGCAGTTGATGCAGGCGGCGCAATCCCTCCGGGCGGGCGGTGGTCACCACCGGATGCGCAGCGCCATAGGCCAGCGATGTGCGCGAGGTTTCGTTGGAGGGAAGCAACAGGATATCGTCGTCGTTCATCATTTGATCCCTTCGTGTAGGAATCGCAACACGTCCACATACGGTCCGAGCAATTGCACCAGTATGTCGTCGCGGTCCGCCTCAGGCAGATCGGGTGACACCAGCAACTGCACTTCGGTCGCGCCGAAATATCGGCGCTGGTAATCTTGTCCCACTTTGTAAACCGCATTGATGTCCCGCAGCGTTTCGTCTTTCGAGCCGGGAATCAGGAAGAAATTATAGACGATCTGCGAGTTGGCATCGACACCGAAAGACTGCGTGAACTTGTATTCCATCCCGCTGATCTTCATGCCGCTGACGAGTCCCTGCTCCGTCTGCCGGCCGGGAAGCGCCCAGTCGCGCGGCTGCGAACTCAGCATCGTCCATCCCTGCGACGGATAACAATTGGGCGGGTAATGTCCCTGCATGTCTCCGGCATCGCGGCACTGCACGATCAAAAGCTGCGCCGAGCGGCCGACCGAGGTTCCGGGCCGGTTTTCCAGGTATTGGCGGCTGATGATCATGTTCGGATTGAGCAGATTCACCGCCGATTGCGGCACTTCCATATCAGCGCCGTACCATGTGGTCTGGCCGTTCTGGATCACCTTGGGGATCGATTCCAATTCCGCCCTGGCCCGGCGGTGGAAGGCCTCGACGTCGGCGTCACTGGGCTTGACGCGCCGCGTAGCCTCGCCCATGGCCGCCGCCAGCAGCAAAAGCGCAAGCACCGGCGGCGCCAGAGTGCGAACGATCAAGATTGTGCTAGTCCTTGCCATGTCGATCAAATTCGAGCCAGCCTTGCGATGCCAGCGTATGATGCCAGCAGCACAATTGCACCGGCGAGACCCAGCAAGCCGCCGACAAGGCTGCGGAGTCCGCGTCTGTTGTTGATTTCTTCAGTCCGCAAAGTGCCGTGGCTGAGCAATTCGATCAGGCCGCTGCGGCCGGATGTATCGAACTGGGTCTTCAGGTCTTCGGCATAGTGTAGGCCCTCGTCGAGTTTACTGGTCGTGGCGTCAATCTTATGTCGCTGCTCGGCAATGGCTTGACTCTGGGCGCTGAGCATGTTGGCATAGCCAGCCTGTTGCTCATATTGCCTCTTGGCGTTCTGAGCCGCCAGCCTGGCTTCTTCGATCTTTTCCTGCGTCGCGGCAAGCGATATGGCATTGGGACCGGGCGCCATCCCGCTTGCCGCCTGCGTGGCCGGCGGTTGTGACTGTTGCGCGCTATACGCATTCTGCGCGGCCTCGAGTTGGTACGCCGCATCATTGGCCAGTCGCCGGAGTCGATCGGCTTCCAGGAGATTGGCCTCAACCAGGGGGGCCAAATCATCCGTGCCGGACTGCTTGACCAGAGCCGCCAGCTTCAGTTTTTCGTCGGCCAGCTCATTAGAGAGTTCGCGCACCCGGTTGTCCCAGTATTTCGCTCGCTGCATGAATCCCAGCGGATCGGAATCGTCGACGTACGACTCATAGGCCGTGCATAGCGAGCCGGCGCCAGCTCTTGCGACCGCCTCGTCGGGGTCGGTGAATGACACAACAACGATTTCACTGTCGCGAATCCGCTTGACGCGCAGGTTTCGGCGGAAGTCCGCGACGGTCAGGTCGCTCATCGGCCGGCCGAGGGACTTCCATTGCGGCAAAAACATCGCCCGCTCAATAATCTCCGGCGAGGTCATAATCTGCATCTGCGAGTTCACGAAATAGGGATAGTTCGGCACGATCGTGCCAGTCGCGCTGCGCATGTCGGGAATGGTCATTCTAAATCGGAATTCCGCCTCTGCGCGAAATGCCGGATGCACGCTGAAACACGCGATGGCCGCGCCGCACCCGATGCACAGCAGCATCAGGAAAATCGCCAGACGCGGCGACCGCGCCGGTAGGTTCGAAGTTGTGGTGGTCATTCCCATAAATCCTAGCTCAGCCTTGCGATGCCAGGGTGTACTGCGTCACGGGGATCATGGCCCAGCGGAGCGTCGCGATGATGCCGTAGAGCATCAGGAACGCCAGCGGCAGCATCGCCCATCCGCTGTATTCGTGAAATCCGTCAAACAGCCAGCGGTGATATCCGTACAGCCATACCGTCGGCAACAGGCGAATCACGTTGCAGAATATCGCCACCAGCGGACTGGCCAGCAGGATCAGAAACCGCACAAAATTCTTCAGCGGCATGGTGAATCCGAAGGCGTAACTCACCAGGATCAGCGAGAACACCATGCGCAAACCGTTGCACGCCTCGGCAACGTTCACGGGCTGGCCGTTAATCCGCAGCGCGTTGTTGGTCACCTCCGCGTCCAGGCCCATCGCGTCCAGGCCCTTCTGCGTGATCTGTGCCGTCCACGATTGCAGCGGCAGCGACAATCCCAGCCGTACTCGCGCCGGCACCGGCACCAGGAACACCAGCACCGCGATCGCCGGGAAAAACCGGATCAGCACGTTCTTCCCCAGCACCGACAACACGCATCCGATCATCACGATCACCGCGCCGCCGTGCCAGAACGATTGAATGCCGTAATAGAACCCCACCATCGAAATGATCCACCCCGCCGCGACGATGAGCGGCCCGATGAGGCGGAACGACGGCTTGCAGTGGCGCAGCCGCGTGCGCCGAACCCACACCAGCCACAGCGCCACCAGAGGCACCAGAAAGACGTGGCTCTCCTCTTCGTCCTTGGCCGCGATGTGATGAATATCCATCCACGCCGGCAGCAGGGCCAGGATTCCCAGCGCGCCCATGACCGCCGCGAACACCACGTGCGAAAATCCCAGCCGGTCGGAGGACAATTGCATCCACAATCGCGACAGCGGGGCGCGGGCGGGAGACGCCTGCGCCGCGTTGCCGGCCGTCGGTTGTGCTATCACTGCCGTGATATCGCTCATGGCCGTTTGCCTCTTGTCACCAGTTGATCCACAACCCGCTGTACCTTTGCCACGACGGCGCCGGCACAGACCAGCGACCTGACGACGACCGCGCCGGCTTCGACCACGCCGCCGGCCAGGACGATCGAATCATGAATGCGTGCGGTGGGATCGACGCTGGCGCCGGCTTCGCTGAGCGCGAAAGTCGGCTTCCAGTCTTCCTCGAGGGGATCGCCCACGCTCTGGTCATCCGGGCCGCGGCGATGCAGTTCGCGCAGCGCCTGCACATAATCCGACAATCCTCGCACGGGCAGGCCGGTGGCGCGCGGATAGGTCACCACGCGCACGTCGTATTGACGCGCAATCGCCGGCAGCCCCTGCTCTTTCATATCGACGAATCCAACCCGCGGAATGAGCCGCAGCGCCTTGCACGTCACCAGCATGACGCCGCCGGGCGTGTCGTCGCCATGGGCCAGCAGGCTGACGATTCCGCCTCTGACCTTCAGCGCGGTCGCCAGGCTCGTCAACGATTCGGTTAACACCTGCCCCGCATCCGCCACCAGAATCAGATCATCATCCTCGTATTGATCCGCAAAGCGGCTCAAAACCCCCGCACTGCCTCGATAGTCCGACGCATCCCACTCGACCTGGAACAGCCCATCACCGTCCGCAGTGCGCGCCGGTGCCACCGAGTCGCGATCCAGCAGCAGCCGCACCGGCAGCCCATCCAGCTCCAGCCGCCGTGATAGTTCCGCCGCCCCGTTCATCCAGTGGCCCAAGATCGTTCCCTTGGCGCCCAGCGGCAAATCCAGCACGTTTCGTTCCGTTGCAACGTTGAGTGGTTTGGGCCGCACCGATCCGCCCAGCAGCACCAACGCGCGCAGTCGTGCCAAACTCGTTGCCGCCCGGCCCGAAACCCCGGCACGATCCGAAATCGTCATCAACTCGGCGCGGATCGCATCCACCGCCAATCCCGCATTCGCTTTGGATTGTGCTTCGGTTTGGTCGGCCGGCTCGATCGACTCTACATCCACCGATCGCATCGGCCGTCGGCGCACTCGTGGCGTCGCGTCGGCGTTTGGGTTGCGGCTAGTCAATCGCCGGCTTAATCCCGTCGTGGCGCTGGTCAGCAGCATCCATCCCGCGTAGGGCAGTCCGACGATGACGTAGCGCCGGAACAACCGGCGCGGTTCCTGCGAAAGGCGGTGCAGCCATTCCAGGCCGTTTCGCTGCATCCACACCGGCGCGCGGCGGACGTCTCCGCTCAGGAAGCTGAAACTCACTCCCACACCCAGCCACCACGCATGCGGCAGCGCGGGTCGAATCTGGTCGATCAACCGCTCCTGCTTGGGTGAGCCGAGGGCGACAAACACAATGTCCGGCCGGGCCAATTTCAGTTTCCCGGCAATCGCCTCGATCTGTGCCGTATCCTGATCGAAACCGAGCGGCGGGCAGGCGGTTCCGGCGATTCGCAGAAATGGGTTGCGGCCTTGAAGAATGCGAGCCGCCGAATCCGCCGTTCCCTGCGTTCCGCCCAGAAGATAGATCGACTTTCCCCTTGCCGCCGCCGCCGCCGACAAACTGGATATCAAATCCGATCCCGCCACGCGTTGCGGCAGGGGGGTTCCAGCCAATCGGCTGGCCCACACCAGCGGCATCCCATCCGGCACAACCAGGTCGGACTCGGCCATGATCGCCGCAAATTGCAGATCGCGTTTGCACCGGCGGATGTGATCGACGTTGGGAGTAATTGCCACGCCGCCGCGCCCCGCGTCCAATTCGTCCAGGATGAATTCTATGGATTGCTTTTCGGTCAGTGCATTGAGCAACACCCCGTCCAACTCGACGGCCGGCAGACCCTCCTCGTCAACCTCGACCGTTGCCAGGGGCGTCGACGATGCCGCCAGCGTCTCCAGTGCCCCGGAACGGCGCGGCGATTCACTCCAACTGGCTTCCCTGGTCGGCAAATGCATCAGCTTCTTCTTCCACAACCTGAATACTCCCCCCGCCCGTCAACTTCCGATTTCCAAACCGGCTATTGAAAAAACCCACAAGTCCTGCTGGCGACCGTTCTTCGGAACGTTTCCTGAAAGCAACGCGGCCTATTATACCAACCCGGCCGGCTATGGGTCAGGCACAATCTTGGAACTCCCGCCGCGAATCGGCGGATATGTCCATAAATGCCGTGCAATCAATAGGTTGCATGCACGACTCGCTTGTCATTGGCACCGCGCATGCCACCGTCCTGCGCACGCACAGCCACACACCCACAACATCGGCTCGTTCTTTGCTGAATTGAAGTGGGTTTCCGGCGTTGTACCGTTTATCAGGCCTATCCCGGCTTTGACGTCTGGCCAAGGTGGGAAATCGATGCGTGTGCCCGCCGCCAAACCGCTTCGCCGGCGGCATCGAAATCGCGCGTCGCCCGTCTTTTCCCGCGCAGCAGGCATGCCCATTGATACCGATTCAGGAACCGCCGAAATTCCGCGTCCCCATATCGCGGCTTCCGCTGAACCATGCTCTTGAAGTATCCCCACAGATGCGCTGCCGACCCCACGATGATCGGCGGATGCCCCATCCGTCCCATCGCGCTGGCCACCATGTACGACACGCCCGTCCCCATGAAATACTGCCCCACGCCGTGACGCACCCGGCCGGTCCACCAGCCCTTGTGGCTCGTTCCCATCGGCCGCAGATGCTCGAACCGGATCGACTGCTCATCGCTGCTGGCGGACATCCACCCCAGCATCCGGCAGCGATGTCCGTCGATCCCATCCCACATCAGCTCGCGCACGAATCCGCCAATTTCCGTGAAACACTCGCGCCGATAGAACTTTACCATTCCCACGCAATGCTCGTCGCCGCACATCTCGCGGACCGGCAGGCCCGTGGCCGGATCGTGGTAATACGGCTTGCCGCTGAGCGCGCCGAGCCTGGGCTGGCGCTCCATGCGGGCCATCAGGCTGGCGAAATAATCCGGCGGGAACTCCAGGTCCAGATCGAGTTTGCAGACGTAATCAAATTGCTGTGGATCAATCGCATCGTAGCCAAAATAGAAGGCATCGATGACGCCGCCGCCGAGCTTGCGGAATCCCCGGTCTTCCCGCCTCATCACGCGGATGTACGGATATTTCGCCGCGTATTCCGCCAGGATCGCCGGCGTCGAATCCGTCGAGCCGTCATCCACGATCACCCAGAGCGACGGGGGAGCCGATTGCTTGGTCACCGAGTCCAGTGTGCGTCGCGCGAATTTCTCCTCGTCACGGCAGGGCGTGATAAGGCAATACCGCCGTGAATGCGACGGACCGCCCGCGCCCGCGTTTTCGCTGCCGGCCGTGGCATTGGATGACGCACCGCCAATCGCCTCCTCGATCGCATCGTGCATTTTTGCCATATTCGCTTCGGTCGAGAACTCCTCGATCACGCGCATTCGACCCGCATCGCCCAGTCGCCGCCGCAGCGACGCGTCGTCCGCCAGTTCCGCGATGCGCCGGGCCAATTCCTCGGCCTTGGTGCCATCCACAAGCATTCCGCTCCGGCCGTGCTCGATCAGTTCCGCGATCGCCGGCAAATTGCCGCCAATGCTCGCCACCCCGCACGCCATCGCTTCCATCAGCGCCACGGGTATCCCGTCGCGATCGCCGTTGCGATCCGTCCGGCACGGCAGCACGAAAATATCCGCAGCCGCCAACAGCTCCCGCACGCGATCGTGATCCACCGCCCCCAGCCATGCCACCGATGTACGGCATCCCGATTCACCGGCGATCGACGCCAGCCGATTCCGATCCGGCCCATCCCCGGCCACCGTCAATTCCACCGCCCGCCCGCCGTGAACCAGGATTCCCACCGCCCGAACCAGCGTATCAATCCCCTTTTTCTCCACCAGCCGGCAGACACTCAGCACGCGCAGTGGTCTCATTTCATCCTCTCCCCTTGTACTCAGGGGGAGGGTTAGGGTGGGGGTCGGATTGGGACATGGCTCAGCAGTCGCCGGCCGCCAGCCCACTTCATCGACGCCGCATCGGATGACGTGATACGCTGGCCGGTCTCCCGCGATCGACCGATAAAATTCGCGATGCCAGTGGCTGATGCAGACGACCAGTCGGGCGCGAGATAGTTTCTTCCGCAGAAGTTGCCGCCGTTGAAACAAGTCATTGGCATGGCCGGTGAATCCGAAACCGATGCCCAGTTGCTTGGCCGCATACATCCCGACGCTGGCCGGGGCATGGGCAAAATGGCAGTGAATGTAGGAGACGCGATCTGGGCGCAATTTCCTCGCCAGCGACAATCCCGCCAATGCCTGCGCCAGCAGCTTGATCCGACCGGCCGGCGACAGCTTTTCCCCCGGCGCGGTCGCATCACGGATCGCCGTTGTCAAAGTCTGCGTCGATCGAAGGGGATGTGTCGCCCACTCCGCCAGAGCGGATGCCATCGCCGACCACAAACCGGCCACGCGCCGCGATCCATACACCACGATCCGATCGCGGCGCAAATCGGCCAGTTCCGGCGATTCGCCTTCGCGCGGGTTGTTCAAGCTCACCGTCCGCACGGTCCAGCCATGCGCCCGCAGCCAACTCACCTCGCGATGAACGAAGGTCTCGCTCCGCAGGGGAAACTCGGCGGCGACATAGGCGATCCGATGCGGCATGAATGTGCTTCAATTCGCCCGCGGCACGCCGGTAATCCGCCGGGCCATCTCCTGGGCCACAATACCGTTACCGTCCCGGTCCAGGTGCGTGTAATCGAACAGAATATACAACGGCGGCGTGCGGCCTGTCTGCTGCGCGATGCGCATCCGGCCCTGTTTCAGCGCCGCCAGCAGATCGATGGCCGGGATGCCGATCGGCCGGCAGACTTCCGCCATTTTGGCCGTCGGGTTGATCGTCAATCGGTTCAGGGGAACGTCCTTTTGATTGTCCGACCAGGAATCGGATAACTCAAACCGGGCCGGCGCCATCGCCACAATCAGGGCAGCGCCGTGGGCGCGGCACGCCTGATTCAATTGCGTCAGATCATCCGCGAACAATCCCCAGGCTTTGGGCGCCATATCCGGGTCAAGTCCGCCCTGTGTCCAGCCGTGCGACAGCAGCGCACCGAAAGGCCATTGCGTATTGGCCACCTCGTTGTCCATCACTCCCATGAAATACAACGCCCGCTGCGAATTGATCGACAGCCACGTCGGCAGACATAGCCGGCTTTCCATTGCCGCGGCCGAGTCTTGCAGCCGCTGCATTGCCGTCGGCGTGTACGGCGTCGCCCCATACGCCGGCATCTGTCCCGGCGGTCCCATTCCGGGATCGGTGCGCTCGATGGTCGCCAGCGAGATCATGTTTCCGCTGACCAGCAGGCACACGACATCCGGATGCCATTGCAACCATTTCTGCTCATACGCCGCCGTCAATCGCGACAGGGATACACCCTGCAATCCCGCGTTGATCACTGACACCGGCCGGCTGTCTTCAGCCTGCAACTGGCCCTTCAACTGGATCGGCCAGGTGTCTTCAAACGCGATCCCCGTTCCGAACGTCATCGAATCGCCCAGGCACAACACCCGCAATTCACCGGGCATCTTGGCCATCGGCAAAGCCGGCGCGTTGGGATCATCCGGGCCGCGACAACCTTCAGAGTCGAAAGTCACCTTCGCGCCGCCCGTGTGCGTGTGGTCGTACAGATTGCGTCCATACTCCGGCGCGACGATGCGGAGAACCAGCTCGGCCAGGGCGACGATCGCGATCATGATCGCCGCATCCCGCCCGATCGTGCGCCACGGCCGCCGCCGATCCCCGGAGGCGTCGGCCGTCGCATCCGCCGCAACCGGCACGATCGGCGCAGGTGGATCCACGATGGGCGTGGCATCGTCGGTCGCGCACAGCCGCGTCGAAATCTCAGAATTGGAAGTAGACAAACTCATTATTGCTCGCCCGTGCAAACGTCAATACAAACGCCGTCGCCGCCGCATAGCCCACCCATCGCGCCACCGCCGGGCGTTCATTCAAAATCTCGATGAAAGACCGCTTCACATCCAGCACGTCGGCCAGCAGCACGATCGCCAGATAGACCAGCGGCCGGCCGTCCACGGGCAACCGGCCGGGCGCCAGTGTCACGATCTTCCGCATGATCGTCCACGCCGCCGCGCCGTCGGCGGCCCGGAACATCACCCACGATACGCACACCAGTTGAAACGTCACAAACCACCGCGCAGCGCGCCAGATCAGATTCTCCGGCGGTTTCTCATCCATTCCCGAGAGCCGCTCCACGCACATCATGAGTCCCTGGAACCCGCCCCAGGCCACGAAACTCCACGCCGCGCCGTGCCACAATCCGCCCAGCAGCATGGTGATCATGAGGTTGACGTACAGCCGGGCCGTTCCCTTACGGCTGCCGCCCAGCGGGATGTACAGATAGTCGCGCAGCCAGGTCGAAAGGCTGATGTGCCACCGCCGCCAGAATTCACGAATGCTGCACGACAGGTACGGCATGTCGAAATTCTCCGGCAGCCGAATCCCCAATATCAGCGCCGATCCGATCGCCATGTCCGAATAGGCCGAAAAATCGCTGTAAATCTGCACCGCAAAGGCGTACGTCGCCAGCCACAAACCCAGGCCGCTGCTTCCGGCCACGTCGCCGTAGGCCTCTTTCACGATCTTCGCCATCACATCGGCGACGAAGACTTTCTTGACCATGCCCCAGATGAACCGTGCCGTTCCGGTGCGGACCTGCTTCCAATCCAATTCGTGGCGCAGCGTCAATTGCGGAACCAAATCCCGGCTGCGAATGATCGGCCCGGCAATGAGGTGCGGGAAGAACCCGACATACAGCGCCATGTCCAGGAGCGACGTGATCGGCTCGGTGATGCCGCGATACACATCCGCCACATA
>CAYQTE010000022.1:53861-72381 GCA_964420285.1 uncultured Tepidisphaeraceae bacterium
TGTCCAGGAGCGACGTGATCGGCTCGGTGATGCCGCGATACACATCCGCCACATAGCTGATGACCTCGAACGTGAAGAACGATATGCCGATCGGCAGCGTCCATCTCCACGGCTGGAAGTGCGTTGGCAGCAGGCCAGCCAGCGTGTTCGATAAGAACACGTCATATTTGAACAGGCACAGCACGCCGAGATTGACCGCCACCGCCGCGACGAGCCATGTCTTTCGCGAAAACACCCGCGCGGTTATTGGCTCATACGACAACACGCCGCCGGCCGGCGCCGGCGCTGGATGTGGTGCGACGCTCGGCGCCACCAGCAACCCAAAAAAGTAATTGACGATCGTCGAGCCGACGACCAATCCCATCGCGATCAGCCGCGTGCGCCACGGCGCATCCCACCCGGCGTAAAACACATAGCTGGCCACCAGCAGCAATATCCGCCGGCCCCGCGGCGCGCATTGCCAAAAGACGATCGCCACGCACGTCAGCAGCAGGAGATATTGAACCGAATTAAACAACACGCCAATTCGCCTCGTGCATCGTCATGCCGCCGAATCACCCGGCCGTACCGCAATGACCTTCGCCGGCACGCCCACGACGGTCGCGCCGGGCGGAACATCGCTCAGAACCACTGACATTGCGCCGATCTTCGCGCCGCGGCCGATTCTCACGCCGCCCAGCACCTGCGCGTAGGCTCCGAATTCCACATCGTCCTCGATCACCGGCACCGGGCCGCCGACGATGCGATTTCCGATCGTTACGCCTTGTCGCAGCGTACAATCCGAACCCAGCGCCACATCCTTGTGGAGAAAAATATTCCCAAAGTGCCAGATACGCAGTCCCGGGCCGATCCGGCAGGTTCGCGGCAGGCTGATCCCGGTGAGCGTCTCGGCGATCCGGAACAGCAGCCAATACCACTTGTCCAGCACGGCGCGCACCATGCCCGCCGGGCGACTCTCCAATCTTCGGCCGAATCGGTACACCGCTACAGCCCAAATCGACTGTTCGCGGAACCACGGCCGGGGCGGATAGCGCCGCAAATCCGCCTGCCAATCGGGATCGTTGCGTCCGAAGATCATGGCGTCATTTCCACACGTGAATGGCCAGCCTGCACCGGCGGCGTCGATTTATACTCGATCATGCGTCCGATCTGTCCATGCAGTCGGTCGCGGCGATATTTCCAAATCCCCATCGCCTGGGGGAATTTCCCCAGCATGGTAAAGTACGCCCATGCCAGACTCAGCCGCGGACTTCGACCTCGCCGCAGGCCGGAGATCATGAGCCGCACCACCTGCAAAATCCAAATCGCCAGCACCGCGACAAATCCAAATGCTCCGCCGATAACCCCGCTGGCAAGACATCCGATCACGACAAGAACCAGTGCGACGATCGGAAATACCATCCCCCAATTCCTTGCGCTGCGAACTTGGCGCACGAACAGTCCGTCGCCATCGCCAGCTCTGGTCTTGTCCCCTCTTCCTGTACCCAGGGGGAGGGTTAGGGTGGGGGTCGTATTCCCAAACCGCGCCGCCACGTCGGCCGCTCCGTACCCGCCGCGAACCATCCGCCGCCACCATTGCCCCAGGCGCAGGATATTCGCATCGTGCAGCGTCATTTCGGCTTCGATCCGCTCGATCGTCCATCCGGCCCGGCGAAGTCTCTGGCACAATTCCGGCTCCTCGCCGGCCACGATGCTGACGTCAAACGCCCCGACCTGTTGCAGCGCCGCAACCCGCATCATCGCGTCGCCGCCGCATGAGCGAACCGTTCCGATCGGCGTGTCCCATTCCATGTCCATCAGCCGATTGTAGATCGATCGGCGCACAAACCGCTCGCGCCGCCGGCCGCAGACCGCCGCGATCTTGTTATCCCGATCCAAAGCGGCCAGCGCCCGGCTCATCCAACCACCGACAATTTCGCAATCGCCGTCCACGAACTGAACAAACGGCAGATTCGGATGCAAATCCAGCAGCCGCTCCAACCCGCGATTCCGCGCCCGCGCTGCGCTGAAGGGCAGCGACTTATCCAGTTGCACGACGGCCGCTCCCAATCTCCGCGCCAGGCTGACGCTGTCGTCGGTCGATCCGGAATCGACGTACACGACGGCCGCAGTCCGTGCGACCGCCGATTCAAGGCATCGCCGCAGTCGATCACCCTCATTGCGGCCGATGGCGACCACGCCGACGTCCTGCATGACTCTTTTTGCCAACGGATCATTCGCGGCCGGTTCGCCGCCGCGCAGAATCGTCCCATCGCGGACGGTCCGGAAAAACCGCTCGTATTCGGCGGCCAGTCGATCCCATGTAAACCGCCGCCGCACCAGTTCGCGACGCGCCTCGATCCGCTTGGGACTGTTTTGTGAAATCGCCCGAGCCAGCGCCTCCGCGACGGCCGGTTCGCTGGTCGCATCGACAAGCTCGCTGGTGTCTTCCAGCGTCCATCGCGTGACCGGGCAATCGTGCGTGACGATCGGCAATCCGCTGGCCAGGGCTTCCATGTATGCATTGGCCGACGCCTCGATCGTGCTCATGTGCAGGAACACATCGGCACAGCGATACAATCCGGGCATCCGCTCTCGCGGCAGCGACAGCAGCCGAAACCGGCCGGGCATCAAAGCCTCGCCCAGCTCAGTGACCTGCCCGTTGAGCGGCCCATCGCCGGCGATGATCAAATTCAATCCCGCCACGCGCGCCGCCGCGCGAATCCCTTCCAACACGCGCTTGGATTCGATCAGCGCACTAACCATCAAAGCGATCGGCCCGGACGGATTGAGCCCATATTCCGCACGATTTCCCCCTCCCGGCCGAAACCGCTCGGCATCCACGCCGTTGGGAATCAGCGCTGACGCGAATCGATCGCGATGTCGCTGCCAGAATTCGATGTTGGTGCAGACCAGGCCGTCGCAGTCGAAAAATTTGTACTCGCGGTTGCGGGCGCGGATCATCCAGTCGCCGTTTTGGGTGACGAACACATGCCGCGCTTGGCCGCCGCGCCGCAGCAGCCAGTTCAGATACGGATATCCGCAGGTCACGGTGACGTCGTATTGGCCGGGCCACGCCCTGGCCAGCACGCCGGCTGCGAATGACAATTCCTCGCAGGCGTAGGCGGAGCGAAGCATTGGCAGGGATGGCCAGCGCGAAAACCGCTCGCGCCGGATGCACGGCACGGAAATATACCGGTACGGACGATCCGCCAGCGCGGGACCCGAGCCGATCAATGTGACATCGTGACCCATACGACCCAGGCGCGAGGCGATTTCCTCAAAGGCCACCTCCGCGCCGCGATTGACGCGATGCAATCCGGGCAACGCAAATAGAATGCGCAGTGGAGATTTAGCCACAGAGCACACAGAGGTCACCGAGGGAGATGAACTGTATTCATTTGGCGGGGGCAATGCCCGCCGGTTCTTTGGCGCGTCCAACACTCCGCACAGCAGCGTCAGCACCTGTCGCTGGGTTGCATATTCCGGCGAATCGCGGCGGCCGGTGAGCGTTAACTTAGTGACGCGCAGGGCCGCGGCCGTGATATCGACGACGCGCGCGATGGTCGCAGCCGGACGGCCGAAGCACTTTTGCTGAAGCAGGTAGCGGGCCTGCCACATCAGGGCATTGCGTTGCCGCGCGGCCAGCCGTTTGGGATCGCTGGAACCGCCGCCCAGGTGTGTGATCGATGTACCGGGGTTGTAATGGCAGCGATATCCATGCCGCCAGACGCGGTGGCAGAATTCGATGTCCTCGCCGTAAAAGAAGAAATCCTCGTCCAGCGGACCGACCTGCTTGAGGACCGATCCGCGAATGAACAGGAAAGCGCCGCCGAGCCAGTCGACATCGCGTCGCACCGCGCGGCGGTCCCACGCGGCATCTTCCAGGTCGCAGCCGGCAAACATGGTTGGCAGCAGCCAGGGCAATCCGAGCGACATCGCCGCCAGGCGCATCGGTGCCGGGAAACGCCTGGCGGTGGTCTGCGCCGACCCATCGGCACTGCTCAGTAGGCAACTCATCACGCCGATGCCGGGCTCTCGCTCCATGCAGTCGTAACAGAATCTCAAGACGCCCGGATGGGCGACGGTGTCGCTGTTGAGTAGAAGCACATAGCGGGAATCGCCGGCGATTTCGATGCCGCGGTTGTTGCCGTAGGCGAAGCCGCCGTTGCGATCGAGCCGCGCCAGCCTCGCCCACGATGACCAGCCGTTTTGTTCGATGGCGTTCTGAATCGCATCCGGCGAACCATCGCCGCTGGCGTTGTCCGTGACGACGACGCGCACGGCAGGCAAGTCGCCGATCTGGCAGGCCAGCGATCGCAGGCAGTCGATCGTCAGTTCGGCCGTGCGGTAGTTGACGATGATGATCGAGAGATCGGCGGTCATAGTGGCCGGGTATCGGAGTCCGTGCAGAGTCGCGGCCAGACCTGCGGCGGCGGGGCGGCGGGATCATCGATATGGGCGCATTGCAGGAGATGCCTCACGCGGGCCTCGAAGGTTCTTTCAAAGGTGTGCTGGGCGGCGAAATCGCGGGATTTGGCGGCGGCGGCGGCGATCTGCGGCCGGGCCCGGTCCAGTTCCGCGATCCGCTCGGCGAGGCGCGCGACGTCGCCGCTGGGGGTCGGCCAGCCGACGCCCGACGCGGCGCACAGGCCGGCAAACGCCTCGTTGTCGAAGCCGACGATCGGCGTTCCGCAGGTCATCGTTTCCAGGTACGTACACGACGGATCGCCCTGCGGATGGCAGTTGATGAACAGATCGGCTTCGCGGCGCACCAGGGGCACCAGTTGGGATTCAAAATCGAGTACGCCGCGAAACCAGACATGCCCTTCCAACCCGGCGGCTTCGATTTGCCGCTGCATCGATTCGCGCAGCGGACCGTCGCCGCAAATGGTCAGGGTGAACACCACTCCGCGGCGCAGAAGATCGATCGCCAGCGGCACCAGCAGATCAGCGCCCTTCATCGGAATCAGGCGCCCGGAAAACGCCAGTCGCAGCGGTCCGCCGGTCAACAGTTCGCCGGTGCGCTGCGCGAGTTGCTCGTCGGTGGCGAGCATCGACTCGGTGCAGCGCGTGTCGAAATAGAGGATCGAGTGCGGGTTGAGTCTGCGATAGTCGTTGAAGGTCGGCGTGCCGTTGCATTGCAGTCCGGCCGCCAGCGGGATTGCGGCCCGGCATATTTGTTCAGCGCGGCAGACCTTGCGGTAGCGGACCCACCGGCGGACGGGATTGGGCGTCGTCGCGTCAATGATCTGCCGTCGCGTGCGCTGGCTGTATTCGCTGATGTAGACCAGGGGTGTCGACAGCTCGCGGCACAACGGCGCCCATGCGGCCTGCGAGGGGTCGAGACTCCCCAGCACCAGGCCGGCCTCGGCCAGCAGCGGGCGGCACTGTTGCAGATTCGTGAACTGCACGATGTGCACGGCAAAGGGCAGGCTGGCCGGATCGCATTCAACGTGATCCAGATTCGTGTCGGGCGAGGTGGCGATTTGCGCGGCGACGGCGACCTTGCCCGGCCAGCGCCGGCAATAAAAGGACATGCCCTCGATGAACTTTTCGGTCAGAACGATCTTGCCGCCTTCGCGCATCGGCACGCGAAGCATCGGAGCCACCAGAAGCAATCGTCGCTCGTTCATCGGAGGACCATGTATGGCAAAGCCCGGACGAGACGGCCCGCCCCGGCCGCTGTGCTAACGCCGCTGAAACGCGGGGCGGGTGAGTCGTCCGCCGGTTGGAAACGGGGCCGGTTCGGGGAATTCCGCCGGCGGTTGCAGCGACGATGTTCCATCCGGCCGCCATAAGGGAACGGCCACGCGGACCGCGACAGATTCCAGTGCGCCCGCGCCGGCCAGTCGCCAGCCGCCGGCACAGACGCTGACCAGCCCGCCGGCCGCCAGCACAAACAGCGGGTTGGGCATCGCGTTCATGAGGTTGTCGAACATGAACAGGCCCACGATGCACGCCAGGGACGACGCCCAGACCATGGTCGCGGCGCTGTCGCTGATGCGTTTGGCGATCTGGTCCCAGATCCAGACCAGCAGCCAGCCCTGCCCGACGATAGGAATGACGCTGAGGACTCCCGGCCCACCGCCGTGGGAGAAGCGATCCCAAATCCAAAATCCCCTGCCGCCGCGAATGAAGAACCAGAGGGGCAGCAGCATGGCCAGCGTGAGAGATATCAGGCCGATCAGCCCGTGCTTGCCCAGCACGATGACCCACATGCCGTCGGGGATGCCCATGAAGCCGCCGCCGATCGGATCGCGCGGGAACCAGTTGGTGGAGGCGTAGCCTTCGATCGGCCGCTGCATTGCCTTGGCGACGAACAGGTTTTCGTTGGTTAATCGCGTTTGCAGGGAGGCGGCGCGATCGAGGCTGTAGTGGCGGATGAAGCTCACCATCGATTGGCCGGAGAACAGCCCTTCGGCGCGCGTGACCATGTAGAGCGGCGGTATCAGGAGGATGGCCACCAAAGCCCAGGGCGAGCGGGCGGTGCGCACCATGACGACGGTTGCCACGCCGCAGAGCATCCAGATGGTTGCGCCCATGGAATGGCAGAAGAACGTGGTGACCATGAGCATTACCATCGCCCAGAACATGGTGATGCCGAAGAGACGCACGCGCACCTGTCCAAGCCACAGGCCCGCGGCGACGACGGTCGCCATTCCCATAAACATCGCCAGCGCCAGCCCGTGCTGCATGAAGACCATGGGCCGCCATGCGTCCTCGCGGCGGGTCTGGCTGAAATCGTGCTGATAGAAGCCGTACAATTTCGCGTGAAGCTGGGGGCTCATGCGGACTTCCCACAGGGTCAGCGGCATGTAGAGCAGTGCGCCAAGGACAATCCCGACCGCCAGATCCCCCAGCGATGAGCGATCCGTGAAATAGATGCGGGCCAGGAAATACGGCAGGCCCCAGACGCCGATCCACTGGTTGGTGATCGTCGCGATCGCGTCGTACATCCCCAGGTGATTCATCAGCGAACTGAAGATCGGGCAGATCGACCACACAAGCATGGGAATGTCCCACAGTCGCCATTTGAATTGCGACAAACGATCGAAATCGAACAGAAACGTCGCCAGCAAAACGGCCAGGCTCGGCATCGTGATCTTCGACAGATCCAGGATGCCATGAAGATGGATGCTGCCCATCGGCAGGAACAGCCAGCCGATCAGATACGCCGCAATGCAGGCCCGATGCGGGCGCAGGAATTGATACAGCGCCAGCACGGCCGGCACGTAGAGGATGAGCACGAGATAGCCGATGAAGCTCATTTGCATGATTCGGCCGCCTCCCTGACGGGGCATGCTCGTGCGATCTTGTCGAGCAAGACACGTTCCATTTCGTCGACCGAGCGGCTCCAGGAGTGCCCCGATGCTACGGCAAACGCCAGGTCGGAACATTCCCGCCATTGCGCGGATGACATAGTTATATACCGAACGATCTGCTGTGCCATTGCCGAAACATCCTCAAATTCGACCAGACTGCCGCCGCCACCGATAACCAGTTCCGGCGCTGCTCCGACCGGCGTTGAAATCACCGGCGTGCGACAGGCCATTGCTTCGAGGATCGGCAATCCGAAGCCCTCGGATCGGCTGCCGACCAGCCAGGCATCGCAGGCCGAATAGATATCGCCAATCCGCTCCTGCGGCGGATGCCGATAAAATCGCGTGCCCTGGGGCGGGAGAAGATCATCGAGCGGATCTTCGTTTCCGAACGCCACCAGTTGCAAATCAGCGATTTCCCGCCGGGCCATTTCCACCGCCTGCATCGTCCATCGGCATCCCTTGAACGGCTGGGGTGAATAGAGCATACCCACCGTCGGCGCCGGCCGCTTCTCCCGCGGCGGCGTTTGAAACTGTTCCAGATCGACGCCGTTGAATACGCACGCCGCGTCCCGGCAACCGAATTTTGTGCGCATCATCTCCGCCAGCCATTGCGACACACAAATCTTGAATAGCGGCAGGCGATACGCGGCATCGACATCGGCGATGGTCGATTCGCCCAGCCCCCAATCCTCATAATGCTGCACAAGATGGCATTTGATTCCCTTGGCCGGCGATAATGCCGCCACCCACGGCGCCGTTCGCCACCATGTCGCCATGACGATATCGGCATCGGGGAGATCGTCATCCGCGACCGGCCGATAACGTTCGATCACGCGATGCGGCACGCCGGTTCCGTCCAGATGCGATGGACCCAGGACCGTCTCGGCGGGCATGCGGCGATCGCGCACCAGCGACCTGGCCACGTCGCGCCAGCCCGGCGGCGGCAGGGGGGTGGACACGACGGTGACATCGTGGCCCCTTTTCATAAGCTGCTGCGCATGAATCGCGACGACGCGGGCGCCTCCCGACATCTCCGCGTGATGCAGCACGATATTGATCCGCATTCTCATCACGCCCATCCCGCCAGTTTCTTGACGGCCCGCCACGGACCGCCCAGCACCGAAGCGCCCAGTGCCACGCGAATTTCTTTCCAGATCGGCCGGGACATTCCGTAATAGCATCCGCCGTTGAGCGCGAACACCCGGCCGGCGTTCATGTGGCGCTCGATGTCGATCCGCGCCAGGTATTTCTCCCGCGCCCTCACCAGCCGCTGGCCGGTGAGGTTGGTGTGAAACACCGTCCATGTCGGGTCTTCGATTTTGACCAGCGTGTATTGCCCGTGGTTTTGAATGTAGCGTTCGAAGGCGACCTCGACGAGATAGCGGTGTTGGCCATTGGCATCGGCCGGGCCGGCGCCGCGGAAGCCGCTGGCGATGTAGTCGCCGGCGAATTCCTGCATGGCGGCGATGAAGCGGTCGCGTCTCATCAGGGCGAAATTCTCGCTGCATTTGTCGCTGAAATACCAGCCGGGCCAGGCATCGTGATGCTTGCTGGGGATGTTGAACGATCCCCCGATGGCGAAGGTGTCGTCGCGATCGAGATAGTCGATCGCCTCGGCCAGCCAATTGTCGTGGCCCTGCCGGAAGGGCAGCGTGTCGCTCTTGAACCACAGCAGATACGGCCTGCTGGCAATGGCGCCGGCCGTGTGTTCCTGAATGAAGCAGAGGTTCTTGCTGTTCTCGGGATGGTCGTTGCGAATCACTTGCAATTTGTCGATTTTCCCGGCCGAGAAAAGATCCCAATAGACTCGCTGCGTCGCCGGATCCGATCCGCCGTCGACCAGGACGACCTCGCCCGGCTTGGCGCCCAGGAAATTGAACCAGTCGCCCAGCACGTCGGCCAAGACCTCGGCATTGCCGAAGTTGGCGGCGACCATCGATACCGAGTTTCGTGCCGTTGCCGCATCCATCATGGCGTATCGTTCCTCTTACCAGCCGCTTACCATCCGCGAGCCGCGCACAGCGCCAGCAGCCACGACTGCGCCGACCACGGCTGCCGCGCCAGCGACCACGCCGCGTGCCGCCGCGCCGTCGCCACATATCCCGATCGCAATGCCCACCACGCCCAGCGCCGGTGAAAATCCACCGGGCG
Organism: uncultured Tepidisphaeraceae bacterium; assembly: GCA_964420285.1. GTDB lineage: Bacteria > Planctomycetota > Phycisphaerae > Tepidisphaerales > Tepidisphaeraceae > CAYQTE01. The sequence goes on from CAYQTE010000022.1 coordinate 63,317, forward strand.
ATCGGACAGCACGGCCGGCGTGGCATCCTTCATCTCGCCCATTCCGCGCCGCGCATAGGCCTCCTTCAATATTGCCTCCGAATCCTTCCACAACTGCCGCGCCTGCGAATGGCATGTGCTGGCCACGTGCTGGCGATAGTGAAAGAGAATCTCCGGCACATTGGCCAGTTCCCCTCGCTCCGCCAGACGCAGGAACAAATCCTGATCCTCGCACGTCGCGTAGCGCACATCATAACCGCCGGCCGCTCTCACGGCATCGGCGCGCATCATCACCGAGGGATGCACGATCGCCGACCCGCGACGTTCCAGATAGGCCGTCACGATCTCCTTATGCGTTTGCTCGAGGCTCCAGGTTCGCAGCGGCTGGCCCTGATCGTCGATCATCATCACCCGGCAACCCACCGCCACGCATTTGGGGTGAGCGGCCAGGTAATCGGCCTGCACGCGCAAACGATCGGGCAGCGAAACATCGTCGCCGTCCATGATCGCCACCAGCGGCGCCCGCGCCATCGACAGCAGCGCGACCCGGCTGGGCGTAATGCCATGATTCGGCCAGCTTACCAGACGAATCCGCCCGTCACCGGCGGCAAATTCCTCCAGAATCCGCTGCGAATCGTCCGTCGATCCATCGTTGAGAATGATAAATTCAAAATCCGTCAGCGTCTGGGAAAGAATGCTCCGGACCGCTTCGGCAAGATGTGCGTGGGAATTATACACCGCCATGAGAACGCTCACGCGCGGCTCGGACACGGCCGATGGCCAGCGCTCCTTTGACGGCGTCGGGGGACCATCCGGCTTGATCGGCTGATTCACCGGCCAGACCATCGCCCGCGCCGCCAGCTTCCAGCCGTCGCCGGACCAGAACCGGCCGGCGATTCCCTTCAAGCCGTAAATCAGCGCGGTCCGACCCTGGCCCATGTGAAAAGCCGACCAGCCCAGGTCGTTCATGTAATCGCATGCGGATCGGTGGCTTCCGTCCGGCCGCCACAGGGCGCTGGCGTCAAATGTCCCGGCGATGCCCCGGCGTGCCCAGGCTTCTTTGCAGGCTTCGTGGGCGCGCTGGCGTTGGATCAATCCGTTGCGCTCGCTCACCGAATTGGGATGAATCCGATAATGCAGCACCGCGCGCGGCACGTTCGCCAGTTGCCCGATCTCGCCCAGCCGCAACCACAGGTCCAAATCCTCGGCCGGCCAGAAGGCCTCGCGATAGCCGCCGATCTTCTCGATGGCCTCGCGGCGCATCAGGGCGCTGGGATGGCAGATGGCGCCGTGCCCGCCGAGGATCAGCGATGTGATCGACTCATGATCGGTGGGGGGATTGACCTTGCGCAGCGCGCGCCCGGCCGGGTCGATCAGGATTTGGCCGCCGCCGATGCAGACGATTTGCGGCTCGCTCAGTAACTGTTTGAGTTGGATTTCCAGCCGCTCCGGCAGCGAAACATCGTCGGCGTCCATGCGGGCGATGAACCGGCCGCGTGCGGCGGCAAGGGCTTCGTTCAGGCTGGCCGTCATGCCGCGGTTTTCATGTTGGATCAGGTGCAGACGAGGGTCGGTCGCGGCCAGGTCACGCAGGATTTGGCCCGTGCCATCGGTCGAGCCGTCGTCCACCACGATCAATTCGAGATCGCGGAAGGTCTGCTGCAGAATGCTGGTCACGGCCTGGGTGACGAATCGCTCGGCGTTGTAGGCCGGCAGGAGAACCGAGATGGTTGGGGCGGTGTCACTCATGTGTCCGAACCGGTCAATGATAGCTCGGCGGCCAGATCGGGGGCGGGCATGGCGAAACCGGGCCGTGGCGAGGCCGGATCGCACGCCCATCGGTAAACGCGGACCACCTGTGCCGCCTTGGCCGCCCAGGTGAATTGCCGCCGTGCCCGACGCATGGCAGCGGCGGATTTTGCATCCACCCGCCGCGGATCGGCCGCCAGTTCCGACAGGATCGCGCCCATTCGCCCGACGATTTCTTCTCGCGGCCCGATCGGAATGCGAAACCCGCTTCCCTCGCTGACCAGCTCGCCCGGCCCGCCGTAATCGACGACGATGGGAACAACCCCCACCGCCATGGCTTCCAGCACCGCCGCGCCGCCAAATTCGCGAATGCTGGGAAACGCGAAGACATCGGACTGGGCCAGCCGCTCGGCCAGTTTTTCATGCGGGACGAAGCCCGACAGCGTCACATTTTCGCCGATGCCCAGTGACTGGATCATCCGGCGCAGGTCGTTCATCAGCGGGCCGTCGCCGACGATTTCGAGCGTCAATTTGTTCCGGCGAAGCAGATCGGCCGCGGCCTGCACGAGCATGTCCGCGCCTTTGTACGGCACGAGCCGGCCGACAAAGATCGCCCGCAGCGGGCTGGTTGCTCTTCGAGTTCGCGTCACGATAAAGCGATCCGGATCGATGGCGTTTTCCGCGATGTAAAAGCACTTGCTCCGCCAGGTCGCGGGCATCTGGGCGAATGTGTCCCTCGACCCGACCAGAATCGCGGCGGCGTTGCGGCGGGTCGCGTGGTAGCCGGGCAGGAGTTTGTAGGCATTGCGAATGTAGCTCAGCCATTCACGCTCGCGACGGCGGGCGGAATCAAACCCGGCCGGCCATGGCACGCCGCCGTTCAGCGGCCCAATGACAAACGGCACGCCGGCTCTGCGGCAGCGCCCGGCCAGCAGGCTGGGCAGCGTCGGACTGAGCGGTGTCAGGCGATGCACAATATCGAACTCGCCCCGCGCGATGCGCGGACCGAATTCACGCCAGATCAATTGCTCGAAATAGGGATAACTCAACGCGGCCAGCGCCATGCCGGTGGTCCAGCCCGCACCGGCGCCGCCGCGAAGAAATGTGGCCAGTCGATGGATCGGCCGGGCCACTGCTTCGGAGTTGATGGCGGTGAAATCCCGTCCCTCCTGCAACCCCGCATCGAGCAGGGCGTCGCGATTGCGCACCTGCGTCACCAGGTGGGCGCGGGTCAGCGACGCAATGGCTCGGTAATGCGACCAGCCCTCCAGTGGCACGCTCACCAGACGCGGATTGCACGCCTCGGCGATCAGAAGAACTCGCGGCGGTTCGGCGCGAACGAACTCGCGGCCGGGAATCTCTTCTCGTGTCGTGACGGCGGAATTGACGGGGGCCAACGTCGGCATGCTTCGTGTCGCAAACGAACAAGGGTATCACCGGCGGCCGTGACTAACCGTGGGCAGCGCCATCCGCCGGCTTTTGCGCCACCGCCACAAGCTGATCTCGCCAACGCGGCACGGTGAGCAGCGGGGCGGCCAGGATGCGAGCGATCTTGGTGATCGGCGTCGATCCGACGTTGACCAACTGCTGATGCCGGATGTACCGCGTCACAAATCCCGCCCGCTCGATATGCCACCGCAACTGCCTGCGATCGTATTCGATCGGATGTCCAAGGCTCTGGCCGCGCGGCGGATAATAGAACGTGCAGAAGATCTCCCGCCCCAGCGCCAGGCGGATGACGTTGCGCAGGCGGTAAAGATTCGGCGTCGTCATCAGCAGAAACCCGCCGGGGCGAATCCACGCCTTGACCTTCTCCAGAATTTGGTGTGGCGGGATCGGCATGTGCTCGATCACTTCGCACAGCGCCACCAGATCAAAGGCGTCGCGGTCAGGGAGATCGTCATGCAGCAGGTCGCATTGCACGAACCGCGTGCCGAATCGCGTCAGCGCATCGGCGTATTTCTCGTTGACATCGGCCACAACTCCCCGATCGCCGAACAGCCGCGAGCAGAGCAACGCAATCTGCCCGCCGCCCACGTCCAGAATATTGGCTTGCGGGGGCAATGGCAGTTCCGCCACGTGCTCCAGGGTGCGGCGATAGCGGGTCTTGTGCTCCCGATAATAAGCGGCCGCCTCGAAAAAGTGGTTGCCCAGCACCACGTCCGAATACGCCTGCTCGAATTGGGCGGGCGTGAATCGGCGCGGCGGGGGCGCGGGGTCGTTGACCAGGTTGCCTGGCTCGGTGGAAGTCATGGTCACATCCTATCATCGACCCCTGGCGCATGGTCATTATAGAAAGCGTCGCGTTCGCCTTATCGCGAAGATATTACCTCCTCCGCCCAGCCCGCCCCGACAGCGCCAATGTTACCGCCGCCTTTTTAATCGGACGTGAAGCTTTGCCGCCAACTCCGCCCGCAACCTCTTTACCGCCCAACTTGCACACCGAATCACGCAAAAACGGCCTAAAGTGGACCGCCCCACATCAACTTGCCCCACCAAATCGCCAATGCACTTGGCATGAAGAAGAACCCGCAGTTGCTGAATCGAGCCATCCTCGAATCTCTCGAAGACCGGCGCCTGATGTCAAGCATCTCGCTGGTCAACGGCCTGCTGACCATCCAGGGCGACCGTGTCCTGCCCAACACCGCCAGCGCCACCCTTGTGGGTTCCTCTCAGGTCATGGCCTACGTTAACGGCCAATCGCAACTCTTCAATCTCAGCAGCGTCGCCAGGATTGCCATCAACGGCGGAGCCGGCGATGACTGCCTCACCGTCGGCACCACGCTCAATATTCCCGCCGTCATTCAGGGCTTCGCCGGCAGCGACACCATCTCCGCCGGCGGCGGCGTCACCGTTGTGCATGCCGGCAAGGGAAACGATTCGGTCATTGCCGGAACCAGCTCCGAAGTCATCTACTGCGGCAACGGCAACGACATGGTCTCCAACGCCGCGCCCGGCGACACCATCAACGGCGGCGCGGGCACCAAGACCGTCAACGGCAAGCCCATCGCAACTCCCATGACCGTCGGCGTCAGCCCCTCGGGCAACCTGACCAGCGGCTCCGGGACGGCATCGTCGCCCTCAACGCCACCGGGCGGCTCGACCTCGTCCACCGGCACATCCACCGTCGGCGGCGTGACGGCTGCCATCACCGTCACCGCCGGTCAAAGCATTCTTGCCGGCGAGGTTGCCCAGGTGCAGGGTCTCAGTTCGACGCTGGGCTCGGGCACCGTGCTCGACGCCCGCTATGTCTGGAATTTCGGCGATCCGCACAGCCAATACAACGAACTGGAAGGCTTCAATGCCGCCCATCTCTATACCAATCCCGGAACCTATACCCTCACGCTGACCGTCACCAACAACAAGGGCGCCCAGGCCACCGCCGCCACCACCATTACCGTCCTGCCCGACAATCGGCCGACCATCTATGTCTCCCCCGGCGGCAACGACGCCGATTCGGGTCTCTCGCCCGACCAGGCCGTTAAGTCCGTCAGCCGCGCCGAGCAATTGATCGCCGACAACACCACGATCCTCTTCCAGGCCGGCGGCGTGTTCGACATGACCCAGACGCTGAATCTGGGCAGCTACCACGATGTGATGGTGGGATCCTACGGCACCGGCGCAAAGCCCGAATTGTACTGGACCGGCGCCCGCGACGGCAGCGCCATGATCACCACCCAAACCGGCGCCCGCAACGTCGTCATTCGTGGCCTGACCTTCGACACGATTTACAATCAGGACGTGTTGCAGAATTCCATCCCGATGGCCGTCGTCACCTCCGGAACCAACATCGCCGTCGTCGACAACACATTCCTCAACGTCGATTACGCCGTCAACGCCAACTCCTCGCCGACCGGCCTGCTGGTGCAGGGGAACAGCGCGCCGCTGGAATACGGCCTGCGCGGCTATTTCGTCTGGATTCAGGGCAGCGACATCGTCATCGTCGGCAACACGGTGGCCAACTCGACGCAGGAGCACATCATCCGCGGCGAAGGCACCAACATCCTGATCGAATACAACAACCTCACCAACATCCAGTTCGGCGCCGCAGGAACCGCCAAAAGCGCCATCGCCATCCAGCAAGGCGCCTATGCGTTCGTCGCCTACAACACCGTGAACCCCGGCGGCGATGTGGATTTTGGGCCGGTGTCCAACGATTCCGCCGCCGCCCAGGCCGATTCCGCCGCTACCATCCAATGGGTTGTCCTGGAAGGCAACACCATCGACAGCTACCTGGACATCCAGCCTGGCGTCCAGCACATTCGCGTCGAAAACAACCTCTTCCAGAACGACGACATCTCGCTGATCAACGTCGCCGGCTCGATCACCACCGGCGGCTACAACCGCATCGTCTCCGACCTCCAGATCGTCGGCAACACCGCCCTGGACAACGGGCAGTGGGGCGACTTCATGAAGCTCTACGGCCCGGCCTCCGGCATCGTCTTTGATGACAACATCTTCGACGCCCCCAACATCCAGTTCGGCTGCTACGACGCCTCGGACCTCTACATCTCCCAGAACGATCTGAGCAGCTTCCTCCAGATCGACGGCAACATCTGGCCCACCAGCGGCACCGCCTGGCGCACCGGCGGCGTCTTCTACGTCAGCTCCCAATCGGCCGACAATCAGGCCTATCTCTCCCTGCTCGACCTGCAAAACCTGGGCTTCGGCGCGGACGACACCCAGCAGTCGGTCAGTTTCACCCAGACCTATTCCGTAACGCAATACGGCCTGACCGCCGGCTCGACACTGCCGGTCAGTTGACCTTGCTAAACGGGACACGAGCATTTACTTCGCCGGTCGCGTACGGTATCTTGCCGGCATGCCTCGATCTGCCCGCGTCGCTCCCGGCGGCCTGGTCTATCACGTCCACAACCGCGCCAACGGGCGGCTGCGGCTTTTCCGCGATGATTCGGACTACCTCGCGTTCGATGAAGTGCTGCTGGCGGCGCACCAGCGGCATGCTATCCGGATTCTGGGCTGGTGCGTGATGCCCACCCACTGGCATTTCGTCGTCTGGCCGAGGAAGGATGGCGAGCTCTCGCGGTTCTTTGCGTATCTGGGCCTGATGCACGTCACCCGCTGGCAGGTGGCGCACGACGCCATCGGCATGGGTCACGTCTACCAGGGCCGTTTCAAGAACTTCATGATCCAGAAGGACCAGCACCTTCAGTCGGTGCTGCGTTTTGTCGAGCGCAATCCCCTGCGCGCCGGGGCCGTCAAACGCGCCCAGGACTGGCACTGGAGCAGCCTGCACGCCCGCCTGCAGGGCCCGCAGGTGATGCGCGATCTCCTGAGCGACTGGCCGATCGCCCGGCCAAGGAACTGGGTCGATGTGGTGAATCAGCCCCAGGCCGAGGCGGAGGTGGAAGCGATCCAGACCGCCGCCCGGCGCGGCCGGCCGCTGGGCACCGATGCCTGGGTTGGGCGCATGGTCGCCCGGTACGGCCTGCAAAGCACCCTGCGCACCCGCGGCCGGCAGGTCGGCTGGCGCAAGGCCAAGGCAAAATAGAGGATCGCGTTCCTTTCAGTTATGGCCACCCCCGCGTGAGCAATCGCCACGGCACAACTCACGGCCCGGTGGCCGGCAGCGTGGTCGCATCATCCGGCTTCCAGTGGACGCGATAGAGATGGCCGTCAGCGATCCGGAAATAGACCAGCGTGCCGTCGGGGTCGAAATGGTAGGGAATCTGGCCGTTGTAGGAATGGCCGTTGTCAATGCTCGCTTGATCTTCGAATCGGGTGATGGGATTCCACTTCCCGTCCGGCCCGAGGTCGACCGATGGAAGCGCCAATGCGCCGTTAGCTTCCTCGCTTCCATCTAGGACCATGCACCAGTCGCCATCCTTCTTGTTTTGGGCGGCGTACGCCATGTGCGCCGCATCGGGGCTAAAGAGAGGCGGGCCAACCCGAAAATGGCTCGGGCCGGGGCCGCCTTCGATCCGAAGTGCCGCCGGGGCACGCTCGCCGAGCCAAACGGCACGACTGTCGCCTGGGTTGTTCGGCTCAATCGATGCGACTTTGCGGGCGTCCGGACTAAGCGTGACGTTGTACGGCAGTGCTGGCAAAACGATGTCGTCAACGAGGACGAGGGGAACCCCAAAAAAACCTGGCATAGGCTCTGTCCGCTGGCAAATCAGATGGTCGCCGCCCTTTGAGTAAATGAACTGGTCCGAGTCGGCAATGCGCCGATCGTAGCCAACACATGGCTCTGTCGGAAAAACACCCTGGCCTCTCAAGTTCTTCTCACGTGGTCCGGTTGCCTGCTCGGCGGAGAAGTTAAGCTGCGGCCCGTCCGGGCTGTATTCCGGACCTGCCTTTACAGCGAGAAACGGGCCGGAACGCTTGCCGTCTGCAACAATTTCGTACCGCTCCGGGTCGTCCACGGCGATCGTGAGGCATCCGACAAACGCAATATGGCTGCCGTCAGGGCTGAAGCAGATATGGTCTACGCCCATCGGGTAGATTCCGCCGCTTTGTTTCCCATCGACTATCGCAACCCACGCGTCCCAGTCGGTGTTTGCCGCGTAGGCGAGATGGCTGCCATTCGTGCTGAGAGTCAGATCGTCCACGTCCCAGTAGGACTCGCCCTCCTTGCCATCGACGATGACCGTCTGCGAGTCACCAGACGTTGCAACGTATGCGAGGTGCTCACCGTCGGCACTGAAGGTTACCTGGGTCGGCGCGTTCGTGCCCGTCGCGGTTTCCTTTCCGTCGAGCACCGCGAACCAATTCGCCGCGCGGCGGGCTGAATAATAGACGTGCTTGCTGTTGGCGCTGAAGCGCAGATTGGTGACTTCGTCGCACGGCGCGCCCGTTGAGCCATCGACCAATACGGCCGCCTGCGCGCCGGTGATGACGATAGATAGCAGGTGCCGTGAATCCGGGCTGTAGGCGATGTAAGGAATCGTGTCACCGGCTGCGGCGGCTTTGCCATTCACTAGAAGTTGGGTCGAATTGGAACCCCGCACAGCCATCGCGATGTTGTGGCAATCTGGCGATATGGACACGTACGCGATCTGCTTGGCATCGGGCACGGGGCCGAGGTCGTCGGATGTAACAGATGCGCGCGCGGTCGGCGCGCCGAGACAAACCAGCGAGACCGATGCAATGAAAAGCGGGAGACGCCTCATGAAGCCTCCTCGATCAAGATACGTCGATATCCTATACCGTCGCGCGCCGCATATCGTTGCCGGACTGGCCGGGTTACATCCGGATGCCAATTGACAGCCAGGGAATGCGCCACCGGCCGCGTTACCTTCAGTGACTTACGGCGTGTCTTCCGCTGGTTGCAAGACGAGAGCCATGTTGATGGCCGGCAAATACGATATTATCGA
>CAYQTE010000023.1:0-65717 GCA_964420285.1 uncultured Tepidisphaeraceae bacterium
ACGCGTATCACAACGAGGCGGTTCTGTGCAGCGCCCGCGGCGATCGTGAATCCGCACAGGCGTTCAAACATGCCGTTCCGATGCAGGAGAGCACGCAATGAAGATCCAAAATCGTTACGCATTTGTCACCGTCTGGGTCATCCTGACTCTGGCGGCACTGTTGTTGCTTATCGGCCTGGCTGTTGACACCAGCCACGCCTACACCGTCGGCCGCCAACTGCAAAACGCCGCGGATTCCGCCGCGCTGGCGGCCGCCGCGCAATTGACCAGCGGCACCTCGGCTGCCCAGGCCGCTGCCGTGACGGCAGCCGCCAGCAATAAGGCCGCCGGGTCAGCCGTCTCCATCAATTCCGCCAGCGACGTCGTTTTCGGAGCCTACAACTCCGCCACCGGCGCGTTCAGTGCCGGCGCCACGCCCTATAACGCCGTGCAGGTCACCACGCGAATGACCTCAAGCTCCAGCAACGGCGCCATGCCTTTGTCGTTCGGTCGACTGGTCGGCCTCAACACCGCCAACGTCACCCGCGTTGCCGTCGCCTACCAGGACACCACCCAGGGCAGCGGCGTGGTCGTGATCAATAACTCCGGCTCCACGTCCACTCCCTACACGCAGACCAGCACCTCCACGGTGTCGGTGTCGTCCAGCGGTTCATGCACCGGCGGCGTGTGGGTGAATTCCCATGGCGGCAGCGGCGGCAATTGCAGCGTGACCAGCGGTTCCTCATGCTCGGGCACGCACCTGCACTGCGCCGGCGGGTGCACGTGCGATCAAACCTCGTGCGTGCCCTCCAAATGCATCACCGGCTGCGGCTGCGTGTCCGATCCCTGCTCGAACCTCTGCGAGCCGAGCAGCTACGGCAACGACCAGGGCTGCCTCTACGCTGGCTGGTTCCAGCCGGGCCAGACGCAAACCTGCTCCAGCAACGGCGGGTATTTCTCGCAGGGCATTTACGTGCAGAATAAATGCACGCTCAATCTCTCGCCGGGCACCTACATCGTCGGCCCCAACGGCATCAACGTCGATAACGGCTGCACGCTCAATGCCCCGAATTGCACATTCATCCTCACCCGCGGCGGTTCCGGGAACCAGTGCGGCTGCCTGAATCTGTCCGGCGGCTGCAACTGCAATATCACAGCGCCGACCAGCGGCACCTACTGCGGCTGCTCCGTCTGCTGCTGCGACAACAAGTGCTCCGCCAGCACCCAATGCGTCTGCTGCGGCTGCAACTCCGGCTGCGACCACAACAATCCCTGCAACTGGGGCCAGAGCCCCTCCAACAACACCTGCGGCAACATCTGCATTTCGGGCACCGTCTATTGCCCCAACTACAACTGCCACTGCTGCGGCTGCGGTTGCAACGGCGGATGCTGCCACCTTGGCAACCAGGTCATTTGCGATTCCATGACCGTCGATACCGGCTCGCAAGTGACTGTTGACTATGACGGCCGTAACCCGGTTGGAACCACCGGCATGACCGTGAATCTCGTCAAATGAGACCGGCCCCGGCCGCGATTTATCGTAAGGAGTCGTATGAAGAATCTGAAATCGGCACAGAATCGTGGATTTGTCACTGTCTGGGTCGTCCTGACGCTGGCCGCGTTGTTGGTGCTCATCGGATTGGCGGTGGACACCGGCCACGCCTACACCGTGGGCCGGGAACTTCAGGACGCCGCCGACGCTGCCGCATTGGCTGGCGCCGCGCAGATCAGCAACGGCACCTCGGCCGCGCAAGCCGCCGCCGTTGCCGCCGCCGGATATAACAATGCCGCGGGTTCGACCGTCGCCGTCAGCTCCGCCAACGACATTGTGTTCGGCACCTACAACAGCACCACCGGCACCTTCACCGCCGGCGCCACGCCGTACACCGCCATTCAGGTGACGGCCCGCATGAGCAGCGGTGGCAGCAACAGCGCCATGCCGCTATCGTTCGGCTCTCTGGTTGGCCTGAAAACCGCCAACATTACGCGTGTCGCCGTCGCCTTCCAGGACACGACCCAGGGCAGCGGCGTTGTGGTGCTCAACAACTCCGGTTCCACAAGCACGCCCTACACCCAAACCAGTTCATCGACGATTGCGGTCTCGGCCAGTGGCTCGTCCACTGGCGGCGTGTGGGTGAATTCCCATGGCGGCAGCGGCGGCAATTGCAGCGTGAAAAACAGCTCCACCTGCTGCGGCACGCACCTGCATTGTTGCGGCGGCTGCACTTGCGACGGCACTTCCTGTGTGCCCTCCAAATGCATTACCGGATGCTCCTGCGTCAGCGATCCCTGCTCGGGAACCTATTGCGAGCCCAGCAACAGGGGCTCCGACCACGGCCAGCTCTACATCGGCGGCTGGTCCGGTAACCAGAACTACACCTGCAACAGTTGCGGCGGATATTACTCCCAGGGAATCTATGTGCAGAACAACAGCACACTGACCCTGACACCCGGAACCTATATCGTCGGGGGCAATGGCGTCAACGTCGATAACGGCTGCACGCTCAACGCGCCCCACTGCTGCTTCGTCTGCGTCGCCACCACAAGCGGCTACGGCTGGAATCAGACCACCACGTGCGGCTCCCTGAACTTCTCCGGCGGCTGCACCTGCAACATCACCCCGCCGACCAGCGGTTCCTTCAAAGACTGCTGCTGCTGCTGCAGTGACCACAGTTGCTCGGCCAGCAACTGCTGCGTCTGCTGCGGCGGCAACTGCGGCACCGACACCGGCAGCGGCTGGTGGGGTTGGAACAACTGGTGGAATCAGAACAATCGCAACACCTGCGGCAACATCTGCATGTCCGGCACGATCTATTGCCCCAACTACAACTGCCACTGCTGCGGCTGCGGCTGCAGCGGCGGTTCGTGCCAACTGGGCAACCAGGTCATCTGCGATTCCATGACCGTCGATACCGGTTCGCAAGTGACCGTCGCCTACGACGGCCGTAACCCCGTCGGCGTCACCGGCACGAGCATCAACCTCGTGAAATAATCCCCGCCGGGCGGATTTTTCCATCGCATTCTACCACAGCGCTCCGCAAGGCCGATGCCTTTCGGAGCGTTGTGCGTTTTGCGGACGTGACGCAATCGGCCGGTATTCTCCTCTTGTCCCCTCTCCCTGTACTCAGGGGGAGGGCCAGGGTGGGGGTCAAAACGCCTCCAATTCGCCAAGGATGGTTCGCAGGACCGCCTCCGGATCCTTCAGCATCACATCGTCCGGCACTCGCAAGATGCGCAGACCGCGTTCCTCCAGTCGTTGTGTGCGCTGAGTATCGTGGGCAATGCCGGCCGGTTCGGTGTGCTGGCCGCCGTCCAGTTCGACCACCAGATTTGCCTTGAGGCAAACAAAATCGACGATGTATCCGGCGATCGGATGCTGTCGCCGAAATTGAAAGCCATTCAGTTGTTCTCCCCGCAGCAGTCTCCACAATTTCCGCTCGGCGTCGGTGGATTGGCATCGAAGTCGCCTGGCAAAGGTTCTCAGCCGTGGTGTGTGATCGTGCCGTCCGAGCATGATCATAGAATCGCGTGTTCCGCCGGCGCGTCAAGAACCCCCACCCCGACCCTCCCCCTGAGTACAGGGAGAGGGGGAAGTTGAAGGGCCGCAGATTGCCTCGCACATTGCGTCCTTCGCAAGGCCAATGCCTTTCGGAGTATTGCGTGTTTCCTTATGCTCTCGATATGGACAAATTCCAGTGCAACTCAACGTCGGGGACGCGCGCAATCGAACTGCCCGCCTTCCGTTTTGACCTTCTCCCCCTGAGTACAGGGAGAGGGGGAAAGGGAACTACGACTCTCTCGCGGAGTACAGCGCGAGGGGGAAAGACCTTGGCGATCGCCGCGTTGCTTTGCGCCGCTTTTCTTTGCGCTAACTCCGGCGTCCGCGCCGACGTGCATTCTGTTGACGTGTCGGCCGTCGTGCAGCCCAAATCCGTCGGCGATTTTGCCCTTGGCTCCAACAAAAGCCCCGACGGGCATGTCATCACCGTCACGCGCATCGGCATCGACATGGATGGTAAGCCCATCATCCCCGTCATGGGGGAGTTCCATTACTCCCGTTATCCTCGATCGCAGTGGCGCAGCGAACTTCTCAAGATGAAGGCCGGCGGAATCACCATTGTCTCCACTTATGTCTTCTGGATTCATCACGAGGAGATCAAGGGCCAGTGGGACTGGTCCGGCGACCGCGATCTGCGGGCGTTTGAACAGACGATCAAGGATGTCGGCTTGATGGCGGTCGTGCGCCTGGGGCCGTGGGATCATGGCGAAGTCCGCAATGGCGGATTGCCGCAATGGCTGGTCGACGAAAGCGTCAATCCGCAAACGCGATTCGAGATTCGCTCCACCAATCCCACCTTCATGGGATATGCCGCCGAGTTGTATACGCAGATCGCCAAACAACTCACTGGCCTCTATTGGAAAGACGGCGGCCCCATCGTCGGCGTCCAGTTCGACAACGAATACGGCGGGGATATGGCGTATCTCATGGCGCTGAAGAAGCTCGCCATTGCGCAGGGGATCGATGTCCCGCTGTACACCCGAACCGGCTGGGCCGGCGATTCGACGACCAAGAATCAGCCGCCGTATGGCGAGATTCTTCCGCTGGCCGGTTCGTACGCCGAGGGGTTCTGGTCCTCCGGCCCCAAAACGATGGGCGACCCGCGCGATTTTCTGGCCTTCACGTTCGCCCCCAGCGACGGATTCACGCCGGATTATCCCTATCTCTGCTGCGAACTGGGCGGCGGCATGATGACCAGCTATCACCGCCGTATCCGCATGTTCCCCGACGACATCACCGCCGTCGCCGTCAACAAGTTCGCCTCCGGCAGCAATCTGCTGGGTTATTACATGTATCACGGCGGGACCAACCCCGAGCCGGAGGTCAAAGGCACAACGCTCATGGAAATCCAGTCGTCGCTGATGACCAACTACAACGACATGCCGGTGAAGACATATGACTTCCAGGCGCCGATCGGCGAATTCGGGCAGATTCGCGATCATTACAACGAGCTGCGCCGGCTGAACCTGTTTCTGGCCGAGTTTGGCTCGCAGGTCGTCCCGATGCAGCCGGTGGCGACGGCGCCCGCGCCCAAGGATTACAACGACACCTCCACGCTGCGCTGGACGGTGCGATCGGACGGGAACGCCGGCCTGCTTTTCGTCAGCAATTACGAGCGGCGAAACACCATGCCGCAGCAGAAGGGCGTTCAATTCAAAATTGAAACAGGGGATGTGGTCCTGCTCTTTCCTCCCGACCTCGTACACCCGGTCGATCTCCCGGCGGACTCCGTCTTCTTTTGGCCGTTCAATCTTCGGCTTTCGCCCGACGTGACGCTCTTCCAGGCGACGGCACAGCCGATCTGCACGCTCGCCGACGGCGATACAACCCTTGCCATCTTTGTAAAAACGCCGGGAGTTGCATCCACTTTCGTTGTCAGGGAGGGCAATTCCGACCCCAAGGGAGCAATCACATTGGATCTCCAAGGCGCCGTAAACGTCGCAGCCATGAAATGCGCAAATGGAAAATCCGTCAAATTTGTTCTTCTCGACCAGCCCACAAGCCTCAATCTCTACAAAGCCAACTGGGCCGGTCGCGACCGTCTCTTCATCACCAAGGCCGGCCTGACTATCGACGGCAACAAGCTCAATCTCGCCAGCGACAACCCGGCCGATCTGGCGGTGAGCATCTTCCCCGCTCCCGCGGCGCTGGGCGGCGATACATCCAATATCACCGAATCGAATGACGGCATCTTCCGGAAATATGCGTTCAAAGTTCCGCCGTCCGCGCCGCTGAAAGTCGATCTCGAACAAACCCAGCAGGCCGGGCCGCCGCGGACAATTTCCCTTGCCACCGCTCCCGGCTCCAGCAATAACGCCCAGGAGCCATCGGATGCCGATTTCGCCCAGGCGGCCGTCTGGAAAATCCATCTTCCGCCCGGCGCGTCCGATCGCGATCTCCTGCTCCGCATCCACTACACCGGCGATGTGGCCCGGTTGTACATCGGCGACAAGTTCATCGACGACAACTTCTACAACGGCACGACATTCGATCTGGGCCTGAACCGTTTCGCCCCGGACATCTACTCGAAGGACTTGCTCCTGAAGATTCTCCCCCTGCGGCAGGATGCCCCGATCTACATCCACGACAAGGACAAACCGCCGTATCAGAACGGCATCGCGCTGGGCGTGCAGGGTGTCGAGGCGATTGAGCATCATCAGGTGACGCTGACCGCGCCGTGAGGGGATGAAAGGATGACAAGGTGACAAGGTGACAGGGTGACAAGGTGAAGGTGGGTGACGAACTAACGTGAAATCGGTCGGTTTCCCAAAGTCACCAAGTCACCAAGTCACCTTGTCACCTTGTCACCTTGTCACGCCCTTCCCTCGCCAATGCCGATAAGAACCCCATGCGTCTCCCCCTGCTCGACGCCCCGACCTCGACGCACGACGTCGAACTCGTCTTCGACGCCGACCACTATCGCCGCATCGTCACCGGCGGCATCCTGAATGCGAAAATCTGCGTCGATATCGCGACGGCCGATTTCAAGGCGATGCTCATTCCCCAGGCTGGCGGCCGTCGGGCGATCAGCATCGTGCAGGCTTTACGCAAGCTGGCCGATCGCGGCGTCGAGATCCGCCTGCTTCACGCCGGCACGCCCAGTTCGGCCGCCCTGATCCAGCTTCGCCGGGCCTTGCCCGCCAATCTGGTCATCCGCCGCTGCCCGCGACTGCACGCCAAGTGCGTCATCATCGATACCCGCTCGATGTATCTCGGCAGTGCCAACCTCACCGGCGCGGGCCTGGGCGCCAAATCCGACGGCCGGCGAAATATCGAATGGGGAATCTGGACCGAATCCTCCCCGCTGATCGACGCG
Organism: uncultured Tepidisphaeraceae bacterium; assembly: GCA_964420285.1. Taxonomy (GTDB): domain Bacteria; phylum Planctomycetota; class Phycisphaerae; order Tepidisphaerales; family Tepidisphaeraceae; genus CAYQTE01. The sequence continues at coordinate 6,855 of CAYQTE010000023.1, forward strand.
GTGATGGAGCAATTCAACACGCTCTGGGAAGGCCGCCGCTGCAAGACCTGCCGCCGAAAAGACATCTGCCCGGTGCCGCTGGAAGAGCCAAGGTTGTAATCCGCCATTGGCGTTGGGGCCGATTCGCTATACGATATCACTCCGTGGCGGCCGGTGGACAAACGCCGACCGGCCAGGTCAGGTCGTTTTACAGATCGCGGACGAATAAGAAGGAACCGGGCCACTTATTGCTGGCAACCAACAACTGTCCCTCAACAGGAGCATTCCATGACGAGGCGGACTACGACGAGCGGCGGAATCTGGCAACTGAGCGTAGTTGTGCCGACGACGGCATTCGCGGCTTTTCTGGCAATCTGTGCGGCGGCCTCCGCTCAGACTTCCCATCTCATGGTCGAAGTCGACAAGCCCGGCATCAAGATCAGCCCGACGCTATACGGCCTGATGACCGAAGAGATCAACTATTCCTATGACGGCGGCCTGTACGCCGAGACCATCCAGAACCGCACGTTCAAGGATGCTCCGGCCGCACCCGCTCGCGGCGGCGCCGCCGGACGCGGGGCCGGCGAGGCGGCGTCGGCGGTGCCGCACTGGTCCGTCGTGCAGAGCCAGGGTGCAACCGGCACGATGGCCACCGATACCGCCAACCCCGTCAACACGACCGCTTTGCAGGTCAGCCTGCGTCTGGACATCACCGCCGTCGCCGCCGGCCAGCGCGTCGGTGTCGCCAATGACGGATTCTGGGGCATTCCCGTCAAGCCCAATACCAAATACCAGGCTTCGTTCTATGCCCGATCCGATGGCGCTGTCGGTCCCCTCACGGCCGATATCGAGAGCAACGACGGCGCAACCGTCTACGCCACCGGAACCGTGCCGGCCATCACCGGCCAGTGGCAGAAGTACAAGCTTACCCTCACCACCGGCGATGTGACGCCAACGGCCCAGACGCGATTTGTCATCTCGGCCGCCAGCAAGGGCAGCATCTGGTTCAGCCTCGTCTCGCTGATGCCGCCGACGTTCAACGATCGGCCCAACGGCAACCGCATCGACCTGATGAACATGCTGGCGGGAATGCACCCGACGTTCCTCCGCTTCCCCGGCGGCAATTATCTCGAAGGCAACGATATCGCCAACTATTTCAACTGGGAGATCACGATCGGCCCGCTGGAGAACCGGCCGGGGCATCTGAGCCCGTGGCGATATCGTTCCAGCGACGGCATGGGCCTGCTGGAATTCCTGGAATGGTGCGAAGACCTCAAGATGGAGCCGCTGCTGGCCGTCTTCGCCGGATATACGCTCAACGGAACGACGATCACCGAACCGGCCGCCCTGCAGCCGTATGTGCAGCAGGCGCTGGACGAGATTGAATACGTCACCGGTGACCAGACGACCAAATGGGGCAAGCAGCGCGCGGCCGATGGGCATCCGGAGCCGTTTAAGTTGACGTATGTCGAGATCGGCAACGAGGATGGCCTGAGCGGCCGGAATCGTGGCTATGAGCAACGTTTCCCGGCGTTTTTCGATGCGATTCGGGCAAAGTATCCGGCGCTGAAGCTCATCGCCACCACGACTGTTCGGGCGCGGACGCCGGATGTTGTGGACGATCACTTCTATCTGCGAACCCCCGCCGCCATGCTGGCCGCCGGGCAGATTCACAAGTACGACCGCGCCGCGCGCAACGGGCCGAAAATCTTCGTCGGCGAATGGGCCACGCGCGAAGGCAACCCGACCGCCGATCTCCATTCCGGCATCGCCGATGCCGCATGGATGACGGAAATGGAAAACAACAGCGACCTGGTCCTCCTGGCCTCGTACGCGCCGCTGTTCGTGAACGTCAATCCCGGCGGCATGCAATGGCCGACCGACCTGATCGGCTACGACACGCTCAGCAGCTTCGGATCGGCCTCCTACTGGGCACAGGCCATGTTCGGCGCCAATATGGGCACGACGCTACTGCCCATGACCACCGATCTCCCGGCCGACACGATGTTTTACACCGCCAGTCATGATGACAAGACGGGCGACGTGATCCTCAAGATCGTCAATCCGCAGGATCGGGTTCTGTCCGTCGAACTGGACATCAAGGGCGCCAAGAGCGTGGACAAGTCGGCAAGTCTGACAGTCCTGACCGGTCCCGCCACGGCCGTCAACAACATCGCCAACCCGAAGAACGTCGCTCCCAAGGAGAGCACGATCACCGATGCCGGCACGACATTCGCCCACGAATTCCCGCCACTGTCGGCGAGCATTATCCGTTTGAAGGCGCAATAGGCGGTTGGGCAGGATTTCCGGGCTGGAAAAAACTGGCGCTCATGCGTGCCCCGATGTGCTGCGCGCGTTGTCGCCATTGACTGGCGACCAGTTTGCCAGACGAGGAGGCCGCGCATGAGCGATAGCGAAATCACCCGGCGGGACGTATTGCGTGCGGCCGGAGCGACGATGGCGGCGGCGGGGTTCGCGGCCATAGGCGGTGGTGCGGCCGATGGAGCGGATGCGCCAGGCGGTGCGGCGACCAAGCCCGCGCCCATGATGGGGATTCAGATGGCGGTGGGGCCGCTGCTGGCCAATGACATTTCCCCGCTTCTTGCGGATATGCGGCAGCGGGCGGGAGTGAACGCGCTGTTTCCGTTCATCTATACGCATCTGGCTTCGCAATCGGGGTTGCGCGCCGGGGCATTTCGCGGCGGGAATTTCGCCATGCCGCACATGCAGTATTACAAGGGCACCAATCTCACCTTCCAGGACATGCGCGCCCCCGAGGCCGGCAATGTCGATGTGCTTCAACACGCCATCGATGCCGGAAATAAGATCGGGACAAAGGTCTTCGCGTGGGTTCTTGAGGATAACGCGCGGGTGGCGCTGGCCAACTGGCAGGGGTTCTACGAGGTCGATTTTCACGGCCGAAGGCGCGATACGCATCCGTCGGGGCCGTGTTACAACAATCCGGGCTACCGCGGATATGTGCTGGGACTGGCCGAGGACTATACACGATCGTACGACATCGGCGGCTACATGTGGTCCAGCGAACGGCAGGGGGGATTGTTCAACGCGCTGGGCGCGTATCATCACGGCGCGACAGCGGATCCGGGCGGGGCTACGTGCTTTTGCGATTATTGCATCAAGAAGGGGAAAGACCGCGGTATTGATGTCGACCGGGCGCGAAGGGGATTTACGGAACTGGAAGCCTACGTTCGGGCCGGCCGGTCGCGGCAGCGGCCGCGCGACGGGGCGTTCGTGGGATTCTTCCGGCTGCTGCTGAAATATCCGGAACTGCTGGCGTGGGAGAGTCTCTGGATCGACAGCCGGGCCGATTTGCAGAAGACGATGTATCAATTGATCAAGTCGATCAAGCCGGCGATCCCGGTGGGTTGGCACATCTGGCACAATGTGTCGTTCAGTCCGTTCCATCGGGCTGAAATGGATTACGCGGCGATGGCCAGCTATTCCGATTTCATCAAACCGGTCCTTTACAACAATTGTGCCGGCGAGCGGATCAAGAGCTTTACCGACAGCGTGTGCCAGAATGTGTTCGCCGATGTGCCGCCGGCAGAGGCATTGCCGATTTTCTATGAAATGCTGAATTATCAGGAAGCGCCATACGACCGCGTGCTGGCGGCGGGATTGTCGGCCGACTATGTGGCCCGCGAAACCAGACGGACGCTGGACGACGGCGGTGCGGGAAGGGTGGCGGTCTGGCCGGGGATCGATATTGACGTGCCGGTCCCGGCCGGCGCGGGACGCTGCACGGCGCAAAGCGTTAAGGCGGCGGTAGTTGCGGCGTTCAAGGCCGCCGCTCCCGGCGTGATACTCTGCCGCAATTACAGCGAGATGGACCCCCAGCACCTGGCCGGGGCGGGTGATGCGCTCAAGGAACTGGGCCTGTAGCGGTTGTGCGATATTTTGAAACTTTGCGGCCGGTCCGGCGTCAAATAGACGGTGGCAAGTGAATTGGTGACCAATGGCCGTTCACCAGCGACTTTCGCTTTTTGTTGGAGGCTTCAGCCGTGATCGGATCAATGCTGAAATGGGCGTGTGTGTCACTGATCGGGATTTCCGTGGCTGCGGCAGCGACAACCGAGCCCACAACCCGGCCAGGCCAGGCGGACGCGACGACGCAACCCGCCACCCGGCCGGTGGCGTTTGATGTCTATGGCGGATATTTCGTCTCGAACCAGTTCGAGCCCAATGCGCCGCTGTCGATTGTCGTGGCGCGCGACCGGGCGGCGTTCGATGCCGTATTCGGAGCCGGATATGTCATGGGCGACCGTTCGCATCGCCTGGCCAACAATGTGTTCGACAACAACATCGTACTGGCGGTCATCAGGCGGGGCGTATTCTGGAATTACAGCATGACCGGTGCGACCGAATCCGGCGGCGTGCTGACGCTCAGCTATAGCGCCAAATCCGATCCGCCCGGCACGGCCACATTTTCCAGCTCGCTGATCGTATCGGTGCCCAGGGGCGACTACCGCGAAATTCGATTCGAGGAAAATGGCAAGGTGATTTCAACCCAGTCGCTGAAATAGGCGGGAACTTTCAGGTTCCGCCGTCGTCAAAGGCATTGTGGCAAGCGTTGATCGAACGGGTCTTTTGCTGAGGGAGCGTGTCATGAACAAGCGGAATTTGCTGGTCGGCGGCGTTTGGGCGGCGGGGACGTTCGCGCTGATATTGGGCATTTTTGTCCCGCGCGGCTTGCAGGCGGACAATGGGGCGGTCCGGCCGACAATTGTCGTGCCGACGCTGTCGGCCGGGGGATGCGATATCGTGGCGCATGTTGTCAATTGCGGCGACAAGGATGCGCGGGGGCAATATGCGATCGCAGCGGGCCAGCCGTTGAACATCGAGGTGACGGCGACGAACACCACGCCGGACCAGATCGAGATCCCGCTCGATCTGACGGTGAGTTACTTCGGCCAGGGAAGCCCGATGGCCCGCTCTCTGCCGCCGCCGGTCATCGTGCGGCAGGCGACACAGGAATTATCCCTTGCCCCCTACGAATCCAAGACCGTGACGGTGGCCGATGACGGCTCGGGCAAGCCGATTCCCGCCGGCGTGACGGCCACGCTGATTGGCAGGGTGACATCGGTTCAGCCGGCCAAGTCGATCATGTTCCAGAGTCTTGTATCGCCGCAATCGGCGACGACACAGCCGGTGTTCCTTATCAACCAGTGATGATTGGCGGGGGAGAAGAATCACTCGCAGAGGCGCAAAGGCGCAAAGAAAAGCAAACTGGGAACAAACACCGAGTAACGCGTTTGAGCAAATGGCGATAAGTTCACCCGCATTGACCTTTGTGGGCCTTGCGCCTTTGCGAGGGATAGATTTCGGAACGGTCCACGATGCGAAAACCAAGCTGGCCGGCGGTTGTGGGAATCCTGCTGGGCGCGCTGGCGGCGGCGGGGGTGTTGGCGTGGCTGCCCCAGGTCGCCGGTTCGCCGTCCGGGCCGATGATGGATGAAGGGGGCTCGGCGCTCTCGGCGGTGGTGATCCAATACGCCACGGGGGCCGACGCGGCCGCGGATGTGTATCGCAGCTTCCTCCCGCAACTGGACGCCCGCGTGAAAGTGTACGCGGCGTGTACCACTCGGACGGCCTTCGATGAACTGGTCGCGCGCGTCGGCGCGATCAAGTGCCAGATGATTCCAGTGGTCGTGGATCACGCGATCACCGCCTGGTCGCGGGATCGCTGGGTGGCGCTGCTGCCGGAGGGGGACGGGGCGACGACGCTCCTGTGTCCGCGCGGCGAAAACGGGGCGGGCGTCTGGCCGGCCCGGCTGGGGGATGAAAAGATCGCGTTCGATCTTTCGCAGAAGATCGCTCGCGTCGCGGCGCGGCGCAGTATTCTGGATTTTGACGCGGGCGATTTGCTGGCCGATGGGGATACGGTGTTCGTCACGCCCGCCGTCCTGCGGCGAAACGTGCAGCAGACGGTGGAGAATCCAACGGCCGTCGCCGATGAACTGGCGCGGGAACTGCACCGCAAGATCGTCCTGCTGGATACCGCGCCGGACCATCACGCGGGGATGTACATGATGCCGGCCAGGGATCGCACCATGCTGGTGGCCGATCCGGGGATGGCCAGGGTGCTGCTGGTTGCGGCCGGGGACGCCACGCGACTGCCCCCGCTTCCCGGCGGTGCGGATTTTACGTCCGCGACGCAGGCGACATTTGACGCCGTGGCGCGGCACACGGCGGCGCTGGGGTATAAAGTGGTGCGCATCCCGGCGGCGCCGGCGGTGGATGGGAAAACCTACCTGACCTACGTGAACGTCATCATCGAGACGGTGGCCGGGCAGCGGATCGTCTACATGCCGACGTACCGCGGCGCGGAAGTCTTGAACGACGCGGCAGCCGCCGTGTGGCGCGGGCTGGGATATCGCGTCTGCACGGTTGACTGCACAAGTTGCTATACAAGTTATGGAAGTCTGCATTGCCTGGTGAACGTGCTGGCGCGGGAGTGAGATGGAAATAGGAATAAACCGCAAAGACGCGATGGCGCGGAGGAAGGCAATACGCAAAGATCGGCTTTTCGCGGCAAAATTGTGGGAGCTTGAACGCGCTGGCGATGTGCATCAAACGCTCTTGGCGTGATTCTATCTCGGTGTCATTGCGCCTTTGCGGTTTATTTGTGATTCCACAAGACTCAGCACATCCTGGGCCCGTATCCAGCGCAGGCAGCTCATGTGGGAACATCGGCGGCTGTGGCAGGGGGAGCAGGGGATCGCCAGGCGCAGCACGGAATCTTCGCGTTGGTAGGGGCCGGTCAGCTTGGGATCGGTGGGGCCGAAGAGTGCGATCAGGGGCCGATCCAGCGCTGCGGCGATGTGCATGGGGCCGGAATCGTTGGCGATCACCAGGGCGGCTTTACGCAACAAAGCGATCGACTGGCGGAGCGTGGTCTTCCCCGCGAGGTTGACATCGGCGGGGATGGCGGCGGCCATCTTGATGTCGGATGGGCCGCCGGCCACAACGGTGGCCAGGTTGAATCGCTCGCGCAGCGGCCGGACCAGCTCGGCGAAACGCTCGACGGGCCAGCGCTTGGTTTTCCAGACGGTGCCGGGGATCAGGACGGCAAACGGCTGGCGCGGCAAAAGCGGTTCGATGGCGGCGCGATCGGCGGGATCGTCGGGCAGCGGAAATTCGACCGGCTCGCGGCCCAGGCCGATCGCTTCGGCGATGCGGAGGTTGCCTTCAACGGCATGCACGGTCCGCCGGCCGGTGGGAATGCGATGGGTGTACAGGAGATACGCCCACTCGCGAGCGTCGGCCGGGCCGATGCGCAGGCTGGCGCGCGTTGCAGCGCCGAAGATCGCGCTGCGGGAGAGGCCCTGCAGGTCGATGACCATGTCGAATCGTTCGACGGCCAGTCTGGCGAGCAGGCGAATGGTGGCGAATATGGGATTGCCGCGGCGATGGAAGATCATCGTGCGGTCGATCAGCGGGTGACGGTCCAACAGCGCCGAGCATGAGGCCGAGACCAGCCAGGTGATATGGGCCTGCGGATAGCGTTTGCGCAGCAGCGCCAGCACGGGCAGCGCGTGGACGATGTCGCCGATGGAACTGGGCTTGACGATGAGTACACGCGGTGCGTCGGGGAGGTTCAGGTTGAGCGAGTCGGACATGTGTGCTGGCTGGCAGGGTAAATGAGCGCGGGCGGGGAATGCAAGGCTGGGAAGGAGAATATCTCACGCGGAGGCGCGGAGGCGCAGAGAGAATGTCGGGCTGGCGGATTCGATCCTACTCCCGCTTGGGCGGGATCGTGCCGCATTCGGGGCAGCGGTCGGGGGTGGCGCGGAGGTCGTGGCCGCAGGCTGCACATACGGGCGGCGTCGGGTTTTGCAGGCGGGAGAACGGCGCGTAGCCGCGGCAGAGGTGTAGTGAATCAAGCGTGTTGTATTGGGGATGATCGATCATGCTGCGCAAGAGGCGCTGGATTCCCAGGGCGTGCCATTGGCGGTGGCGGATGCCATCCACGTCGATGAGGATGGGGCGCGGGCCCAGCAGGTCGTCGCTTTGCACGATCCAGTTGGAACTCTTGGCGTCGAAATGCGAATAGCCCAGTGTGTCGATCGTGCGCAGAACCGCGCCGGCGCGATGCAGAAGAAGCTCGCGGCCGTCGGCGCCGAGGGATTCGAGATCGACATCAGCCAGGGTGGGGCCCTGGGCGCGCTCAAAGACGGTGAGGCAGTCGGTGACGTAGCCAAAGCGGCGTTGTTCCATGACCAGAAGCGGCCAGGCGGTGGGGATGTCGCGGACGATGATCGTCCAGGCCTTGCGCCAGGCTCGGCGGGCGCGCGAGCCCCGGCCGATCTCGTTGAAATAGCGATACCAATATCGCTTGTACGGCCGCTTGACGACCACGGGCACGGCCGTGCCGCCGAGCGTCACCTCGCCGGCCCAAACATCGCCGGAGGGACTGCGCTTGAGCGGTTCGAGCCGGCCGCCGTGAAGATCGTCCAGCAGTTTGGGGAACGCGGCCTGCCAATCGGCGGTGGAGATGACAAGCCGGCTGGCCGGCGCCCAGCGGCGGGCGAAGGGTGTCTGGCGGAAGAAGAACCCGCAAAACCCGGCCGAATCCAGCCGGCCGAAAGCGCGGTTGTCGCCCGTGGATCGCGCCACGAGTTTTCGCCATTGTCTTGAGGAAACGGGGTTGCGGCGCGGCAGCGGGCCGCCGGGGCCCAGTTCGCGCCAGCCGCGCAGCAGATCGGTTCGCGTGGCAAATCGGCCGACGCTGTGGGCGAGCAAAAAGAGATCGCTCGGACGCATGCCGTCACGGCGAATGGCGTAGGCGTCCAGCAGATACACGTCATCGTTATGGAGAAGCATGTTGCCCAGGTGCAGATCGCTGTGGCCGAGCCCGGCCTGTTCCAGGCGAAGGATGACCTGGCGAATCCGCGCCGAGAGCGAGCGGATATCGGCGGGAATTTGCCCATCCAGCCGAAGTTGATTGAGATAGGCATCCAGCGCGACGGCCGGTTCGATGGCGTCGGCGATGACCGCGTCGCCGATTTGCTCGCCGAGGTGAAATCCGACGAGGACCGCGACGGCGCGAGGGCTGTTGACGGCGGCCTTCTGGAGTTTTTGCAGGGCCAGAAATTCGCGCAGGGCGGGATTGCCGCGGAACAGGCGTTTGATGAACCGGCCGCGGCGGGGATAGAACTTGAGGTAATAGGTTTTGCCGTCGAGCGAGAACCGCCAGATCTGGCGATACCCGCGGTCTTTGACGAGGGTTCCGAAACCAGGGAGATTTCGCAGGGCCGATTCCAGCCGTTGGGCGTCAGACACGAGGGAGTTTATAAGATTTCGCGAGGCGTTTGTCTTGAGGTACACTGCCGGCGTATGACGCGATTCATCGTGGGGAGGCTGTTGCAGATTCCGCTGATCCTTGCGGTGATCTATCTCATCACGTTTCTACTGGCGTGGGTGGCGCCGGGTACGCCGTTCGGCAACGATGAAAAACCCATGGACCCGCTGGTGAAGGCGGAATTGCTGACGCGGTTTCACGCGGACCATTGGTATGCGTTCCTGGGATATTATCCGCAGCGACTGCTGCTTCACGGCGATTTTGGCCCGACCATGTCCTATCAGGGCTGGTCGGTGAACGACGTCATGCGGGCGGCGCTGCCGGTGTCGATCTCGCTGGGGCTGCTTGGATTGACCATCGCGTTCATCGGCGGAAGCGCCATCGGGGTCCTGGCGGCGGTGCGGCGCGGCGGAGTGTTCGACTGGCTGAGCCTCGCGGCGGCGCTGGTGGGAATCAGCGTGCCGGGATTTGTGGCGGCGGGGGTGCTCATAGTTGTATTCAGCGACACGCTGCACTGGTTTCCCAGTGCGGGGTGGGGATCGCTGCGGCAGATGGTGTTGCCGGGCGTGGCGATATCGCTCCTGCCGCTGGCGTACATTGCACGGCTCACTCGGGCGGCGATGCTGGATGTGCTGGGCAGCGATTACGTCCGCACCGCGCGGGCCAAGGGGCTGGGCGCCTATCACGTCATCTGGCGCCACGCGTTCCGCAATGCGCTGCTGCCCGTGTTCAGTTACCTCGGCCCGGCCGCCGCCGGGGCGATGACCGGGTCGTTCGTGGTGGAATATATCTTCAACATCCCCGGCCTGGGCCAGCATTTCGTGCGCGGCGTGCAGAACCGCGATCAGACATTGATCCTGGGGACGGTGATGGTGTACTCGGCACTGCTGATGGGATTGAATCTGCTGGTGGATGTGGGATACGCGCTGGTGGACCCCCGTATCGACGTGACGGCATGAGCATGACAATTGTGGAAACAACGACCCTCGAAAGCCGGGCCGGGGTATGGAAGCGGGCTTTGCGCAGCGGCCGGGTTCTGACGGGAGGCGGCGTATTGGCGGTGATCGTGCTGGCGTGCGTGGGAAGTTTGCCGGCGACAACGGCGGCAACGACCAACAACGGCAAGGGCGGGGATTTCTATTTCGACAACCAGCATTCGGAGCTGGCCGAAGCCCGGCCGCAAACCGCGCCAGCGTGGATGTGGTTTGGATCGACCAAGCTGGGGCAGAGCCTCCTGGGCCGATGCCTGCTGGGTGGGGCGCTGAGTCTGGCGGTGGGATTGACGGCCAGCGCGGTGGCGGTGGTGCTGGGCGTGACGGTCGGGGCCGTGTCGGGGTACATGGGCGGATGGGTTGATGGACTGCTCATGCGAACGGTGGATGTGCTGTATGGGCTGCCGTATATCCTGATGGTGATTCTGTTCAAACTGGGGCTGGAGCGGCCGTTGGGGTCGCTATTGCATGCGCCACGGCTGGCGAACGTGGTGGTGTTGTTTCTGGCGATCGGATTGGCGAGTTGGCTGACGATGGCGCGGGTGATTCGTGGGCAGGTGCTGAGTTTGCGGAGTCAGCCGTTCATGGAGGCGACGCGATCGATCGGGACGGGGCCGTGGCGCGTGTTCACGCGGCATTTGCTGCCGAATCTGATCGGGCCGATCACGGTGTATGCGACCTTGACGGTTCCCGAAGCGATATTGCAGGAATCGCTCTTGAGTTTTCTGGGGGTGGGGATTCAGCCGCCTTTGCCGACATGGGGATCGCTGGCCAGCGAGGGATTGATCGCGGCTCTGAATCCGGTCGATTCGCGGTGGTGGCTGCTGGTATTTCCGTGTACCTTACTGGCGGTGACGCTGCTGGCATTAAATTTCGTTGGCGACGGGTTGCGGGATATTCTGGACCCGCGATCGCAGCGATCGGGGCGGTCGTGAGAATCGGATAAGACAGCCGGGCCTGCGGGAATGATGGCCGGCGAAATTCCCGCGGCCGGCGCAGATGAGGTTGCCGATGGAAAACCGATTTAGCGTGAAGGACATGATCCTGGCGAGCCTGCTGGGGTTGCTGATTGTGATCGTGGTGCTGGCGATGTTTCAGTTTGATCGCCAGTACCAGGCCGTGGTTCAGATCGAGTCGCAGGGCGCCGACCAATTGAAGGTACTGGTGGATATCCAACGGGCGCTGGAGAACGGGACAGTATCGCCGCGTCAGAGCGGCGGCAATTCGACAACCGGGCCGGCGAATGCGGACGTCGATCCGTTCGCGGAACTGCGGAAACTTCGCGCCGAGGGGAAATACGACCAGGGGGACTGGCTGGTTCAGAACTTTGGCGCGCCGGTGGCGAAGATCACACCCCTGCTGAGCACGGATGTGTACGCGGCCATCTTGCAGGCCCGCGTGATGGAAAGCCTGTATTTCATCGATCCGGTGACTCTGGATCGCGTGCCGCTTTTGGCGACGAGTTTCACGGAAAAGGACAACACGGCGGCGTGGCAGGCGTATGTGGACAAGCGGAAACTTGTGCCGCTGACGGAGGCGGAAATCGCGGCCGAGCCGGATTGTCCGCCGGCGGACAAGGGGGACGATCGCAAGGCGTACATTGCGTCGCGCATGAAGGAAGGTCGGCGTGACGACGATATCGGCGGAGAGGCGGATTGTCCGCCGGCGGAGACGATCGTCTTCAACATTCGCCACGGGGTGACATTTTCGGACGGGTCGCCATTCAGCGCCGACGATGTGGTGTTCACGTACGATTTTATCATGAACCCGAAGATCGACGCGCCGCGCGATCGGGAAGCGATGCAGCGGATCAAGACGGTGCGCAAGATCGGCGACGATCAGGTCGAGTACACATTCAAGGCGCCGTTTTTCTTGAGCTTCGACGTCGCCAGCGGCGAGGGGATCATGTCCAAGGCGTTCTATGGGAAATTGACGCCCGATCAATTCAATACCAGCGTCGGGCTGTTGATCGGCACGGGGCCGTATCGGATGCCGGATCCGACGAGTTGGAAGCCGGGACCGGGCAAGATCGATCTGGTGCGCAATGAGCGTTATTGGGGCCTGCCGACATCGTTCGATCGGATTTCCCACGATCAGATCCCGGAGGAATCGACCGAGATGGTGATGTTCGGCAACGGCGAACTGGACACGCTGGGCGTTGAGCCTGAAGAGTACCAGCAGGCGCTGAAGAAAAAGGACATCATGGCGAAAAGCAACAATTACGAATTCTATTCGCCGATTGGAGGATACGACTACATCGCGTGGAACGAAATCAAGGCGGGCAAGCCGACGCTGTTTGCCGACAAGCGCGTGCGCCAGGCGATGACGTTGCTGACGGATCGCGAGGGGATGTGCAAATCCATCCTGCTGGGATACGCCAAGCCGGCGCGGGGGCCGTTCAACTCCCTGTCCAAGCAGGATGATCCGACGCTGGTTGACTGGACCTACGATCCGGATAAGGCCAAAGAGTTGTTGAAGGAGGCGGGATTCACGCAAACGAATTCCCGCGGCGTGCTGTCAAAAGCGGACGGGACGGAGTTGGCGTTCAAGTTGAGCTTTCCGAGCAAGGTCGAGACCATCGAACATATGATGGATTTCGTGAAGGACGACTACGCCAAGGCGGGGATCAATATGGAGCTTGATCCGGTGGACTGGACGATCATCGAGCAGAAGATGAAGAGCCGCGAATTCGATGCCGTCGGCCTGGGATGGTCGGTGGGAATCGAGGACGACATCTACCAGATGTTCGATTCCAGCCAGATCGAAGGGGACGCGGACAATTTCATGTCCTATTCCAACCCGGAACTGGACAAGGCGATTCGCGCCGCGCGACAGACGCTGGACGAAAAGAAGCGCATGGAGCTCTGGCACGAATGCGAGCACATCCTGCATGACGATCAGCCGTACACGTTCCTGACGGTCCCCGAGGCGCTGTCACTGATCGACAAGCGGATTGAAAACGTAAAGACGGGCAAGACCGGATTGAATTACGTCGGTGACTGGGTGATGCCGATGCCCTGGTACGTGCCGGTGGGGCGGCAGAAGTACACCACCAAGTAGCCCCCGGCGAAGTCGCGGAGACGGTCTGTGCTCACGTATATCATTCGCCGCCTGCTGCTGATGTTCCCAACGCTGCTGGGAATGACCATCATTACTTTTTCGGTGATGGCAATGTCGCCCGGCGGGCTGATGGCGATCGTCAACACGCGCACGGGCGCCGCCGATCCGCGCAGCCGCGCGGCCATGCGAGCCTTCTATGAACGGAAATACGGCCTGGATAAGCCGCTCCCCGTGCAGTACCTCATGTGGCTCAACGGCGTCTCGCCGGTGGGGATCAAGAATGCCGGCGCGGGTTGGCCGCTGAATTGGAGGGTCGGGTTCAAGCCGCCGGACCTGGGCGAAAGCATCATTGCGCACCAATCCGTGCTGGAGATGGTCGAGGAGAGCCTGCCGATCACGTTGCTGCTGAACATCATCACGATACCGGTGATCATGGCGCTGTCGGTGTGGTCCGGGGTTCAGGCGGCGCGCAAGCGGGGCGGACTGGCGGATGTCGGGGGCGGCATGTTTCTGCTGGGCCTGTGGTCCGTGCCGCAGATATGGGCCGGCGTGATGCTTGTCGGATACCTGGGCAACAAGGAGTGGCTGCATTGGTTTCCCACCGCCGGCCTGCACGACGTGCAGGCCGATCAATTCAACTTCCTTCCCACATTGGGTTTTGCCGGCGGCGTGCATTTTGAGCGTGGTTGGCTGCTGGATACGGCCTGGCACCTCGTGTTGCCAATCATCTGCTTCTCGTATGCCGGATTCGCGTTTACCAGCAAACTGACGCGCGGGGCCATGCTGGAGAACATCGCCGCCGACTACATCCGCACGGCCCGCGCCAAAGGTCTGCCCGAAGGGGTCGTTCTGTATCGGCATGTGCTGCGCAACGGCCTGTTGCCGCTGATTACATCCTGCGCGTCGCTATTACCGAGCCTGATCGGCGGGTCGATCATCGTCGAGAACATCTTCGCCTTGCCGGGAATGGGCCGACTGGGTGTGCAGGCGGCGCTTCAGAAGGATCCACAGATGGTGATGTCGCTGACGCTGGTGGCGTCAATACTGACGTTGATTTCCTTTCTGATAACGGACATCGCTTACGCGATGGCCGATCCGCGCGTGAGTTTTGAGGCCAACCCGACATGACATCGCCCGCCGAGACATTGGAAATGTCCCAAGCCACCGACGCCGTCGGCGAGGGTGCGCCGAGAAACTATTGGCGGCAGGTGCTGCATGACACCGTGGCGCCGCGCGCGGCGCGCTTTGGAATCGGCTGGATTGCGATTGTCGCCGTGGCGGGTGTTTTCGCTCCGCTTCTGGCCAATACCATGCCGATTCTCGCGAAGATCGACGGGCGAATCTCCAGCCCGATGGCCAGGGCGCTGACGGTGCCCGATATCACACTCCTGGTGCTGGTCGGATGGTCGCTGGTACGGCTTGTGCGCCGCTGCGCGTTTGGCCGCTGGATGCTGGAGATGTTGATTCTCACCGCCGTGATGATTCCGCTGGCCATTCTTTTTGCACATCCGCCCGATGTCGTCGACTGGCCGCATTACCGCAATCTGGACCGCCAGGGAGAAGTGCAATGGAAGGTGATGGCGCCCATTCCGTATTCGCCCTACGATTTTCAGCGCGACATTCCCGACGCCGCCCTGCAGCCGCCCACCCGCCAGCATCTGCTCGGCACCGACGCGATCGGCGGTGACGTGTGCAGCCGCATGATCCACGCCTGCCGGGTCGATTTGTCGATCGGGTTGATCGCCACTGGAATTGCCGTCGTCATCGGCGTTGCTATCGGCGGGCTCATGGGCTATTTCGCCGGCTGGGTCGATCTGCTGGGCATGCGCCTGATTGAGATCTTCGAGTCGATTCCCACGCTCTTTCTGCTGGTCACGTTCGTCGCGTTCTTTCCGCCCAATCTCTATATGATCATGGCAATCATCGGGCTGACGACCTGGACTAGCGAAGCCCGCTTCATCCGGGCGGAGTTTCTACGCCTGCGCAAGCAGGATTTCGTGCAGGCGGCAATCTCGCAGGGATTGCCGCTGACTTCGGTTCTCTTCCGCCACATGCTGCCCAACGGCATTTATCCGATCCTGATCACGTCGAGCTTCGGCATCGCATCGGCCATCCTGTCCGAGAGCACGCTCAGCTTCCTGGGCATCGGATTATCGCGCGACCCGAGCTGGGGCGCGCTGCTCGAACAGGCGCTGGGCGCCGGCGGAACCTTCGTGTGGTGGATCGCGCTCTTCCCCGGCCTGGCGATCTTCCTGACCGTTTTCGGGTACAACCTCGTCGGCGAGGCCATGCGCGATGCCCTCGACCCCAAACTTCGCACCTGAGATTCCCATGCCCAAGCCGCTATTGGAATTGTCCGAACTGAGCATCGGTTTCACGACCGGCCACCGCTCGATCCGGCCGGTGCATGATGTGTGCCTCTCGATTTATCCGGGGCAGACGGTGGCGCTGGTGGGCGAGAGCGGCTGCGGGAAATCGGTGACGGCGCTGTCGATCCTGCGGCTGATTCCGTCGCCGCCGGGCCATGTGCTGGGAGGGCGGGTGCTCTTTGAAGGGCGCGATCTGCTCGCTCTCAGCGAGCGTGAGATGCAGCAGGTGCGCGGCAAGGACATCGCCATGATCTTCCAGGAGCCGATGACTTCGCTCAATCCCGTGTTTACCATCGGCGAGCAGATTGTCGAGGCCGTCACGCTGCACCAGCACGTCGGCCGCAACGAGGCCTACGCCATCGCCGAGAAGAGCATGCGCGATGTCGGCATCGCCGATCCGCATCGTAGGCTGCTGGATTATCCGCACCAACTGTCCGGCGGCATGCGGCAGCGCGTGATGATCGCCATGGCGCTGTCGTGCCAGCCCAAGCTGCTGATCGCCGATGAGCCGACGACGGCGCTGGACGTGACGATCCAGGCGCAGATTCTTGAATTGCTTCGCTCGCTGCAACAGGAGCGGGGCATGTCGATCCTGCTGATTACGCACGATCTGGGCGTGGTCGCGGAGAACGCGGACGTGGCGGCGGTCATGTACGCCAGCCGTATCGTCGAGCACGCCAACGTTGGTGAGCTGTTCGAGAATCCGCAGCATCCGTATACGCAAGGGCTTTTCCGGGCCGTGCCCAGGCTGGGCGTGAAGGCCTCGCGGCTGGTGGCGATTCCCGGCACGGTGCCGAATCCCGGCCGGTTCCCGCCGGGGTGCAAGTTCCACCCCCGTTGCGCCTTGGCGGCATCGCAGGCATCGGCGGCCGGGGCGGTGCAGGGCGTCGAGGTCGCCACCGATACGGGCACGGTTTGCGTTCCCAAACAATGCCATGCGACCGAACCCGATCTGCGCGAAACCTCGCGCGAGCATTGGGCGGCGTGCCATTACGTCGCCGGATACGCGAAGGCCACGGCGACGGTTCCCCGCTCGGCATCGCAGCGCGCGACCGAAGTCCCGTTGCCGGTTATTCCGATGGCCATGGGCGAGGGAGGTGCGCCATGACGACCCCCGTCGCCCCGATCGAATATCGTCAGCAGGCTGGGTTCCCGCCGCCGCCGGCCAAGGATGCGCCGCTGATCCGCGTCAGGGATCTGCACACATTCTTTCCCATCCGACGCGGGCTGCTGTCGCGAACCGTCGGATACGTCAAGGCCGTTAACGGCGTGAGCTTTGAGATCGCGGCCGGCAAGACGCTCGGCCTGGTCGGCGAATCCGGCTGCGGCAAGACGACCGTGGGTCGGACGATGCTGCGGCTTGTCCCGGCCACCAGCGGCAGCGTCGAATACAAGGGACTGGATTTCTTCGCCTTCAGCGGCAGTGAACTGCGACGCCTCCGCCGTCACATGCAGATCGTCTTCCAGGATCCGGTCGGCAGCCTCAATCCGCGCATGACGATCGGCAACATGCTCGCCGAGCCGCTGTTGGTTCACGGCATCGCCACCGGCCGCGAAAAGGACGACATGGTCGCCTCGCTGCTGTCGCGCGTCGGGCTCGATCCCTCGTACGCCTCGCGCTATCCGCACGAATTTTCCGGCGGCCAGCGGCAACGCATCGGTATCGCCCGCGCCCTGGCCCTTTCACCCGATTTCATCGTCTGCGACGAACCGGTCAGCGCCCTGGACGTCTCGATCCAGAGCCAGATCCTCAATCTCCTGGCCGACCTGCGCCAGGAACGCGGGATCGCATATCTCTTCATTGCCCACAACCTGGCGGTCGTCGAGCACGTGTCGGACGATGTGGCGGTGATGTATCTCGGCCGGATCGTCGAGAAGGCCAGCAGCCGCGAGTTGTATTCCAATCCCAAACATCCCTACACCAGCGCCCTTCTCAGCGCGATTCCGCTGCCCAGCGCCAAGCCGCGTCCCAGGCGCATCGTCCTGGCCGGTGAAGTCCCCAGTCCCGCCAACCCGCCGCCGGGCTGCCCGTTCCATCCGCGCTGCTCACTGACGCGACAGAAGGCCGCCGAAGCCGGCGCTGGCGACACCGTCCAGACCTATTCCGCCGGCGTGAGCCTTCGCGTGATGCGCCAATGCTGCACGGAAACTCCGCCGCTGGAACAAAAAACCGGCGAGCCCGGCCACGTCGCGGCGTGCTGGCTGGCGGAATAAGCGGCCAAGGAGATCGAGGGCATGAGCAGGAAAGTCCCGAAGCGCGTTATCGTGAAGCGAGTATCGGCGAAGGCGCCATCGCCGCGGGAGTTCGATCACGTGCTGGCATTGATCGAGGCGGCCCGGACCCGCGCGGTCGCTGCTGTGAACACGGCGATGATCGATCTGTATTGGTCGATTGGCGGGCACATCAGCCGCAAAATATCGAATGACGGTTGGGGTCAGGGAACCGTGGCGGCTCTGGCTGAATACATTCGCAGGCGCCAGCCCAATATGCGCGGTTTTCCGCGAGCAACCTGTGGCGGATGATGCAATTTTACGAGACTTATCGCGACAAACCAAAACTCGCAACACTGTTGCGAGAATTGTCGTGGAGCCACAACCTGGCCATCATGAGCCGGTCGAAGCGGGACGAAGAGCGTGAATTCTATCTGTGCCTGGCCTGCCGCGAGCGATGGTCGTTCCGCGCTCTTCTACGCCAGCTTGCCGGATCGCTCTTCGAGCGGGTTGCCCTGTCTCCCGTAAAACTCTCACCACCGCTGAGAGAATTGCACCCCGACGCGGCATCCGTCTTTAAGGACAGTTATCTCGTCGAATTTCTGAATCTGTCCAAGGATTATGGCGAGGCCGATCTGCACCGCGGGCTCGTCGAGCAGCTCAAGAATTTCCTCATCGAATTCGGCCGGGACTTTTGCTTTGTCGGCAGCCATTACCCCATCCAGGTCGGCGGGCGGGATTTTGAAATCGACCTTCTGCTCTTTCACCGCGGCCTGAACTGTCTGGTGGATGTCGAGCTCAAGACGACGGAATTCCAGCCGGAGCATCTTGGCAAATTGGAGTTCTATCTCGAGGCGCTCGACCGCGACGTGAAGAAACCGCACGAGCGTCCTTCAATCGGGGTGCTCTTGTGTGCGACGAAAGATTATGAGGTAGTCGAATATGCGCTCAGCCGAGCGGCTTCGCCGGCGTTGGTGGCCGATTACCAGACTCGATTGCCGGACAAGAAGCTTCTACAAGCCAAGCTCCACGAGTTTTATGAATTGGCGCAAGCGCGGGCTGCGCTGCCTGTGGCGGATGCCGTGGTATCGCCAGTTGCCAAATCGAAGAGAAAGCGGGTCAAGCAATCCCGGCGATCGACGTAGTTGACCGCCGTTCCGGTCTTACACCTCCAACGCCACCAATTTCGTCACCCGATCCAGCAATCCTTCCATGTCGTATTCGACATCCAGGTCCAGCGGCAGGAAGACTCCCTGGCTGTGGTCGGAGGCGAGTATGAGGTGGCGCTGGCCGTTGATCGCGAAACCGAATTCCTGGGGTTGGTGGCCGGTGATGAGGATTCTGGCGTTCATTTTGTCGGCGAAGATATCGACGGCAGCGGGGGTCATGTGGCGGCCCCAGATGAGTTGATAGACCGGACCGTGGCGACGGGCATAGTCCGGGCCGGTCAATGCGCGGTCGAAAACCGTGTAGTCGAACTCATCCACCTGCGCGTCGGTCGGCAGGCTGTGACAGAAGAACAGGCCCTTGGGACAGCGAATGGCCAGCGGGAATGACAGGAGCAGTTCCGTGATCGCCACGTTCACGGCGGCGGCGCGGTCGCCGAAATCGCGGGTGATCCCGGCCGTGAACGCTTCGCAGACGCTCATGCCGGCCTTGAGGATTCCCTCGCCGTGAATCTGGGCAAGGTCGTGGTTGGCCAGAAGGAAATGCACCTGGCCGGGGAAATCGCACTTTAATTCGGCCGCCTTGAAAAGGGTGGTCCAACTGTCCTCGGCGCCGTTTTGGTCGATGTGATCGCCGTGGATCAGTTCGTGCAGAACCAGATGGCGCTGGGGGTTGTTCGCCAGATCGGCGGCCGTGACCAGCTTGTTGAAATTCGATCGATGATCGTGGATGTCACCGGTCATCCAGACCTGCCCGGATTCGGGGAGGGTGACGACTTGGAACTTGCGAAGTGGACTGAGCGCGTTCTCCTCGGTCGCGGTGGCGAAGACTTCCAGAACCTGATCGACATCGGCCGGCATGGGGGGCATTTTGGCATGCCGAAGGGCAATCTGCCAGCGCTGTGCGGGAAAGTAGAGCCGGAAGAACAGTTGAGCGGGAGAACAGGAGAGCAGGATTTGCGTTTGAAGGAGGAGAAGAATGTTTCTGGGCCGCCAGACGCCCGTGGGCAGATTATCGGACCTGGGTAGCGGGATTGGCGCGGAATTTGCGGTGGCGTGTGGGCAAAAGTGAATATCTTGCGCTCCACGACGGATACGGGATATGATGTTGAGGCTGAACATCCTCCGCCGCCCGCCCCACGATCGAACTTTTGGCCGGTAGTGCGCGCTAAGTTGCGGTGCGGATGTGCGTGTTGACGGTGCGCGATGGCGCGTTTGTGGAGAAGGCGTCGTGTCGTCGGTATTGACCAAGTCGGTTCCTGACCTTGCCGGCGTGCGTGCGCTGGCGCGTGTCGATCAACCCCGCACCGCCGTCTCCGCCGGGCGTCAACGCTGCGTCGAGCCTGCCTCCAATCGCGTCCGCGTTGATGGAAAGTTCTTCCGCCTGGGGGATGAGAAGTTCTTCGTCAAAGGCGTGACGTATGGCCCCTTCGAGCCGGCCGCTTCCGGCGTGCGACTGCCTGAGCCGGACCAGGTCCGCCGCGATTTCCGGCAACTGGTCGAACTGTCCGCCAACACGCTGCGGGTCTACCACGTGCCGCCGGTCTGGTTTCTCGATCTGGCGCAGGAATCGGGGCTGAAGGTCTTTCTGGACATCGACTGGCCCAAGAACCTGCTGTTCATCGGCAATCGCCGCGTCATGAACGAGGCCCACGACGCCGTCCGCCGCGCTGCCAGATTGTGCGGCAATCATCCCGCGATCTTCGCACTGAGCCTGGTGAACGAGATCCCGGCCGACATCGTGCGACTGGCCGATCATCGCAAAGTGGCGGCCTTCGTGGATGAACTGGCGGAGACGGCCCGGCAGAACGCGCCGGATTGCTTGCTCACGTTCGCTAATTTTCCCACCACCGAATATCTCCAACCGCGCGACATCGACTTTGTCAGCTTCAATGTCTACTTGCATCAGGAAAGTTCGCTGCGGAATTATCTGGGCCGGCTGCAAAACATCGCCGGCTCCAAGCCGCTGGTCCTTGGCGAATACGGCATCGATACTCATGTCGAGCGGACCGAAGCTCAGCAGGCGGAAATTCTCCCCCGGCAACTCAGTGCCGCCTTTGACGAGGGGGTGGCCGGCGCGTTGGTGTTCAGCTTCACCGACGACTGGTTCACCAACGGCTGCCGGATCGACGACTGGGCGTTCGGGCTGGTCCATCGCGACCGCACGCCCAAGCCCGCGTTCACGGCCGTGCGCGATGTGTTTCGCAAAGTCCCGCGAACGGCCGACGTCAAACTGCCCAGCATGAGCGTCGTGATCTGTTCCTACAACGGCGCCAGCACCGTGGAATCGTGTTTGCGTTCGATGGAGAAACTGAAATATCCCAATTACGAGATCATCTTCATCGATGATGGATCGACCGACCGCACGCAGGAAATTCTCTTGCAGTTCCCGAAGGTGCGGAATATCCGCCAGCGGAACATGGGCCTTTCACATGCCCGCAATGTGGGCTTGGCCGCCGCCAGCGGCGAGGTTGTCGTCTATACCGACAGCGACTGCGAAGCCGATGAGGACTGGTTGTATTACCTGGGCTTGGCGATGGCGCGCAGCGGCCACGCCGGCATGGGAGGCCCCAATCTCATCCCCGACGAAGGCTCCTGGATCGCCGATTGCGTGGGCAATTCGCCCGGCGGGCCGACGCACGTCATGATCGACGACCGCACCGCCGAACACGTGCCCGGCTGCAACATGGCCTTCACCGCCAGCGTGCTGCGCCAGGTGAACGGCTTCGATCCGCAATTCCGCAAGGCCGGCGACGATGTCGATGTCATCTGGCGAATCCAGAATCTCGGCTGCACGATCGGATTCGCCCCGGCCGCACAGGTCTGGCATTACCGCCGCAACACCGTCGCCGCATATCTCCGCCAGCAGCGCGGCTACGGCGAGGCCGAGGCACTGCTCAAATACAAACATCCCGAACACTTCAATACGCTGGGCGCCAGCCATTGGCGCGGCCGAATCTACGGCGGCGAGCGCATCGGCGTGCGCATTGGCGGCGATGCCATCTACCACGGCGTGTTCGGCAGCGGGCTCTTTCAGACGATCTATCGCCGCCCGGCGTCGCTGGCGGCGATGATGATGATGAGCATCGAATGGCATCTGCTCTGGATGTTCGCGGTGGTGCTTGGTTTGGCCTGGACGCCGCTGCTGTTCGTGGGAGCGCTGATGGGCGCCACGCCGATTGTGCTGGCCATTGTCGCGGCCGCGCAGGCGCCGCCGCCGAGGCATCGGCATCCGATGTCACGCCTGCTGATTGCGTATCTTCACTTTCGCCAGCCGATCACGCGAGGCTGGGCCCGTTATTCAGTGCGGCTTCGCGCCAAGACTCTCCGCCGCGAAGCCAGCGGATATCGGCGCGACCGCAATCTGCCCTTCGATCCACTGGATCGCCAGACGCTGATGTATTGGAGCGGGCAGTTCGATCGCATCGAGTTGCTCCATCGCATCGGCCAGGAGGTTCACGCCGCCGGCTGGCGCTATCGGGTGGACAGCGGCTGGAACAAATGGGACATGGAGATTTACGGCTCGCGCTACGCCAAGGCGAGACTGACGACGGCCACGGAAAAATACGGCGGCGGGAACATGACCACCCGCGTCCGCGTGCATCTTCAGATGAGCAAGTTCTGCCAGGTTCTGGCCGTCGGTACCAGTGTGCTGTCGGGCGTGCTGCTCATCGACATGTGGCCGCTGAGCCGGCCGGCGGTCCTTATACCGCTGATCTGGTGGGCGATGTATCTGGTGAATCGCTGGCGGATGGCGGCGCCGGTGATGGGCCTGATCGACGCCGCCGCCGAAAAAGCAGGCTTCTGGCCGATCGACGCCATACCGGGCAAGACCGCCGCGGCTGATACGAAGACGGCCGATTCATCGCCATCGTCCGCCGACGCCGATTTGGATGAAGGAGCGGCCATCGCCTAGCGGTGGAAGTCGATTATCTGCGAACGCGGCGTCTGTGCGGTGAAGAATTCCCTTCTTCCCGGAACCTATGCGACTCTACCTCCGCACGCTGGCTTACTTTCGTCGCGATCTGGCGGCCATCGTCTTTTCGTGTGCGCTGCTGTTCGTCTCGATGCTCGCGTCGCTGCTTGAGCCGTTTCCCATCGCCATCCTCTTCGATACCGTCTTCCAAACCCGCTCCGGCGGCGAAGCGGCCGCCGGTTGGGCGACCCGGCTATTCATTCATTTCGCACCGGCCGGAACACTTGGACGGATCGAACTGCTGGCGGTCATCACTTTCGCGCTGCGGGCGGTGCAAGAGGTGCTGTCGCTGATTCAGCGGATCGGATTCGCGTCGATCGGATATCGAGGGCTGCTGCGCGTGCGCTGCGATCTGTTCCGCAAATTGCAGGAAATGACACTCGGCTATCACCGCGCCCAGCCACAGGGCGATGCCATTTATCGCCTCAGCTACGACACCACCGGCTTTCAGTCCGTGCTCAGCATCCTGGTCAACACCATTCTGCTCAGCCTCGCCACGCTGGTGGCCATGGCGATCATCATGTTCTCCATCAACTGGCGGCTGACGCTCATGACGCTGGCGGTGGCGCCGCTGATGGTCATCACCACCAAACAATTCGCCGGCCGGCTGCGCCGCGTGGCCATCGCCGCCAAACAGACCGACAGCGATCTGACCACCGCCATCCAGCGCTCGATGGCATCCGTGGGCCTGGTGCAGGCGTTCGGCCGGGAATCCGATGAGTTCGCGCGGTTTGCCACCACCGCCGACAACAGCTACCGCGCCTCGGTGCGGATGCAGCGCAACGAAATGACCTACTGGTTTCTGGTCGGAGTCGTATTTGCGGTGGGCAGCGGCCTGCTCTTCGGCTACGGCGGATATCTCGTCTGGCGCGATCAATTCGTCAACAGCCTTGGCGCGGCCGGGTTGACCATCGGCCAACTCTACATCTTCCTTCGCTATGTGCACCAGTTGTACACGCCGATCCAGAGCCTGACCGGGATCGCGGGAACGCTGCAAACCGGAATCGCCGGCGTGTCGCGTGTCTTTGAGGTTCTAGACCAGGAACCGGTCATCCGCGACAGCCCGGATGCCAAAACGCTTCCCCTTCAGCCGCGCACGCTGGAACTGGATCGCGTCAGTTTTGAATACCGTCCCGGCGAGCCGGTTCTCATCGACGCCACCGCGCGCATTGAGCCGGGCCAAAGCGTCGCGTTCGTCGGCTCCAGCGGCGTCGGCAAAACCACGCTGCTCAATCTCCTGCCGCGATTTTACGATCCCACCGCGGGCGCACTCAAACTCGACGGCATCGACATCCGCTCCGTGCGAATCCGCGACCTGCGCCGCCACATCGCCCTGGTCCTTCAGGACAACATCATCCTGCCCACGTCGGTGGCCGAGAACATCGCCTACGGCCGACCGGATGCGTCACCGGCCGAGATCCGGCAGGCCGCCACGCTGGCCGGCGCCGCGGAATTCATTGATAAAATGCCCAGCGGGTATGACACGGTGGTATCGGAAAGCGGGTCGAATCTCTCCGGCGGGCAGCGGCAGCGCATTGGC
Source organism: uncultured Tepidisphaeraceae bacterium (assembly GCA_964420285.1). Classification (GTDB taxonomy): domain Bacteria; phylum Planctomycetota; class Phycisphaerae; order Tepidisphaerales; family Tepidisphaeraceae; genus CAYQTE01. The sequence goes on from CAYQTE010000023.1 coordinate 31,470, forward strand.
ATTGCACGGGCGCTATTGACGCAATCGCCGATCCTGGTTCTGGACGAACCGACCAGTGCTCTGGACGCCCGCCACGAGGCGATGATCGTGCAGACCCTGCACAACCTCAAAGGCGCCCGCACCATCATCATCGTCAGCCATCGCCTCAGCACGGTTGCCCATTGCGACCGCATCTACGTCATGGACCAGGGCCGGATCGTCGAGCAGGGGACGCATGACGAGCTTCTGGCCGCGCATGGCGTGTACAATGCGATGGCGCAGCACCAGTTGGCGCCGGAATCGGAGCCCAGGCCGGTGGTGGCGGAAAGCAGGCCATGAATCCACGTCCCGGACCTCCATCGGCCGCCGCTGCCGTACAGGGCAAACCAGCGCAGACCCTGGCCGCACTTCTTGCCGAGACCGAACGCACCAACGCCAGCGATCTGCACCTGGCGCCGGACCGAGCGCCCCAATTGCGCGTGCATGGCGAGTTGCAGCCGGTCCTGCAGATTGTGGAATCGTCCGAACCGCAACTGGTTGTACTCTCGGCCGACGACATCGAGGCGATCGCCGCCACGCTGATGAACGCCGGCCACAAGCGGTCGCTGGCGGATCGCGGTTCGGCCGATGGCGCCTGTTCATCCCCGTCGGGCGCGAGGTTCCGCTTCAATATCTTTCGGCGGCAGGGCCGGCTGGCGATCGTGCTGCGCCGGCTGGAGGATCGCTTTCGCACGCTGGCCGAATTGGGATTGCCGGAGGAACTTTACGATCTGGCCGATCTGCGCGACGGGCTGGTCATAGTCTCCGGTACGACCGGTTCCGGCAAGAGCACAACGCTGGCGACTCTTGTGGACAAGATCAATCGCGAGCGCCATTGCCACATCATCACCATTGAAGATCCGATCGAGTATGTGCATATTCCCAGGCTCGCGCAGGTCAATCAGCGCGAACTGTACACGGATGTCCCCGATTTCAACGAAGCCCTGGTGGCCAGCCTGCGGCAGGATCCCGATGTCATTCTTGTCGGCGAAATCCGCGATCTCAAAACAATCCGCACCGCCATCACCGCTGCCGAAACCGGGCATCTCGTTTATACCACCGTCCACGCCGGCGACTGCGTGGGAACGATCGAGCGACTGGTGGGTGTGTTTCCGGCCGACGAGCAGGATGGCGTTCGCCGCCAACTGAGCCTCGTGCTGCGATCGATCGTCAATCAGCAACTGCTGACGACGTTTTCGGTGGGCGGCAAAAAGACCCGCGTTGCCGCGGCGGAGGTGCTCATGAACACGTCCGCCATCGCCAACCTGATTGCCACGGCCCGCAGCGGGCAGATTTACGCCACCATGGAAACCGGCCGCAGCGTCGGCATGCAGACCATGGAGCAGGACATCGCGCGTTTGTGGACCAGCGGCCGGATCAGCGAGCAGACGGCGATCGCCAGTTGCCGCAACGTTTCGGTGATGCTCGAACGGGCGGCGCTATACCGAAGGGGAAAATGAAAGATCCCGCGGCGTGGCCTATTATCAGGCCGAGACTGGACTGGTTCCTCGGCGCACATGAATAGGAGACGCAGATGCCAACCGAAACGGCCACGTTCGCGGCGGGATGTTTTTGGGGAGTCGAAGCGGCCTTTGCGCATCTGGACGGCGTGCTCGAAACCGCCGTTGGATATACCGGTGGCCAACTGGACAATCCGACCTATAAACAGGTCTGTACCGATCGCACCGGACATGCCGAAGCGGTGCAGGTGACGTTCGATCCGGCCCGCGTCAGTTATGCCGAATTGCTCGATGCGTTCTGGAGTTGCCACGATCCGACCACGCCCAATCGTCAGGGCCCGGATGTGGGCTCGCAATACCGCTCGGCCATTTTCGTTCACGATGCCGGGCAGGACCGCCTGGCTCACGAATCGATGAAGCAGGCCGGGGAATCCGGAATTTTCCGCAGGACGATCGTCACGCAGATCGGCCCGGCCGGGAAATTTTTTCCGGCCGAGGAGTATCACCAGAAGTATTTCCAGAAACAGGGGATGGACGAAACGTGCCACGTCGGCGTCGGCGCGGTGCATACGAAACTTGCCGCCGATGCTGCGGCGGCGCTGCAAGGCGCAGCGGCGAAACCGGCGGCCGAAAGCTGTGCCGTGGGCGGCGGAGGCTGCGGCGTGGATCATTGGAAGGCCATGAGCGATGTCGAGATGCGGGCGAAACTTACGCCCGAGCAATACGCAATCGCCCGCCACGCCGGCACCGAGCGCGCGTTCACCGGCAAATACTGGAACGATCACCGGCCGGGTATCTACCGCTGCGCCGTCTGCGGGCAGGAACTCTTCGACAGCAAGACGAAATTCGATTCCGGCACCGGCTGGCCGAGTTTCTATGCCCCCATCCGCGACGGCGCCGTGGCCGAACGCGCTGACAAGGCGCACGGCATGGTTCGCACCGAAGTCCTCTGCTCCCGCTGCCAATCCCACCTGGGCCACGTCTTTGACGACGGGCCGGAGCCAACGGGCCTGCGCTACTGCATGAACTCGGCCGTGTTGGATTTGCAGGTGAAGGAACGCGAGCCTGCCGTCGAGGATTGAGTGCTGTGCCGCGTTTCCGCCGGTACAATAGGCATCAATGACACGCGCCAGACGATGGCTGCTCGATGGAGTCGTTTGGGTGTTGTTGTTGCTTTCTGTGGCAACGCTGATCGCTTGGTGGAATTCCCGCGACATTATCTTGGGCGACGACCCTGGCCCTAATGGTACGTATGTTCTGGCAACCGATTTACGCGGATTTCTGGACTCGCGATTCAGCCGGTTCAACGTGCCATATTGGCTCTTGTTCGCGCTGACGGCGTGGCTGCCGGCCGTCCGAGGCTTGGCAGTCCATAGATCGCGTCGGCTGCGAGCCTATCGGCGCACGCACGGCCAGTGCCTTCAGTGCGGCTACGACCTCCGCGCCACGCCAGATCGCTGCCCGGAGTGCGGGACGATTCCGTCGGGATCGGCAAACCCGCCAGGCTGACGAGGCTGAACGCCCGCAATGCACTCCACCCTTCAGTCGGAAATGAGCTACAGCCATTTTGTAAAAGGCGATGCACGTGCGTACAATGGGAAACATGGCCGAGGAAAGAAAGGTCGCCGAGGCGATTAGTCCCGACCAAAAGGGAATTCCGGAGATTCACGCCCACGAATCGTACCGGAAATACAAGCTGATCGACTTGGATAATAGCGCCATTGAGCGCACCGCCAAAGAACTTATCGAGGGGAGCAAGCTGCTGAGCAACAGCGATTTGTGGATCGCAAATTTCGCCGAGACCATTGCCCGCGTACGACGGTGGTGCAAAGAGTACAGGGGCATGGTCCGGATGGCGCTGGTTGACATTCGATCCAACAAAGTCATCTTTTATTTTGTGCCGGACTCCGAGCAATACGATCTGCTTCTTGGCGATCACATGACTGCCCTGGAAGTCGAGCTTGGCGGAAGCGCCGGAATCGGGTACGTCGAGACCCTCCAGGTTCCCGATCGTTCGCTGGAACGATTTGCCGGCAAGCGGTCGCTCTTGGTCTGGACCCGTGACGCAATTCACGCCGAAGCCTGACGGCAAACCGATGAGCAAAATCGATCAGCACATCGCTCAATGGAAGCACAATCGGCAGTTCGCCAAGACAATCGATGGCAAATATCGGGATTGGCAGGTCAACGCCATTTTCTATACGGCGCTGCACATCATCGATGCCGCCTTGTGCAGCAAGGGCATCAATGTTGCCGAACACGGAGAGCGCAATGAGCAGATCAAGACAAATATCTCATTCGCGCAGGTTCGGAATCAATACTTGAACCTTTACCGCATCTCCAGAGTGACCCGGTACGACGCTGATCCGGATAAGTGGCTTCCAAAGCAATACCTGACGATTTCGGACCTCGTGGAAGACCTTCTCAAGCCCATCGAGAATGGCGTCGGGCCCCTGATTAACAAGTCTGTAAAGTTCGATCCGATCAAATTGATGGAGTAGCTCCACGGCCGGTGACGGTGACTGCAGATTCATCCATGCGGCGGGATATCGCGGCGGCGTACGCGATGACGGGGGCGCGCATCGTGGGGTTGTTGGCTATTACGGCCGTGGTCTACCGGCAGGCGGGGAAGGACCAGTTCGGGCTGCTGTTCCTGGTTCTGACAACGATCGGCATTCTAGAATATGCGTCGCTGGGTTTGTCCCCGGCGATGATTCATTTTGCGGCGAAGGCGAGGGCCGGACGGCCAGATGCACTCGATTCGTCGGTGGACCTTCTGCCGGTCGATTCCAGCATTCTGCAATACGAGTCGCTCGCGGCGGATTCGTCGCCCGGCGTGGCGCGAGTATACGCGCATGGGTTTCGCCTGGGCGTGTTCAGCGCGATTCTGGCCGCCGTCGGGCTGGCGGTCCTCGAATGGTTGATGGGCTCGCACTCGATTTTCTGCGGGGCCGCGGCGCGAGTGCTGGTCGGCGGGATCGGTGCGGGGACGGTTCTGCGTCTGCTGGCCGAAGCGCCCGGAGCGATTCTGCAGACGACGGGTCGAATCGCTGCCGACAACCTTCTCCAGGGCGGTGCGGAGATTGTCTGGGCGGTTGGGTCGATCACCGCGATGTTGATTGGCTGTCACTGGGATCGGTCGGTGGGGGGAGCCTTCGTGCTGGCCAGCGCACTACTGCTGGCGGCGAGATTGATTCTGGCGCGACGAGCAGTTCCGGCCGGCCCGGGCGGGCGAACCGCGATTGATTGGAGATTCGCCTGCCAGTTGCTTAGGTTCGGGCTTCTGGTCGTCGCGGCGCAACTCGCGGATTATCTCTATGCGCCGACGGATTTGATATTGATCGACCGGTTGATTGGCCGGGGGTCGGTGGCCGATTACGCACCGGGCGTGCAAGTGGATAGTGCGCTGCTGCTCTTGGTGGCGGCGGTGGCCAGCGTGCTGTTGCCGCGGACGGCGCTGGTCCACGCGCGCGGCAATGCGGCAGCGGCGCGGCGGTATTACGTTCGCGGCACGCTGGCGACGGCCGGGCTGCTCATGGTGGCTGCGGGCTCGGCGATTGCATTCGCGCCGATGGCCTTTCGAATCTGGCTGGGCGATCCGATGCCGGCGACGGTGGCGATATTGCCGCTGATGCTGATCAACACGGTGATCGGTGGCAGCGGGGCGGTGGGACGCTCGGTGCTGCTGGCGATCGGCAAGGTCCGGGCGTTTACGGTTTCGGTCCTGGCGGCCGGGGTCATCAACGTCGTAACCGCTTATGTATTCGTGGTTTACGCGCACATGGGGTTGCGTGGAATTGTCTTTGGCACCATCGTCGCAGTGGTGGCTCGATGCGTGTTGTGGATGCCTTGGTACATCCTGCGATCATTGCCATCGGGCAACCAAAAATCGCCGGCCTGAGCGGTGACTTTGACACCCCTTGCCGACGGCCTTATACTCCGCCCTTCCATAATCCAACCCGATTTCGCGGTTGGCTTCATTCAGGAGAAGGATCCAAATGGCTAAGAAATCTGTACATGGTAAGGCTCTTGGCACTCCATCGAAGTCGTCGAAGGAACCCAAGCGAGTTTATTTCTTTGGCAACGGCACGGCCGAAGGGCGGGCGGACATGAAACCGCTGCTCGGCGGCAAGGGTGCGAACCTGCACGACATGACGCTGGTTCCGCTGCCGGTCCCGCCGGGGTTCACCATCACCACCGAGACCTGCGCCGAATACAACAACGCCGGTCAGGTTCTGCCCAAAGCGCTGATGGCCGAAGTGCGATCGCACCTGGCCCGAGTTGAAAAGGCGGCCGGCAAAATGTTCGGCGATGCCGCCAATCCCCTGCTGGTCTCCGTCCGATCCGGCGCCGCGATCTCGATGCCGGGCATGATGGATACGGTATTGAACATCGGCCTCAACGATGCGGTGGTCGAAGGCCTGGCGAAGCTGACGGGCAACGATCGTTTCGCTCAGGACAGCTATCGCCGACTGATCAACATGTTCGGCGACACCGTCATGGGCGTCGAGCACCACCATTTCGAGCACGAACTCAGCGCGGTGAAGAACGCCCACGGCGTCAAGCTCGATACCGAACTGGACGTCAACGGCCTGAAAGAGGTCGTCGAGCGATACAAGAAAGTCTACCGCGAACACGTCGGCAGCGAATTTCCGCAGGATCCGTTCGTGCAACTCGAGCACGCGATTGAAGCCGTCTTCAAGAGCTGGATGGGCGATCGGGCGATCAAGTATCGCGAACTGAACGACATCCGCGGGCTGAAGGGGACGGCCGTCAACGTGCAGAGCATGGTGTACGGCAACATGGGTGACGACAGCGCCACCGGCGTGGCGTTCACGCGCAACCCCAGCACCGGCGAGAACAAGTTCTACGGCGAGTTTCTTGTCAATGCCCAGGGCGAGGACGTGGTGGCGGGCATTCGCACGCCCATCCCCTGCGATCAGATGTCCCAATGGAGCCGCAAGAGTTGGCGGGAATTGCTCAATATCAAGGACATTCTGGAAGCTCGCTACAAGGACGTGCAGGATTTCGAGTTCACCATCGAGCGCGGCAAGCTCTACATGCTCCAGACCCGCACCGGCAAGCGCACGGCGGCGGCGGCGGTCAAGATCGCCGTGGACATGGTCAAGGAGAAATTGATCGACAAGCCCACCGCGATTCTGCGCGTCGATCCGATCAGTCTCGATCAGCTTCTGCACCCTGGCTTTGACCCCAAGGCACCCCGCACCACGCTCGCCCGCGGCCTGCCGGCCAGTCCCGGCGCCGCCGTCGGCAAGCTCGCGTTTACCGCCAAGGAAGCCGAGGATCGCGTCGCGGCCGGCGAAGTCGTACTGCTGGTTCGTCGCGAGACTGAGCCGGCCGACATCGGCGGCATGCACGTGGCCGAGGGAATCCTCACCAGCACCGGCGGCATGACCTCCCACGCGGCCGTCGTGGCACGCGGCATGGGAACGCCCTGCGTCGCCGGCGTCGGGGCATTGATGATCGACGCGGGCAATCGCGTCCTGACTGTCGATGGCAAATCGTTCGGCCCTGGCGACTGGCTCAGCATCGACGGCTCGACCGGCGAAGTGATGGAGGGCCAGGTCTCCACCGTCGAGGCCCAGCTTACCGGGCCGTTCAAGACAATCATGCAGTGGGCGGACGAATACCGCACGCTCAAGATCCGCACCAATGGCGACACGCCTGTCGACGCTCGCACCGCTCGCGCATTCGGCGCAGAAGGCATCGGCCTGTGTCGCACCGAGCACATGTTCTTTGATCCCGAGCGCATCCATCACATGCGCGAAATGATCCTGGCCAGCACCACCGAGGCCCGCAAGATCGCCCTCGAAAAGTTGCTGCCGTATCAGAAGGCGGACTTCATCGGCATCTTCGAGGAGATGAAGGGTCTGCCGGTGACGATCCGGCTGCTGGATCCGCCGCTCCATGAATTCCTGCCACATCATGAGGTCGACCAGGCTCGCCTGGCCACCGAACTGGGCATCTCGCTCAAGCAGGTGCAGGATCGCGTCACGCAGTTGCACGAGGCTAATCCGATGCTCGGCCACCGGGGCGATCGACTGGCCGTCACCTTCCCCGAGATTCTCGAAATGCAGGTGCGGGCGATCATCGAGGCCGCCTGCGAATGCAAGAAGCGCCGCATCGTCGTGTTGCCCGAGATCATGATTCCGCTGGCCGGCACGGCCAAGGAACTGGAATACCTCAAGGGTATCACCGAGAAGACGGCCTGCGATGTCATGGAGAAAGCCGGCGTGGAGGTTGAATATCTCTATGGCACAATGATCGAAGTGCCGCGAGCGGCGCTGGTGGCCGATGACATGGCCAAGTGCGCCAGCTTCTTCAGCTTCGGCACCAACGACCTGACTCAGATGACATTCGGATTCAGCCGCGATGATGCCAACAGCTTCCTGCCCGATTATCTCAAGAAGGAACTGCTGGAACGCGATCCGTTCCAGAGCCTGGATACCGCCGGTGTTGGCCAGTTGATTCGGATGGCCGTCGAGCGCGGCCGCTCGACCCGGCCCACTCTCAAGTGCGGCATCTGCGGCGAACACGGCGGCGATCCGCGCAGCATCCACTTCTGCCATGATGTGGGTCTGAACTACGTGAGTTGCTCGCCGTTCCGCGTGCCGATCGCCCGGTTGGCGGCGGCCCACGCGGCACTGAAGGCCGCCAAGGCCAAAGCGGCGGCGGCCAAGCCGGCCGTCAAGAAAGCCGCCAAGGGCAAGAAGAAATAGCCTTCGGCGCGGCATTTGATGGAATCTATGTGGATGTCACGCGAGCAATCGCGTGGCATCCATGTTTTTGGCGGCCGGTGTGCTTCTTTCCCCTCTCCCTGTACGCAGGGGGAGGGCAGGGTGGGGGTTCCGATGCGGCTGGGGCGATGGAATCGCATTCCGGCTGACGCGGCGAAGAACCCTCACCCCGACCCTCTCCCTGAGTACATGGAGAGGGGGAAGAAGGGTGGCCCTGACCGGGGTACAGGGCGCCCGAAAGGAATCGGCTGATGTGACGATGTTGGATGTCGAACATCCCGTCCAGGTTTCGACGGTGCCGCGCTGTGCGCCGATGGCCGCGCTATCTCCGTTGACCATCGGGCGACTGACTCTGGCCACGAATCTGCTTTTGGCGCCGATCGCCGGGTATTGCGATCTGGCATTTCGCATGGTCGCTCGATCGTGCGGCGGCGTGGGTCTGGCGTGCACCGATCTGCTGTGTCCCGAGGGCCTGGTGCGCGAAAATCGCCGCTCCATGGTGCTGGCGGCGACATGTGCAGAGGATTCGCCCGTCTGTATGCAGATCTATGGCGGCAATGCCCAGCCCATGTGCGAGGCGGCTCGCTGGGCCGAGGACCACGGGGCCGCCGTCGTCGATATCAACATGGGTTGCCCGGTTGACAAGATCACCAAGCGTGACGGCGGGAGCAAACTTCTGTGCGATCCCGATCGCACGCTGGGAATCGTCGAGAAGATCGCCGGCGTGCTGCGGCACACGCCGCTGACGGCCAAGTTGCGCCTGGGTTGGGATGATTCGTGCCTGGTCGCGCCGTATTTGGCGTCGCGGCTGGAGGCGGCCGGCGTGGCGATGGTGACGGTACACGGCCGCACCGCGCAGATGCGATTCAGCGGCCAGGTCCGACTGGACGGGATCGCCCAGGTTGTGGCGGCGGTGAAATCGATTCCCGTGATCGGCAACGGCGACGTGCGCACGCCGGCCGACGCCGCCGCCATGCTGCGTAAGACCGGATGCCGCGGTGTGATGATCGGGCGTGCGGTGCTCTCCCGGCCCTGGATTTTCCGGGACATTTGGAGCTATCTCAAGGCCGGAATGGTTCCGCCGCCGCCAACAATCCAGCAGAAATGCGACCTGATGCGCCGGCATTTTTCGTTGATGTCGGAACATCGCTCCGGGCGGTCGGCGGTCATCGAGTTTCGCCGCCGGGTCAGTTGGTACGCCAAGGAAATGCAACCATGCCAATCATTGAAGCAGGGAATGACCGCGATCAACTCGGCGGCGGATTTCGAGCGCGTGATCGAGGAATTCCTGTCGTGGCGAATGCGGCGGGACAGTATGATGGCGGCGGGGCAATCCCGGCCCTCCCCCTGGGTACAGGGAGAAGGAGAACAAGGGATGGAGCAATACGGGGACTAGGCGAGAGGCGAATAATCATGACATCGAAAACACATGCACGAACACGGCTGGGGGCGGCGGCGGTTGTGCTGATTGCAACGATCGTCGGCGGGTGTTTGCAGGCCGAGAAGCGCATTGGCATCCAATACGACCGCGCCACCGATCGGTTCACGTTTCTGGTGGTGTTCAATCACATCTCCTCCGACAAGCTGGTGGCCGACGGCGGCGATCCGGACGGCGACTCGGCCTATCTCAAGACGCTCTGGAGCAACCGCGATCACCTGATCCTGCTCCCGAGCCTCATGCAGCCGGTGGATGATTCGGATGAGCCGCTGGCGATGTTCACCAACGACGGCCTGGGATTCCTGCGATTGTCCGCGTCGCGATTTGCACAGATCAGTCTTGGCGGTGCGGCCGCAACGCAGCCGCAGGACACGAGCCTGCCGCTGGACACGATCCAGATCAAGCCGGGTGAACTGTTCAATGAAGGCGGTTCGAACCTGAGCTATTACCATCAGATTGTTGTGCCCGGCGCCCTGGTCGACAAGGCTCTGGACATGGCCGCAAAGGCCGAGTCGAAGGAAATCGTCGCGGCCGTGGACGATGAGATCGCGTCGCGAGGGGCGGGCGTCGCGACCGGAACATGGAAGCAGATCGCCGACGGTTTGATCGAGCGGATCAGCGCCGTTCCCGACGATCCGTCGGCGCAGGCGGCGCCCAACGCACCTGAGCCGGCCGCTATGCCGCACGGATTTTCACTCGATTCGCTGCGCATGATGAAGCAGTCGCTTGGCGCCTCGGGGAAACTTGACCTGTCGCGGTCGGGTTCGACGCTGACGGTGAAGATGCCCATGACGGCCGAGGACGCGGCCGGCATCGTGGCCAACTGGCCGGCCGTGCGCGACGCGGCCCTGGCGAAGATCAGTTCAAAGGCGCAGAAGGCCCTTGCGGCGTCGGCCGGCGATTCGTCGGTTGTCGATCCGAAACCTGCGGCGATCGCGCTGGCGCAGTCCACGAAGGTTGCCAAGGACGAGTCGGGTTTGGTGGTGTCGGTCGACGTGGTGTCGCTGGGTCAATTCCTGTCCGATTGGGATTCGCTGGACGTGGCGATGATGAGCGACGAAGACCGTTCCGGCCGCGACAACCTGAGCCGCGAACTGGGTGCGGTCGCGGCAACCAAGATGCCCGTGAATGAGAAATTGACCGTCGCCAGGGTGATGGCGGATTTCGCCAAGGGAACCCTGGCCAGCGTGCCGGCCACGCAGCCGGTGAAGCCGGGAACGGGATTGGAAATCAATCCATAAGAAATGTTCTTGCGTGTTGGTGAATTTTGGACGGATGAGACGGGGACTGCAGGGTGGGACTATTTTTCAGGAGTGATGTGATGGCGAGCGATGTGAAGATCACGGTGAGCGAGCGATTCGGCCGCAAGACCGCCAGCAGCGGGTCGAAATGGGAACCGATTCTGGGCTATTCCCGCGCGGTGCGTGCGGGGAATCTGATCGCGGTGACAGGGACGGTGGGGGCCAATGCGGACGGGACGTATTCGCCATCTCTGTCCGAGCAGACCCGGCGGTCGCTGACGATCATCGCGGCGGCGATCGAGGCGCTGGGCGGTTCGATGAAACAGGTGATCCGCACGCGCATGTTCGTGACCGACGTGAGCAAGTGGGAGGAAGTCGCCCGTGTGCATGGCGAAATCTTCGCCGAAATCCGCCCGGCCACGACGATCGTGCAGGTGGCGAAGCTGATCGATAAAGAGGCGCAGATCGAGATCGAGGCGGACGCGGTGGTGGGATGAGCCAGATGACAAGGTGACAGGGTGACAGGGTGACAAGGTGACCGGGGAAGCCGGCGCGGCGGACCAGGACATCTGGCTGTTCTTTCACCTTGTCACCTTGTCACCAAGTCACCTTGTCATTTAATGGAAGTCGCGCGACGCGGTCTGGCAGTCGAGCAGCTCTGATAGGTCACTAAGTTGGGCAGCCAGAATGTGCTGGACCTGGCCTTCGCGCTGCAGGGGGCCGTCGGCGCGGAGGAGACGACTGTGCCTCGCGATCGCGCGGAAGCGCTCGTAGATGGCGGGGCGGATGATGAGATTGACGACCCCGGTTTCATCTTCGAGCGTGGCAAAGACGATTCCCGCCGCCGTGCCGGGGCGCTGGCGGACCAGAACAATCCCGGCCACGCGGACCCATTTTCCGTTTTGCGTATTGGCCAGATCGGCGGCGGTGAGGATTTTCATTTCTGAAAGCGCCGGGCGAATCAGGGCCAGGGGATGGCGTTTGAGTGAGAGGCCGACGAGTTGGTAATCGGCTGCAACCTGACGTTGCAGCGGCATCGCCGGCAGCGGGACGGCCGGCTGCGGGACATCGGGGGCGTCGTGGAACAGGGGCATGGGATCGTCGCGCTGGCGGAGCAGTTCCCACAAGGCGGCGCGGCGGCCGATTCCCATGGACGAAAAGGCGTCGGCCGCCGCCAGCAGTCGCATCGCGTGCGCGGGAAGATCGACCGATCGGCAGAAGTGATCGATGGAATCAAAGGGCGGCACACGGCCGAGACGCGCGCGGGCGGCCACGAGTTTTTCGGCGTGGGATTGATGCAATCCGCGCACCATGCGAAAGCCCAGCCGCACGGCCGGGCCGCCCTGGCCGAAATTCCATCGGGGTTTGACATCGGCGATGGCGAGTGTCGGAGAACCGCCTGTGCGGGGGCGCGGGCAGAGCGTGCAATCGACATCGCTGGATTGGACATCGACGGGGAGGACCGGCACGCAATGGGCCAGTGCGTCGCGGACGATTTGCGCGGGCGCATAAAAGCCCATGGGCTGGCTGTTGAGCAGGGCGCAGCAGAAAGCGGCGGGGTGGTAGCGCTTCAGCCAGGCCGAGGCATAGACCAGCAGGGCAAAGCTGGCGGCGTGGCTTTCGGGGAAGCCATATTCGCCGAAGCCGCGGAGTTGGTTGAAGCACTGGTCGGCATACTCGGCGGAATAGCCGTTGGCGAGCATGCCGTCGATGATCTTGCGCTGGAAGACATCGATGCCGCCGGAACGTTTCCATGCGGCCATAGCCCGGCGGAACTGATCGGCTTCCTGTGCGGAGAATCCCGCGGCGACCATGGCGATGCGCATGGCCTGCTCCTGGAAGAGCGGAACGCCCAGCGTTTTGCCCAGCACATCGCGGAGTGCGTCGCTGGGATAATGGACGGGTTCAAGTCCGGAGCGGCGGCGCAGATAGGGATGAACCATGTCGCCCTGGATGGGGCCGGGGCGGACGATGGCGACTTCGATGACCAGGTCGTAGAACGTGCGCGGGCGCAGGCGCGGCAGCATGGACATCTGGGCGCGGCTTTCGATTTGAAAGACGCCGACGGTGTCGGCCTGGCAGACCATGTCGTAAACGGCCGGGTCTTCGGCGGGGATGGAGGCGAGGTCGGGCCCTTCGACTCGCTCCCGCTCGCTCAGGGCAGGTGGCTCGACGGAAGAACCCCCACCCCAAACCTCCCCCTGAGTACAGGGAGAGGGGGAAAGAGCCTGAGTACATGGGGAGGGGGAAGAAGGCTGAACGAGCTTCATCGCCTTGGCGATGCAGGTGAGCATGCCGAGGGCCAAAACATCGACTTTGAGGATGCCCAGGTCGTCGATGTCGTATTTGTCCCATTCGATGACGGTTCGGCCGGGCATGGCGGCGTTTTCGATGGGAACCAGATCGCACAGCAGGCCGCGGGTCATGACCATGCCGCCGACGTGCTGGCTGAGATGGCGCGGGAAGCCCAAAAGCTGGCCGGTGAGATGGATGACGTGGCGGATGATGGGGTCGTCGGGATCGAGTCCGGCTTCCTTGATGTGGCGATCGTCGATGGTGCCGCGATCCCACCCGTCCAGGCGCTTGGCCATCTGATCGACGGTGTCCAGATCGAGGCCCAGGGCCTTGCCGACATCGCGGACGGCGGATCGGCCGCGGTAGGAGATGATCTCGGCGGTCATGCCGGCGCGGTCACGGCCGTATTTTTCGTAGAGGTATTGGAGCACTTCCTCGCGGCGCTGGTGTTCGACGTCGATGTCGATGTCCGGCGGTTCGTTGCGTGCGGCGGAGACGAAGCGCTCAAAGAGCAGATCGATGCGCGTGGGATCGACGCTGGTGACGCCCAGGCAATAGCAGACAGCGCTGTTGGCGGCCGAGCCGCGGCCCTGGCAGAGAATTCCGCGCGAACGTGCGAAGCGAACCAGATCATAGACGGTGAGGAAATAGGCCTCGATGCGGAGTTCGGCGATGAGCTTGAGTTCGTGCTCGATAAGCTGGCGGACTTTATCGGGGATGGCGGCGGAAGAACCCCCACCCCGGCCCTCCCCCTGAGTACAAGGGGAGGGGAAAAAGGGCTGAGTACAAGGGGCGTGGGAAGGGGGTCGAGTGCATGGTGAGGGGAAAGACGGGGCTGCCGTCTCTTGTCCCCTCCCCTGAGTACATGGGGAGGAGGGGAAAAAGGGCTGAGCACAAGGGGCGTGGGAAGGGGGTCGAGTGCATGGTGAAGGGAAAGACGGGGCTGCCGTCTCTTGTCCCCTCCCCTTGTACTCAGGGGGAGGGTTAGGGTGGGGGTATCTCCGGGCGGCGCCTTGCCAGGCGAGGTCGGTGAGATATTCGATCGGAGTCTGTCCCGGCGGGGTGAGTTCGGCGGGATATTCGTAGCGGAGTTCATCGAGGGAGAACGTGCATTGCTGGGCGATGTGCAGGGCGCGGCGGAGGGCGTGGGGATAATCGGCCCAGAGCGAATGCATTTGGGCGGGGGACTTGAGATAGCGTTCGGCATTGGCGAAGAGCTGCCGGCCGGCGGATTGGACGGTGCAGCCCAGGCGAATGCAGGTGAGCACGTCCTGAAGCGGTCGGCGGTCGGGGGAATGGTAATGCACATCGTTGGTGGCCAGAAGCGGGACGGCGGCGGCGAGGGAGATGTGCTGGAGCTTCTGAAGATCGAAGCGCGGATCGGAATCGAACGAACAGGCGGCCGCGAGTGAAATGCGGTGGCCGAAGGCATCGCGGAGACGGCACAACTGCTGGAGAAAATCATCGCCCAGGGCGTGGGGCGGATAAGGAGGAATGACGGCGGCGAAAAGGCCCTCGCTGTGATCCAGCACGTCGCTGATGAAAAGCTGGCATTGGCCTTTGGCGGCGCGGCGCTTGCCGAGTGTGAGCAGGCGGCACAGCCGGCTGTAGGCGGGGCGGTCGGATGCCCAGACGAGCAGGGCGGGATGATCGGCCAGAATGAGCCGCGAGCCAACAAGGAGTTTGAGTCCGGCGGCTTTTGCGGCCATGTGCATGCGCACGGCGCCGGCCAGTGTGTTGTGATCGGTGATGGCGATGGCGCGATAGCCCAGTTCGGCGGCGCGGCGGACCAGCTCGTCCGGATGGCTGGCGCCGCGGAGAAAGGAGAAATTGCTGGTGACGGCCAGTTCGGCGTAAGCCAGCGGTTCGACGGCGCTCACCGCGGGCGAGTTGAGTTTGGCGATGCGAATATCGTCCAGCGGCGGCGGGGTGCGAAGTTTGGGGTTGTCGTATTCGGGCATATATCCATCTCGCGTGCAAAAGGGATCGATTCAGGCGTCGAAAGTTCCATGCAAAAACCAGCGTCGGGCTTCGACGGTTTGGAAAAGCCACCAATGCCGGCCGGTGGTGTCCTGGACATCGAAATAATCGCGCGTGTGATGACGGCCCTCCCACCAGGGCGCGGCGATGCGTTGGGGTCCGACGGCGTGGGTGATGTGGTGGACGGCGCGGTTGAAGGTGAAAGAGATGGGGCGGGCTTCGGGTTCATCGCCGTTGGCGGCGATGCAGCCGATTTCGATGGGATGGGGGAAGAGATGCAGGGGAGCAGAGGAGGAGCAGAGCAGGGGAGCGGGGGAGCAGGAGAGCAGGGGAACAGAGATATTCAACGGCCACTGGGCGGGGGAGAGGTATTGGAAGGATCGTTCGGGGAAATGGGATTCGACCAGAGCCGGCCGCAGGACGGAATCTTCGCCGAGGCGAAGGAGCAGGCGCTGAATAAGGCGATCGACTTCGGGGATGGCGGCCTGGGTGTCGTGATCGAGCAGGGGAATCTGATGATGAACCAGCGGTTGGGCGGTGAGCAGGCGAAGGCGCAGGGCGGTGAGGTCGAATTGGATTTTCGAGTTGGGGTCAAGTTGAATCGCATCCAGAGCGCAGCGCAGAAGATTGAGGAGAACGGCGGGGTTGGCGGTGGGGTGGGAGAGCGCGATGTTCTTGGAGATGGCGGGTGCGGATGGGAGGAAGAAATCGACGGCCAGCGAGCGGATGCCCATGCCGCGATGAGCCAGGGGCGGGAGAAGTTGATCGACGAGACTGGCGAGCGTGTTCCAGATGACATCGCCGTTGTGGACGGGCGAATCGAAATCGAAGCGGGCTTCGATGGATTGATGAGGCGTGACGGGATGAAGCGGTTCGGGGAGACGGCCGAGGGCTTGATCGAGACGATCCAGCGGAGCATCGCCGAATCGGGCGGGGAGAGTCTGGCGGGGGAGATCGATGAGCTGGCCGATGGTGTCGATGCCGAGTGCGGCGAAAGCCTGCACCAGCGGCGGAGACAATCGGAGCGTGGCCAGCGGAAGCGGCCGCAGGGCGGGGGCGATTTGGTCGAGGTCGAGGAGAACAAGTGCGTTCGGCAGGAATGTGATGGCCCAGGCAGCGCCGGGCGTTGGCGCGATGGCCAGAGCGTGATGGAGATGCAGTTTGAAAAGCGCGTTATGGACCAGTTCGAGGAGACGATCGAAGCCGCCGAAGAGGCGCTGCGAGCCGGTGATGTCGAGAAAAAGCGCATCCGTGGATTCGACAGCTACGCACGGGGAGAAGCGGATCATCCAGCGGGCCAGAGCCAGCAGGGCGCGGGCGTCCTTGTCGGGCTGGGGGTTACGCGGATCGAACGGCTGGCGCCGATAGCGATCCATCGGCCAGCGGGTCAATCGCACGCACATGATGTGTGTCACGGGACATCTCCAGAAGAAGGGTTTGGCCGACGAGTCCTCCGTGACCGTGAAGAAGCTGAACGGTCCAGCGATGGGCGGTCGGCGGACTGGGGGCCGGCCGGACGAGCCAGCGCGAAGCGGCGGCGTATGGCTGATGTTGATGAGAAGCGGGCCGCAGGAGGATTCCCGCGCCCCGGCCGGTTTCGGCGGCAAGCTGGATACGGCGGACATGCAGATGCGAAAGCCGTCGATCGGGTACGGGAACGATGCAGGCGGCGATGCCGGTGCAACGGAGCGATTCGGCCGCGGCCCAGAGGAGCGATTCGTGGTCGCCCGGGCGAAGGAGCAGGAGCCGATCCAGAGGCAGTCCGAGAGCCGCGGCGGCCGGTGGGAAAAATTGCCGCTCGCCGTCGCACCAGGCGATCCACCCGAACCGGCAGGCGGATTTGGCCAGCAGCACCGGCAAAAGAAACGCCGGTGAACCCTCGGCCAGGAATTCATGAACCGCCCCGCAGCCGAATGCCCCGCCGGGCATGAGCCGATCCAGCGCCGCCACCCCGGTCTCAATGGCCCGGCCGGTGCGCAGGGAGGGGGACTGGTCCCGAATCGACCACGAGTCAAAGACCTGCAACGCGCCGCGGCTGGATGAGATGACATGCACAAGGGCCTTCCATTAGTTCGTATATTGTTAGGGTACAAAGCGGGGGTGGGGGGAGTCAAGAATTAAATGCGATCTCACGCAGAGGCGCGGAGCTCGCGGAGTTCAGAAAAAAACGATTTGGGTGGACGGGATGGAGGCAATCCATGGGCTAGGTCACTGCACCGTGGACAACCATCTTTGAATTTTCCGGCCTACATACTCGAGAAGAAATTTGCTTCCCCGGTTCGCTCATCGATTTCGACACAAATAGTGTTTGGGGAACGGCTGGGCGGACAATCACGTATGGCGAATAGAACACCTCACCCTTTCCCTCTCCCCGCGTACAGGGCGAGGGGACAAGAGGCGATCCGCCGGTCGCGCCGCGCAATCATCGCTTGCGGCGGCGGGAGCTTATCAACTGGATTTCGTTCCGGCCAGCGCCGCGGTTTGCAACCGCATGATCTGCCGACAACCTACCACGGCCAGATCGAGCAGGCGGTCGAGTTGTTGGCGGTCGAAGCCCTGGCCGTTTTCGGCGCTGCCCTGGACTTCGACGAATTTGCCATTGGCAGTGGCGGCGACATTGAGGTCGACCAAGGCCCTTGAGTCGTCGTGATAGTCAAGGTCCACGCGAAGTTCATCATCGACGAAGCCGACGCTGACGGCGGCCAGTTGATCGACAAGGGCTTCGTTCGGCTTGTAGAACGCGGGATCAAACCGCGGCGGCGGCGAACTCATGTCGCGCGGAAGTTTCTTCGGCGGGGGCATCGCGGGCGGGAGACTGGCCAAGGCATCGGCCAGTGCGACGTAGGCGGCGCAGATGCTGGCGGTTCTTGTGCCGCCGTCGGCCTGGAGAACCTGGCAGTCGATGCTGATGGTGATGGGGCCGATCTTGGACAGATCGACGACGGCGCGGAGGCTTCGGCCGATGATGCGCTGAATTTCCGTGCCGCGAGAATCGGTGTGGCCGATCTTGGGCCAGGGTTTTCGCTGCGGGGTGGAGGCGGGGAGCATGACGTACTCGGCCGTGAGCCAGCCGCCGGGTTTGTCGTCGGTGAACCAGGGCGGTATTTCCACGGCGACGGCGGCGGTGCAGAGGACCAGCGTGTTGCCTTGCCGCCACAGCACACTGCCGGGGGCGGTGTTGGTGAAGCCGCGGGTGATATGAATATCCCGGATTTGATCGTTGGCTCGTCCGTCGTGTCGCATGGGCGGGAGCTTATCATATTGCCGTCGCAAGGACGAAGCGTCGGTTGCGGGGCATCGGTTGCGGGCGACAAAATGCCGGGATCGACCGAATCCTCAAACCGCTATCGAATTGTCGTCACTCCCACCAGCGGCTGGAGCCTGTGGACATCGGCCGCTTGGAGATGGCCGGGGTCGGGGGTCAGCGTATTGGCGGCGCCGGCGGCGGTGGCCAGGCGCAGGGCGTTGGGGAGATTCATCTTTGTCGTGATGGCAATGGCGATGGCGGCGGTGAAGGAATCGCCGGAGCCGATGGGGCTGATGGCTTTCACCGGCGGGGATGCGGCGCGATAGAGATGTTCCCGATCGGCGGCGATAGCGCCGGCTGGGCCGAGTGTGATGAAGACCCAATCCGACAACGTCGCCAATCCGATTGCGGCGGCGTGGAGGTCGGATTCGGCAAGGTCACCGCGTTCTTCTGCGTCGAGGGTGCTGTCAATTGTAGTGGCGAGTTCGGCACGGTTGGGCTTGATGGCAGCCGGGCGCTCATTGAGGGCTAACCGGAGCGCAGCGCCTGCGGCATCGACAATGGTGGGGATCGCGTGAATGCGGGCAAGGCGGACGCAACAAGCATAGAAATCATCGCCAGTGCCCCCGGCGATCGTGCCGGAAAGCACCAGTGCTGTCGCGCGGAGTAGATGGGATTTCAACAGTTCATCCAGACGGCTCCAGGCATCGGCATCGACGGGGGCGGACTCCTCGATCAACTCAGTGGCAGTGCCGTGGGTATGGTCGATGACCGTGGTGCAGGTTCGTGTCGGGACGGGGACGGCGACGAAATCATGAGAGATGCCGGATTGGTCCAGATCACGGCGGATGATGTCGCCTGATGGGCCGCCCAGGAAACCGGTGGCCAGGACGGGATGGCCGAGCGTATGCAGCACGCGGGCGACGTTAATGGATTTCCCACTGGCGCCGGTGTGTACATGGGATGCGCGATTAACCTGACCAATCTCCAGCGACGCGAATTGCATCGTCCGTTGCAGGGCCGGGGTTGTGCCGAGACAGATAATCACGGGGGGTTTGGTGGACGGTATACGGTGAATAGTCAATGGCAGTGCGTTAGAGCTTTGGATTGGCGTTTCCGCACAAAAGTGCGAGGACCTCGGCCCGGCTGGCGGGGTTTTCCTTGAAAATGCCGCGCAGCGCGCTGGTGACCATTGTGCTGCCGGGCTTGCGGATGCCACGGATGGTCATACATGTATGAACGGCTTCGATAACGCATGCGGCCCCAAGCGGGTTGAGCTCCTCCATGAGAGCGTCGGCGATCTGGGTGGTGAGTCGCTCCTGGACCTGCGGCCGGCGGGCATAGCCGTCTACGAGGCGGGCGAGTTTGCTCAATCCAACCACCTTGCCGTCGGGAAGATAGGCAACATGGGCCCGGCCGGTGAAAGGCAGCAGGTGATGCTCGCACATGGAATGGAATTCGATATCGCGGAGAAGGACGACTTCATCGTATCTTTCGCGGAATACAGTCTTTAGGGTCAGCCGGGGATCTTGAAAGAGGCCGGACATCAGCTCGGCATAGGCTCGGGCGACGCGGGCGGGGGTCTTTTGCAGGCCTTCGCGGTCAGGATTCTCGCCGATTGCAAGAATAATCTCGCGCACGGCGCGTTCGATACGTGGCAGATCGACCTTGGCGGCGGCCGGATCGCTGTCGGGGGACGGCTGGGAGGAAGGTCTAAGGGTCATCGAATTCTCCGTGAGGGTTGGTTGCAGCCGGCGTTATCATAGGTTTGAAGGAGGCCTGTGGGGCGGCAAGCGGGTCAGCGGAAAAGCGGAGCAAAAAATAAAAATGCCGGAACATGAAAAAAGTTTCAACAAAACATCTTGATTTGGCATAATGATATTGTCAAACTGACGTGCAAGCAGTTTTTGCATAGTTGTGGCGGAGGATGTCAGCGGGCACAAATCGGGCAGTGCCGGTCAAGATTCGGAGGCTCGGCTATGAAATTTTCGAAGCTATTTGTGATTGTGATGTTGGCCTTGGCGCTAGGCTTGGGCTCAATGAACAGTTCCGCCTGGGCGGGTCGAGGCGGTGGCGGCGGCAAGGGCGGTGGCGGTGGTAAGGGCGGTGGCGGTGGCGGCGGGAGGGGCGGTGGTGGTGGCGGCGGCGGTGGTGGAGGCACGGGCGGTGGTGGAGCGTCTTCCACGGCCAGTGCGACCGTGAAAGCCGATGAGGCGAACATCGCCGCCATCAGGACCAAACTCTGGACAGCCCGTCAGGGGCAAGATGACTATGTCGCCGCAAAGAAGGCCTATGATGCCGCGCAGGAGGCTTATGCTTCGGCGTGCAAGGCCGTGATCGACCAACTGGCAAAGAACCCCGATTACCAGGCGGCCGTCGCCAAGAAGGCCAAGGCATCTACCGCCTTGGACAATTTCGAGGCCTCGGATAGCTCCGACCCCGAGGACAGGGCCAATCTGGCCACGGCGAAGATGGAAGCTGGCGCTGCTGTCACCAAGATGGAAGGCGAGGCCGAAACCGCCGATGACAATTGCGCCAAGGCCAAGGCGGCCCTGGTGGCGGCTCAGGATGCGTTGGACAAGATCCAGCAGGATTTCAATTCAACCTTGGATCAGGACACCGATTACGCGGCGGCCCAAGCCAAACTCAAGGCCGACGAGGCCAGCGGCGGCGGCAGTGGTACGGGCGGCGGTGCCGGCGGTGGCACCGGTGGTGGCGCTGGCGGAGGCACGGGTGGTGGTGCCCGTGGCGGCGGCGGTGGTAAGGGCGGCGGCCGCGGCGGCTGATACGGATTAACGGCTCTTGCCGACAACGGGCGATTCGACCATCCTCTTGACGGGGAAAGTCGAGTCGCCTTCTTGTTTGTGCGACGATGGTCCTGGTGAGCTACAACATTCTGGACGGCGGTGTCGGCCGGGCTGAGCCGATTGCTGATATTGTCGCATCGCGCAAACCGGATATCGTCGTGCTGGTCGAGGCGGATGACTCCGCCGTCGTGGAATACATCGCAAGCCGGTTGGGGATGGATGTGGCCATCGGCCGCGGCTTGCGGCACGCGATAGCGGTGTTGAGCTCATCGGAGATCCGCCAATCAATCGATCACGGGCAACTGGACCGATCATTCGAGGGATGTTTTCTGGAAGCAACGATTCGCCCGTCGTCGGGAAACGAGATCGTTATCGCCGGCCTCCACTTGAACGCGCGAGCCCGCGAATCGGACGAATGCCGACGCGAACAGCAGGTGGATGTGATCTTGTCGCGGCTGGATCGCCACCGGAAAGACGGCCGCCCGCATCTGCTCTGCGGCGATCTGAACTCGAATTCCCCCGTGCAGAAGATCGATCCGGCAAAATGCAAGCCGCGGACTGGCGAGGATTGGGCGGCCAATGGCGGCTCGATCCCGCGGCGCGTCATCGCCAAATTACTGGCGGCGGGATACGTCGATACCCTGTATCATTGCGATCCGGAAATGGCGTCGACGCTCGGATCGTTCACGACGAAGCATCCGGGCCAGCGGATCGATTACGTGCTGACCCATTCGATTGACCCTGGCCGTATCACCGCGGCATGGATCGACCGCGATCGGTTGGCCGAGCATGCCAGCGACCATTTTCCGGTGGGCGTGCGGATCGAGTGGGAGTGATACGCGATGGCGATTGATTCGCATGGGGCGGCTGACGTGTCTGACACCGCCATGGCGGCGGGCCGCACCGGCGCGCGCGCATCATCCCGTACCAAGGCCCACAGTGCGCGATGGCGTTGGGTGGCGGACTGGGCAAAAGTCCGGCCGGGGACGCTGCGACTGGCCGATGCGCTGGGTCGCGGTCGAGGACGATTGCGCATGCTGGACGAATGGCGCGGCTTCGCGCCGCCGGCGGGGCTGCGGCCGGATTGCTCGACGTGGGATCAACTTGGTGACGGCGAATTGGCGGTGGCGTGGCTGGGTCATGCGACGATGCTGATTCGCGTCGGCGGGATGACGGTGCTGACCGATCCGGTGCTCAGCGACCGCATCGGGCTGGGCCTTGGCCTTTTGACGGCCGGACCGCAACGGCACCTGGCACCCGCGCTGTCGGTCAGCGAATTGCCGGCCATCGATCTCATTCTGCTCAGCCATGCCCATTTTGATCATCTGGATCGCCCGACGCTGGTTCGGCTGAACAAATCGGTGCCAGTGGTGACAGCCAGCCGCACCAGCGACCTGGTGTCCGATCTGGGCTTTCGTCATGTGCGCGAATTGCGCTGGGGTGAATCGTGCCGCTTGGGTCCGCTGCTGATCACGTCGCATCGCGTGCGGCATTGGGGGGCGCGCACGTTTTATGACACCTATCGCGGATACAACTCGTACCTGCTGGAATCCAGCCGTTCTCGCGTGCTCTTTGGCGGCGACACGGCGTTCCAGGAGGATTTTCGTGATCTGACCCGCGTGGATATGGCGATCATGGGCATCGGCGCCTACAACCCCTGGGTGCAGTCGCATGCCACGCCCGAGCAGGCATGGGACATGGCCAACCACGCGCGGGCGGATTGGATCGTGCCCATGCATCACAGCACCTTCAAGCTCAGCTACGAACCCGTAACCGAGCCATTGGAACGCATACTGACCGCCGCCGGGGGCGGAGTGGATCGCATCGCCATACAACGGATCGGGCAGACGTGGCGCAGTTCGACGCCAGCTACCACGTGAACTGCGTTGAACCCGCCGAAACGCCCGCCAGATTGCGGTCGGGGTCTTCCACCATCGGATAATTCGACTGCACCGCCACGCGCCCCGGCCCGTGCACGCGCAGCCACAAATAGCGCAGGTAGCTCCGGCCCCAGAAAGTCTTCGCCCCGCCCGGCGATTCGATGTGCAGATTCATCCGCACCGTCGGGTCTTTGAATAGCAGCGACGTCGGCTTGATGAGGATCGATTCCCCATCGGCCAGGTGGCGCTCAAAGACATTCCCCGATCCGTGCAGCAACACCAGGCCGGGCCCGGCCGTAGCGGTGAAGCGATCCATGAACATGCCGATCGGATAGTGCGTTTCCTGGCTCTTCTCGGCATATGTGGAGAACCAGATTCCGGTTTGGAACCAGTCGTAGCCGATCGTGTTGGTCGCCACCATGAACACATGCTCGCGCACGTCCAGCGATTGGCCCGGGTCAAGCGGCACAACGATCAATTCGCCCGGCTCGTCCTTGGAGAAGGCGACCCGGCCGGGTCCGGTGGCCTGCGTCATCACCAGCGGCAACCCGGCGAAGAGGCGTTTCCATCCGCCCTTCATCGACATCACGCCGATATTCACCTGCGCATCGCGCCAAAGCAGCAGATGATGCGTGAAATAAATCCCCGCGCCGGCACCCAGCTTGAAATCCGCCACCGGCACGTATTTGCCTTCGATCTGCAGCGTCGAATCGCCGAACTGGATTCGCGTCATGTCGCGGATCGGCGGCAGCTTGGCCCAGCCGCTGTGCGTGACGGCTTTGGTCACGTCAACCGGCGCGCCGCAGCGCGGGCAACTCATCGACGAGGCATCGGAGGCGTGGCCGCACCAGGGGCAATTGTATTGCCGGGCGGCTTGCGGTGAGCTAGTGGTTGGTCCGCTCATGGGTGTGGCTCGATCCGGCCGTGCCGATTATTCCGAACGGTGATGATGGTACATGGACTGAATTCCCAGGCGACCCGGCCCGGTCATGCGGGCAAGGCTCATCCCGACGCCGCCGAAGAACCCGGTGGTCAGTTTCTGCGTCTCAACATCCATCGTGACGGTCGAGTCCTTGTAAAGAAACCCACCCGGCTCGACGAGGATGCTCTCGCCCGCGGCCAGTTTGCGCTCGAACACGTTTCCGTATCCGTGCAGAATGAGCATCCCCGGCTGGCCGCGAGTCACGAAGCGGTCCATGAACATTCCCTGCCCGCCGAAGAGGATGTTCTTCAGGCCCTGCACGCGGGTGTAGGAATACTCAACCGAATGCGAGCAGAGCAGAAACGCATGCTCGCGAACGTCCAGTTCCATGCCCGGATGCAACGGCAGCACGACCAGTTCGCCCGTGGCGTCGCGCGAGAAGGCGATCCGCCCCTGCCCAGACGCCAGCGACACGACAAACGGCATCCCCGAAAAGATCCGCTTCACCGCTCCTTGTAACGGCAGCACGCCCAGCGCGACGGAATGGTCCTTCCAGAGCATCACGTGGTGCTCGAAGAACACAGCGTCGTTCCCGCCGAGTGTGATTTCCGCGACCGGTACGATTTCCCCTTCGACCTGGCAGGTGCTTGACCCAAAGCGAACCTCGGACATGTCGCGCAGCCGCGGCGCCTCGCGCCAGCCGGAATCGCTCACCAGATTCTTCACATCAAGCTGAGCCCCGCACGCCGCGCAGGCCGTCGCACCCGTCGGACTCTGCGCCCCGCACCACTGGCACTCGATCCTCTGCAACGGTTCCATATCCGCTCCGCGAAGTAAGGCCGCCAAACACACCGAACCGCAATGGCGGGAATGGTACAATGTTGCTGCGTGTCACGCCATAATCGGCAAGGCGCTAGTCAGCCCAATTTGCTTTCGGCCCTCGCCGGCACTGTACCGCATTCCGGGCACCGATCCGGCGTGGCGCGAAGGTCGTAGCCGCAGTAGACGCAACAACCGGCGAGCAGGCGGTCCAGTTTCTTTGCAACGCGACGGCGGGCCACGATGTTGGCCGCGAGCAGGATTTCAAAGCTTCCAATGATGACCAGTTCGCGGGACTCATGAATTGCGATAGCGTCGGACGCCATGAATAGATAGCCCAGCATGAAAAGGATGCAGAGCGACGTGGGGAGCAGAAACCGCAGGCGGCGGCGCAGCGCGAGTTCATAGGGTGAGGCGTCGCTCGTGGCTGGTGGATACCACGGGCCCCATTTCAGCCAGTGTGTCCGGCCATTCCTGGCGCCGGCCTGATTTGGCGGTGTGGCCTTTGGCGGCGGGATCGTTCCACATTCCGGACACCGATCCGGCGTGGCGCGAAGATCGTAGCCGCACATGCGGCAGATGCCGATCTGGCTCGGCCTGGCGCGGATCAATTGACGAATTCGCACCGCCGGGAGGATTGCGGTTACGAGCATTATAAGCCAGAGTTGCACGCCGACGAACCAATATCCACCGCTTGCAATTCCGCCCCAGCGAAACAGGATCCAATCGTAATCCGGCTGGTCAAAGGCGTATCGCACGTTGCGAGCGATCGCCTCGCTCTGGAACAAGGGGAATACGTACGTGTTTTGAGAACCCGCCAGATGCAGTCGACCGTTATATGTAGCCAGTTCGCGCCATGCCGGTGCGACGACTTGAATCTTGTCGATAGTCCAATAGCTCCGCACCCATAGAACCATCGATGCCAGGCAAAACAGCAGCGATGCGGCGGCAAGTGTATTGAAAATGAACCGTTTCATTGCTCGCATTCCCGAGTGGAATTGCTACGCCGCCAGCGCCAATTGGAGCATTTCATCGAGCATCTTCTTGAGGCAGGGGCACTTCTGATGCGCCTCTTCGGGGTTCAGTTTGGCGAACAACTGAAAACCGTGCACCACTTTCTTGTACGGCCGTTTCGTGGCGGACTTGTAGAGCCTATCCAGTAAATAGGCCGGAGGCTCGTCGAAGTTCACCGTCTCGGGAGCCGCAATCGACTTGGGAAACAGGTTGCGGACTTCGGCGGGGAAGATGCTGGGCTGACTGAGCAGCCATGCCTCGATTTCATGGACGGCGAAGAAATGGCGGAATTTCGCGTGGCCGACCTTGCCCTGGACGTAGGCGCGACCCCATTGTTCCCGTTCGAGCGCCGACGTGGCGGCGGCCGGATATATCGTCGGGCCGTACAGGTCGAGCATCGATACCACGGCGATGATGTCTTCGTGGCCGGGCATGGTGAGGTGCATCTGAGCTTTCTTCGCCACGTCATCCACCAATTCTCGCCAACCATCAAAGCGAACCGGCTTGATGCCAACCGGCTGCGACAAACGCGGGTCCAGCCACCGCTTGAGAAACGACGGCAAGGCTTTTTCGGTGTGTCCTTCGACGAAGAGGACAAATCTCATTTCATGTCCTCCAACTCGCCCGACGTGAATAGGTGTCCCAACGAATAACCCTCGAGCCATTTTGCAAGGGCCTCGCCATCGAGCGTCTTGAGAAGCGTCTGGCCGTCCGACCACTGGGCAACAGTCGTTGTGGAATTCGTCGCGTTGAACGCATTCAGAAGTTGCGGGGAGTGCGTCGTCAGGATGACTTGCGATCTCTGTGCGGCATCGACCGCGTATTCGCCAATGATCGGCAGCATCGACGGATGCAGGCCGGTTTCCGGCTCGTCAATGGCAATGAGCGGCGCGGGATCGGGACTGGCCAGCACTGTCAGCAGGAACAAGAATCGCAAAGTGCCGTCCGAGAGATCGGCCGCCGATTGCTCGCGGCTCAGACTCTTCCACCGCACGCGAAGCTGGATGCGTTGATCGGCCGCGGGAGGAAAGACCAATTCCTCAAAATCATCGCCGAACGCGGCCGTCATCGCATCGTTGATTTCCCGTTTGAATTCGCGGTCGCCGGTGTAAAGCGTGTGCAGGACGTTGATGAGGTTTTGCCCGTCCGGATCGACACGCTTCTCAAATCGCGCCACACTGGCTTGCCGGATGGGCGCGTCGGAACTCGTATCCAGGTATTGGTAAACAGACCAAGCCCTCAATTGCTGGCAATAGGGCGGAATGAACTTGTTATTGGTGAATGGATCGTTGAGTAATCCAGTCAAAGTCTCTTCTTCCCTAACGTACGCTTCTGGCACGTTGAACGCCTGCCTGTTCTCGTCGAAAATCGCGGCCCGCGTTGCATCACGCACAAATAGGTTCTGCTGACTGCCGCTGCCTTGTTCCACTTGCACGTACGTTCCCAGCAGCTCACGCTCGATCCTAAAGCCGCTAGTCTGGCCAATTCTTACTAACGAAACATCGTAGTTGATCCTGTCGTGCGCCGGCGATAATCGAGACGTCCCAAGTCCCACAATGATCGCAGCAGCCTCGCCGTCCCAAAGCAGCGGTTCAATGCCACCAAGAGACCTTACGTGCTTGCCGAGCCGCCCCTGTGCCGAAATCGAAATCAACTCCAACATCCGCAGCAAATTTGACTTCCCCGATCCGTTCGGCCCGATGACAACGTTGAGATCGCCCGGTTTCCACGTCACATCCTTGAGCGACCGAAACCCCTGCACGTGCAGTTCGAGTATCTTCATGTTGACGCCCTCGATTCCAGCATCTTCCTGAAGTCACCAAAAAAATCCGGATACGTCTTGTTCACGCAATGCCCGTCGCGGATCACGATGCCGTTGCGGCGGGTGGCGGCCAGGGCGAAACTCATCGCCATGCGATGGTCATCGTACGTCGCAATGGCCGCGGATTGAATGTTCACCGGCGGGTCGATCTGCAATGTGTCGTCATCCTCCACGTTCACCGCCGCACCCAGGGCGGCCAGTTCCACGCACAACGCCGCCAGCCGATCGGTCTCCTTCACGCGCAGCGAACGCAGGCCGGTGATGTGCGTCGGTCCCTCGGCGAACAACGCCACTACCGCCAATGTCTGGGCCGTATCGGGCATGTCGAAAAGATCGACGTCAATCCCTTCCAGTCGCTCGGGCCCGATCAGCGTGATGAAATCACGCCCGAAAATCAGGTTGGCGCCCATCCGATGCAACACATCCGCAAAACCAACATCCCCCTGCAAACTGCCTCGGCCCAATCCCTGAATCGTCACCTTGCTCCCCGGATTGATGGCGGCGGCGGCTAGGAAATACGTCGCGTTGCTCGCGTCCGGTTCCACCGCGTAATCCACCGCGTGATACACGCCCCGCGGTATCACGATGCACCGCGGCTCGCTCGTGATCGGATCGCGGATCAATTCCGGCGTCACACCGAATTCGTCCATCAGCCGCATCGTCATCACCACATACGGCCAGCTCGTCTGCCGGCCTTCCAACTCGATGCGAACCTCATGCCGCGCAAACGGACTGATCATCGCCACCGCCGACAGGAACTGGCTGCTTGCCGCCGTCCCATACGTCAGCAACCCGCCGGCAATCCCGTCGGCATCCACGATAACCGGCGGGAATCCCACCTGGCCGGCGTATTCCGTCCGGACGCCCAGGTTGTTCAGTCCATTGACCAACTCGCCAATCGGCCGCTGGCGCATGCGCTCGACTCCATCGAGCCGATATCGTCCGTGTCCCAGCGAACACAGTGCCGTGAGAAATCGGATGGTGGTCCCGGAATTCCCGCAGAACAATTCCGCCTCCGCTGCCGGCAGCGCGCCGCCGGCCCCGCTCACACCGACGATGCACGCCGCAGCGTCGATGCTGATCGTGAATCCCAGTCGCGACAGCCCCTCGAGCATCACGCGCGTATCGTCGGCGAACAGCACGTTGCCCAGCGTGCTGCTCCCTTTTGCCAGACTGGCCAGCACCAGGGCCCGATTGGTCAGGCTCTTCGACCCCGGCGGCCGCACCACCGCCGTAAACGGACCCGACAACGGCTCGATCGTGACATCGCCCATGCCCGCCAAGATGCGACGCCCGCCGCAAAATTGCAACCGCCAGCCGCTTCACCCCATCCCGCGCCCCGAATCCCTGTTCTTTCGACTGCAACCGGCATGGGGCAACAGATCGTGACAAGGTGACAAGGTGAGTGTCCGCAAATACGATTTAACCACGGATGACGCGAATGAACACGGATGGTTCGGTCACGCTCACCACAGGGAAGAAGCAAACCAAACGCATCATTCCTTACGCGCTTATCAGTGAAATCCGTGGTCGAATCATTTTTCTCCGCGGTCGCCGCGCCTCCGCGTGAGATTTCTCTTAAGTGGATTACCACACTATGTTTACGTCCGAAACGCGCCGCCGTTCCCATCTTGGCTTACCCTCGTTCTGGGCCGGATATCGCGGTTTCATGCCCCATCTGCGACGAAAAAACGCCCTAAATGTCGCGAAAAAGTTGGAACTTGGCCCGCAGGAGTTGGAACTTTGCCCGGCCGGGTCCAATCCGGGCGCGCGGGAAATTGAAACGATGGAACCGCGGATAAACGCCGATGAACGCGGACAAGACAAGAACCGGATTTTATCTGCGTTCATCAGCGTCCATCTGCGGTTGATCCGTCCTGTTTTCGGAGCGGCCGCCAGGAACACCAGGCAGGCCGCGTTCGCTATCCATTATCCATTGTCCATTATCAATTGTCATCCATGTCCCAAATGTCCCCGAATGCAACCGAGGGGGGGAGGGGGGTTCAAATGGATAAGGTAAGTTCGCGGGTCGCCGGTCAGTCATTATCCATTGTCCACAGTGCATTGCGATCCATAACATTACCCTAACATGCGATTCTTTGCAACGGAAAAATCGGAAGATTTCCGCGCAGCGGCGCGCTGCCGCGGAAATGCATTCTCACCACGGATTTCACGGATAATTTCACAGTTGTGCCAATTCCGGAAAAACATCGCTCTTGCGGCGATTTTCGTTTCTCGGCGGGAAGATCACGGTTGGAATTCCCAATACGACAAAAAGCGAT
The DNA here is from genome assembly GCA_964420285.1 of uncultured Tepidisphaeraceae bacterium. Lineage (GTDB taxonomy): Bacteria > Planctomycetota > Phycisphaerae > Tepidisphaerales > Tepidisphaeraceae > CAYQTE01. The sequence continues at coordinate 61,453 of CAYQTE010000023.1, forward strand.
CGCGTGGGGAAGAACACTCGTCAGAGACGATGTCGCGTCTCAATTGCCTTGGATGGTTGGGCGAACCAGAAAAAACTTCAAGCGAAGGTGCCTCTACGAAGCAGAATCGGCAGATTTTGATTGACGCCCGAATCTGTTACTTGTAATTTCTACGTAGTAACTTGGGCAGATTTCAGATCGCACCGGCCAGTCGAACGCCCATATTGGCTGTTCTGTGGTCTGGGGTGTGCTGCCCCCGGAGAAGTGCCGCCTGTTCGCCAATCGCCGCCAGTCTCGAATTCGCCATCAATCCTGGTTGAGATCGGCTTCCGCCGCGCCCATCGAGCAGCTTGAATCCCGAGTCTTCCTCTCCAGCGTCGCTTACGCCTTTGCGAATGCCACCATCGAGGGCGGCGGCTTCGTGGACGGCATCTTCTTCAGCCCGACCCAGCAAAACGTCATCTACGCCCGCACCGATATCGGTGGACTCTACAAAACCACCAATGGCGGAACCTCCTGGAAGCAATTGCTCGACTTTGTGGGCTCCAGCACCTCCACATCGGGAAACGGCACGCAATCGCAACTCATCGGCGTTCTTTCGTTTGCAATCGACCCCGAGAACGCCAATAACATCTATGCCGATGTCGGCGAGTACAGTGGAACCAACGGCGCCGTCTTCTATTCAACCAACGCCGGCGCCACCTGGAGCCAGACAAACCTCGGCTTCTGGGTCGGTGGAAACTCCAACGGCCGCGCCACTGGCGAGCGAATCGCCGTCGATCCCTACGACAGCAGCATCGTGCTGCTCGGATCCAATGCCAACGGTCTTTGGGAAAGCACCAACGCCGGCCATTCATTCAGTCAAGTCACCAGTTTCTCCACCAGCGCAAGCATTACCTTCGTCGAGTTCAAGCCCTACGGCGGAACCGCCGGAGCGCCCACGCAGAACATGATCGTCGGCGTCAACTCCGTCGCCGGCCTAAGCCCGCAAGTCGCCGGGAATCCCCCCACGAATCTCTATCAAACCACCAACGGAGGCGCCACCTGGTCGGAAATCGGCGGCACCACCACCGGACTGGGCAAAAATGTGCTGCCGACCACGATCACGTCGCTGACCACATCCGGCTCCACCGCCACCGCCGTCACCGCTTCGGCGACGGGATTCGCCGCCGGCGATAGAGTCACCATCGCCGGCGCAACGCCCACCGCCTACGACGGTACCTTTACCATCACGGCGGTTCCCAACTCCACCAGTTTCTCCTTCAATATTGCCTCCGGCACCGCCGCCGCCACCGGCGCCATCACCGCCACCGCCAACTACAGCCTGATCCCCAATCACGCCGTATGGGCCTCGAACGGTTATATCTATCTCACCTGCAGCGACGGCTTGGCGCCGAGCGGAACGCAAGACATCGGCGGCGTGTTCCAATACAACACCTCCACCGGCGCCTGGGCCAACATCTCACCCGAGATTCCCGGAGCGGGAACCAATGTTGCCTTCGGCTACCTGGGACTCGCCCTTGACCCCGAAAACGACACCACCATCGCCGTAACCTCCGTCAACCGCTACTCCGCCACCGACGCCCTTTGGCGAACCACCACCGCATCCTCCAGTTCCCCAACCTGGGTCGCCCTCTACGACACCGCCAGTGCCCAAAACAACGGCTTTGGCGGTTATGACACCACCCGAAACACCTCCAACGCACCCTGGATCGCCGGGTTCGGCGACGGCATCGGAAACTGGCCCGCCACCGTTGCCATTGACCCCTTCAACTCCGCCCATCTGCTCTACGGCGACGGCCAGGGACTCTGGGCCACCAACGACGCCACCAGCGCTTCTCAGTTGACCGCCGCCAAGAGCTGGTACTTCCCCGACTACGGCATCGAATTCACCGCCGTCAGCGATCTCATCGCCCCCGCCAGCGGCGCCCCTCTCGTCAGCGCCATGGGCGACATCAACGGCTTCGTTCACACCACCCTCACCTCTTCTCCCGCCGCCGGCGCGATCGGCAACGGCTCCGGCCCGCTCGACTTCGATCAGGCCAACTCAAACTACATCGTCGATCTCGGCGGCGGCACACATGGTGGCGAATACACCGCCAACGACGGGGCGACCTGGGCCGCCTTCGCCGCCGAGGCCTCATCCGGCGGCGGCGACGTCGCCGTTTCCGCCACTCCTTTGCCGGGACAGCCCACACTCCTTTGGGCACCTTCCGGCGCATTGCCCTATTACTCCACCAACAACGGCGCCGCCTGGACCGCCTCATCCCTGCCCGCGGGCGCCCTCACCGGCGGCAGAGTCATTTCCGATCGCGTCGATAGCGGCGTCTTCTATTACACCACCGAAAGCAGCGGCAACAACCAATTCTCCATCTACGAAAGCACCAACGCCGGCGTCAGCTTTACCCTCGTGGACCAGCTCGCCACCGGAAGCGCCAGGCTCGTCGCCAACCCCTTCGTCGCCGGCGATCTCTGGCTCACTGACCACAATGGCCTGGCCCACTCCACAAACTTCGGCTCCTCCTTCACAACCGGCATCGCGAGCGTGCAGAACGGATACCAACTCGCCCTGGGCGCGCCCGCTCCAGGCAGCGCCGCCGCCGCGATCTATCTCTGGGGCGAAGTGGGTGGCATCGTCGGTCTGTTCCGCTCCGATGATTTCGGAAAGACCTTCACCCGCATCAACGACACCGCCGACCAATGGGGCGGACTCGTGCAGACACTCGCCGCCGATCCAAACGTCTTCGGCCGCGTCTACATGGGTATCAATGGCCGCGGAATTATCATCGGGGATCCCGTCGGATCGCTTCCCACCGGCTGGTCCGATGCCGATGTCAATACTCCGGGGAATCCGGGATTCGCCACCGATTCCGCCGTCCTCTCCAGCGGCGCGGTCGTCAACCAGTGGATCGTCGACGGCGGCGGCGCTGGCATCGGCGGCACCGCCGATCAGTTCAATTTCGCGTCGGACGCGGCTACCGGAAATTCCTCTATCGTCGCCCAGATCACCAGCCTCGATAACGCTGGAACCGGCACGCCCCAGGCGGGTGTCATGGTCCGCGCCGGTTCGTCGTCGTCGGGCGATCCCTTCGTCGCCATCGTGCAGACCACCGCCGATCAGCTCAGGTTTGAATATCGAACCGCCAGTGGCGCCAGCGTTTCATCGGTCAGCCTCTCAAACGTGCCCATCGGCTCGGAGTATGTCAGCCTGATACGCTCGGCAGACAATTTCAGCGCCTTTTACAGCGTCGACGGCGTCAACTGGAAGCAACTAGGTCCAACCATCGCGATCAGCGCGATGCCCGCCACCGCCGACGTGGGCCTGGCCGTCACCGCCAACTACAACCCCCAGCTTACCTCGGCCACATTCAGCGGCGTGCAGATCGGCGCCCCTCCCATCGTCGCCACCGCCGCCGCCGTGTACATCAGGCTCGATCCGGACGGCCAGCACGTCGACATCTGGGACAACGCCACGGCCGCCGGCTCGCCCGCTCAGAGTGTGCCGTGGGTCGATATCGGCAGCTTAACGTACACCGGCCCGGCCGGCGGCGATCAGGTTGTCGTCGACTTCTCCAATGGCGATCCGCTGGCGGCCGGCGGCATTTCGCTCACCGGCGGGGCAGGGCAAAATACGTTGGAATTCATCGGCAATCCGGCCAGCACGAGCGATATCATAGCCATCAAAGGCGGGTCGTTCGCAATTCCGGCCAACACGCCGGGCGCCGGGACAATGAATTACAAACTGGGCACGATCTCGATTGCGGCCGGGGCTGAGTTGGCGCTGGCACAATCCGATTCGCAGGCGGATCAGACTGTTTTCAACGTCAATAATCTCGCCGACGCGGGCACGCTGGATATCACCAACAACACGCTGCTGGCCAACGAGAGTAATGTGCTCATTTCACAGATCACGACATGGGTACAGAACGCCGGAACCGGGCCGAGCATTATGAGTTCGCTTGTCACTGGGCCGAACGCTATTGCCAGCCGCGCTGTCGGATATGGGGACTGGAGCGAAGACCCGCTGACCGTACCGGCCGGGGATGTGGAGGTGAAATATGTGCCGGTCGGGGACACGAATCTCGATGGGTACGTGGACATCGCAGACGTGGGGCGCGCGATCAACAATCTGGGGCAATCACCGGGATATTACGGCGGGGATATTCTCAATCAGGGGCTCGTGAACATTACGGATATCGCGGCGATCATGAATGATCTGGGGGCGACGTTGAATGCCAGCGGCGACAGTGCGGGCGTGGCGGCTGCGGCGGTGCAGTCATCGGCGG